>NZ_AP025515.1:718181-1436362 GCF_024347655.1 Vibrio toranzoniae | reverse complement strand
TGACTAATTTCATTTAAAGATGACTTATATAATTTCTTTCTCAATACATTCTTAGGCTGCATTTTATTATGAGAGTAACGTGGGCTGATAAATTGACATCAATTGATTCAAATCAAAAATTGGTCAGATATTCAGTCATATAGACAACACGTAATGGACACACTGCACAAACGGTGCCAACATGCGAGAGCTTGTTGTGTCTGGCATCCTTTCAAAAATTCACTTCCAATTTTAGTCAAAAAGACCTTTTTTTTGTGTCATAAAGACTCTACCATGTATAAAAATACAAACGGTATGAACTCTTTATGCAAGATATCTCAGCATCCACTCTCATGGAAATGACGATTGGTTTAGCCAGCGGTGTGAACGATCAAGACCGTTTCAATCGCTTAATCGATGCCATTCGTAAAACCATCACATGTGATTGTGTCGCGCTTTTAAGCCTTCAAGGTGACACGCTAGTACCCATTGCTATGCAAGGACTCAGCAGAGACACATTCGGTCGTCGCTTTATCATTTCTGAGCACCCTCGCTTTGAAGAAATCTGCGCATCTCGCTCTCCTGTTCGCTTTGATGCTGACAGCTCATTACCTGATCCTTTTGACGGCTTGCTGATCGATCACGATGGGGATTTGCCAATGCACGCTTGTATGGGGCTTCCGCTGTTATTTGGAGACAAACTGCTGGGGATCCTAACGTTAGACAGCCTAAAGCCAGATGTCTTTGCTAATATTCCTGCTCGCAATCTCGAAGTACTGGCTGCAATTGCAGCGTCAACCATGCAAATGGCGATGACTTTCTCGCAACTTGAACATCAAGCTAAACAGTCAAAGCAGTTATTAGAAGAGTTAAATGTGGAGGCGTGGGAGCGCGATGGCGGAGAACTGATCGGCAAAAGCGATACCATGATGGCGCTTAAAAATGACATTGCGATTGTCGCGCCTTCAGAGTTCAATATCCTAATTCACGGTGACACGGGGGTTGGTAAAGAGCTCGTTGCTCGTACGCTGCATCATCAATCACAGCGTAAACGTAACCCGCTTGTGTATGTTAACTGCGCTGCGATTCCCGAAAATTTAGTAGAAAGTGAACTGTTTGGTCACGTTCGTGGCGCATTCACCGGCGCAGATAAAAACCGCTTAGGTAAGTTTGCTTTGGCCGATGGTGGCACACTGTTCCTTGATGAGATTGGTGAATTGCCTTTGGCTGCACAAAGTAAATTACTGCGTGCGCTGCAAAACAACGAAATTCAACCTGTTGGCCAAGATAACATTCAAACCATTGATGTTCGTGTATTAGCCGCGACCAACCGAGACTTAAAACAAGAAGTCGAAGATGGCCGATTTAGAGCCGATTTATATCACCGGTTGAGTGTTTACCCTATTGCTGTGCCTGCACTGAAAGATCGTGGTGACGATATCAGCTTGCTTGCGGGTTTCTTCCTAGAGCAAGCGCGTCGTAAACTTGGCATCAACCAAGTGAAATTCCGTTCTGATGTGCTTGTATTCCTGAACCGTTATGGCTGGCCTGGTAACGTGCGTGAACTGGAGCATGTGATCAGCCGTTCAGCGTTGAAAGCTCTAGCTCGTAGCACTAACAAAAACCTAGTGACGATTACCAAAGAAGATTGCGGCCCACTGGACCAAGATCAACCGATCGCAACCACACAAGCGAAGACGACACCGCTATCGACACCAACGATCGATCTCTCGGAAGGGTTGCGAGGAGCAACAGATGACTTTCAACGCAGCATCATTACTGAGGTGTTAGAAGATGCCAACTTTAACTGGGCGCAGGCAGGACGAGTGCTGAAAACAGACCGAGCAAACTTAACTCGACTCTCTAAACGTTTAGGGTTAAATGTGGCTAAGTCTCACACGATCGAACGGACAAAATAGATATTAGTGGTTTGTTGCGAGCATCTGGCAATACTTGTGTATATAATGCTGCAAATTGTAACGCTAATTTTAAATATGTAGAGAGAGTTATGAAGTTTATCCGTTGGTTCTTAGGTCGCGTCATTTTGCTATTGAATTTTGTTTTCAGCCCTCGTGGTGTGAAGCGTTCTCAAGAAGAGCAAAGCAAAGTGAATGAGCAAGCAAAAACGCACACGTTATACCAATTCGAAGCATGCCCGTTTTGTGTAAAAGTGCGCCGCGCGATGAAACGTCAATCGGTTCAGTTTGAACTTCGCGATGCAAAGAACAATGAACAACACCGTGCAGAGCTTGAAGCTGGCGGCGGTCGCGTGAAAGTGCCTTGTCTACGTATTGAGAAAGACGGCAAAACTGAATGGATGTACGAGTCTTCAGACATCGTCTCTTACTTAGAAAAACAGTTCGCATAAACTCACAAGCTAAGCGAAAGCCAGATACAAAAAATCCCTCGAATGTGAGGGATTTTTTATGCCTATTATTTGGTGCTAGTCGTTTCAAATTGGGAGCAAAACCTCAAATAACTATTTCGCCACAATCAGCATCAGCTCTACACGGCGGTTACACGCCTTACCTTGCGCTGAAGCGTTGGTACAAGCCGGAACATACTCACCAAAACCGCGAGTATAGATTGAACGACTCGACACGTAGTTGCTCTCTAATCGAGCTTTCACTTCTTTTGCACGCTTCTCTGAAAGAGGATCATTGATTTGATCAGTACCTGTGTTGTCGGTATGACCTTCAATCACAACATCGATGTCTTGGCGTTGAGATAAGTAACTGCCCAATGTATCTAACCATTGGTTGTAAGCAGGTTCGGGAAATGCAGAGCCTGTCTTAAAGTTCACATGTTGTTCAAGCTTTACCATCACATGGTTGCCAGGTAAAACTTCGAAATCGATTCGATTTTGTCTTAAAAAGACTTCCAACGGATCATTGGTCGATACGCCACGTCCGTAGTTGGTTGTGATTGTAGTATGAGTTTGCTGACGAGTCTTATTTTGGGTTGCGTAGCTTCGGTGGCTCGTGACGTGTGTTGCTTGAACCTCACCCCATTCAGGATGGATAAGATCGTAATCCGTTTGCGGTGCAGTCTCTAGCATTCCACCACCTAACATACTTGTCGGTAACGTCGTTTCACAACCAGCCAAAGCTATGCTTAACATTATCGCTAAATATCTCATTACTTCACCAACCACTTATGCAGATAACCATTCACTAATGTCTATATCGGCACCGAGGGAAAAACTTTAGACAAAAAAACGCACATCAAAAAAGTGCTTTTAATCACAGTTAACCATCAACCGGCCTGCCATCACTCACTTGTTTGAATTGTTTGCATTTATTTACCTTATAATTGTTTTCCAATTCGTACTAAATAGTTAGAATCTCACGACTTCTTAACACTAGAGTAAACATGATGTTTAAACCATTTGCTAAATTCATTACAGCACTCGCAGCCGTGCTTATTATCGCGGGTTGTAGTGAAACAGACGAGCCACAGAAAGGTGTTCAATACGAAGCGCTTCCTACTGCTCTTACAGAATTGAATCTATCTCCGGTCACTGAGATTTTCTCTCTTAACTGTGGTCATTGTCGTAAAATGGAAAGTGCTATTCCTGAGATTGAGTCCCTGACAGACCAAAAAATTGGAAAAGTGCATGTCACATTTAATGAAAGTGCTCAAATTAGCGCCATGATCTTTTACACCGCAGTAATGCAGCTTGATGCGACACCTGATCACTCCTTCATGGACGACCTATTCGGTGCGGTTCAAATGGGTGCCGATGCAACACCGGAGCAGCGCCAACAAGCTCTAGAAACAGCTTTTACTTCTCGTGGTTTGGTTAGCCCATACCAGTTAAACAAAGAGCAGCAAGTTGCGCTTTTTGACTACGTAAAGAAAGCCGAAGAGATCTCTGTAAAAGGTCAGATCAACTCAGTACCGACATTTATCATCAACGGTAAATACCAAGTACTCACGGCCGGCCACCAAGACGTTGCCAGCATCGCGAAAACGATCAACTACCTTTTGACTCAACCATAATCACGGCTTTGGCCAACTGATTAACACATTCTGCATTAATTACGAAATTCAGCACTCAATATAAATAGGTTTTACTATGTCTAAATTTATCATCCCGGTCATCGTCTTTGTTTTGGCCGGTTTCATGATTTACCGTACCTGGATGAATCATAAATCTGGCGAGGAGAACTTCGAACAAGGCCAACAATTCCTACTGGAAAACGGCACTAAAGAAGGCGTGATTACGACTGAAAGCGGCCTTCAATACCTTGTGCTTGAGGAAGGTACAGGGACTGAACACCCAACTAAGAACAGTAAAGTAACGGTTCACTACCACGGCACTTTGATTGACGGCACTGTTTTCGATAGCTCGGTTGAGCGCGGCGAGCCGATTTCATTTGCTCTTAAGCAAGTCATTAAAGGCTGGCAAGAAGGATTGACTTACATGGTTGAAGGCCAAAAAGTTCGTCTATTTATCCCAAGTCCATTAGCTTACGGTAAAGGCGGTTCAGGCCCTATCCCACCGTCATCAACTTTGATTTTTGATGTTGAATTAATCTCTATCAAATAACAGAATTCGTTGACTTAAGCCCCAATATACAAACCATGTTGGGGCTTTTTTCTCTACTAGAAAGCACGACAACTTCAGGATATTCAAAGACTAACTCTTCTAGTTGGATAACGGATAACAAGATCTAGACACACAAACTAGACGACTGGTCTAATTTAAATTATAGTACTGTTCATGAAAGAAAAAACGAATGACACCCGCTTACATATTTTGAATGTTGGTTATCAACTAATGGTAAGCAACGGCTTTAATAACGTAGGCCTATCGCAATTGCTTAAAGAAGCGGACGTGCCTAAAGGTTCGTTTTACCACTACTTTAAATCTAAAGAACAATTTGGTGAGGCGTTAATTCAGCACTATTTTGAAGACTACATCACCAAGATTGAATCAATCTTAGTACACAGTGAAGATAGTCATTTTCAGCGAATCATGAGTTACTTTTCACTATGGACTAAGACCGAAAACGGTACGTGTAATGCTCATAAGTGCTTAGTGGTTAAACTAAGCGCTGAAGTCTCTGATCTTTCTGATCCTATGCGCCAAGCGCTACTAAAAGGTGCTGACAAAGTAACAAATGCAATCAAGCAATGCATTATTGGTGGTATTGAAGACGGCTCTATAAAGCTTGAAAACAGCCAAGAAGCGGCTCAAAACTTATATTCTATGTGGTTAGGTGCTAGCTTGTTAAGTAAATTAAGCCAAAGCTCACATAGCTTGGAATCAGCTTTGAATCTTACTGAACGAATTTTGAAAGAGAGCCACTAAACATTAACAATGAAACGTATTCCGCTCCTTCTCACGAAATAGCGCTGAATCCGTTATTATTGGCCGGAATTACCCGCCCTCTTATCAACTTGATGATGGCGGGATTTTTAGACGATAAGGCTAGACGACTGGTCTAATTTTAAATAAACATAATATAAATTAAGGACATCCAATGGCTCAACAAGACAATCGCCGCATCGTATTGGCTTCTCGCCCAGTTGGCGCACCGACTCAAGACGACTTCCGTTTAGAGACAGTAGCCGCACCAACAATTAAAGATGGCGAAATGTTACTTCGCTCAGTGTACCTTTCTCTAGACCCATACATGCGTGGTCGAATGAGCGACGCTAAATCGTACGCTGACCCAGTTGCAATTGACGAAGTGATGGTCGGCGCAACCGTATGTCAGGTTGAAGAATCAAACAACAGCGATTTTGAAGTCGGCGAATGGGTATTGGCTTATACAGGTTGGCAAGATCTTGGTGTTTCTAACGGTGAAGGCCTAATCAAACTAGGTAAAGAACCAACGCACCCTTCTTACGCACTTGGCATCATGGGCATGCCTGGTTTTACGGCTTACATGGGTTTATTAGATATTGGCCAACCGAAAAAAGGCGATACTCTGGTCGTAGCTGCAGCAACAGGCCCAGTAGGTGCAACCGTTGGACAAATCGGTAAACTAAAAGGCTGTCGTGTTATCGGTGTTGCTGGCGGTCAAGAGAAGTGCCAGTACGCTAAAGAGGTACTTGGCTTTGATGAATGTATCGATCACAAAGCCGACGACTTCGCAGAGCAGTTGGCTAAAGCATGTGACAACGGCATCGACGTCTATTTTGAAAACGTTGGCGGCAAGGTTTTCGACGCAGTAATGCCATTGCTTAACACCGGTGCTCGTATTCCTGTTTGTGGACTAGTGTCTCAATACAACGCGACATCGCTTCCTGAAGGTCCAGATCGCATGTCCAGTCTTGTTGGTACCTTGCTAGTCAAGCGTATTAAGATGCAAGGCTTCATAATCTTTGATGACTACGCGCACCGTTACAACGAGTTCGCAGTGCAAATGACTGAATGGTTGTCTCAAGGAAAAATACATTACCGCGAGCATCTAATTGAAGGGCTAGAAGAAGCGCCGCAAGCATTTATTGGCCTATTAGAAGGTCAAAACTTCGGTAAACTTGTGATTAAAACTAACGAAGCGAAGTAAATTCAATAAACGGAATAAGTTAAATAGGTACAATCATGATTACTCTACATCACTTAAATAAATCACGCTCAAAACGTATCATCTGGCTACTGGAAGAACTTGGTGTTGACTACCAAATTAAACCATACCAAAGAGACAGTGTAACGTTTCTAGCGCCGCCAGAATTAAAGTCGGTTCACCCATTGGGTAAATCTCCGGTTATTGAAGACGATGGCGTTGTGATCAGCGAATCAGGCGCGATTACCGAGTACCTCATCGACAAGTTTGGCCAAGGTAAGTTTGCACCGGAACGTGGCTCAGCTGAGTATGTTGAATATTCGCAGTGGCTACACTTCGCTGAAAGCTCTGGTATTTTACCGATGCTACTTAAAATCTTTGTCATGAGAGATGGTGCTGAGACCAACTTCCTAAGCGGTTACGCAGATGATGAAAGCCAAAAAGTCTTAACCTATGTGAATAATGCATTGGAAGGCAAAACCTACCTAGTTGCGGAAACACTAACGGGAGCTGATTTTATGATGTCGTTCATCGTAGAAATCGTAGGAAACTTTGGTGCAACGGCGCTTTATCCTAACATTGCTAAATACGGCGAGCTGTTAGCTAGCCACCCTGCTTACCAAAAAGCGGAGCAAATAGAGCTAGAGCACTCGAACTGATCGAGTTTCACTCAAACGCGTGCTTCCTAAGGTAAACACGAAACAATAATTGATGCCAAAGCCGATTTATCTTCTGCTTTGGCTTCTCATTTGTCTTCATTTCGACAACAATATCGAACTCTAACTGCACAGCCACAGAGTTTGATCTTAATGCCAATAAACCTTGCTCAATACACACCTCTGCAACTAGCAAATGTAGATTTAGCGCTGCCGAATCGTTTTACGTTCCCGTATTACTATACCCCGCACCCTACATGTGAATTAGCCATGCAACAGCTTCAGCAGTCACTCATTGACAATGGTGTAAATGAAACCTCGCAAGGTAAACTCTATGCCGTTCTTCTTGTTCAGAATCCAATAACTCAAGAGCTAGGCTATCTTTCTGCGTTTTCAGGCTTACAGCTAGATCCGATACTGGCCTCTCAGTTAAAAAGTATCGACTTCGTTCCACCAGCATTCGACTCAGAACAATTTCAATCTCAAAACAGTGCCAACCTCGCTCGCCAATCTCGACTAGCGGATGACATCGAGAAACTACAAAAATCACACAACCTAAACGCATTAGAATCTGATCTTGAAACGCTGAAAGCAGAGTCTGCTCAAGCTATTGGAGCCTTTCAGCTAGCAATGGCCGAGAACAAAGCGCAGCGCACCGTACTCAGAGAGCAAGCCAATCAAGAAAAGGCATTCGGGAATATAGAGTCGGCAGCAAGCCTACTCAAGCAATTAGGTAACCAAAGCAGCCAAGAGAAACGCGACCTTAAAGCGCTTCGTATTGATTGGAAACAAAAGATCGCAGAACGCCAATTACAGGTAGATGCGATCGAAAGTGAATTGAAAAATCGTAAGCAAGATTACCAAACTATTTCTGCTGAATTAGAAGCTCAACGTTTGAACCACTACCGCTTTATCAACCAAGCAACTGAATCTAAGAGTTTACTTGATCTGTTGGAAGGCAAAGATGCACTTGAAGGTTCTGGTGACTGCTGCTTACCTAAGCTGCTTAACTTTGCCTTTGAATACGGTTTTAAGCCATTAGCATTGTCTGAATTTTGGTGGGGATTGCCTCCAGCAGATGTCATCCGACAACACGGAAACCTATACCCTGTTTGCCAAAGCAAAAGCTTCGAGATTCTCGACCACCAGCTAAACGGTATTGAATTAGAAGATAACCCACTTATCGTGAACCCTGCGTCGAGTAAGTCTTTCGATATTGTTTATGAAGACAACGAGATCGTGGTGGTTAACAAACCAGAAGAGTTTCTCTCGGTTCCCGGCAAGTTTATCGAAGACTCAATTTATACTCGTATCAAAGATCGTTACCCCGAAGCAACTGGCCCTTTGATTATTCATCGGTTGGACATGTCGACTTCTGGATTATTGATCTTGGCGCTCACGGCAAGATCAAACAAACACATCCAAAAACAGTTTATCGATAGAACAGTTGAGAAGCGTTACACCGCTCTGCTAGATGATGAAATAGAGGGTAGATCTGGTGATATCAGCTTGCCCTTGCGCGGCGACATCACGGACAGGCCAAGACAGCTGGTTTGCCATGAACATGGACGAGATGCAGAAACCCATTGGGAAGTGGTCAGCACGAAAAATGGCAAAACCAAGGTTCACTTATACCCTAAGACGGGCCGCACACATCAGTTACGTGTGCACTGTGCTCATCCATTAGGTCTTGGTGTTCCAATCCGCGGTGATGATCTTTATGGTTACAAACGCGATCGCCTACATCTACATGCTGGGTACCTCAAATTAATTCACCCAGTAACGGGAGAGTGGATCGAGTTTGAGGTGCCTTCAGAGTTCTAAACAAAATGTACAGTGAGGAGTGCGAAAGCCTGAAAGAGAGAATGGTTAGGTATTCATCAAACCGAATACCTAATTAATGTTCCAAGGTACTCTGTTGTCTCAGAGTATCATCTTGTTTCAACGCTTTGTGTGGTTTAATAAAGCCTATGGCTATTTCGAGGCACTATCTATCGATCGATAGTGAATGCACCAAAGCCACTGCATTCATACATTGATCTCAATGAGCAGGCCATTCATATTAAGTGGTTGAGAGCTCGCTTTTAAGGCCAACTAACACTATTCCCCCATCACATCAATTCGCTGCTCGACACACTCAAAAGAACCCATTTCAAACTCACGACAGATCCAAGGTCGGTTTTCGTAGATAGTACACATTAGTGTTTCTCTATCAACTGCCGAACACCAGCCGTCGTCTAATCTCAGCATGGTTTCACCGCCCCATTCGTCATAAGCAATATGCTCTTCAGGAACGCCGGTATCTGTGATGATCATAACTTCTAGCCGACAACAGCATGCCTGACAATTGGCACAAGTTACTTCAGGTTCGGTTACGTTCTTTATCTCTATGGTCATAAGTGACTACACTGCTAAATTTTGCGTATAGTAATAGAAACCGTCCGCTACGGCTAATAAAGAAAGCAGACGACATATTTTAGGTGTGTAAAAATAACAATAGGCGTTGTGATGAATCACAACGCCTATTGTATTGCTGTTTTTTATTGCCGCTGATTACTATTGCAAACGTAACAACTCACGCAACAAGGCCTACAGCATCACACCTGCGTATACTATTTAAACAAGCTCGCGAAGAACAATTTAACATAGTCCATCAAACGTTTTAAAAAGCTGCCCTGCTCAACGGCTTCAAGCGCGATCAATGGCTGAGTTTGAACATCTTCACCATCTACCATGTAATGAACCAAACCTAAGGTTTGACCTTCCGCAATCGGTGCCTTTATCTCAGAATCAAGTTCAATAGACGCAGTCAGCTTTTTACTGTCAGACTTCGAAAGCGTAATAAATGTATCTTTTGCAACACCGAGCTTCAATTTGTCTTGAGCGCCAAACCACACTTTTTCTTCAGCAACTTGTTCACCACTTTGGTGGGGGTGGAGTGTATCGAAGAATCGGAAACCATAGCTCAACAGTTGCTTACTATCTGACTCACGGCTCTTAACGCTAGACGCCCCCATGACAACCGCGATCAGTCTCATCTCACCTTGTGTTGCAGAACTGGCTAAGCTGTAACCCGCGCCAGATGTATAGCCTGTTTTCATACCATCAACTGTCAAACTTCTATCGCGAAGTAAACCATTTCGGTTATGTTGTGTAATGCCGTTGTAACTGAACGAACGCTCACTGTATAAGTCATACACATCCGGTAAATCACGAATAATTGCACGGCCTAATAACGCAATATCATAAGGGGTCGAATATAGATCGTCAGCATCTAAACCATGTGCGTTTGAAAAATGTGTGTTTTCTAATTTTAGAGACACTGCCCAAGAGTTCATAAGATCCACAAAAGCACCTTGTGATCCCGCCACGTGCTCTGCAATCGCAACACTCGCATCGTTGCCTGATTGCACAATCAATCCACGGTAGAGATCCATCATTGCTACGTCTGTGTTCACTTCAATGAACATTTTTGACGAGTCAGGAAAGTTCTTTGCCCACGCGTTTTCGCTGATTCGCACCTGGTCGTCAGCAGAAATGTTACCTCGTTTCATTTCTTGCCCAGCCACATAGCTGGTCATCAGCTTAGTCAAACTTGCTGGGTTTAATTTAGTGTGTGCATTTTTTTCTACTAGCACATCACCAGAATTAAAATCGATTAATACATACCCTTTGGATCCTAGATTAGGTGGGCTTGGTACTATAGAAGGTGCCGCTACAGCTACATTACTTACCACTGTTGCGTTACTTACAATGAATATACTTAATAAAGAGAGAGAGTATTTGGAGAACAGTTTCATTGGATCAAACCTAAGTTAACGTTTTGTCCAGTATAGACAAATGCTAGTAAAAGAAGCGCGAACTTTACGTTGCTTTACGCAAATGTACCTTTAGTTACAAATAAAAAAGTATAATCTGCGATCTGTCCATTTATTCAACAAGTAATATTGACCCAATGAATCCATCTAGCGCGTAGGCATGCGTCTAAATAGCATCTCTATAAAGCCCGTTATACGCTGCTTACTTTCGCTGGGCTCAATATCATTCTGAATACCAGACTGTGCTAATGCTTGCCATTGCACGATTTCAGAGTTAGGGACGAAAAAGGCAATATACAACGACCCTTTCTCGGCTAACTTTCCTTCATCATTATAAAATGGAACGCCTGTAGATAACTTAATCGCATCAAAGATCGATTCATCATTTAGCTCTGATTCTTCGGCCAACCCAAACCCGACGACGACATCACTAACGGCACCATTTTGCTTAAGCTGATAACCTTTCATAGAGAGTTGATCTTTAATTGCGTCACGCACCAAGTCAGTGACTACTGTCTTATCGTACTTTTGAGAAAGATACATCTGCTCTGATTCAGGATGCCATGAGTATGTGACGACATCATGTTTCATAAAATCAAAGTCACCGCTGGTCACCACACCATAGTTGTGGGTTGTAGGTACTTCTTGTGTTATACAAGCTGCCAGTCCAGCCGCTATCAAAACCACTAGTGCAGCTTTCTTTATGTCTTCTATTGTATATATGGATTGTTTATTCATTAGTGGTTTCCTGATCTATATAAGAATAATTATTAACTTAACCTCCAACATAAACAGTAATTATATTAACAAAAGAGTCATTAAACGTTTGCGTAATCGCTAACCTTCACTTCTGCTTGTTTTGGGGGTTTTATCACAAAAATAGAGTTGGTATAGTTTATCCAGTTAAACATAACCAGACCATTCGAGGCACGGAGCTTCCTCAATCATCTCATGAAGAGAAGAATTGGTACCGACAAAGTATCGGCAAATTTAAGAGGGTCAAACAATGGAATTCAATATGGTTGAGATTTTAGGTTACGCGGCGTCTATCATGGTCGCAATTTCATTAACAATGAAAGATATCGTTCGTCTGCGTGTTCTTAACTTTATTGGCTGTGCTCTCTTCACAGCATACGGTGTTATGATTGACGCATGGCCGGTTGTTGCAACTAATGGCTTTATCGCTTGCGTAAATATCTACTTCCTTGCAAAAATGCAAAAGGAAAAAAAAACGGAAGCGATGAAAGAAGCAAAAGCTTAAATTAGCGACTAGCACTTCAAATAATTCTGAAAAAGCCCAAATAGAGCAAACTATTTGGGCTTTTTAGTACACATCGTTGTGAATTTACCTAATTACTATTCCACTCGAATATTCGCGCACTACATTGTTGACGTATTAGGCATGGTTAAGAACATACTTTCGTCCAACTACCATCACTACCCGGTTCGGCACTTGTCCACCAGTTCGCTTGGTATACTACGTTGTTATAAACAACTTGGTCACCCGTGTTTGCATGGCTTGGGTTACCCGCCCAGTCTTTTTGAGGTAAATCAGGGTAAATCGCTAAACCTGTAGTGTCACAAGTACCAGGGTTTGTACCACCATCGCCAGGGTTACCGCCACCAGAACTGATATCACCTAGTGGTAAATCTGGTTGCTCAAAGCTAAAGGCATAGTCGACACCATTCACACTCACTGCATAGTTCGCAGGACCTGAAATTGGCAAGTAATACACCATATCTAGCTCATACACACCACCAGCAGGAAGATCTTTCCACGCGGGTAACGTAAACGCTACGCGGTGCATGGGTCCGTCTAGTCCGCCAATGTTATCCGCACGAGTATGACCAGATGCAATCACTGACAAACCACCGCCCGATTGATCTTTCGCGTTATCAGGTGCTGATACTGGGATATCGAATTGGAATTCGGTGCCCCCCGGAAGTGCTTGCCCCGTATTGTTCGTGAACGTGATCTTAGGGTTGATTGGGTAGTTTTGGTCACCGACTTTGAAGCCACCAACTGAAACCGCGATATCTAGCGCTTCTGTTGGGATAGCACCCGTCGCGACTTTGTTTCCATATGGGGTTGCAGACTTAAACTTATCGTAGATAGCTTTCGTCATTGTGTTACCCATGTGGAACTCACCGTTACCGCTGTTACATGCTTGCTCAGTGGTATCGATTGAAGTTCGGTTGCCACTCGCATCGAGTACATAACAGTTATAATCCCCTGCTAGCTCCCAGAACATAATGCCACCGATTTCTTTATCGATAACGTAGTCCGCTTTCACATCGATAGACTGCTTATCTTCTGTAGAAAGGAATACGCCCTTCTCTGCATTCCACAGCCAAGGTGCAACCGCCACGCTGTCGTAGTTACGCGTGTAAGTACCCGTTAGAACATCAGATGGATCGTTGACAGGATCAAGCTTGTAAGCATCCGCATAAGAACCCCAAATACCTTTCTCTAGGTTCTTAGCGTGCCACATTGGGTTAGAACCCGCGCCCATTTCGTTGCCTTTCGGGTCGGTATCATGCCACATGTTGTCGATACCAATTGCGCCATGACCACAGTTGTTCTTCTCGCCTTCGCCTGTACCCGCCGCACATTCAGATTGATTTGGTAGTGCAGCTCGGCCCCAAAGGCCATTCTCACCACCGGTCACACCTTGCCAACCACGAGTGTAGTAAGGCACACCGATGTTAATACGACCGGCTGGCATTGAACCGCGGAAGTAATGGTAAGCCCAATCCGTGTTCAGATA
This sequence comes from Vibrio toranzoniae, assembly GCF_024347655.1. Lineage (NCBI taxonomy): Bacteria > Pseudomonadati > Pseudomonadota > Gammaproteobacteria > Vibrionales > Vibrionaceae > Vibrio > Vibrio toranzoniae. The sequence continues at coordinate 1,422,623 of NZ_AP025515.1, read as the reverse complement.
ACCGATACCGCCGTAAGCGGCAGTGTCGTAAACGTTCCACTGTGCTAACTCTGAATCTTTACCTGTATCAAACAAGGCAGCGTTATGACCAACATGATCGTTCCACGCACCATGAAGATCGTAAGACATGATATTCACGTAATCGAGGTACTTGGTCACATCGAATGTTTCCATGCCACGCAATAAATAACCCGAAGAAGGAGCCGCGATAGTTAACATGTAATGTGTACCATCTTGTGCAGACGCCGCATCTAACTTCTCACGTAGCACTTCCATTAACACTTGGTATGAAGCCCATAAATGCTGACGACGTGGCTCCATGAAATCTTTGTCGTACGGGTTACCTGCGCCCGCCATTGAGGTTGGGTATTCGTAATCGATATCTAGACCATCGAACTGGTATTTACGAAGCATTTCAACCGCTGAAGTTGCGAATGTTTCGATGCCTTGATGGTTAATTGAACCATCGGCATTGGTGGTCATGGTATAGAAACCACCATCAGCCACTCGGCTTCCGTCAGTCGCGAAGTGACCACCGGTTTCAGCCCAACCACCAATAGAAATTAGTGTTTTAACACCGTGTTTTTTCTTCGCTGTCGCTAAAGCACCAAAATGACCTTTGAAGCCTAATTCAGGATCAACTTCCACGCCCGGCCATTCTTTACCAACCGCTGCGTTATTTGGATCGTTTACATCACCCACATTGACTTTGCCGTCTGAACCGATACTCACGAAAGCATAGTTAATATGTGTGAGTTGTTCCCAAGGAATGTCATTTACTAAGTAAGCGGCTTGTGGGTCGTCTCCTGCACGCCAGCTTGTGAAGTAACCAATCACCCGACGTGGGTGATCTGCGCCCATCTTCTCACGGCCATCTTCATCGTAAATCGTACAGTAGGGAACATCGATACCTTGTGTTTGGTACAAACCATCAGGACGACAAGTGCTCACTGTTGGAGCCCCATTCACAGTCAAAGAAGCCAGTGCTGAATCAGTCGTTGCACCTTGGTTGTCTGTCGCTTTCGCGTAAACCGCTAGAGAGCCTGCTTGAGTGGTTGTGTGATCTAGCGTGTATGGACTTGTCGCTGCTGTACCCACAAGAGCACCCGCTACATAGAAATCAACCTTATCAACTGTACCATCGCTGTCTGCTGCCGTTGCTGTCAGTGTGACTACACCACCAACATCAACAGATGTCGCTGAAAGTGCAACTGAAACTGTCGGCGCTTCATTGTCCGTTGCGACAACTGAAACCTGATGGTTACCAGACGTTGCAACCCAAGCCGCTTCAAATGGTGCCGCTGTCACCACCGCGACCGAAGACCCATCAACAAAGAATTCTACGGAAGCAACACTGCCATCAGTGTCTAGTGCTGTTGCGCTTAATACGACGTTGTCGCCTTCAACAATCACATCTGATGCCATTGGCGCTGTTAACGAAGCCGTTGGTGCTACATTTGGTGTACCGCCACCTCCGTCTCCGTTACACACATCGACTTTCTTCCATTGTGCATAGTCGCCTTCAAACTGGCTTGGGTTGTTATTCTGATTCCAGTAATTTGCTGTATAAGCACTGCCGTCATGTGAAACCTGATCACCACCGGTATATACAGTGGCAGAGTCCCACGTGTCTAAGGTTGAACAATCAACAGCTGCATAGCTGTTGAACGCCATTAAGCAGGACGCGGTGAGAGTACTGAGTGTAAAAACCTTCTTGGCCACTCTTCCTTGGTTTAGGTGCATGTGAGCTATCCCTTAAGTCTTTGTTTCAAAATGTTTAATCCAAGTGATACTTCTCAACCACTTAAATCTCTTCAAAAAACAACTGTAGGCAAAACGTACAATTAAACACCTAAAACATTCTCAATTTATAAAATGACTCGCATTAATTTGCTACAAGCATGCAATGAGTCGACACTTATTTTGCACCAATAACTAATATTAATTTATTTCGGAAAGCTAAAAAATCATGTCTCAAAAATCAGAAGTGTGATTCAAACTCGAGGAAAAAACCGCATCAAAACTAACCAAAAAGTAGAAATTTGCACACGATTTTGTGTTCTTTTTAAAATTCGCCCACTTTTTGATAACACATATGTTATTATCGGCGGCTTTTTTGACGAGCCTCACATTTATTATGTAAGTGTGGGAGAAATACATAGGCTTTAAATAGCCAAATATAGCGAAGAAATAATGTCCAACTTGACGCAAGTCGCCAACGAAAACATCAACGCAGAATCTACTTCTATCGATTTCAATAAAGCTCAATCTTTGGGTGAGAAACTGGAACTCGGAAACCCAGTCTTTTGGCTTAGTGGCAGTTTTTTAACCCTCTTTGTCATCCTCGCCTTTACCAACACCTCCGTGTTGTCCGAACTTGTTAACACCGGCTTTAGCTACTCTACAGAGTGGTTCGGTGCTTTCTGGCAAGTCCTTCTACTTCTCAATTTCATTATCGGCTTAGTGCTTGCACTAGGACGTACAGGCCATGTTCGTTTAGGAACGCTTGCCCTACCTGAAATGACAACCTTCAAATGGATGTCTATCGTCCTATGTACGCTGCTCGCTGGCGGTGGCGTATTCTGGGCCGCTGCAGAACCTATTGCGCACTTCGTTTCCGCCCCACCACTATATGGCACCGCTGATCCTCAGGCGATGGCATTAAACGCGTTATCGCAATCGTTTATGCACTGGGGTTTTCTTGCATGGGCTATCTTAGGTGGTCTGTCTTCTATTGTACTTATGTACCTGCACTACGAAAAAGGTTTACCGCTAAAACCTCGTACTCTTCTGTACCCTGTACTTGGCGACAAAGCTATCAACAGCTGGATTGGCAATGTTGTGGATGCATGTAGCATTGTGGCAGTCGCTGCCGGTACTATCGGTCCAATCGGCTTCCTTGGCCTACAGATCAGCTACGCACTGAGCGAACTGTTTGGTATTTCAGACAGCTTTGCCACTCAAAGCGTGGTTGTCCTATTCGCAATCTCAATGTACACGCTTTCTGCATTAAGCGGCGTGAACAAAGGCATCCAACTGGTTAGCCGTTACAACATCATTCTATCGGTTTGCCTGATCGGCTACATTCTTGTGGTTGGCCCTACTAGCTTCATCATTGATGGCTACCTTCAGGGCCTTGGTGCGACGGTTGATAACTTCATCCCAATGGCACTTTACCGTCAAGATACTGCTTGGCTCGGTGGCTGGACAGTTTTCTTCTGGGGTTGGTTCTTGGGTTATGGCCCTATGATGGCGATCTTCATCGCTCGTATTTCACGTGGCCGTACTATCCGCCAAATGATCGTTTCTATAAGCATCGTTGCACCGCTTGTTACATGTTTCTGGTTCAGCATCGTTGGTGGTAGTGGTTTAGCTTTTGAACTAGAGAACCCAGGTGTGATTTCTAGCGCGTTCGAAGGCTTCAACCTTCCTGCGGTTCTACTCGCAATCACAGGACAACTGCCGTTCCCTACTTTGATTTCGATTCTGTTTTTGGTCCTGACCACCACGTTTATCGTAACAACGGGTGATTCAATGACTTACACCATCAGTGTGGTAATGACAGGCACAACGGAACCGAACGCAGCGGTACGTACCTTCTGGGGTATCATCATGGGTGCTGTAGCTATTGCGCTTATCTCAATGGGTGCAGGTGGCATCTCGGCTCTACAGTCGTTCATTGTGATCACAGCCGTTCCTGTATCGTTCATCTTGTTACCGTGTTTATGGCACGCACCGAAGATCGCGAAACAGATGGCAAGAGATCAAGGCATCGCTTAATACCTAGCCCGATTTAGTTTCGGGTAGCGTGTAAACGAAAAAGCCACTCAAGTATTTCACCTGAGTGGCTTTGTTTTATTTGGTCGCTGTTTAATTGATTAATACTTGTGAAACGCAGGATGGTCTAACTTCTTACTAGTGAATGACATCCTGTTATTCGCGATTGCAATTAGCGTCATTGAACATAACAAAACTCAACAGTAAAACATAAAGCTCGAAGCTGGCTGAAAAGCACCATCAGTTTCTAAGGGGGTCAGTAAACATCTAATTAGGAATTACTTTCCGGTAATAATGAGCATCGTGATTTTGCCCTTTGAATACAGCGTAATTATTTATGTTCTCAACTAAGTCAAAACCGGCCTTGGATAATATTTTATTTGAGCCGACATTACCCACTAACGCATAGGCATCAACAAATTTAAGTGTTGAGTACTCAGCCAAGTAGATAAGCAATTTCCTCACCGCGCTAGAAGCTATACCTTTAGAAGCATAAGAGTGACCAACTCGATAGCCTAACTCTCCACTTTCACCGTTGGGGTCGATATCACGAACGTTGATTCTCCCACAAATAGTGCCATTAGCATCTTTGATCAACATAGGAATCATCTCACCATTGTCATACTCTGTGAGAAAGCTTGCGACTTGCTCAGTAACACCCGCATTAGAATAGAAACGGTCTTCCCGAGCTAGAACAAATTGCTCAAACCACTCTCTATTTTCGACTTCGAACTCCAATAAAGCACTGACATCGCTTGGGTGAAGTAAGTGTAAAAATATATCCATGATTAATCCCCATATCACGCCTACCTAAAACACCAAGACTTGCCATACTTCCTCTCGACATTAGCTAAGCGATTGTGCACTAGGCATTAAAGTGCATCAAATAGAGATGTTGAAAGTTGGTAATGGATCAAATTAAAACAAGCCAACTAACACGACTGACAACAGTACCCCGCCTATAAAGCTAGGGGCATGAAATGGTCGAGCTTTAGATTTAACGTACTCTTTCTGAAGCTCTTCTTGATAAGTTTTGACGGCAAGTTCTTTTACGTAGTTGTTTTGCATAATAAGCTCCTTTTCAATGAGTAAGAGAAGCTTAAGACTTGAAGTTAGGTTGAGGTAAAGCAAAAAATTCAAATTAATTGAACACGTTAGTTTTGTTACTCGAGGATTACTCTAAACACATCGTTGTTCACACCGCCCACATCCACTAGCTCTCTCGGTTTCATAATAAGCGAGGTGTTCAATTGTCGAGTTGAACGTGGTTGTTTCGTTTCTCGAATCACGAGCATATCGACCAAGTAGCCAGAGTCTTGCTTTCGTATTGAACCCGAAAAAGTCACACTTTCAACCCTATCAGCAAGTACTGAATTAAATGTTTTGTCTTCTAACACACCTGCGGAGATGGAGGTATCGCCATAAAACAACGTGATACTTGTTGGGTCGAGTGCCAACTCTTGATTGGATGTACACCCCATCATAGCTAGGCACAACATTAAAATAACTCGAAATTGCATAAACTGGTTTTCTTACGTTAAGCATCTGTTTTTCATATTAAAACACTTCGCATCAATAAACGCCATACGTTGGCAGAAGCTTGTTTAGAGTGATTTGTGTAGTGAGGCTTAACGATAGGTTTATATCTTGAGATGGGGCTCGCAATTCACAGATTCGGCTCTAACTCCTTGTTCAGAAGTTAGAGCCGACATTGGATGGTGATTATCGAATTGGGTTCAGTGAATTAAGCAACAACGTCTTGTGGAGGTGTGCCTTCGCAGTTAGAAACGACGGCATCAATTTGGATTAAAGCATTCATAGGAATCTCTGAAACCCCTACCACCGTTCTTGCCGGTAAGTCAGCATTAAAGAACGCAGTGTAGATCTCGTTTACCGCATCAATATCTGAAATATCCTTAAGCTGAATATTAATTTTCACCGTATCGTCCATGCTGTGGTCAACACTTTCAATGATCGCCTTAATATTCTTAAGGCACTGTTCAGCTTGTTCTTTTACACCACCAGCAACCATTTCATTGGTTTTCGGATCTACAGGTAGTTGACCTGAAATATGGTTGTAGTGAGAGAAAGCAACGGTGTGCGAATAAGCCATGAAAGGTGCATCGACAGTATTATTAGCTTCAATAACCAACAAGCGAGTGTCTTCTGGCAATTGCGGCGGTGTGCCATCGCTATGTGAAACGGATGTATCGATTTGAATTAAAGCGCCCATTGGTAGTTCAGCGGCATTAACAACCGTTCGTGCTGGTACATAACTAGGGAAGAACTTAGCGCAAACTTCATTTACCTTTTCTGCATCTTCAACATTCTTAAGGTAAATAGTGGTTTTAACCACGTCATTCATAACATGACCGATGCTCTCTAGAATCGTTTTAATATTTGCTAAACATTGTGTCGTTTGTTCTGTGATACCACCTGAAACCAACTCACCTGTATTTACATCGATAGGCAATTGAGCCGAAAGGTTGTTGTAGTGAGAAAAAGACGCAGTTTGCGTCGATACAGTACTTTGAGGCGCATTATCCGTGTTTCTTGATACCTTCACTAGCGCGCAAGGTGCTTGTGGTTTAGTGCCTTCGCCGTTTGAAATTAGCGCATCCATTTGAACTAAAGCGTCACTGCTTGGCAGCGCAGTTACACCCACTACGGTACGTGTAGGCAGGCTGTTGTTAAAGAAGCTTTTGTAAACTTCATCAATAGCATCGATATCAGAAATATTCTTAACGAAAACATTAATCTTCACAACATCATCCATAACATGGTCGATGCTTTCAACAATGGCCTTAATATTATTTAAGCATTGTGCTGCTTGGTCTTTAATATCACCAATCACAACTTCACCTGTTTTAGGGTCGACAGGTAATTGAGCTGAAAAGTTATTATAATGAGAAAAAGCGACCGTTTGTGTAGATACAGAATTTGTTGGTGCGTTTTCAGTATTTCTTGAAACTTTAATAATATCGCTACTCATCGGAATTATCCTTTTAATAATATAGGAATACGTATTTAAATTTAATAACCGTATTAGAAAGAATGATTAAAGTAGCGGCATGTTAAGCGAATTATTTTTAGGTAAACGTGATATTCATCAGACTATCACTTGGCTACAAATCAGTGAATTACAGAATAATTAGTCATCGAGCGACTAATTATCCGTAAAAAGAGGCTTTATCGAGTACCAAATTATCTTTATTTTTTAGTCTATTCAATAATTCTGAATACTCTCTCAGATAATTCGATGAGTAATTTCTAAGATTTAGATGCTATTTGATAGGTTGTTCACACTAAAACCCTCTTACTCGCTGAATTATTTAAATTATCACCTGTATCTGTGCATAAAATCTTAGGCTATTTAACTAATTATTTTAGATAGCTTACTCTATACAAATACGTTAATAATACTTTCGAGAATCGCATGCTATTTTCTTCAATAAATCGGAAAAATTCCTTAGCAATTAATTTTATTGACTTACTTTTGACTAGCTTGAATGATTAGCAACTCTATTTCATTAGCCGAAGTGTTTACTAAACTATGTGTTCCGAATCGCATGTTGACGACCATATCACCTGAAGTAACTTTTTTTTCTTTACCTTCGATCATCATCGTTCCCTCCCCTTTTAAGATGATATACATTTCTTGATCATCCCCATGAGTATGCTCTCCCATTGAACTCCCAGGTGGCATAACGACACGAATAGCAAAGTCCCAAGCGCCGTCAAAGTCCTTCCGACGAAATGCTCGATAAATATCAATTTTACCATCTCCTCCATGACTGTTATGGTCGACTTCTTTATCGCACGTGTAAAAATTACGTATCATTTGTTCTGAATCCTTTAAGTAGCATCTTCAGCAAATCTCGAGTACCCCATAGGAGCCGTCAAGAAGCATAGTTTTCACACTTCAATATGAAGTTATTCGTATCTAATTACTTCTTTTGATTGGCTAAATTTTTTTGGTTTGATTTTCAATAATGCATATTTATAAATTAATGCTTCGCAATCAACCAAAACATACGTGTGGTATTGCATAACATGAAATACCGCACATTTAGGAACATGGATTCTTTTGAAAGAAGAACTAAACAGCCCTTGGGGTGGTATTAAAGTGACGCTTAAATTCGCGGCTAAATTGGGATGGGCTGGAGTAGCCGACCCGGCGTGCAGCGTCGTTAATTCGCAGGCCTTCTGACTGAATCAGTTCTTTAGCTTTGTTGAGCCTTACCTTCTTCAGGTATTGAAGTGGTGATTCAAAGGTGACATTACGAAACGCATTGTGGAAGGCAGACACACTCATGTTCGCTTCATCGGCTAGCGATTGAACGGTAATGGTTTGGTCATACTCTTCATGCACTTTAGACAATGCTTTGGCAACACGTGCGTAATGACCGTCGTGATGGGCAAGGTCGAATAAGACACGCCCTTCAGAGCCTGTTAATGCTCGATAAACAATTTCGCTAACGAGCGCATCACCGAGTATGTTGGCTTCAATGTCGCAATGCAGCGTTTTGATCAGTCGAGTAAAGCTGTCTAGCATCTGCTCTTCCATGGGTGTCGACTCTAAACCACTCGATTTCTGTTTATGCTTATTACAGTAGCTTTCGAGAAACCCTTGGTCTTCTAGCTTTTTCACTAAGCTATGTAAGCGCTGAGAGTCGATGTTGATCGACAAACCAAGTAAGGGTTCACCATCGACAGGCAAGGCTTCGCACTCTAGTGGCATTGGCACGCCAACGACGAGGTAATCACCCGCGGCATAAGTTACTGGCCTTTCGCCGATATAGATGTTCTTCTGACCCTGTCCAAGCATGATGATCCCAGACTGATAGGTAAAAGGTTGGCGTTGGTTACCACCACTGCTTCGGTAAAACCAGACATCCTCGATCTCAGTTTTTCGGATCCCTTCGAGATCATTCCAACCTTTGTATTCAACGTAAGACTGCATTAACTGGGCGAGTGTATTCATAACGGGTGATATTCCATTCAAGGTGCGGAGTGTATTTGCACAAAAGCCCAAAAAGAATAACAACTTTGTAGAAATAGGCAATTAATTTAGAGAAACTGACCTTCACCACCCTAAACTCCTGTACTAATATGCAAATATACATATTGAGCAATACATCAGAATAAAAATCTAGCTTTACACAAGGAACCTACAATGCAATTTACTTATGTTAACCCTACCGTAATTCACTTCGGCCAAGGTCAAATCAACGCTATCAGCCAAGCGGTTGATACTTCAAAGAAAGTACTTGTCATCTACGGTGGCGGTTCAATCAAAAACAATGGCGTTTACGACCAAGTCGTCGCTTCTCTGAAAGATCACGCTTGGATTGAGTTCGCTGGTGTTGAAGCAAACCCTACCAAAGAGACACTCGATAAAGCAGTCGCTCTTGCTAAAGCAGAAAATGTAGAATTCATTATCGCGGTTGGCGGTGGTTCGGTCATCGACGGTTCTAAATACGTTGCTGCAGCCGCTAAATACGACGGTGACGGTTGGGACATCCTAGCAGGTAAACACCAAGTAACAGAAGCAACACCAATCGGCGCAGTATTAACGCTTCCGGCTACGGGCTCTGAATCTAATATGGGTGCAGTAATTACTCGTAAAGAGACTCAAGAGAAGCTGGCATTCATGAACCCAGCAGTACAGCCTAAGTTTGCGGTAATGGACCCAGATGTAATGAAGTCTCTGCCAGAACGCCAACTGATTAACGGTCTAGTTGATGCTTGGGTACACGTGTGTGAGCAATACATCACAATGCCAACAGACGCGATGGTTCAAGACGGTTACGCAGAAACACTGCTGAAAAACCTACTTGTACTGGGTAAGCAATACGACAAGCGCGACAACGACGCATGGCGTGCAAACCTAATGTGGACAGCAAACCAAGCGCTTAACGGCCTGATTGGTACTGGCGTTCCTCAAGATTGGGCAACACACATGATTGGCCACGAATTCACAGCACTGTGGCACGTAGACCACGCACGTTCACTGGCGATTGTTCAACCTTCACTACTTCGTAACCAAATCGAAGCGAAACGTGGCAAGCTAGAGCAAATGGGTCGCAACGTATTTGGCCTAGAAGCAGGTGCTGACTTAGCAGAGCGTACTATCGATGCAATCGAAGCGTTTTACCATAGCCTAGACGTGGCAACGATGTTCGACGATTACGAAACAAACAAAGAGACAGCAATCGACAATATTGTTGCTCAACTTGAATCACACGGTTACCTAGAGCTTGGCGAGAACAAAGCCATCACGCCAGCAAAAACACGTGAAATCCTAGAGTCTGCGATTCACTAAGAGCCGCTTGAACTTAAAGAAAGCAAAACAGATCGAAATACAAAAGTAATTTGAATGGGAGAGGTGCCTTAACCAATATTTATGGCGTTACACTGAACTTAATTCTTTGTTCTTTCGTATATCAAAAGCAGCGTTCATTTTGGCGCTGCTTTTTATTTGCCCTACAAGATGCTATTAAATTCTCATAAGCTCTTATTTTTATGTGCAATCATATTTCTATATTGGTAAGGTAAACTGCTCAATTACAAGGTATGTAAGACAATTTGAAGTCTCTGAAGGAAATGGTTAAGTTTAAGTCACTTAACAAGTGGTATGGTGATTTCCATGCCCTAAAGGATATCGATTTAAAGATTGAACAGGGAGAAATTGTGGTGATTTGCGGGCCGTCTGGTTCTGGTAAATCAACCTTGATCCGCTGTATCAACCAGCTAGAGCCCTTCGAAAGCGGTAAGCTTTCTGTGCTAGAACAAGCGCTTCCGTGCAAATTCAGCACTCCAGGTCAAGTCGGTATGGTATTTCAACACTTCCACTTATTCCCCCATCTTACGGTGCTTGAAAACCTGACTTTGTCTCCGACCCGTACGCTCAAAAAAAGCAAACAAAATGCAGAGAAAATAGCGATGCATTATCTTGAATGTGTGCACATTGCAGAGCAAGCCAATAAATACCCAGCTCAGCTTTCTGGCGGCCAACAACAACGTGTTGCGATTGCTCGTTCTCTTTGTATGAAACCTGAATTACTGTTGTTTGATGAACCAACATCAGCCCTTGACCCAGAAATGATCAACGAGGTGCTCGATGTGATGGTTGAGCTTGCAAGCGAGGGGATTACCATGGTGTGCGTGACACACGAAATGGGCTTTGCGAAACGAGTTGCTGACCGCGTCATTTTTATGGATGAAGGGCAAATAGTGGAATCCAATACGCCTCAAGCGCTTTTTGAAAAACCTCAACATGAACGTACTCAAGCGTTCCTAAATCAGATTTTGACTTACTGATGCTGTTTAAAATAGTGAAACCCGCCCTAGCCGCTTTAGTACAAATTGTTGTGCTCGCGGCTGCTGTTGTTTGGATTCTCGATTCTGGCGCACAAACCATGGGATACAGCTGGCAATGGGAGCGCGTACCGGACTATATTGCTTTCTATGAAGATGGTGAATGGTGGCCTGCAGAACTGATGGAAGGGTTACTGGTTACTATCAATATCTCTTTGATCTCTTTAGTCGCTACGCTAGTTATTGGTTTAACCACAGCCCTATTACGGAACTCTAATTCCGTGGTTGGTCGTACCTTAGCCACCAGCTATGTTGAGTTGATACGTAATACGCCGTTATTAGTACAAATCTATTTGCTCTATTTTGTGTTTGGCCCCGTACTAGGGTTGGATCGATTTAGTACTGCTGTTTTAGCCTTGGCACTTTTCCAAGGGGCATACACTGCCGAAATCTTCCGTGCCGGTTTAAATGGCATTGCTAAAGGACAATTTGAAGCAGCTCAATCTTTGGGCTTATCAAAGACCTATACTTATTGGGATGTGATTCTTCCTCAGGTGATTCAACGCACGTTGCCACCTTTGACAAATGAAGTCATCTCTCTTATTAAAAACTCTTCGATTGTGAGTGTCATGGCGATTTTCGACCTGACAACTGAAGCCAGGAACATTGTTTCTGAAACCGCGATGCCATTTGAGATTTGGTTCTCTGTGGCGATCATTTATCTTGCACTTACACTTTCACTTTCTGCCGTTGCTGCTTGGCTTGAGCATAAGCTCGGGGCTAACTGGCGAACACAATAAGGATTTATCAGCATGAAGCTATTTAAAACCGCAATTACAGCTCTACTTGCGCTTGCCGTCAGTTTGCCTGCACTTGCTTCTGAAACGCCTAACCTAGATAAAATCAACGATCGTGGCTCTCTGCGTGTTGGTATGTCGACTTTTGTACCTTGGGCAATGCGTAACAAACAAGGCGACCTTGTTGGCTTTGAAATCGATGTGGCGAAGCGTCTTGCCAAAGATTCAGGCTGGAAAGTCGAATTTGTTCCTACGGCGTGGGACGGCATCATCCCTTCTCTATTATCAAAGAAATTTGATGTGATCATCGGCGGTATGTCTATCACTGAAGCGCGATCTAAAAGCGTACTGTTCACTGAACCTTACTCTCACTCTGGCGTTCAGCTAGCTGCAAACAAAGATCTGGCTGAAGGCTTTACTCAGCTCTCTGATTTCGATTCTCGTCGTGTGAAGATAGCTGCTCGTCGTGGTGCTTTCACGGTTCAAGTCGCTCGTGAAACCTTCCCGAAAGCTAAGGTTCTACAGTTTGATGACGACGCTCAAGCGTTCCAAGAAGTGTTAAACGGCAATGCACACGCGGTTATCGCATCTAGCCCAAAACCAGAACACGAAACAATCAAAAACGCAGACACGCTATTCATTCCATTTGAAGAGCGCCTATCAAAAGGTAACGAAGCGTTTGCTGTGCGCCTAGGCGAAACAGACAAAGCAGAGTTTTTCAACGCGTGGATCAAAGCTCGTACTGAAGACGGTTGGTTGAAAGAACGTTACGAGTACTGGTTCTCTACGCTGGATTGGCAGGACCAGATTGCTCAAGGTCAGTAACCTGAAGCCGAGCGCACTTTTTGAATATGGGCTTGCTATTGGTTGATTAATCAAGGCAGTGCGCAGTTTGCACTGCCTTCTCATCGACAACTTAAATCGCCTTTAAGTAGCTTTATTTGATTCGCTTTAGATCCAAACAACAAACCAATAATAATTAGTGTTTAAACAGGAATGACGTGAGTAGTACTAGCGCATTATCAACCCCCAAGCCCAACCTTCACATAAAGCCTTGGTATCAACGCCTCAATCTATTAGATGGAGTGTTGTTTGCCATCATTTGTGCATTCGCAGGTTGGCTTTATTATCGCTCTGCTGTCGGTATTAATTACCAGTGGCGCTGGGAAGACGCGTTCACACTGATCTTCATTCCACCTTCTCAAGGCAGTGTCCCTTATTTCTTCCAAGGCTTGGTCGCAACACTGCGTTTAAGTTTATGGAGCATGGTGTTAGCGCTCTCTTTCGGCACACTGTTAGGGGTGGCAAGACACTCTAAAATCGCTTTATTCAAAACACCGGCGCTGATTTTCATTCAGTTGGTTCGAAATATTCCGCCATTGGTATTTGTGTTTATCTTTTACTTCTTTGTCTCCAACCAGCTGATCCCTCTGCTTGGCTTAGAAAACATTTTACGTGAACACAATGGTGAAATTAATGCTGTTCAAGCGTTTCTGTTCGGACCCGCAAACCTTTGGGAAAACTTAGCCTCTGGTGTTATCTGTATTGGCTTGCTTTCTTCGGCTTATATCGCTGAAGTGATTCGGTCTGGTTTAGAAAGCATTCCTAAAGGGCAATGGGAAGCAGCTGACTCTCTCGGTTTATCTACGCTGTCTAAGTATCGATTTGTGGTTGGCCCACAGGTATTAACCGCGATTACACCACCTTTGGCTGGCCAAGCAATCTCTTTGGTTAAAGACACGTCGATTGTCTCACTGATTTCGATCCAAGAGATGACGTTTGTTGGTACTGAAATGGCGAACTCTTCCGGTTTGATCTTCGAGATCTGGCTGATTGTTGGCGCGGTTTACTTCGCGCTGTGTTTCACCCTCTCACGTATTTTTAAAGTCATTGAACAACGCTCGAGCGTTTACCTTAACCGCTAGTGTCATAGATTGTTTGAACGTGAATTCGAGCATCTGTTCGATTATCAAGATCATGATTCACTGTGCCACCGAGTCTAAACCTAACCAGCCCTTATGGTTACTGATGCCACATATAAACAAACTGGTCGTTTTGCGAGGTGATTTCAAAACCAAATCTTAAGTACAGCTCTCCAACTCGATTACCTTGCAGATAACACAACTCAACCGGTTTATTGAGCTTGTCTGCGTAAACTAAGCAATCGGTGAGAACCTGACTACCGATACCCTTGCCATGATATTCAGGCAGCAGGAAGAAACGGCAAAAGTAGAAGTGATCACCTTTGTCTTGCAGTAACACACTGCCAATCGATTTACCTTTATATTCAATAATTTCAGGCCGTTCTTCTACCCACTCTTCGGCGTGTATATCTCGTTGAGCTTGTTCATCCCAGCCAAAAACAGCCTTGATTGGCTCAAATTCAGCCGCCTTTTTTAGCTCGAACAAAAATTCATAATCTGATGCCTGAGCGGGTCTTGTCGAATACTTCAAAATACCTCCAACAATAAATGAATGGTTACTGCTTTTTCACGTATTTCGCTGTCACCAACATCTCCCCGCCACCATCAAGCTTACAATCCAGCTGATGATCTTTGCCTTCGTTGATACGTCTAATCACAGCTTTAGTACCAATTTTCAAGACGCTAGAGCTGCCTTTTACTTTTAGATCTTTAATAAAAGTTACTTTATCGCCAGTTTCTAGAACGGCACCGTTAACATCCTTAACGCGCGCTGCTTCTCTTTCTAAACGCTCTTCTTCTGGGTTCCACTCATAAGCGCACTCAGGGCAGATTAGGTTGTTTTGGTCTGGGTAGACGTATTCAGATTGGCATTGCGGACAAGGAGGTAAAGACATACGTTAATCCTTCATTTAAATGGAATTTGTACTCATTTTAATGGCTCTTGCTAGGCTTAGCGAGCACAAATCTAACAATTGCTCCTAAGTGAATCTAACGCAAAAAAGAGCTGCGCCTAAAACGAACAAACACAGCCATGGGCTGTGTTTGTCTATGATAGTAATTTGTTTAAAAGGCAGCCGTAATCTAAAAAGGTCAATGTTCTACTTTTGGCGAGTAGATTGAATACGCTGTGATTTGCCCAGCCACAATCGCGGAGAACATAAACAGCGCCGATAAGCCGATACTTGGGATCGGCAAGATAGACTGCTCAAAAACCGATTGGCTAGCACTCACCAACACGCGACTACCCGGGACCAAGATAATGATCCCTTGCACGATATAGATCGATCCAGTGAGATCCATTTTCTTCGCAATCCAAGTACCATAAAGAGTAATCAACACAGTGGTTACCCAAGTACCGACAACCCAACCACTATCAAAACCTAGATAAAACGGGCCCCACATACCGAGAACAGCGACGGGTAAACCTAATAGAATGTCCGTTGGGCGCGCATTAAACATCACACCGATAGAGACAGAAATCAGCACCAATCCAGAAATGTGCATCCATATCGGCACTGCATTGATATAAGAAATAGAAACGGCCTGCCCCCATATCGCTTCGCCAATATTGAGCCCCATGACAATGCCAACAAACAGCTTAATGAGGGTTAACGCACTTTGACCGAGCAAGCTAGTGCCGGAGACCAAGTCATTAAACGCCAAACACTCTAATGCGTTGGCTATTGATAACCCGGGGACGAACAAAACTATTGAAGCAATACACAATGCCCAAACAGGAATGGGCAGACCTGTACTCGCCAAGAAAGCAACGAAAATACCGGTCAATAACGCCGAAATGAATTCAACCGCGATGGCACGACGTGAATGTAGAACTTGCTGACACACCCAAACCATCAAACCCAAAAACACCGAGAAGGCAACCGCTTCTAGCGTACTGCCTACAAGCATCAAATACGCGGGCGGAATGCCCATATTGGCAAGAGCTGTGACCCATTTAGAATAACCTACAGGTTCTGGCACCGGTTCACTACTCGGTTGATTAATACGAATAATGGTATTTGCCAACAAACTCAGATTAATTGAGGCCAATTTTTGGCGTTTTAGAATAACGGCGTTGTTATCATCTGGAAACTGATAGTTAATCGCGGTTGGCGTCGCTTGGATCATCACATCAACACCATGCTTTCTTGCATAGTATTGTGTGTACTTTTCAAGCTTATAAGGAGCACAACCACTGCGGTGAAGAGTGTCGCCAATTTCAACAATTTTGTTAATTCGGTACTGAGAAGGCATGAGTGCGCTAAAGGTGGGAGACAAAATATGCGATAAATGTACCAAACGACAGACGGAATGACGAGAGTTTTGCGCAAATTATCAACTAAATTTGTTACTTATTTCTCCAAACGATCATGATTACTTATAACGCTACTATTTTGGGATTAGTTTAATGAATTATGTGATTTATGCTCAAGTTGTATTTATGCATCTAAACTGTTATCAGAAATTCGATAATTTGGATGAAGCCCCCTTTATTTTAACATACGGATTTTCATAATTTGCTCACACCTTGAACGAAACGAGTACTCATTTAAATTTACAAATCGCAGGCTAACGCCTTCACCAAAGATATAGGTTATCTGTTATTTTAGACCTAGACTGAATAAGAGTTTAATCACACTTTACTCTTTCTAGAAGCACAAAAGGCGAGTAAAAAACTATCGGAGTGGTGATTATGCGAGCACTTAGAATAAAAATGAAAGAAAAAGGTTTCGTTTTCAGTTAGATGTGGCATTATCAAACTCGTTAAGACGATGTGCGTGCATCGTATAATGGCTATTACCTCAGCCTTCCAAGCTGATGATGCGGGTTCGATTCCCGCTGCACGCTCCAGTCTTCTTGATGCTTCAGTCTTACTCTTAAGACAGTGTGCGTGCATCGTATAATGGCTATTACCTCAGCCTTCCAAGCTGATGATGCGGGTTCGATTCCCGCTGCACGCTCCAATCCTATTTAGGCTTTATTCAGCCGAAATTCATATCCTAATAAAACCTCTTCAACACAAATTTTATTTGCATCTAGCTCTATTAGATTAAT
This sequence comes from Vibrio toranzoniae, assembly GCF_024347655.1. Classification (NCBI taxonomy): domain Bacteria; kingdom Pseudomonadati; phylum Pseudomonadota; class Gammaproteobacteria; order Vibrionales; family Vibrionaceae; genus Vibrio; species Vibrio toranzoniae. The sequence goes on along the minus strand of NZ_AP025515.1, from coordinate 1,405,750 downwards.
CTCTACAGCGTTATCGACTTCGCCATGCCCGCTTCTGCGTGACCTGGAATATTACAAGCAAACTCGACTTGATTATCACCATGGAAATGCCACAGTAATTGCTTCGCTTTGCCCGGTTTCACCGTCACTGTACTGCCAGAATCATGGTGGTGGTTACCCATCTTTTTCATCTTTTTCATCTTTTTCATCTTTTTCATCTTTTTCATCTTTTTCATCTTTTTCATCTTTTTCATCTTTTCACGATGCTCTAACTGCTCTGTTGCAGAACCAATCGAGAATTCGTGGTCAATCTTGCCTGTATTCATTACTACAAACTGAACTACGTCATTGGGCTCAATATCGACCTTGTTCTTAAACGTAATTCTCATGTCGTCACTCAGTAGAACATGAACCACTTTATCGGGTTTAGCGCCTTGAGCTGGCATGCCAACTTCCGATATGCCTTCCATATCTATCATTCCATCCATATTCATCATCTTCGAATGGTCCATCTTTCCACCATTCATCATGCTGTGATCCATCTTTGAATGATCCATTTCTCCGTTCTTCATCATCGAGTGGTCCATACCTGAGTGATCCATGTTTGAATGGTCACTAGTTGAATGGCTCATAGCAGCAAAAGCTGTTGCAGTAGTCAGTGTTAGGGCGATAGCAATTAGTGTCTTTTTCATGGTCGTTCCTTAGATTAATTCAGATTTTAATGTTCATGTGTTAAGCCCTTACCCACTCTGTTTTGATAAGTAAGGGCTAGTAATCAATACGTTATTTGTTTGTTTCGTTTTGGCTGCGGGTAACCTCACGCTGCTTCCAGAGCTTAAAGATTGCGGGCAGCACCAGTAGAGTAAGCAGCAGTGCAGACGCCATTCCGCCAATCATCGGCGCGGCAATTCGTTGCATCACTTCTGAGCCCGTACCCTCGCCATACATAATTGGAATAAGGCCAATGATCACGGTAAGAACCGTCATCATCACTGGGCGAACACGCAGTCCTGCGCCCTCACGAATCGCATCCGTTAAGTCTTCACTCTGAAGTGCTTGCTGGTTCTGCTCCGCATCCAATTTTTTGTAGTGCCATGCTTGATTGAGATACACCAACATGATCACACCTATCTCGACCGCAACGCCGGCTAGCGCGATGAAGCCAACACCAACTGCAATAGAGAAGTTGTAATTGAGGTAGTGCATCAACCACAAACCACCGACCATGGCTAACGGCAATGTCAGCATGATCATCATTACTTCACCAACACGGCGGAAGCTCAAATACAACAGCAACATGATGATGGCGATGGTGATAGGCACAACCACACTTAGGCGATCTTTGGCGCGTTCCATGTATTCGTATTGACCAGACCATGTAAGCGAGTAGCCCGCAGGCAGTACTATTTGGTCGGCAACCACTTGCTGCGCTTCTGCCACATAAGAACCAAGGTCACGACCATCAATATCCACGAATACCCAACCGTTAGGACGCGCATTCTCAGTCTTGATCATTGGCGGGCCGTCTTCATAACGGATATCCGCAACATCAGACAAAGCTATACGAGCACCGTTTGGCGTAACGAGTGGTAAGTTCTGCAACTTGACGACAGAATCACGATAATCTTGTGGGTATCGAACGTTGATTGGGTAGCGTTCCAGTCCTTCAACGGTTTCACCGACATTCATACCGCCAACTGCAGTCGAGATAACCTGTTGAACTTCTTTGATGCTTAAACCGTAACGAGCAGCAGAGCGGCGCTTGATGTCTATCGTCACATAACGACCACCAGCCACACGTTCGGCATATACAGAAGCCGTGCCGCTGACACCGTTCAAGATAGGTTCAAGCTGAGAACCAATATCCTCAATAACACTCAGATCTGGCCCTGCTATCTTGATTCCGATTGGCGTTTTAATACCGGTCGCTAGCATGTCGATACGAGTCTTAATTGGCATGACCCATGCGTTAGTCAAACCCGGGAACTGAATCAGATCATCGAACTCTTTACGTAACGACTCTGTAGTGACGCCGTCACGCCACTCATCTCGAGGTTTAAGCTGAATTACCGTTTCAATCATGGTCAGTGGCGCAGGATCGGTTGCGGTCTCTGCACGTCCGATTTTGCCCCATGTGGTTTCAACTTCTGGGATGGTTTTGATTAACTTGCTGGTTTGCTGTAGCAGCTCACGCGCCTTACCTATCGAGATCCCCGGATAAGTGGTCGGCATGTACATCAAATCACCTTCATCCAAAGGAGGAATGAACTCACTGCCAAGCTTGCTGATTGGGTAATACGCAGAAGCCATCAAACCCAATGCAATCACAATCATCACTTTTGGATACTTGAGACTTAAGTTAAGCATTGGCTTATACATCGCGACCAAACTACGGTTCACTGGGTTCTTATGTTCAGGTAACACGTTGCCACGAATGAAGTAACCCATTAACACAGGCACCAGTGTGATAGCCAAACCTGCAGCAGCCGCCATTGCATACGTTTTAGTAAACGCGAGTGGCGAGAACATCTTGCCTTCTTGGCCTTCTAACGCGAACACAGGCACAAAACTTAAGGTAATGATGATGAGCGAGAAGAACAGTGGTGCGCCAACTTCTTCTGCCGCTTTACCAATTACTTGCCAACGGTTTTTATCAGTCAGGGGCGTTCGTTCTATGTGTTTGTGAACGTTCTCTATCATTACGATCGCGCCATCGACCATGGCACCAATCGCAATTGCGATACCACCGAGAGACATGATGTTGGCATTAATGCCCTGCCAATGCATCACAATGAACGCACCTAAAATACCGACAGGTAAGCTAAGCGCGATAACCAGTGATGAGCGAATATGGAATAGGAACAATGCGCACACAATCGCAACCACGATGAACTCTTCAGCCAGTTTCTTCCAAAGGTTTTCAACGGCAGAATCAATCAAGGTTGAACGGTCATAAGTCGCGACAATTTCAACGCCATCGGGTAAACCGGTTTGCAGTTCAGCTAGCTTAGACTTTACTGAATCAATTACTTCACTGGCATTTTCACCAAAGCGCATCACGATAACGCCACCAACCGCTTCGCCTTCACCATTGAGCTCAGAGATGCCACGACGCATCTGCGGTCCAAGGTTAATGTCGGCAATGTCACCCAATAACAGCGGTGTACCTTTATCGGTCACTTTTAATGGCAGTGATTGAATGTCTTTAATGCTTGTGAGGTAGCCCGTGGTACGAACCATGTGCTCCGCTTCAGCAATCTCAACCACTGATGCGCCCGTTTCTTGGTTGCCATCTTGGATCGCCTTATTGACTTGCTGAAGCGTTAAGTCATAAGCACGTAATTTGGCAGGATCTATCTGTACTTGATACTGCTTCACCATGCCACCGACAGTCGCGACTTCAGATACGCCCTCAACGGTTTGCAATTCATACTTCAAGAACCAGTCTTGCAGGCTACGAAGCTCTGCTAAGTCGTGCTTACCGGTTTTATCTTGCAGTACATAGCTGTAAACCCAGCCCACACCGGTTGCATCTGGTCCTAATGTTGGTTTAGCACTTGAGGGCAAGTTAGGCGCGACTTGGCTCAGGTATTCCAACACGCGAGAACGCGCCCAATACATGTCAGTATCGTCATTGAAGATGATATAGACGTAAGAATCACCAAAGAACGAGTAACCACGAACCGTTTCGGCACCCGGCACGGCTAACATTGCAGTAGTGAGTGGATACGTTACTTGGTCCTCAACCACTTGTGGCGCTTGACCCGGATAGCTAGTTTTGATGATCACCTGTACATCAGAAAGATCTGGAATAGCATCGACGGGCGTATTTTTAACGCTGTATAACCCGCCAAACACGATGGCGACAGTCGCGACCAGCACCAAAAATCGGTTACTGATGGACCAACGAATAATTGCATTGATCATAATGTGCCCTCACCTGCTTCTAAAGATTTGAGCACATAATCTGAACCCTGTTTCGCCACTAGAAACCGGATGCTTTGCCCCTCAGAAAACTCCGATAAATCAAGGTCGTGACTGGCTTGGAAGTTCATTTCACCCGCTTTCCAATCCCACTCTGGTACTGGCTTGTAATTCACCGTGATCATTCCGAAATCAGGCATTAGCATAGTGATATCGCCTTTCACCCACACTTCGCCCGCCATTTGATGCTCGCTCACCTTATAATCAACGACTTCATACTGGCCTGATTCTGTTTTCATCATTTCAAAATCAACGACTTTCCCACGCTTCACGTCGGCCATATCTAAGCCTTCCGCAAAGGTGAAATTCATCACCATGCCCGGCCAATCCCATTCAGGAACAGGCTGGTGATTGATGGTTGCCATACGACTGCCTTGCATCACATCGGCAATTTCACCCTTTGCCCAAACCGTTTCGGCTTGCTCTTCAATGCCATTGATTCGTGACAAATCAGCGGATTGACTAGATTCAGAGTCCAGCATGAAGTGCGCTGAAGTCACAATGTGTTCGCCTTGTGTGAGCCCTTGCAACACCTCGGTCTTCTCGCCAGCTTCACGCCCTACTTCAATGCGTGCTGAACGGTATTTACCTTCACCTTCAGACAACACAACACGAGTCATGCCCCCAGAGTGGATAACTGATGATCTTGGTATGGTAAGAACTTGATCATCACTGATTGGTTTCAGTGCGATATTGGCGAACATATTTGGTTTGAGCTCGCCATTAGGGTTAGAGAACTTCAAGCGAACGCGTAAGGTTCGAGTTTTTGGGTCAAGAATCGGATATACATAATCCACATTGCCCTGCCACTCTTTGCCCGGAATCGCATCCAGTGTCATCACCGCATTGCTGCCCGATGAGATCCAGTGTGCTTGGCGCTCAAACACTTCTGCATCAACCCAAACTTCATCTAGCGGCCCTGCACTGATTACCGCTTGTGCAGGTGAAAGGTAACCACCTTCACGAATGTTGAGGCTCGCAATAACGCCATCTGCAGGTGCTTTGATTTCAATGGTTTGTGAAGCTTTACCCTGTCGAGTAATCGAGCGAATCTGCGCCTTATCGACACCCAAGGTCACCAAGCGTTCAGTCGATCCTTTTATCAATCCTTTGCGACCCGTTTTGTACGCACTAAGTAACTCTTCTTGTGCCTTAACCAGCTCTGGAGAATAAAGTGTGAACAGTACATCGTCCTTGTTCACCTTCTCACCGACAGCATTGATGTAAAGCTTCTCAACCCAGCCAGCAGCTCTTACGTTGGTTTGCCACAATGTACTTTCATCGAACGCCACGTAACCCACGGTTTCAATACGTGGCGACAAAGCTTCCAACCCTACCTTTGCAGTTTTGACACCGAGATTGTTTTCTACCGACGGATCGATAAATACCGTTCCTGCTTTGTCTGAACCACCACTTAAGTCATCGGCATAAACAGGGATTAAATCCATCCCCATAGGTGACTGACCCGGCTTGTCACGCTGATAATTTGGGTCCATTGGCGCAACCCAATAAAGAGGATCATCACTTGAACTTGCTGCTGAACCTGTCCCGCTAGAAGCAGCCATTGCAGACATATCGTGAGCTGAATTAAAGAGAAAGTGATTTACACCAAAACCTAATGTGCCACCGACCAATAAAGCGATAGTCGCTACTTTTACTGTATTCATTGTCTATTCCTTTATTGATTGGCTGTTGTTTTGAGTTACGGTGGAGTTGAGTTGCGGTTGATTAACTTGATAGCCAAAACCACTGACCAGTGAGGCCAGTTTGCTATTTACGATGTTGAGATCGGTAATCAAACGCTGTTGTTCTAACTTCAGGGCGAGTTCATCCGCCGTTGCTGCAATAACGTCATTAAATTGCGCAGTGTTGTTTTGATAGCCTCTTTCCACCGCACTAATACGAGCAGCAGTTTGAGGAAGCAAGGTGCTTTGGTAACGCTCTAACCGCTGAATCAGGTTCGACCTATCTACTAATAACGCATTCACTTGCGCGTTCATTTGGGAAAGTAAGGTGTCTTTTTGGGATTTAGCCGCGCCAACTTGGTACTGAGCCGCAGACAAGTTCTTGTCTTGTCGGTTGCCGGTAAACAGTGGTATATCAACCGTTAGATAAGCACTCACAAGATCAGAAGCGGGTTCGCCCGCCATGTTGTTCGCTTGTCGATGGGCATACATCACTTCCACACCAAACTGCGGCGTATACGCTTGCTCAGCTAGCTCTACTTGAGTTTGATTGGATGAGATAGTCGCATCTGTGATCTTAACGAGCGGATGATCCATCAACAGTTGATAATGCTTGGTTGCATCGTTGTTGGTCGCCAATTTACTTTCTAATAACGACCAATCAATTTGATTAGTCGCATGAAGCCTCCCCTGAGGATCAAGCGTCTGAGAATCAAGAGCCTGAGATCCAATAGCTTGAGTACCTAACCAGTCAGAACCGAGCCACTCAGACAGTTGAGAGATTAGACGGCGTTGAACTTGCTGGTTGGCTTGTAGTTTTTCATCAAGTTTACTGACTTGAAGCTGAGCATTAAGCAGATCTTGCGCTTCACTTTTTCCAATCGAGTAATTGGTTTGCACATAGTTCTCTAGCTCAACCAACAAGCGTCGATTTTCACGCATCACACCTTCAGCGACTTGCTGATAACCCAATTCAAGCCATAACTGCGTCATGCTGTTAGCAACGGTAAGCTCGCGAGCCTGCACTTGAAGAGCTAACCCATCCGCTTGCTGACCGGCTTTTTTCTGCTGAAGATCGAGTGTATCGCCACGCTCGAATTGCTGCATTAGACCGACCGAAATATTGGTCATTGGATCTTCATCAAACTGGAAGCTATCGACTGGCAGTCCACCAAATCCGACTTTCAATTTCGGATCCATTAAGGTTGCGCTCGCAATACCGGTTTCACGCATCGCTTGCGACTGAGCAAAGTACTGCTTGCGATTGCTGTCTTGGCTCAATGCTATCTCAATCAATGTATTGAGTTGCTGTGTTGAGCTCTGTTGATCAGCTTGTGTTGAAGCAGGCGCCGCAGCTAAAGCACTGGTTGAAATAAAAGCAGCACTCGAAACAAAGGCAGCAGCGACCACGACACGCGCGTTTATTCCAAACACGGAGGTTGTTGGTTTTATATTCACAATGAATGTCCATATCTAGCGTTAAATAACGCATATAAAAGATTGGCGTATCAGGTTTATGACTCTGATATCGCTATATTTTTAGATATAGATTTATGCGGTGGGTGGGCGTAACAAAGATTGAGCGCGTGCGACTTTCTGCCCAATAATGACAGATTGAAAACGAGCTAAAGAAGAGACAAAGGGGTTGGCGGCTTGAACAGCCTGAATTGGAAAAGAAGTTGTAGAACACACTGAGGCACAACAATCGGCACTCGAACAATGGTTACCCATCATGTGGCCGCCGTCTTCGCTCATTGAAGACATGTCGCATTGAGCCATCAAACCATGAGCACCCATATTGGAGTGTTCAGCGTGTGGTTCTTCACTCGTCACATGACATCCCGCCATTGAATCATTAACCGACGTATCGCTGTGGTAACAAGCCGATTTGCTCGAGAGCATTTCCATCATCATTACTTCAGTCATCATGGCTGATGAGCTTGAGGCATAGCTAGACATCAACATCGCGATGATGCTGAAAACAGTAATCCAAGTTGTTCGGAGTGTGTTTGTCATAGCTAACCTTTAAATTTATACGGTAACTATAAAGGTTCCCCTTAGGGTAAGGTCAATGCTCATTACTCAATACCTTGAGTTAATGAACAAATGGATATTCAACACGTTTACATCAAAATGAGAGAATTGTTTGATTTAAAGAAATTTTCTTTAAAAATTATCTTATTAGCTCGCCAAACCTCGATCTGTGTATTTTACTTAAAGCAGAATAATAGAGATTCACGGATGAGAAGATGACTAAAGAAAACAACGTCAAAATAAGCACAAAGCTCAATAAAAAAGAACAACCTAAAACCCAACCCTCAGCAGCTGTAAAAGAGGGAAAAAAGAAAAAAGTTCGATTACATTCGCAACTCAAGATCAATGTTCCTCTGACTCAGTCTTTAATGCTCATTCTACCGTCGCTCGCTAAACACGCTTCAGCTGAAACGTTGAGCCCGACGGATGATTCAACATTGGTTCACCAAGAGCCCATCAGCAATCAAGAAAGTGCAGTTCATTTAAGCACTGATATTTCTAAAGACGAAAATCAAAAACCAATAACAAGAAATATTCACGATTCAAATGCTATTGTTGGTCAAGAGTCCTCTTCTTCAGGAAGTGAAACTACGCTAAAACCGTCACATCACCTTTCTAGCTCATCGCACCCTCAAGCACATTACATCCCTGCAAGTTCGATTCCTTCTATCGAGTCGGGTGAAGTAACCGCACCGACCAACAATGTTCCTACAACACCCAGCCTACCAGTAACCTTTACTCCGGAAGTGATCAAAGGAATATATGGGGAGCTTCACGTTGATGCGGGCGGTAAATATACCTTTGTATTGAACCCTCTCTCACCCCAATTCATTTTGCTACACCAGAATCAACCCGGCACAGATAAGTTCGTGCTTCACTTATCAAATGGGTCTAGCGTTGTCGTTCAAATACCCGTTACTGGTAAGCAAGATGTTCCTACCATTTCTGGAGATTTGCACGGCATAGTGACTGAAGATAGCAACGTGGATTCTCACGGCTTCTTGAACGCAGTAGGTAAGATTGATGTTGTCGACCCCGACCATGATCAAAGCTCTGTGCTTGCTGAAACAATTACCGGAAAATATGGCACACTAACTATCGACTCTAACGGTGCATGGCACTACCAAGTCAACAATTCACTTCCCAATATCCAAGCGCTGACCTCACTCTCTAGCCTCCATGAGTCGTTTACCATTCACACCAAAGATGGCACTCCTCAAGCGCTTGAAATGACAATTGGCGGCATTGACGACAACGCAGTGGTCACAGGGTTAGATACTGGCACTTTGATCGAAGACTTAACATTACACGCTCACGGGCAATTAACAGTTTCTGATCCGGATTTAAACCAAGATCACTTTCAATCCGAACAACTTCAAGGCCATTGGGGCAGCCTATCCATTCAACCAGACGGTACTTGGGCTTATGATTTAGACAATACCAACCCGAAGGTACAATCATTATCGAAAGGATCCACAGTCACGGACATCATCACTGTTCACTCTGCTGACGGCACACCACATCAAATTACGTTGACGATCAAAGGCACCAATGATGCCGCAACCGTCAGCAACGCTGCCGTGGCAGTCGATGAAACCGATACGGTCATTACTACTTCAGGCACTCTGACCAGCACCGATGTCGATAATCCAGACAATGCGTTTACCGTAGCTTCACTGACCGGGACGAACGGCGATTTAACGATCGACGCCAATGGTCATTGGACATTCACTGCTAACAGCGCCTTTAATCAATTAAACGTTGGCGATAAAGTTGAAGAGACTTTCACTGTGTCTTCGGTTGATGGCACGCCATCGACCATTAAGGTCACGATTAATGGTACTAACGATGCCCCTACTATTAATGCTCAGGCTCACTCTGTTACTGAAGGCGGTAGCGTTCTCCATGGGCAAATGGTTGGTCAAGATATAGATACAAGCGCCACATTGACTTACAGCACACCGCAAATCGATGGTTTGTTGATGAACCCAGACGGAAGCTATAACTTCAATCCTAGTCATTCCGCTTACCAATCTTTGGCATCAGGTGTCACGAAAACACTCACTATCCCAGTAACAGTGACGGATGAGCATAACGCGAGCAATACCCAAAACCTCTCAATCACCATCACAGGCGTGAACAACTCTGCGAAGATCACTGGTGTCGATACGGGTGAGGTCCACGAAGGCCGCTCCTATACCGCCCCCGATGGCAGCACCAGCGGCACCAGTGTTGACGATCGCTCCCCCGATCATGCACATGGCAACATTGCCGAGCTGAGCAATGCTCTCATTCATACCGAAGGTCACTTAACCATCGTGGATGCTGACACTGGGGAAAGTCATGCTAAAAATGGCACCTATCAAGGCACTCACGGCCAAGTCATCATGCAAAGTAACGGCGATTGGAGCTATTACGCCTCCATCGGACAAACCGCTACTGGCCGAGCGATTGATCATTTAGGTAAAGGTGAATCATTAACCGACACCATTACTGTGAAATCCGCCGATGGCACCACTCACGATATTCATATCACCATTCATGGTGATAACGACCGCCCATACTGTTCATCTGAAGTGCAGCTAAACAGCGGTAAAGAAGACCAGTCGCAAACCTTCACCACTGCACAGTTGCTGGCCAATACCGTCGACGTCGATAACAACGACGCTGGCAAACTTACCCTCTCGAACCTGCATGCCGATCATGGCACCGTGCTCGACAATAAAGATGGCACCTATACCTTTACTCCTAACACCAACTACAACGGTAAGGTGCATTTCACATATAATGTCGTGGATGCTCATGGAGGGACGACTCACACCGGGGCGATCACGACCCTAACGCCCACTGACGATAAAGCCATTATTACTGAAGTTAATACTGAAAACGTGACAGAAGATGGTTCGAACAGCACACACAATCGTGGGGTAACCACCGAACTCGCGCATGGCGCACTCCAAGTGGTCGACCCGGACAGTGGTCAAGATAAGTTTCAATACAGTGCCTTTGGTGAGCGCGCGATTCATGATCCTTTCGGTGGGATGTTACGCATCGATAGCGCTGGCGGTTGGGGTTACAGTGTCGACAACGCGCGGCTGCAACACCTCGCCCAAGGCCAAGTGGAAACCGTGGTTTATCGTGTTTACAGCTACGACGGCACACCTTATGACTTACACATTGATGTACTCGGCACTAACGATGCACCAACCGCTACCAAGGTGGTGTTAACCAATGGTACGGAAGATACCCAGTACCAAATGCAGGCCAGTCAGTTTGGCTTCTCTGATATTGATACGGGCGATACCCTGCATGCCATTTCAATCACTGATTTACCCCCTGCCACTCAAGGTAAATTTGTGCTCGATGGACATGACATTCACGCAGGGCAAGCCATTGCGGCGGCCAATATCAGTAAACTGCAATTCGTACCAGCTCCTAACTTCAATGGTGACGTTGCATTCAAATATACCGTGAATGATGGGCATACTGATTCAACCGAAACACAGAATACCTTACACATCGATGCGGTGGCCGATGCCGCCACATTTACTGGAGATGATACTGGCGAGGTCCACGAAGGCAGCGCCTATACCGCCCCCGATGGCAGCACTAGCGGCACCAGTGTTGACGATCGCTCCCCCGATCATGCACATGGCAACATTGCCGAGCTGAGCAATGGTCTCATTCATACCGAAGGTCACTTAACCATCGTGGATGCCGATACTGGAGAAAGTCATGCCCAAAGCGGTACCTATCAAGGCGCGCACGGCCAAGTCATCATGCAAAGTAACGGCGATTGGAGCTATTACGCCTCCATCGGACAAACCGCTACTGGCCGAGCGATTGATCATTTAGGTAAAGGTGAATCATTAACCGACTCCATTACAGTGAAATCCGCCGATGGTACAACCCACGATATTCATATCACCATTCATGGTGACAACGACCGCCCATACTGTTCATCTGAAGTGCAGCTCAATAGCGGTAAAGAAGACCAAATGCAGACCTTCACCACCGCACAATTGCTAGCCAATACCGTCGACGTCGATCACAATGACGCTGGTAAACTTACCCTCTCGAACCTGCACGCCGATCACGGCACCGTACTCGACAATAAAGATGGCACATTCACCTTTACTCCAGACCATAATTACAATGGCCAAGTCCATTTTACCTATGACGTAGTCGATGCTCATGGTGGGATGACGCACTCACGAGCAAACATTAACTTAACAGCTGTCAGAGACGCAGCTACCTTTACAGGAGACGACACTGGTGCCGTTAAGGAAGATATAGGAATATCGAGATCTGGCGGAATAGATCAATTAGTCGCTTCGGGGACGCTTGCAATTCACGATCCGGATGGACCACAGGAAGAATTCTTCGACTTCAAATCTTGGGGAGAACATGCTATTTCCGATCCTTTTGGTGGAAACCTGCATATTAGCCAAGCGGGAAGTTGGGCTTACGTTGTCGATAATAATAACCCAGCGTTACAGGCTTTAAAGGAAGGGGAGACACGTGACGTTGTTTATAGAGTAACTTCACGAGATTATAGTACTCACGAAATTACTATTACAGTAACAGGGACTAATGATGCACCAACCGCTACCAAGGTGGTGTTAACCAATGGCACGGAAGATACCCAGTACCAAATGCAGGCCAGTCAGTTTGGCTTCTTTGATATTGATACGGGCGATACCCTCCATTCTATTTCAATCACTGATTTACCCCCTACAGCTCAAGGTAAATTTGTGCTCAATGGGCTTGGCATTCACGCAGGACAAGCCATTACAGCGGCCGATATCACCAAACTGCAATTCGTACCGGCCCCTGACTTCAATGGTGACGTTGCGTTCAAATATACTGTGAATGACGGGCATGCTGATTCTGCTGAAACACAGAATACCTTACACATCGATGCGGTGGCCGATGCTGCGACATTTACCGGAGGTGATACTGGCGAGACCCACGAAGGCAGCGCCTATACCGCTCCCGATGGCAGCACCAGTGGCACCAGTGTGGACGATCGCTCACCCGATCATGCACATGGCAATATCGCCGAACTCAGCAATGATCTCATTCATACCGAAGGTCACTTAACCATAGTGGATGCCGATACTGGGGAAAGTCATGCCCAAAGCGGTACCTATCAAGGCGCGCACGGCCAAGTCATCATGCAAAGTAACGGCGAGTGGAGCTATTACGCCTCCATCGGACAAACCGCTACTGGCCGAGCGATTGATCATTTAGGTAAAGGTGAATCATTAACCGACACCATTACTGTGAAATCCGCCGATGGCACCACTCACGATATTCATATCACCATTCATGGTGACAACGACCGCCCATACTGTTCATCTGAAGTGCAGCTCAACAGCGGCAAAGAAGATCAGTCGCAGACCTTCACCGCCACCGAACTCTTGGCAAACACTATAGACGTGGATAGCAACGACCTAGGCAAACTCACCGTTGCGAATCTTCACGTTGATCATGGTTCTATTCTAGATAATCAAGACGGTACATACACTTTTACTCCAACCAAAGACTATAACGGCCAAGTTCACTTCACTTATGATGTGCAAGACGCGCATGGTGGTGTTACGCATACGGGAGCGAGTATCACCCTTGCAGCCGTGAATGATGCCGCAACATTTACTGGTGACTCCGGTAGCATAAGAGAAGATACAAACATTCACCACAGCGTGCATACCAACGGGGCAGCAAACATTCCAGATGTCCTTGTTTGTCATGGACACTTGGTTATTTCTGATGTTGACGGACAAGGTGAAGCAGCACTAGATCTCAAAGGGAAGCCGTATATATCACAGGATGGAACCTATGGTCACTTCACGATCACTAGTAGTGGTACTTGGGTATATACAGCAAACAATAATAGTACGCCGATTCAAGACTTAGACAATGGACAAACACTCACAGATAGAATTGAAGTCACATCAAAAGATGGTACCAAAAATTCAATTTCAGTCACTATTAATGGGACTACCGACGATCCTATTTTGCACAGTCTTAGTGATTCAGGCATCCAACATAGTGGCCCAATAGAAGGAAACCTAATTACAGGCTTTGGCACTCATGAAGGATTAAGTGGTGCTGCAACAGATACGGATTCCAATGCACACCTAGTACTGCAAGATATTCAAATCAAAGACCCCGTTGCAGGTTATGTCACGGTCACACCTGGGCACCCACATTCTATGAATGGAATTGGCACGCTCGCTATTGAAACAGATGGGCACTATACCTTCACGCCCGATGCTGGATTTACTGGAACGGTACCTAGCATGGTCTATCGGGTCGGTGATACCAATGGCAATTCAAGAAATGATTCATCTCAAAATAGCTTAACCATTGAGGTCAACTCTCCGGCTCCGCATGCGCCAGTTCAACACGATGAACCAGATTCACCTCTGACGTTTGAGGCTTCTGTTACTATCGTAGAAGATAGCAATGATACAAATGAGCAACATGTTAGTGTTAGTGCTACAGACCCTCAACATCACGATGTCAGCCACCATGGTGCAGCAGCTTATCTGGATGCACTGGGCATTAAACCCGACGCGACATCGACAACAGTTGACGATCAACCTGCTGATATGGACATCGTACTTGCACAAGTCGACCAACAAGATGCAGCAACACATGACCAAGCGCACTTGGATATGTCAGACGCGTTGGAACACCATGATGCGAACGTCAACCACAACCAAGATGATGAGCATCACCATCACAACGACATAGACGGGCTGCCAGACATAGACCCTAATCCATAACATCAACATCAACATCAAGTAAGATTGGGAGTGTTGTCTGCTCCCGTAATCTCCTCTAATGAACATACAGAACAAAGAAAATGGAAACCAAAAAGGGAGCACATGATGTGCTCCCTTTTTCGGCTTTGCTGTTTTTGTACTCGTTTACTCTCAACGACTCTTCATCACGATTACCTTTCGCCAAAGGCGACACTGACATTGGTGTAAATCGGCTTCCAAAGATACTGGAATACTGACTTCTCACCAGTAGTGATGTCCACCTCACCCGTCATACCAGGCAAAATAGAAAAGCTTTCCGGATTATCGCGGAAATAAGGCGTATCAACGGACACTACGACTTCATAATAGATCTCGCCTCGTTCACTTTGGCTTGTGGTCGGTGAAATACTCTCGACCGCCCCTTTTAGTGCCCCAAAGCGACTGTAATCAAACGCATCAATCTTAATACGAGTCGGCTGCCCCACACTCACAAAACCAATATCTCTTGGCGACAAACGAGCTTTAAAATCAGCTTCCCCTCCGACAGGAACAATTTCTACTACCGTTCCACCCGGCTGAATAACACCACCATTTTGCGTGCTTGGTAGGCTTTGCACCAAACCTTGTAGCGGCGACACCAGCATGGTGTTCGTCAATTTAGCTTGGCTTGAACGAACTCTGGCATTGAGTGCTGATAAGTCAGATACGGCTTTCGAGCGATCATCACTGACTTTGGCTTTTGCCTCTGCCAAAAGCTGCTCAATTTTTTGGTCATTACTGTCTGCTTGTCTAATCAATACCGACTTCTTACCACGAGCTTCTTCAATTTTCTGCTCGATACTGGCCAATTTCTGACTCATTTCAAGCACACGTAAACGTGAAATATTGCCCGCTTTGTAGCCCTTTTCTAGAATATTCAACTCCTGCTTGGTTGCACTCAACTCTCTCTCGTAGCTAGGTAAAGATTTCTCCACACTGCGAAGCTGCTCTGCAATTTGTTCACTTTCTTTCTCAAGTACCACACGTTTTTGGAAATACAGGGCTTTTTGCGCGTTCAACTGTGCTTTTTGTTGGCTAACGATCTCTGGATAATCGACCTCGAATTCAGCGAGGTTCGGTTCACGTTGTTCAAGCAGAGCATTCATACGCTCCACACTGGCTAGAAGCGTCACTTGTTGAGATTTCAATTCTTCAAGAGCGGTACGTTGGAAGGTCGCATCAAACTCAACAAGTGGCTGACCTTTCTCGACCAACTGACCTTCTTTAACGAGAATTTGCTTTAACTTACCGCCAATTGCACTTTGTAATACTTGCTTCTCGCCTTCTGGAATCACTGCGCCTTTGGCTTTGGCAATTTCATCAACTTGGGTGACGACAGACCAAGTGGCAAAAGCGATAACACACAAAGCAACTGACCATGTCGCCATCGCTAATGTACGAGCCGTATTCTGTGATTCAACAAGTTCACCGTAGCGCTTGCCCTTCTCGATGCGTTGTTTAGCCATTAGCGACTCCTTGCTTAGACTCTGATTGTTCTTGTGGGGCTGCATCTTGTTGAGCTGACGCCTCTTGAGTTGACGGCTGTAGCTCTTGAGATAACCGTTGCTCAAATAACTGCGGTTCTTGAGAAACTTGAGGCTCTGCAGGTTGTTCCTGCTCCGAAGACTGTTCCGGCTCTAATGGACCGGCATAAACCACTGCACCTTCATTTAATACCACGACTTTATCGGCAAGCTTGATTAAATCCGGATCGTGGGACGTGTAAATCACTGTTGCTTTTCCTTTTTTCGAGTGGACAAAATGACCAAATATACGTTTAGCATTTGGGTGAGCATCAGGCACAGGGTTATCCATTAAGAACATTGGGTAGTCATAAACCAGCGCTTTCGCGTCAATGAGGATCTGCGCGACACTACCAGACAACATGTCAAAAAGGCTATCCGGCTGAATACTACTAATAGAGGTATCTAGTCCACCTGACAACGACTCAAACCAACGCTTTCCTCCCACCATTTCAATCGCAGAAATCATTGTCTGATCTTCGACTTGATGGCCGTCGTTTAACCACTCTCGAATACTCAGTGTGAGCAAATCAGGATAAGCCGCTCTAATAAAACACCAGTGACGATAGAGTTGCGGATCGTATTGAACGAGGTTAACGCCTTCAAGCTCGACCATGCCATTTTGAATAGGCTGTAAGCCAGACAACACTTCAATCAATGTTGATTTGCCACTCCCAGAAGGGCCGGTAATCGCGACAATTTCACCGGCTTCAATATCAAAACTGACACCACTCAAGGCGGGGCGACTCTGCTTAGGATAACGCAGTGTCACTTGGTCTAACTTCAAGTTAGGCGCTACTGTCGGTAAGGGATGATGCTGGTAACTAAACTCACGCTCAGACGGTTGAGACAAAATACGGTTCACTTGCAGCTTGGATTGATTAAAACTATTAAAACGCATCGCGCTGTTTGCCAACACCTGAGCAGGACCCGTCACTTTAGATATCAACATCATTGAAGCGATCAAACCACCGGGCGTCATCACTTGTTCAAAAATGAGCCCTATTCCCAACCCCATAACGGCGAGTGTAGACCCCACACCAATGAAGTAATAAATCGAAGTGTACCGACTCTGGAGAACCGATTGATTAAAAGTCACTGTAGAAGCAAGAAGATTGGCCTTTTTGAAGCGCTGAATCCAGTGTTCTGAGAATCCAGCACTGCGAATAAAGGCAAGTTTAGATGACAGCTCATTGGTCATGTTTTGACGATTAGTTCCTGCCACCGTTGATTGTATTGAGCGTTTGCTGCTAGAACGTATCGAACGTTTTGCTAGCAAGTAGTAAAGCACCAAAGAGACAATAGGAACCAACACCAACCATCCACCTAAAACACCAATCGCAAGTACAAAGATAAGAATGAATGGCAGATCAAACAGCGCATTTCCTAATGGCCCCGATAGCACACCTGAAATACGCTCAGACAGCATCACTTGGTTTTGTTGACTAGAAGAGGCTGTTTGCTGATTTTGAGCATAACTATTTCTAAGCAGACGCTGAACAAGCGATTGAGAGATCTCGCGACTTACTCGATTTGCCACCGAAGCAAACACTCGGCTGCGCAATGTTCTTAACCAACCCATCATCAAAAACAACAAGGCCGCGCCAATGGCGATACCTTGCAACTCATGGCCTGCATCACCACCAATCACATGGTCATAAATCGACATCGTGATGAAGGGAACGGCAAGTGCAAACAAGTTGGTGATAAAACTGACCAACAACAATTTCGGAATAATGGGACGAAACGCATCTAACCTTTCACCAACCCAATCAGGAGAAGCCTTCTCTAACGGTGGGCCTTCGATAACGATGCAAAACTGAGGGACATCGGTGATGTCGTCATTGGCGTTAAAAGAAACAAATTGTTTGGATTCTAAGTGACCAGGGACCAGTTCATTTTCACCAAGCACCAGTAAAACCAATTTATGCTCGCCAACTTCATCTAGGTTGGCAACCAAGCGATAGGGCAATGCAAGCCTATCGAACAAAGCAAACATATCGTCGATTGACTCAATCCCATTTTCATCGACCCATTGATGTGCGAACAACTGGATATTCGCATTCACTTCCAACTGTTTAAGAACCGAAAGGCTTTCATTTTCTAAATGGTTCATCACCTCTTGTTGACCATTCGTGCCTGCTCGGTTGCTAGCATCTAAACGATTCATACGATGGCCTCCTGATTGATCTCACTTTGTTCGGTAATAGACCGACTTTCCATTGTAATGATTCGATTAGCTAATTCGCGAAGTTTCGAATGATAGCTCACCATCAATATCGTGCGTCCTGCCGTCACTTCTTCTTCCAACACCTTAGCTAGATTTCCAAGGGCATCTAAATCAAGTGAAGAATCCGGTCTTTCTAACATAATAATGGGTTTGTCACTGGCTAGTTGAGCCGCGATATTGAGCATTTTAACGTTGCCCATACTCAATAATGAAGCACTCGAATGACCAATTAGTGTCTCTAATCCGTCAGGTAATCGAGTAATTTCCTTGGTTAAACCCAAACGCTTAGCATAGTCACTAGCGCTATGCGTTCTCTCAGGATCAAACCCACACAAGTTGTCGAGAATAGTGCCTGACACCAGTTGCCCTTTTACTCCACAGTAAGCTGTAATATTTTTTAAGGATGTAATTGAAACGGACTCCCCGTTAATAAAGCACTCACCCACCTTCAACTCATCAATACCTGCAATCGACGACAATAAATGACTGTTAGTGTGGCGATCTTCACTCTCTAACAACACCAATTCACCTTTATTCAGTGTGACATCGGCATGAGTGAGTTCACCGTACTTTTCAACAGTCGCTTGCTTGATTTCTAACGTCTCAAAGTCAGATAAATGGAGCTCAGGTTGCTTAAAATCTGAAGACTCAAATAGCGATAAGTCACTCAATTTTTCTATTGCCTGATTGGCGCTGTGTATTGAATTAAGCTTGATTCGAACCCCAACCAGAGCGCTTAAGGGCGCAACCGCTCTGCCTGATAAGATAGAACATGCTGCCAACCCACCTGTGGTCAACTGACCATCTAACACCCACAAACTGCCAGTAATCACGAGTAGAACTGAGGTCGCTAATGCTGCAAGCTGAATACATTCTTGGGCGAAGGCATTCTGTTCCTCTTCTCTCGCTTTAGACTGGGAGCGAACATTATTAAGAGATTTAAACTGATTGAAGATTCGAGACTCTACAGCCTGACGTTTGATTCCCTGAATGGTTTGGCTCAGTAAAATCAAGAACGCTTTGCGCTCCTGCTCATCTTGGGAAGCTTCTTCACTTAGGCTTTTAACACGAATAGAAGATAACCAAACAATGCCAAGTGTGATGAGCCAAACTGCCAAAGGTATCACCACTAGCTCACCGCCGATATATGCCACCAGCCCCAAAAAAATCAATGCAAAAGGCAAATCGATAAAGCCTGCGATCACCCCACCAGAATACCAATCCTTAACTTTGGATACCGACCCTAGCCCCTCTTCAACACCACCTACACCGAGCTTGCGAAGGTGACCTGATGAAGCCGTTGTTACTCTTTCAACCAAGGTTTGGTAAGTCGCTTTCTCGGTGTTACTGGCTGCGGCAGACAAAAGCCAAGTTCGCACAAACCGGATTAGCGCTTCCATAGCGACAGCCAACGTCGCACCCGCTAATAACAGAGTGGCAGTCCCATAACTTTGGTTGGGTAAGATACGATCGTAAATTTGTAAAACCGTTAGCGGAACGGCGAGAGAAAGAAGGTTTATGAGTAAAGAAGGCAGTAGAACTTTTCCTACTACCCCTTTGTTTTTCATTGAACTTGCGTGCATACACAATCCTTATCCATGCTTATGAAATAAGATTGGTACACCATGTTGGGGATTGCAAGGTAACAAACTGATTTAACGTGTTTTTCAGTATAAATATGACGCAAGTCGTTCTATGTTTACTGGCTTATGCACTTGCACTTCAAAATTTGATGTCGTAATCCGCTATCGCCTACTTTCACTTTGAAAGAGCTAAGTTACATAAATACGATTCCGGGTTTCAAAAGTTATCAAAACGGCCCTTAGCAACTTTCACAGCCTCAAATATAGACTCAGCTATAAACTTAGGCTCACGCTTAGATCTAAGGCCAGCGACTACATGCGAGAAAGCTGCACTTTTCTGTCTTTGTTGACCACGCAGAAGTTACCGCGCTTGGTCCGACACTTAGAGCATCGTTCACATTCTACTGGACTTCGGTCACCCTTTTTCCAACGCTTAACTAAATGAGGTTCAGAAAGCAGAGGCCTTGAAAGCGCGAAGTATTCAATACCCGTGTTGTTAGCAATAGCTTCAATGGCATCAAAATCAGTTAAGCCGCCTACCGTAATAACTGGGATCTCGACGTCTTGGCTGATCACGTGGCCATACTCATGGAAGTAACCTTCAGCTTGAATGGTAAAGCCATCGTGCGACTCGCCAATCATGGTGTCGGCTTTACCATGAATGTTGCCAGAAATCACAATGCCATCAACACCCACTTCTTCAAGCTTTTTACAAACTAAGCGAGTTTCATCGAAGGTCACACCACCTTCAAAAAACTCCGAAGCGGTCAACTTAACCAAGATAGGGAAATCGTCACCCACCAGCTTGCGAGTGGCCATGTAGATCTCAAGTAAGAATCTCATTCGGTTTTCTAGGCTACCGCCGTATTCATCTTCACGCAGGTTGTAATAAGGACTTAAGAACTGGTTGATTAAGTAGGTGTGAGCGGCATGAATTTCCACCCCATCAAAGCCTGATTTTTGTGCTCTCAATGACGCTTGAGCAAAGGCATCAACAATGTAGTTGATCTCACCTTTGGTCATCGCTTTACCCAGTGTTTGAGTTCCTTTTTCTGGAACGTCACTTGGTGCAAAGATCACTCGCTCGCCAAGTTCATACGTGGTTTTCGTGCCGCCATAAGCCAATTGCATTACGATTTTAGAATCGTTGTCGTGGACGAGTTGAGTCAGCTTTTTGTATTCATCGATAAACGAGTCGTTATAGATGCCCATCATGCCTGCGTTCGGCTTCTCTTCTTCAACGATGTTCGCGTAACCCGTCACGATCAAGCCAACCTCACCTTGAGCCAACTCTTCATAGATAGCGTAAAGTTTATCTGTCATATGGCCATCTTCTGTCGCCATATTTTCCCACGTTGCACTTCTCATGAAGCGGTTTTTCAATGCCATGGTGCCAATGCGGGTTTCTGTAAACAAAGTACTCAAGTCTAATCCTCATTAAAATCGTTTTGCGAGTTACCCATTAAGCATGGGCCACAGATTCAGGCGGATACTACAGAGAATAAGGCAGGGGAAACTTAATCTAGATTAAGAGAGCGACACTTTAGTATAAGAAAAACGTTCATTTCCATAAACAGCTTTGTTCGGTTTGACTAGGTTCATTACCAGTTGTTCAGAAAAGGTTTTTCTTGTAGATGCCGACTTTAAAAGCACAACTAACGATGACTCCTATACCATTAATTACTATTTAAATTTCCTCGCTACATAAGAACGTGGTTTGTCACGGTTCATTTCACGCTGAGCGGCAATCGCCCTGTTCTTACCTAGACCTACCTTTATCTGATACCAAGTCTCGTAAAATACAGCCATGCCAGGGCTTGACCACCAAGTCTTGTTGTAGAGTTTCTTGTTCGCTGCGACAACATCTGGCGATCGGTTCGCGCATTCCAGTGCCAAGGCATAAGCTTCAGCATAAGGATCTTCGGCTATTTTTGTGACAAGCCCATACTCCTTTGCGGTTTTACTGTCGATCACCTTGGCGGTCATCGCCATTTCTAGGGTGTGATCTTTTCGCATCAGTTCTCGGAAGGCAATCGCGCCTCCCATATCAGGAATCAAACCCCACTTAGCTTCCAATATCGAGAAGTTCGCATCAGGGCTAGCAATTCTAAAGTCGCCACCACTGGCTAATTGAAGTCCACCTCCCCAGCAACGACCATGAATCGCAAAAATAACGGGACACGGAATATCTCGCCAACCCAGAGAAAAGCGCTGCGCTGCATTGGGTAATGTGGGAAACCATTTGAACAAAAGCTTCATTGCGCCAGATTTACTGGTCAACAGAGATTTAATATCAAGCCCTGAACAAAAATCGGCCCCATTGCCTTTCACTATGACGGCGCGAATCTCGGTGTTCTTTTTCAGCTGATTCACCATGTTATTCACACCTTGGAACATTGCCATATCAATAGCATTGAGCTTATCGGGTCGATTCAGCACAACCGTGGCAATTTGATTTTCATCGATGGAGCAAGTAATACGATCGAGGTTTGGCATAATGGCTACCTTCCGAGTGGTCAGACCTTTAGGTTATACATTTTATTAACATATGCCAAACTTGCACATTAAGAAGCGAGACCTGTGTTGCTTAACATCTCTCCCTTGCACGGCAGCCTCAATAAAAAAGCAGGGATGGATTACCCCACTCACGGCTTTTCATTTGTCCCTTTGATTGCCAAAGGCTTTCAATTAATCGATGAAGCTATCTTCTCCGAGATTTGAGTAACAAGAAGATGAAGTAACTGCCACCAATAATGGAAACTAACGTACCCGCCGCGAGTTGGGCCGGAAATACCACCACTTGACCTGCCCAATCGGCAAATAACATAAGAGCAGAGCCAATTAAAAACGACAAAATAATTTGTTCTCGAACCAAACGAGCACCCACCATGGCCGCGATATGCGGAGCCAGCAACCCGACAAATGCAACAGGCCCCATGGTGGTGGTTACTACCGAACATAAGATGGCGACGAGACACAACAGAGAAGCATACGCTATTGAGATATTTAGCCCTCGAGCGCTCGCAAACTGACGGCCTGTGGCTATTAACGTCACCCAACGACTCAACAGTACAGCAGCACCAATACAAACGGTAACCACGATAGCCATAATCGTTGCCGACTCGGGTTCAACACGATATGTGGATCCTGCCAACCAAGCCAATAAGGTATACTTCCCTTCCCCCACTCGCGTTAAAGAGAATTGTACCAAAGCCTCTAACACTGCGGTCAGCGAAATACCCGTCAGTATTAGGATAGACGGCGCAAACTGATGTTTCTTACCAAGAAATAGTAATAGACACAGCGCCATCGCACTGCCTAAAAACGCAATCCAAGGGCTCAACGAGTGAATCGAATAACCCATGAATAAACTGCTGAAAATCAAAGCTAAAACAGCGCCCGCGGATACCCCAAGGATGTCTGGACTCGCCAGTGGGTTGTAGACTAACCTTTGCAAGATCACTCCTGCTACAGCCAAACCGCCACCAGCGAATATCGCGGTTAACATTCTAGGCCAGCGAATAGACCACTCAAACGCGTCTGGAATAACAAAGTAGCCCATATCAGAAGAAGGCTGTGAGAGCGAGCTTAATGCCAGTAACCCAAAGATCATCGTGCCCAATAGAGAGTAAGCCAAAGGTGAAATAGACTTTGGCCCTTCAGGCATCGAGAAAAATAACTGATCTTGAGCAGACATTTGCTTGCGAGCAATAATGATCAAAGCTGGAGCACCAATCACCGCGGTTGCGGTACCAGTTGGAATCATATCCACAGACCATTGAGCCAAAAAGATAGCTAAACTGTCTGTAGTACAAAGTAGTAAAGCACCTAATAGACAACTTGCGATCAGTTCGGATTTCGCCTTTAAGAAGCTCAAGTGCCTCGCGATATTAGGGGCGATCAAACCGATAAAACTGATCACGCCTACCGAGGTAATCGATACCGACACCAACCAAACGCCGACGGCCATTAATACAAAAAATGTTGCACCAATATTGAGGCCGCGCGCAGCAGCCCCTTCCGTACCGATTGAAAGCAGGGTCAAAACTCGTGGTGCCAACAAGAATATGGCCAAAATCGGCACTAACTTAGGCATTAACCACAACACTGGTTCCCAGCCATTTTGTCCTAAATCACCCGCCCCCCACACAAACAGGTTCTGTGCGTACTGGTCGTTAAGCAGAATAATCGCCGTTGCAAATGCCCCTAGCAACAAGTTAACCGCCATACCCGCCAATACAATTGGCAATCCGCTCATGTTTTTGATGCCAACAATCGAAACAATAAGCCCCATTGCTAACAGTGCCCCAATCAACGCAAACCAGACTGAGTATTGCGCCACCAGCATAGGAGCGACGACATTCAATATGACCAGGCCAAGCCAGGCCCCTGACGATGTACCTAACGTTAACGGAGACATCATGCGATTCTGAGTCAACTGTTGAAAAAGGCTTCCTATTGTACCGAGTGTGCCGCCTACCAAGATAGCCATAACTAATCGAGGCAAGTTGACATAGAACAAGGCCATCAGCTCAAATGAGTCATCAACCATTGCGTTTAGCGTAGCTCGATCACTCACCAGTGAGAGTAACTGAATAAGATCACCAATCGGACCAAATTCCGACTGTCCTAACCATAAATGAGCAAGGGCAGCGAAAAACAAGGCTGCCCCAACCATTAAACCACGGGTTTTCATTACTGCTCCGCTAACTTCAATAGCGATTTCGCCATGGCTTCTGCGTTATATAGGATCGACATCGCGCCACCATAGCTCCAACTGGCTTCTACCGCGCTCACTTGATGATTTCGCACAAAAGACATGCTCTTCCATATTGGCGAACGGTTTAACTTGTCTTGATATGGAAAGGGTTCAAAGTAAAGTGCAACACCACTTTTCACGTTCTTAAGATCGGTCATCCGCTTTTGGTTGATACCCCACTGACTGGCAGGAAGCTCCATCGCGTTTTCAAAACCGAGCTGCTCCAATGCGTATTGTGGAATCGAGTTATCGCCATAAATGAACACCGAAGTGGTGCTCGCAAAACGGAAAGAAGTGACTTTAGGTTTGTCGCCCGGATACGCTTTATCTAATTCAGCCTTCAGAATAGCAATACGTTCTTCCATCGCTGCGAGTTTACTATTCGCTTGTTCTTGTTTGCCAAGCAAGTGACCAATCTTCTTGAAGTTTTCAATGGCAGCCACGGCATTGCTGTGGTGTTCACTGTATGTTTGGTAATAAAGTACTGGCGCGATTTCAGAAAGACGCGCCTGAAGATCTTTTTGAGGAGAAGCGATAAGAATCACATCTGGATTGAGCTTCTTGAGCGCAGAAAAGTTGGGTTCAGTTCGAGTCCCTACATCGGTCACACCTTCAGGAATCGCAGGTTGAACAACCCAATCGCTGTAGCCTGCAATATCAGGCACCGCGACTGGCGTAACTCCCAGCTCGATAACTTGCTCTGCGATATCCCAGTTAAGCGCAGCCACTCTAACAGGTTGAGCTTCAAGGGTTTTGACCCCTTCACTGTCTTCGACTTGGAAATCCGCCATCGCGTTAAACGATAAAGCACTCGCTAACATCGTTAGAACGAGTTTTGTATTCAAATTTTTTACTTTAGAAAAATGAGAAGCTATTGGTTTTAAGCTCATATATTTGCCTACTTAATCTAAATTCGATATTTCTACAAACGACAAAAGCAGCCTAGTGAAGGCTGCTTTAAAATTAGGAACGCTAACTTAGTTAGAATTCATAGTTCACGCTTAGCTCTACAGACTGCTCAGCACCAAACCAACAATTGGACTGGTCGTAACACGCATAATATTCTTCATTGAAAATATTGTTCACTGCTAGGTTGGCAGTCGCTCCCAATAAAGTCTCACTTGCTGCACCCAAGTCATAACCAATAGACAAGTCAACCACAGTATACGACGGTACTTTACCTTGAGTATTTGTTGCATCCATTTGCATTTCCGCAACGTAGCGTGCACCAGCACTCAACCGAGAACCGGCTAATATTCCACTGAATACGTTGTAGTTAGCCCACACGTTTGCAGTATGTTCAGGTACGTAGATTGGTGTCGTTCCTTCTAAGCCATTGCTAGAATCTTCTGTAATTTCCATGTCAGCGTAGGTATAAGCTGCCGCAATATCGAAATTTTCAGTTGCGAACCAACGTCCTGATAATTCAGCACCTTGCGACACAACTTCACCCACTTGAATTTTTGGCCCATAAACATTGGTTGGATCTGTCATCAACATGTCTTGCTTCACTATATGGAATAAAGAAACGGTGGCTTCTTTCGACATATCGTCAGACAGGTATTTGACGCCAATTTCAGCTTGCTGAGCATTTTCAGGGTCAAACTCATTACCAGATTTATCAACACCCGGAGCTGGTTCAAAGCTAGTCGCGTAGCTTGCAAATGGCGCGAGTCCATTATCAAACTGATACAAACCACCCAAACGATAAGTAAACTGTTTATGGTCAGACTCATGAGCGTAGTAGTCACTTTCCGATTTGTAGTGGTCAAATCGTGCACCAGCAATAAGTACTAACGCGTCTAAACGAACTTGATCTTGAACGTAGAAACCAAGTTGGCTCGACGTTGTGTCATCCAGGTACTCGTTCCCCTTGGTAACGTCATTACGATCTAGTAGGTCGTTGTTCGGATTCAATGGGTCAAAACTATTAAAACCGCTTCCACTAGCGCTGTAAGAGGAGTAGTTAACATTACCATCCATATCTTGGTAATCTAAACCAAGTAATAAGTTGTGTTCTACCGAACCAACATCAACGATACCGCTCAACTGGTTATCAATGACAAAACCTTTAAAGCTTTCATCTGTTGAATAAAGAGCTCGAGCTAATTGATTTGGTGTGCTTGGATCGTAACTAAGGTGATATGTGTTCTCTTGATATAGAGATGCATCGGTATAGCGAGCGTTCTGTAAGAATGTCCAATTGTTATTGAAGTCATGGTTAATTTTATAGCCAACCATCAACACTTCACGTTCAAACGTACTCCAATTCTTATCCCCCACAGAAACTGATGGATCACTCGCCTTAAGCACCTCTATAGGCATTGAAGAGTTGATACCCATTGAAGGATCGTCTTGATAATAAAGATTAAAGTTGATTAGTGTTTTGTCATTTACTTGCCAATCAACAGACGGTGCAATTAAGTAGCGCTCCTCTTCAGCGTTATCGACTTGGCTATCTTGCTTACGAGCCAAAGCAATCAGACGATATGAAAAATCACTGTCACCAAACTGACCCGTGGTATCAATAGAAGCTTCTTGCAGATTTCGAGAGCCTGTCGCAACACCAACCTTGGTTGATTGTTCAGTTTGTGGCGCTTTGGCTATCATGTTCACCATCCCACCCGGCGGCATCGCTCCATAGAGCACAGAAGTAGGCCCTTTGAATATTTCGACTTGTTGCATTGCAATCGGATCAATTTGTGGCTGCAAGTTCCAACCATTCAAATGTTGAAGTGAGAGGCCATCGTAATAGTTGACATTATTAGTCTTAAAACCGCGGATTGAGTACGAGTCAAACATAGCGACTGAACCACCACGACTTTCAGTCACAACACCAGGCGCATAACGAAGGGCTTGGTTCAAAGATTGAACACCTCGTTGCTCTAACTGTTCCTCATCAATAACCGTAATGCCCTGCGGCGTTTCTTCTGGCTCAAGTGCCGATTTCGTAGCTGTATTTCGGTAGGCTTTGCCCAGAACAGTGACAGTTTCTATATTAGACTTTGCCGTCGTAACGGTTTCTTCCGCCAACGCTTGTGCAGAGAGCGCCGTCAGCAACGCAACAGCAAGTGATGAATACTTAAAACGGGTGTGAGTGGTCATAATTCCCTCGGATACCAATGCTTAATACAAATAATAATAAATCTCATTTGCATTGTATGTATCTATGAATGGGATAATTAACAATTTGGTGCAAATTTAAAAAGAACTTGATTTAATTTGATTAAAAATCAGCCAATTGACAGCAAAAACCACAATTGGCCTCATTGGAAGGAAGGCTTTACAGGAAGATAATGAGTAAATATATGATTATGGTTTAATAATAGGAACCCAGTATTCCATTTCAGCATCAGCGGCATTTGCTTGGTAGCCAAGTGGGTACACTTCGAGTTCATAGCCGTCCACACCACGATATCCTGAACTTGGAAGCCAATTCAGTACAAGCCAGCTTAAAGTATGCCGCAAATTCTCAATAGGCCCACAATGTTTAACAACTGCGTAGGTTTGCTTCGGGATAGTCAATATCTCTAATTTATCAGAGATAATACTCGGTAATTGAGGGATTGAAATTCCATCAAGTAACTCAACCCCAGCCCAATAATGAATATTCGTGCCATCAAAACAAGATTGAGTAAGATCTACGACCCCAACAAATTGAAGTGCGCTATCGTGAGGAAGGGTAACTTCATATTCCAAGCGCGACCAAAGCCGAGGGACTTTTTGGGCAAAATCTTGCGTCAATGAAAACAAACCGCTGATTTCAGAGGTTATCCCTTTAACGAGGAAAGGCTCTCTTTCATCAATTCGCACTTCCACAAAGCTTAACGCCCTTTTTTCTGAAGTACTTTCTATTTTAGACACTTGTATCGGTTTTCTTAGTCCTACTCTTTTGCCCGCTTTTCTATACTGGCTTGGGCTAGACCCAAACATTTGCTTAAACGAGCGGCTAAAGCTTATTTCTGAATTGAATCCGAGCCCCAGTGCAATATCGATAACGCGCTCTTTTCCATCAAGCAGGAGTTCTGCAGCTTGGCTTAGCTTTAGCTCTCTCACATAGTTAGCCACTGTCAGCCCAGTTTCAGCTTGAAACACTCTTTGCAGTTGCCAGCGAGACCAGCAGCTTTGTTTCGCAATATCTTCAAGCGATAACGCTGAGCTAAGGTTTGAATGGATATAAGCCAAAACGCGACTAATACGATCAAATGCTGGAGTGTTCATATTCAAGGTTTCATATTCTCTATAGTTGGCAACGACATATTACCATCTATTTTTAGAGACCAGTACATGGTACCTGCTTTTATTAAACGGCTTTATTGGTCTAGAGACAGGGCTGACATGTTTCAGCTTTCAAGCATTGAAATCGTAATAATTTAATGGCTTTTTTTGATCCTTCAATCACTAGCTTATCTGAGCCTCTTTTGCTTCTTGGCAACTGAAACCACGCAAAATATTCAACAGAGAAATCAGTGTGAACACTATGATCACAAGCGATAGGTGCCACGCTTCACCCAACCCTAACTGAACCAACCCCATACTCACCATTGAAGATACCACCATCTGCCCACCACCTGACATCGCAGCAGCCGCGCCGGCATTCTTGTGGTACGGCGACATCACCAATGCCTGAGCACAAGGTAACGCGATACCATTACCTAAGATCATCAGAAACTGACCTAGCATTAAATATAAAGGCTCTAATGGACAAAAGAATAGCCACAACGCAGCACAAACATGCAGCACAGGTGTACAAAGTAACGTTTTCTTATTGCCGAGTATTGGACGAATACGATTACAAAGGGTCGTTCCCCCGAGCATTCCCAACGCAGGAATCACCGCCCACATGGCGTATTGATCTGACGTCATACCAATCTGGTTTTGCATAATAAATGGCATCACCGACACTGTGGTAATCATCAAACTAAAGTTAAGCCAACCGATACTCGCAAAACTCATGAAATAACGAGAAGTTAATAACGTCTTGTATTGATAAAGCATTTTCTTTGGAGAAGGAATAGCCGAAACCTGAGTGATGGTTTCCTTAAACTTAAATGCCAATACCACCCAAGCCAATGAAACATACCCAAGTAACGAGATAAACACCATACTCCAGCCGAAGTGAAAGTTAATAAACCCGCCGATAACAGGGGCAATCAAAGGTGTAATGGAGGCTACCATCGCGATATAAGACATCGCCAATGGCAAATCAGCTCCGCTGAATCGGTCTCGAGTCGATGCCCGAGCAAGCACCGCACAACAGCCAGTACCTAGACCTTGTAGAAAGCGCCCCATCACCATACCGGAAAATGAATGACTGAAGAACATGATCATCAGTAAGCCGAGCAAGGCAATCAGCAAACCGCTCAACAGCACTTTTTTACGTCCCAAAGCGTCTGAAATAGGACCATAAATAAACTGAGAAGGGCCAAAGCCTAACAAGTACACACTCACCAGAAGCTGCGCTTGTTCTAAAGAGACATCGAAGTCCTTGGCAATCCATGGTAACGAAGGAAAAACCAACCCCATGCTAAGTTGGCCGATACTGATGACCAAGCACGCGAGTAAGATAGATTTAGAATCGAATCGACGACTCATGATGTAAAGAGCTTGAACGAAGGGATTGCTTGGATATTGACCTGACAACATAAAACCCGAGAAAATAGCGCAGATGTTGCGGGGGTAGTATTCATTGTGCTCCGAGGTGATCGAATAGAGAATGGCAGACTAAACATACGCCAGCTTGTTTACTCATACAATACTCATTGAACTAAATTCCTGAATAGTCACTTTTCACCTAACCGAGCTTTCCTCCGGTCAACCACAAGCTAAACTATTATCATGTTAAACAATCAAGAGGCTCCCATGAATAATCCTCACCGTATCCTTTCTTTTGCTTTGGCACTCACCATATCGGGTCCAATGGCATCAACTTCAGCGTTTGCATGGCAGGCAGAGAAGATCACAGACGGGCTCGATATTCCATGGGGTCTGACTTATGTGAACGATGGCTCGATGCTGGTCACAGAAAAAACAGGTGTCATTAAGCACGTTGATTTGAAAACAGGCGAGCAAAACACACTTTTCAGACTTCCAAATGTGTGGAGTAAAGGCCAAGGTGGCGCGTTGGATATCGCTTTCTCCCCCTTTGAAAAAAATAAGATCTATGTCACTTACAGTAAAGACATCGAGGGCCAAGGCACGACAACGCTCGCCTCCGCTCATTACAAAAACGGCGAGATTTCCAATTGGACCGACGTGTTTGTGTCCAAATCCAGAACCGACACAGGGCGCCACTTTGGCAGTCGCATAACCTTTGATGATAGCCACCTGTACTTTTCGATAGGCGATCGCGGTGACCGAGATAACGGCCAAAACACCTTAACTCATGCGGGAGCAATATTACGGTTGAATGCTGATGGAAGCACACCAAGTGATAACCCTTTCAAGGATAACAACAAGGTTTTAAATGAGATTTGGAGTTATGGTCATCGTAACCCTCAAGGCCTGTTTTACGACTTCCCGACTCAAAGACTCTGGTCGATCGAACACGGCCCTCGCGGTGGTGATGAGATAAACCTAATAAAAGCAGGTGCTAATTACGGGTGGCCTGTCACATCACACGGCAAAGAATATTGGGGGCCTATCAGTGTGGGGGATTCAAAAACCAAAGATGGTATTGAGTCTCCAACAAAAGTTTACATTCCTTCAATAGCTCCAAGTAGTTTGGTCGTATACCAAGGTGAAAAGTATCCTGAATTAAAAGACAAACTATTGGCGGGAGCACTTAAACTCACCCACATCAATATTGTGACGGTTAACGAACAAGGTGAAGCAATAAAAGAACAACGTATTCTAGAAGACTTAGGTGAGAGGATAAGAGATATCGAAACCTCACCAAACGGCGATATATTCTTCAGTACTGACAATGGCAACCTTTATCGCCTAACAAAGTAGCCTGATTCTCTTTAAAATTGAGATGCAACACTTACAACGAAATTTATAAATAAAAGCCGTTAAAACTGAGCTCAAAGTCCAATTAGCGGCTGACTAACTGAAAAATAAAATGTGCCAAAACAGTGCAATCACTCCAAATTGGTCATCAATTTCGACCGTATTTTTCACAAAAACTACAACAAATCACCATATAACTGTAACTCTATGATATCCAAGGAATGCAAAGTTTGACTACCTCCAAGTTTCTGCAACCTTTCACTATGGATTCGATTGACTATCCCCGGATTTGATTTAGACTCCACTTCAGCTAGAAAGAAAGTTCTTTGTATATAAACATTTCGTTGGATTACTAGTAACCCCGTTGTGTTGTACACAATAGCAATAAACTTTTCCATGCTATCAGTGCCGCAATTGGCTCACTATAAAAATTTAATTTTAGGATATCATCATGTCTAACACAGTTACTGGTACAGTAAAATGGTTCAACGAAACTAAAGGCTTCGGTTTCATTCAACAAGAAAACGGTCCAGACGTATTCGCACATTTTTCTGCAATTACTGGCGACGGTTTCAAAACTCTTGCTGAAGGCCAAAAAGTTGAGTTCACAGTATCTCAAGGTCAAAAAGGCCCACAAGCTGACAGCATCAAAGTACTTTAATTTAGTATTTTAAAGCTTTCTAAGAATAGCCAGCCTCTGCTGGCTATTTTTTTGCCCACTATTCGGAAATTTAAGGTAATATTCTCCTCCATTACTTCTACCTAAGACACCTTCTCAATGGCTCTTAAACCGACAATCTATAAGTTTCGACTCTCTCTAACTGATATGAATCGCGACTATTATGACTCTTTTAATTTAACGATTGCACAGCACCCTTCAGAAACAGAACAGCGAATGATGGCTCGTATCATCGCTTTCTGTATCAATGCTTCACCGGAGCTTCAGTTCACCAAAGGTTTGTCGACTATTGAAGAACCGGATTTATGGCAGAAATCGTTAGATGACCAGATCCTAGAATGGATTGATGTGGGTGAACCTGACCCAGAACGCGTTAAGAAAGCGACTCGCTTATCTAAGTCAGTACGTGTATTTAGCTTCAACACTAAGTCGAATGTTTGGTGGGAGCAGAACAAAGGCAAATTCGGTTACCTGAAAGCTCAAATTGTTCGTCTAGACAACGATGGTATAGAGCAATTAACAGCTATGACACAGCGTACAATGGATCTTTCCGTAATGCTGTCGGGTAATTCGGCGTTCGTAAATAGCGACACGCAATCTGCAGAAGTGACGTGGGAAGAGCTACAAAGTCATGACTGATCTTCGAACTAATACGGAGCCGCAAACCAAACTTCACCTATGTTTAAAAGAAGCAGGTTTAGACTCAATAAAAGCGATCACGACAGGCTATGAGAAAGAGCTGCAGTCATTCATCGAAGAAAACCACTCTCTTTTCAAACACGCATGTAAGAACAAGTCCGATAACTCTGCACGTCAGACTTTGCTCGGCTTACTAACGAAAGTACATATCGATGTAAGCTATCGCTTTGAAAGTCATAAAGAAGCCAGTGAAGCGATGCAAAAGGTATTCGATAATACCGTAGGCAGTGAACATAGCGGCAAATTTCAAAACGCTAACGCTCAACAGTTAAAATTAGTTACTCATTTGTGGTTGTTCATTCAAGGACGACTAGGAATGGACTACAGCCTAGCCAATGATCATGCGGCGGCTACGTCAACATTGCTATCTCGCGTATCCAGAAACACGGACGATGAGGTTCGAGTAGAGTTTATGAGTAGTTTCTATGATGGCCTCAATATTTACCAAACCGAGAATAAACCATCAGGTTTTATTCATCGCTTAAAGCGTTTGTTTAACCTCTCTTAAACGCTTACCTATTTTCTCTATACGCTCTATATTTCCTTTAGAGCGTATCTACACCAAAGATCACCATTCATTAGACTTACCTTAGTTAAAACTAACCAATACACCTTTGTACAAATACAAAAAAGCCCCACCAATAGGTGAGGCCTTAAAATCTTTTTAAACGACGTATTAACGCAGGCCGTGTAAGAATTCGTGGCGCGTTGCTGGGTTTGATCTAAAAATACCACCCAGTGCAGTTGTTGTCGTTTCGCTGGTTGCATCCATCACACCACGAGACTTCACACAGTAGTGAACTGCATCCATAGTGACAGCAACATCATCAGTTTCTAATAGCGTTTGCAGTGCAACAAGGACTTGCTGCGTCATGCGCTCTTGAACTTGGGGGCGTTGTGCAAAAAACCGGACGATTCGATTGATTTTTGAAAGGCCAATTATTTTACCTTGAGGGATATAAGCCACCGCCGTCTTGCCATCAATAGTAACCAAGTGGTGCTCACAAGTACTGGTCACAGTAATGTCCTTCACCCGTACCATTTCACGAACACCCATCTTATTTTCAATGACGGTAATCTTAGGAAAATTGGCGTAATCCAAACCAGAGAAAATTTCATCCACATACATCTTAGCAATACGCTGTGGCGTTTCTTCTAGACTATCGTCCGTAAGATCAAGTTCAAGGAGAGTTAGAATCTCACGCATATGGTGTTCGATTCGTTCCTTTTTCTCTTCTCGGCTAATCTGGTTAGGACTCATTGGTGTCTCTAACCCACGGCTTGCTAGCGCATCTTTAACTAACTTCGCTGATTCGCTAAGACCTGACATTGAACTTCCTCTTTCTATTACCCCGTCTGGATGGCAAACAAGGATACTCGTAATTTTGAATAAATACACCCATATTTTAAGGGAGGTCATTATTTACGGGGCTTAAACTATGCTAAGGTGGCTGCAATTTCGTTGGCGAGTTTTCATAAACTCAATAGACCCAACCACCAAGTCAAAATAATAACGATTAAAGGATTTCAATTATGGGCTGTTGCGACGCTCCGGGCTTAATGCCAATTGAAGAAGCACTAGATAAGCTGCTTTCACCAATCAAACCAATCCAAATGACTCTGTCTCTTCCTCTTGCTGAAGCACTAGGTTATGTCCTTGCTGAAGATATACTATCCCCTATTTTCGTACCTCCTTTTGATAATTCAGCAATGGATGGTTACGCGCTGCGTATTGCCGATTTAGAACACAACAAAACTCTACCTTTAGCGGGAAAATCGTTTGCCGGCCAACCGTTTGAAGGCGAATGGCCAAGCAACACCTGTATTCGCATTATGACAGGCGCAAAAATCCCTGAAGGTTGTGATGCCGTCATCATGCAAGAAAATACCGTCGAGACAGACGCTGGAGTCGAGATCCTTCAAGACGACATCAAACTAAATAACAATATTCGCCCGACGGGTGACGACATCAAACGAGACGACATCGTTCTTAGCCGCGGTGAACGCTTAACGCCTCGTGACATTCCAATGATTGCTTCATTGGGTGTAAGCCACGTGACTGTGTTACATAAACCTAAAGTCGCTTTCTTCTCTACTGGCGATGAGCTAAAGCCATTAGGGCAACCGCTTGAAGATGGTCAGATCTACGACAGCAACCGCTACGGTATTAAACCGCTCATCGAAGCGTTTGGCTGTGAAGCCATCGATCTCGGCATCATCCCTGATTGCCCTAAGACACTGAAAGAAACGTTTGAGAAAGCTCAAGAGTTGGCAGACGTTGTCGTGACTTCTGGTGGCGTAAGTGTGGGGGAAGCGGATTACACCAAAGATATCCTAGAAGAGCTTGGTCAAATCGGCTTTTGGAAATTGGCAATCAAGCCGGGGAAACCATTCGCATTCGGTGAACTCGATAACGCATGGTTCTGCGGCCTACCGGGTAATCCTGTCTCGGCAATGATGACTATGTACGTGTTAGTACAACCTATGCTCGCGAAACTTGCAGGTCATACTGCGTGGGCAGGTCCGCAATCTATTCCTGCTATCACGAAATCGGCATTTAAAAAAGGCCCTGGCCGCACGGATTACCAGCGTGGTATTTACTCAATCGAAAACGGTCAATTTGTCGTAGAAACAACAGGCAACCAAAGCTCTGGCGCTTTCCGCTCTATGAGCTTAGCAAACTGCTTTGTGGTACTTGAACGAGAACGTGGCCGTGTAGAAGTAGGCGAAACGGTTCAGATTCAACTGTTTAACTCGACGCTTTACTAACGAGGCTTATTGATGGAAATACTGTCTGATGCAGAGATGCTTCGCTACAACCGCCAAATCATTCTCAAACAGTTTGATTTTGAAGGCCAAGAAGCGCTGAAACAGAGCTCAATCCTAGTATTAGGCGCAGGAGGCTTAGGTTGTGCGTCCTCTCAATACCTTGCGACTGCAGGCATTGGTAAGCTAACGCTTATCGACGATGATGTTGTTGAACTTTCTAACTTACAACGACAAGTACTTCATACCGATGCCGACATTGGTAGGAAAAAGGTCGATTCAGCCGCAGAATCACTGCAGGTATTGAACCCTCACCTAACAGTTGAGACCGTTGATCATCGACTGAATGACGAAGCGCTTGCGAAGTTAATTGAAGCGCACTCCTTAGTTCTTGATGCCTGTGACAACGTTGAAACACGCAACCAACTTAACCGCTTGTGCTACGCCTCAAAGACGCCATTAGTATCCGGCGCTGCGATTCGCATGGAAGGTCAGATTAGCGTGTTCACTTATCAAGATGAAAACGCACCGTGCTACCAGTGTTTAAGCGCCCTATTTGGCAATGCAGCGCTAAGCTGTGTCGAAGCCGGTGTAATGGCTCCCATTCTCGGAATGGTTGGTGCTGCACAAGCTTTAGAGGCCATCAAAGTTATTGCCCAATTTGGACAACCTAAACAAGGCAAGCTATTGATTCTCGATGCTATGTCACACAGTTGGAGAGAAATGAATTTAATGAAGATGCCTAATTGCTCAGTGTGTGGAAAAGCCGACAAACCTTCATCCATCATCTAAATGCGTAGGTTTTAATCGCTAGGTTTGCATTGCTAAGGATTGTTCACAAGGCCTTGACCCATAGTCAGGGCTTTTTTACACGCCAAAAGCTTCTTTCTATACAGCACGAGACGACGGGACACTAAAACCGGACTACTAATTCATAACGGGTTCTGTATAAATTTAGAGTAAGCCGAAATATTCACTTTGTGTTTTATTCAAATAAGAGGCCGGATGTTTTTTTCTGCTTAGCTTCATTCACTTTACCAGCAATCTCACTTACTCTTTTAAAGATAACCTTCAAAGACTTACTCTCATGAAACAGTTAAAAACAGGGATATTTATCTTAATGTGTGGTGTGGGCTTATTATTGACTCTCGCCTATTTCCCTCTGACCTCAGAGACAGGACAGCGCATTCACGCAAAAGTGATTTCGAACACCCTTACTCAATCGCTAGATGGGCACAGACGTTACCTCACCGTTCAGACAGAAGATAATCAAGTATTCCGTGTTTCCATTGCACCGACTACAGACTGCCCTATTGATTCTGTGGTCGCACTTGATACATTAAACAATCAAATAACCGGACAAAGCAGTTATCAATTCATCCACTGTCGAACTGCACATTAATCGATATAGCGACACTTATCGATATCACTACAGTAATCGATATAACTTCACAAATAGCTATAACAACAAAAATGGACACAAGAAGAATGAATCAGCCACTCATTTCACCGGAACAACTGCAACAACGCTTGCTAGCAGAAGACAACATCGTCACCCTAGATGCCAGTATCGAATTTCAGATCCCAAGCGAGTCAGAAAAGATCAAAGGACAAATGATTCCTGGCGCGATTCGTTTTGATTACGACAAAGACTTTTGTAATAAGCACACCCTACTTCCTCACATGTTCCCGTCCGAAAAACACTTCAACGCACGCGCACAAGAAATTGGCATCAACCAAGACAGTACGATTGTGGTTTACGATAACTCAGGAACCTTTGCTTCCCCTCGCGCATGGTGGATGTTTATGGCTATGGGACACAAAAGCGTTTACATCTTAGATGGTGGTTTACCTGCATGGATAGAAGCCGGCTACCCAACGGACACCGACTACAAAACAGAAGTACAACCGGGCAACTTTGAAGGCAACATTCAAGACAACTACTTTGTAAATGCTCAACAAATCCAACGTTTTTCCGATGACAAGAGCGCCAACATTCTCGATGCCCGTTCACAAGCTCGTTTCGATTCAGAAGTACCGGAACCACGTAAAGGCTTACGCAGCGGCCATATTCCCAACTCGATTTGCCTGCCATTTGCACAAGTATTAAGTGCAGGTAAATTGAAACCTCAAGAAGATCTAGTCGACCTCTTTTCAACGTTAAATTTAACTCCCTCTCAGCCTATGTTCTTTAGCTGCGGGTCGGGGGTAACGGCTTGTATCATTCTATTAGCCGCTAAACTCGCTGGGTATTCAGGTGAAATGAGCGTTTATGATGGATCGTGGACGGAATGGGGCGCCAACGAACAACTCCCTATTGCAATTACAAATCAGTAATTCAACTTCGTTTACTGCTACCATTAGAATACAGTACGCGACTGCAAAGAGTTTACTCAAAATGACGATTTGAAGTCCCATGGAGTAAGTTCTTTGCGACGTAATTAGCGATTACCGTAATGTAAAACCAAAATATTATGAACCCTGTTGCATTGGGCGCGACATTGTTGACTAACATAAACTGTGATCGATCATAGGTTAATAGTGATCACTATTCTGAACGCTAATATTTTTCTCAAGAATATCAGATCGTAGTCGTTATACTATTCAGTTATCGATACTTTAATTGTTGGTGTTTGTATCCTTGACTACATGCATCACCCTAACAAACCAATATATTGTCCCTTTCACTCTGTTAAAAACAGTAACTAACAAAAGGCATGCCATGGCTCTATTTAAGAAAAATATCTGGTCGCTGTACGCTCTGATCGTACTGTGTACTCTGATACTTTTCTCCGGGCTGGGCGTAACGAAGTGGCAATCAAACAAAGATGACTTCATCGAGCAGCAGCACATTCAAGTTGAACTTTTTTCTGGTTCAGTTAGCTCTCTCTTAACAAGCCAAGAAGCTTTATTGGAAGTGGTTGGACATCAGCTCGCCCAGCAGTCAGACTTTACTCGAACAGCTGCAATTCAAATCCGTCCACTTTTGGATAAGTTACTTGATACCCACCCTGCTATCGCTGCATTTGGGCTGCTCAACGCTCAGGGTGACTACATTTCTATCAGTTCTAACCTTCAGCTATCAGATCAAAAAAACTTACTCCAAGACCCGCACACGAGGCATTCATTTTTAGAGACGATGGCAAGTGACAAGATGGTTTTGGGACGGACTTATTTTCAAGAATCTTTAAACAGCCTAGTTATCCCGTTGAGAAAATCAATTTCAATCGATGGCAAGAATGTTGATGCAGTCATGAGTGCTGGTTTACGCTTAGACAGCACGATAGTGTTCGAAGACAATGCACACGCAGGCAGTTACAACACGCTAACTTTGCTGAGGTCCGACAACTATCGTCAGTTTTTTTCTAGCGATATAGAATCTCTCGACGCTTATTCGAAGCCCGTTGATGATGATGTTATGAAACGCATCATTGAAAGTTTTTTAGAACAAATCCCTTTCAGTATCGAAGAAGCCAAAGCCAATAAACAGACATACTCTTTCAGCATAAACGATGACACATACCACTCATTAATCAGCGCTAAATACATCCCTGATTACAAACTCTGGGTAGTCGGTCGCACAGACCTTTCTCATATCAATAACATCTTTGTAGAAGAGTTTGGTATTATCTTCGGCGCCTTTATTTTTCTTCAGATCGGTTTCTACGTTTTAGTTAAATCAATCGCAAAGAACGAGCAACGCACCCGGAGCCAACTGATTTACCAAGCCAATCACGACCCATTAACTTCCCTACCCAACCGCCTATACATGCGAAGAAATATTGGCAAATGGATTGAGCAAGAGTCAGAGCAATTCTCATTATTGTTTATCGATATAGATAACTTTAAATGTGTCAATGATACACACGGACATGACTATGGCGATAAAGTACTCAAACAGATCGCTTTGCGTTTAATGAGGTTCCGCTCTCAGCTAAGCCTATTGGTACGAGAATCCAGCGATGAGTTTTTATTCCTAACACCACTAACAAACGATACCGAAATTAAACGACTAGCAGAACGCATCATAGAAGTACTGTCCCAACCTTACGATGTTGATGATTCTCAATTTTTATTGGGGTGCAGTATTGGTATCGCGATATTCCCTGAACACGGAAAAGACTTAGATAGTTTGCTTCGCTCAGCTGATATATCAATGTATAAGGCGAAGCAACATCAAAACTCATACAGTATTTTCACGCAGGAGATGCAAGAAGCGCACCTTTACAAAATGAAGGTAGAGCAAAGACTACGCATTGCTATCGAGAAACAAACTCTATTCATGGTTTTTCAACCTCTGGTCCGTGCCGATGATAGCATTCATGGTGTAGAAGCACTCGTACGCTGGGTTGATGACGAACTGGGTTTTGTTCCACCCGATGTATTTATTCCGATCGCTGAAAGCACTGGTTTAATGCAAAAACTAGGCACTTTCATTATCGAGTCTAGCGTTATGCAAATCGCTCATTTACGTCAGACAACTGATCAAAAAATAGGGTTATCGATCAACATATCTGTCCGTCAATTTTCACATAAATCTTTCTCTGATCATTTGCTTACCGTACTCGAAAAATATCAGTTGCCAGCAAGCTGCCTAACACTAGAGATCACCGAAAGCCTATTCATTGAAGATGTAACCTTGGTGAAGCCAATTTTCGAGGCCCTCAAAGAAAATGATATTAAGATCTCTTTGGATGACTTCGGTACTGGCTATTC
Organism: Vibrio toranzoniae; assembly: GCF_024347655.1. Classification (NCBI taxonomy): domain Bacteria; kingdom Pseudomonadati; phylum Pseudomonadota; class Gammaproteobacteria; order Vibrionales; family Vibrionaceae; genus Vibrio; species Vibrio toranzoniae. The sequence goes on along the minus strand of NZ_AP025515.1, from coordinate 1,365,350 downwards.
TTCATTGAGTATGTTGAAGGTACTCCCTATCGATGAACTAAAGATAGATAAGAGCTTCATTGAAAACATTACTGTAGACCTGCAGTCGCTCACAATGGTGCAAAACATCATTGCAATAGGTAAGAACTTTGGGATGGTGGTATTGGCAGAGGGGGTAGAAACGAATGAACATTTCGCTACCCTCAAGTCATGTGGCTGTGACTTGATGCAGGGCTATTACTTCTCTCGTCCTGTTCCATATGATGAGTTATGCAAGTATCTATCTTCGACTCAAACATTGAAATAGAAAGCAATAAAATCAAGACGTCAGACATCAATCTCATAACTCATTGCACAAAAGGGAGCCTAAACTGGCTGTCTCTGAGATTTAGAAACTAAGAAGATAACGTGGATCTATTGCTCTACAATTGTAAAACAATCATGAGTCTTGGAGTTCAGCATGCTTCATCTGCTCATCCAAGTTAAGTACCGTTAACGCATTACTTACACTCGTCGCAATCACGTCTACCACACCAGTTCTTAGTGCACCTAGCAGAGCTAATGGCTTACTGTTCTCGGCAGCGATGGCGATCACCTCTGCGATAGGGCGAAACTCTTCTAAGCCTAAGCCGATGACTCGGTCACTCATTACCGTGTTTGCCGCTTTACCATATACATCAAAAAAATCATAGCCAGCAAAGTCCCCTACCACACCTTGTAGTAAACGAGATTGAACCACCTCTCCCGCCGTAAACCAACCTAGGTCGACCATGTAGCTGTTTTCACTCATATCACCGATACCCACTAATGCGACATCGGCCTTGCGGGCAAGATCGAGTGTCTGCTTAACAGTACTGTTTTCCATGAATGCGGTTTTTTGCGCTTTATTCTCTGCATAAGCAGGCGCGTATAGTGTTTCTGATGAACCGCCGTACTTCTTGGCTAGTTGTCTACATATATGGTCGGCATTAAACATACCGCCTCTTGGGTGAATACCTCCAATACCACATACAAACTTACAGTCACGTGGCGTGATTACGCCAGTATGGTGAGCGACTGAAGACACATTACGACCTTGTCCAACCGTTACCACCATGCCGTTTTTCAAGGTACTGGTCAGATAGTTGGATACTAAGCCTGCTACTTGCAGTCTTTGTTTATCTTCATTCGGTTGGTCTAAGGCTACAAGCGCACGCTTTACACCAAAACGCTCTATCAAACGTTGTTCGATTTTCGCGCTAAATACGGGATGGTATTTCACGGTGATTTCAACAATACCTTCATCTCGGGCTTGCCTGAGCATTCGACCAACCTTTGCACGAGAGATAGAAAATTTTTTAGAGATCTCTTCTTGGGTCGCCCCATCTTGGTAATAGGCAACCGCTACTTCAGTTAGGAGATCAGTGTTTTCTTCGGAAACATCTTGGATATTGTTACTCATATACCACTCAACCAATATTTAACAATTATTTTACCTGCTGTACTTCCTAATATAGGAGGTTTCAGTAAGCGATAAACAAGCTTACACCCCGAACATATGTAACAGCAAGAAACATTTGCTCAGCATAGTAACCTTGATTTTGCGATTGATTAGTTAGGCTCAATTTGACCGTTAAACGTTTGCTTACATACCCCATAATTACTAGAGCGAAATATATTTGACTGAAGTCACCATACAGTACTATTTACCGTTGACTTTGACGCTAGATCGGATAAATATGGCTACATCATTTACTCATCGAGCGATCATATGTTCCGTGCAAATGTTCGTTCGGAGAAAAATTTAAATTAATGTAAGTTTAATTCACTGGTACAACCTTGAGAAACTTCATTAGTTAGCTTGCAAATGCCCGCACCTCTCCCATTAAAGAGGTCTTCTGCGATACATAGGATGATCAAAATGAGCAATAAATTAGAGCAACTTCGTAAACTAACCACTGTTGTAGCTGACACTGGCGATATTGAAGCTATCAGCAAGTACACTCCTGAAGATGCAACAACTAACCCATCTCTAATTCTTAAAGCCGCTCAAATTGCTGAGTACGCACCTCTAATCGATGCTTCTATCGAATACGCTAAAGCACAAAGCGAAGACAAAGCACAACAAGTTCAAGACACTTGCGACATGCTTAACGTGAACATTGGTAAAGAAATCCTGAAAGTTGTACCTGGCCGCATCTCTACTGAAGTAGATGCTCGTCTTTCTTACGACATGGAAGGCAGCGTTGCTAAAGCGCGTCAGCTTATCAAAATGTACAACGACGCTGGCATCACTAACGACCGTATCCTTATCAAACTGGCTTCTACTTGGGAAGGCATCCGTGCAGCTGAAATCCTAGAGAAAGAAGGCATCAACTGTAACCTGACGCTTCTATTCTCTTTCGCTCAAGCACGTGCTTGTGCTGAAGCTGGCGTATTCCTTATCTCTCCTTTCGTTGGTCGCATCATGGACTGGTACAAAGCGAAAGAAGGTCGTGATTTCGAAGCTCAAGAAGATCCAGGCGTTATCTCTGTTTCAGACATCTACAACTACTACAAAGAGCACGGTTACAAGACAGTTGTTATGGGCGCAAGCTTCCGTAACATCGGCGAGATCCTTGAACTTGCTGGCTGTGACCGTCTAACTATCGCTCCTCAACTTCTAGCAGACCTAGAAGCAGCGGAAGGCGAAGTCGTAGAGAAGCTAATCGACTCTAACGGTACTAAAGAGCGTCCTGCAGCCATGACTCACGCTGAGTTCCTATGGGATCACAACCAAGACCCAATGGCTGTAGAGAAACTGGCTGAAGGCATCCGCAATTTCGCCGTTGACCAAGGCAAACTAGAAGACATGATCGCAGCTAAGCTGTAATCACTAAGAATTAAAAAAGGGGGAACGTTTGCGTTCCCCTCTTCATATCAAATTTACTATTTCAAACTTTAACTCTATTTGGAAGCAATTATGACTCAATCTAGAAAGCATCTTGCTAACGCTATTCGTGCGCTTAGCATGGACGGTGTTCAACAAGCAAACTCTGGTCACCCAGGCGCACCTATGGGTATGGCTGACATCGCTGAAGTTCTTTGGCGCTCTCACCTAAACCACAACCCATCTAACCCAGAGTGGGCTGACCGCGACCGTTTTATCCTGTCTAACGGCCACGGCTCAATGCTGATTTACTCTCTGCTTCACCTAGCAGGTTACGAGCTTTCAATTGAAGATCTTAAGAACTTCCGTCAACTGCACTCTAAGACTCCTGGTCACCCAGAGTACGGCTACGCACCAGGTATCGAAACAACGACTGGTCCTCTAGGTCAAGGCATCACCAACGCTGTTGGTATGGCGATGGCAGAGAAAGCACTGGCAGCACAGTTCAACAAAGAAGGCCACGACATCGTAGACCACTACACTTATGCATTCATGGGTGATGGTTGTCTGATGGAAGGTATTTCTCACGAAGCTTGTTCTCTAGCTGGTACGCTAGGTCTTGGTAAGCTGGTTGCTTTCTGGGATGACAACGGCATCTCTATCGATGGCGAAGTTGAAGGTTGGTTCTCTGACGATACCCCTAAGCGTTTTGAAGCATACGGCTGGCACGTAATCCCAGCGGTAGATGGTCACGACTCTGACGCGATCAACGCAGCTATCGAAGCGGCTAAAGCGGACCCTCGTCCTACTCTTATCTGTACTAAAACAGTGATTGGCTTTGGTTCTCCAAACAAAGCAGGTACGCACGACTGTCACGGTGCACCTTTAGGCGCTGACGAAATCGCAGCAACTCGTAAACAACTAGGTTGGGAGCACGGTCCTTTTGAAATTCCGTCGGAAGTTTACGCAGAGTGGGATGCGAAAGAAGCAGGCGCAGCTAAGGAAGCAGCGTGGAACGAGAAACTTGCAGCTTATGAAGCAGCATACCCTGAGCTGGCAGCTGAATTCAAACGCCGCGTAAACGGTGATCTTCCTGCACAGTGGGAAGAGAAAGCATCGGCAATCATCGCTGATCTTCAAGCTAACCCAGCAAACATCGCATCACGTAAAGCATCTCAAAATGCTCTAGAAGCGTTCGGTGCTATGCTACCTGAATTCATGGGCGGCTCTGCTGACCTTGCGCCTTCTAACCTGACTATGTGGTCTGGTTCTAAGTCGCTTGAAGCAAACGACTTCTCTGGTAACTACATCCACTACGGTGTACGTGAATTCGGTATGACGGCTATCATGAACGGTATCGCTCTGCACGGTGGTTTCGTACCCTATGGCGCAACGTTCCTAATGTTCATGGAATACGCACGTAACGCTATGCGTATGGCGGCTCTGATGAAAACTCAGAACATCCAAGTTTACACGCACGATTCTATCGGCCTAGGCGAAGATGGTCCTACTCACCAACCGGTTGAGCAAATCGCATCTCTACGTCTGACTCCAAACATGAGTACATGGCGTCCATGTGACCAAGTTGAGTCAGCTGTTGCTTGGAAACTGGCAATCGAGCGTAAAGATGGTCCTTCTGCACTTATCTTCTCTCGTCAAAATCTTGCACAACAAGATCGTGACGCTGAGCAAGTGGCTAACATCGCTAAGGGTGGTTACATCCTGAAAGATTGTGCTGGCAAGCCAGAGCTTATCCTTATCGCAACAGGTTCTGAAGTTGAGCTAGCGGTTAGCGCTGCGGCTGAACTAACCGCTGAAGGTAAGAAAGTACGTCTAGTATCTATGCCTGCAACTGACGCGTTCGACAAGCAAGACGCTGAATACCGTGAGTCTGTACTGCCATCTGACGTTACTGCTCGTATCGCAGTAGAAGCGGGCATCGCTGACTTCTGGTACAAGTACGTTGGTTTCGGTGGCAAGATCATCGGCATGACAACGTTCGGCGAATCTGCACCAGCAGGCGAGCTATTCAAGATGTTCGGTTTCACTACTGAAAACGTAGTAAATACAGCAAAAGAGCTTCTAGCTTAGTCTTGATTAAATTGTCTCGCCCTTAAATGGGTTGATACATACTGAAAGCCCCGCATGAAAATGCGGGGCTTTTTTGTATCTGTTGCCTGTTAATCTGTTAACTGTTCTTTTGACCCACAAAAAAGCCCTGCTCATTTCGCAAGGCTTTCTCTTATCCCTCATTCAGCTTGTCTTTAACGACTATTTCTCTTCGAAGCGCTTCGCCAATTGATAGAATTCATTCACTTGTTCTTTGAGCTCTTTCGAATGATCTTTAACTGAATGTGTCGCCACTAGGTTTTGCTCGGCAGTTGATGCGATAGACTGCATATGAAGGTTTACGTCACTCGATAGCTGACGCTGTTTATGCGCGGAGCTTTCAACCGACTGCATTAACTCGTTCATCGATTGCATTAAAGTTTCGACTTCAGACAAGCGCTCTGCACTCACCTTCGCCACATCACCACACGCGTCCGTTTGTTCTCTGTTAGCCAAAATATCTTTCTGCCAACCTTCAATCGTCGTTAGCATAGTATCAATACTCTCTTTAATTTGAACCGTCGCCTTAGATGTGCGGCCTGATAACGCACGGACTTCATCAGCAACCACCGCGAAGCCTCGACCTTGTTCCCCCGCTCTCGCCGCTTCTATCGCTGCATTCAATGCCAACAAGTTGGTTTGCTCGGCAATGCCACCTATCTCTTCCATTATCTTGCTGACACTTTGCGCTTGGTCGCTCAATTGGTAAGTCGTTTGAGTCGCCTTTTCAGCCTGAGAAGCCAAGCTTTCTAGGTTTTGGTGGGTTTGATTAATACTCTCTTTCGCACCCGCACAGGTTTGCAGAGTAACGTCGACAATTTGATGGGCTTCTTCAGTGAGAGAAGAGACCTCATTCGCGGTTACTTCAACCTCTTCCGTTGCTTCACGTACTTGAAGTATGTCTTTTGTTTGCTGATCTAACGCTGCTGATACTTCAAATGACGTGGCATTCAGATTGTCGGCTAAATCTTGTAACGGCTTGGCTGAATCCGTCATACGGCCTAACACTGTTCTGATTCGCGCAGACAACAGCTTCAAATGGAAATCGGCGATAGAGAACTTACTGTTACCTGAATAAACAAGGCGGCTCACGCTATCGAATTTCGATTGCAGGTTTTTCAGCTGTAAAGGAGTATCAATCAGCTCTTGTCGGAAAAGCAGAGCTAATGCAGAAACAGGCAGCAAGCTAAGGGCCCATTGCGACACTTGTCCTACTTCGATTAGGTTTGAAACCAGAGGCGCGGCCAAAGAACCCAACAACACGGCATAGCGAACACTGTCACTGATCTGCAGTGACCATTGGCGGCCCGACTTTTCTGCCTTCAATAAGCTTTGATAAGCCTTGTCTGCAACTTGTACCCACTCATTTTTAGGCTTAACACGAACAGACTGATACCCACTCACCTTGCCATTGTCGTAAATTGGTGTGACATAAGCGTCGACCCAGTAGTAGCCACCGGATTGGGTTTTATTTTTTACGATACCGCGCCACGCTTTGCCTTGCTTTAGGTTAACCCACATATCCGCAAAAGCGGCTTTGGGCATGTCGTTATGCCTCACGATATTGTGGTGTTGCCCTAGCATTTCTTGTTGGCTGTATTCTGCGATGCGACAAAAAGCATCATTGCTGTAAGTAATCACACCTTTTAGGTCGGTTGTCGAGACAAGTTGTTCGTTTTCATTTAAAAGTGTTTCGCGAGATTGAGAAGCTGAGCTGACGTTCATTTTTATTAACTTTTATATTTATACGTTATAACAGGCGAATATATACAATAAATTAAATTATGACAAAATATGAATGTCACAATCTTTGTAAATGATTGCTTTTTATACAAATATAAACGGGTGCGTCACAGAGATTACAAAACACCGGGCTCATTACAAGTTAACAGCTGTACTGAATTATACTGTTCGTATCGACATTGAAGCATGAAATTTGCGAATGTTTAAGTCATTACGCAGCACTCGCTCAACAAAGTGTTCATAGGCTTGGGCTTTCATTTGGTGACGGGTTATTGACCAATTGAGAAATCCCTTCCATTGAAGCACTTTAAGTAGGACTTAATTGCCTAATTATTGATATTTGAGTAGAAATAATTTTCAACCTAGATATTTATTAAACACTCAATTATTACATGCATTTTTTTAAACATCGGCAATAAAAGATTTAATCGATTAATTATAATACTAAACCTTGTGCAAAGCGCCCTCCAGAATAATAGTTATCTCTTCGGCACTATTATTAAACATTAAAACTATCAACTATTAATGCATCCAACCCCACTAAATAACTGACAATAAAATAAATAACAGTCACTGTTTGATATTAACTATTAATGTTGAAATCGGAACGAATAATAACTTGTAATAATTATCTGTTTGATCGGCCAATTATATAAATATATTTTGTTACATAATCAAAACTGATGGCTTGATATAAAATGTCACACAAAACAATGACTTTAATGGTTCTACTTATTTCCTCACTGTCACAGGCTTCCACCATTGAGAATGATGAACTGTTGCTTAAGGCATTGATTGAACGAGGCGTTATTTGTCCTGGCTTAACCTACGAGGACAATCATGAAGCTTTACGTATCTACCTCAACGCGAAGCAAATGAAAGGCCGTCAGTTTGATTCAAAAAAAAGACAAGAAACAGGTAATACAAATGAGATAGCGGATACCAACAAGTTAGTTAATACAAGCAAATCAACTAATAAACGTCAGATACCTAAAACACCAAAAGAGTGTATTAAGCCGAACTCGGACAACCGTTCCGAATAAGGCAAGTTGATTCTGATATCGACATGGAAATACAAAAAAGGAAATGTAATGAAGATAATGAGAAAAACATTGTTGGCCTCAGCAATGCTTACTCTATTTAGCGTCAGCAGTTATGCTAAAACACCGATTGATTTAGGTGTTGTTAATGAAGACAAACTGATTGAAATGCTAGTAAGACAAGGCTTAGTCGATCAAGATGCAACCGCTGTGGCAAAACACAATGCTCTTGACCGTTACTTGAAAAATAAGATCAATTCCGGTTTTAAGGGCGATGCACAATTCGGCAAAAAAGCGCTTGAGCAACGAGCGAAAATACTCAAAGCCATAGAAAAAGGATCTGGCGTTAACAAAGCAAGCGTCTTTGCTTTAGAAGTCGACACCAAGCGTACCGATAAAGTGCTCGCTCTACTGGTCGACTTCCCTGATTTGAACTGGGATGACAACAAGCTGACCGAAGAACACACTCAGATGTTGTACGAGAGCTACAACCCTGAGCATTATCAAGAGTTGCTGTTTTCAAATTCTGGCTACACAGGGCCAAGTGGCGAAAACCTAATCTCTATGCGTCAGTATTACCAAAGCGAATCAGGTGATAGTTACAGCGTTGCAGGTCAAGCCGCGGGTTGGTATCGCGCCTCGAAACCTGCATCTTTCTATGGTGGTAATTCCCCGACGACCGACAACGATCTCAACGCACAAGAATTGGTTCGCGAAGCGCTGAATCAACTGGCTCAGGATCCTAGTATCAACCTAGCCGATTACGATATCGAAGATCGCTACGATTACGACGGTGACGGAAACTTCCGTGAACCCGATGGCGTGATTGATCACCTGATGGTATTTCACGCATCTGTTGGCGAAGAAGCCGGTGGTGGTGTGCTAGGCCCTGATGCAATCTGGTCTCACCGATTCAACCTAGGTCGTACACATGTGCTTGAAGGTACCTCTAGCTCGCTTCCTGACCGCTTTGGTGGCCAATACGCGGCATTTGATTACACCATTCAACCGATTGATGCGGCAGCTGGTGTTTGTGCCCATGAATATGGCCACGATTTGGGTCTACCAGACGAATACGACACTCAATACACAGGCAAGGGTGAACCTGTCTCTTATTGGTCAATCATGTCTTCGGGTAGCTGGGCTGGCAAAATTGGTGGCACACAACCAACGGCATTCAGCTCTTGGGCAAAACACTTCTTACAAAAATCGATTGGCGGTCGTTGGATTAACGATGATCAAATCTCGATTGATGACCTTGAAGACAACCCACAAGTTTATACGCTGTTCCAAACGACGGATAACAGCCGTCCGAACATGATTAAAGTGGATCTTCCTGAAAAACAAATCGAAGGTTTAAAACCGTTTGCTGGTGAGTATTCATTTCACTCTCAAAAAGGTGATGACCTGAAAAACAGCATGACTCGCAAATTGGTGATTCCAGCCGGTGATTCTGCTCTGCTTTCGTTCAAAACTTGGTATGAGATTGAAAAAGATTACGACTTTGCGCGCGTACTCATTAATGGACAAGCCATCGCAGGTAACATTACCTCAATGGACGACCCATACAACACAGGTCTCGTACCTGCTATTGGTGGCGAGTCTGGCGGTTGGATTGATGCTGAATTCGATGTTTCACAATGGGCAGGCCAAGAAGTAGAGCTTTCGTTTGAGTACCTCACCGATGGTGGCTTGGCGATGGAAGGCTTCTATCTGGATAACCTCAGTGTGATCGTTGATGGTGAAGTCACCTCAATAGACGATGGTGAAAGCAACTCCACCTTCGCCCTTAATGGCTACAAGCTGAGTAATGGATTTCATCAAGCTCAACACTACTACCTTCTGCAATGGCGTAGCCACATGGACGTTGATGAAGGTCTAGCTAACATTAAACGTATGGGTCAACTGATCTCATTCGATCCGGGTTTGATCATTTGGTACGTAGACGAGTCACTGACTGATAACTGGGTAGGTAAGCACCCAGGCGAAGGTTGGTTAGGTGTTGTAGACGCAGACCAAAATGCCATGGTATGGGAAAACTCAGGCGAAGTTGCCCAAACTCGCTACCAAGTTCGTGATGCTGCGTTCTCACTCAAAGATCATACTCCAATGCGTCTTGTAAACAGCGACAATGATGTACTTGAAGATACCAGTTTGCTTGGCAATGCTAGCTTCTCTGACGACCAAGATTATTCGTCTCCACAAGCACCTGATTCAGGACGTATCTTGACTGAATTTGGCTTAGTCGTTGATATTGTGAATCAGAGTGACAACAACGAATACGGTGTGGTGCGCTTATCTAAAGTAAGCCAACACAACGTCACCCCTACTGCGAGCTTCGAGCTCAATGTTACTGGCCTGAACGTTTCTGCAAGCAACTTCAGCTCTGATCAAGACGGTGAGATCTCCAGTTACCTATGGGACTTTGGCAACGGCACAACAAGTAACGACGTGGCACCAACTTGGTCTTACGAGCAAGCCGGAGAATACACGGTGAATTTGACCGTTGTCGACGACAAAGGCGCCACTGATTCGTTCAGTTCTGTAGTGAGTGTTGAATCTCCGAACGCCCTACCGGAAGCAAGTGCGAAGTACATCCACTTGGGACGCTGGGTAACCATGTGGTCTACAAGTTCAGACAGCGATGGTCGTATTGTTGATACCGAATGGACGCTTCCAAATGGAAAAGTAAAACGAGGTCGCACCTTCACTTCTATCTTCCCTTCATACGGAAAGCATGAAGTAACGCTAAAGATAATTGATGACCAAGGCGCCACAGTAACAAAAACAATCGTAGTCGATTTATAAACCGTTATTACCTAAGACTTATCCATTATTATCTAAGGTTTATTTATGATTACTTAAGGTTCATCACGGCTTTCCGCAGAAAGCCGCGATGAACCTTTTGTTTACATGCGAGGCAGAAAAGCGGCGTCAAGGTGAAAGACTTTCTAGCCAACAACCTGACCCCCTCTTACACAGATTGTTTATGAATGTGAGACTTTCGAGCACTAAACGCAAACATCATAATCACCGCTAACACGAACGGGAGTACGTAAATATTTAGGTTTTGCCAGCCCGCGGTCGATTCTAACCAGCCGGATAATAGCGCGGTGACAGTGACACAACCAAATACAACAAACTCGTTAAATGCTTGAGCCTTGGCTTTGTTCTGCGACTCATAAGATTGGCTAAACAAACCCGTTGCGGCGATGAACATAAAGTTCCAACCCACGCCAAGCACAACCAAAGCCGCCCTAAAGTGCCAAATCGATACACCATGGATATTGATGGCAATACTCACCACAAATAGAACACCACCAACAAGGATCATCATACGTGATCCAAACTTCTCGATAAGCGAACCCGTAAAGAATGCCGGCACAAACATACCCAACACGTGCCACTCAATCACACCAGCGGCCTTAGTAAAGTCAAAGCCACAGCCGATCATCGCCAATGGTGTTGCGGTCATCAAAATATTCATTACGGCATAAGCAACCATCGCAGCAAACACGGCACCAATAAAGTTCGGCGCTTTAATGATCACACTGAGGGGATCGGCTTTTGGTGCTTGGCTATTAAAAGATACTTTGGGAAACTGAATTGTTTGTAACAACGCTAAAGCTAATATGTTTAGGCCAATCAGCGACGCAAAAGCACCGATGTACAAACCATCTGCTGACCATTGTTGAGACATGATCGCTAAGTTAGGCCCAAGTACCGCCGCCAATACTCCACCAGCCATTGAGATTGAAATCGCACGGTGCCGCGCATTTTCGTCACACACTTCAATTGCAGCGAAGCGATAAAGCGTACCAAAACCAATCCCAACTCCAAGCAAAAATGTGGCGAAGCAAAACAAATAGAAATGTTGCTGTGATAACGCATAAGTTGCGAGGCTTGCTCCGGTAATACCGACGACATTCCCAATACTAAAGCCTCGTTTTCGTCCTAACTTTCCTGAAATTAAAGACGCTGGAATGGTGGCAGCCATTAAACCCAAAAACTGCAGCGCAACCGGCAAAGTAATCATGCTGACACTAGGCGCAATCTTTTTGCCTATCAAGCCAATCACCGAAATCAGTAATATGTTACCTGTCATCAATAAGGCCTGACACAGTGAGAGCAGCCAAACATTTCTATTCATCTTCGTTCCTAAATATGAGCACAGTTGATCAATAGACCAAAAATTCAACAAAGTCGCAACACTTTGTTACTCATAAGATACTCCACGAAGTCACCTAACCGCTGATTCTCAGAAATTCCCTATCACTTTAGTTTTGATTGACGCTAGTTTAAGCGCTAGATTTGAAATTATCATAATTAAAGATAATAATAATTTTTTGTTATTATGGAATAAAGGTGAGTATGATTAATCCACTTTGGCTCAATACATTTAAAACTCTGGTTGAAGTTGGTCATTTCACCCAAACCGCAGAAAAGCTGTATATGACGCAGCCTGGCGTTAGTCAACACATCAAAAAGCTTGAGCAAGCTTGTCACTGTGACTTGTTATCGAGAGAAAATAAGAGCTTCGAACTGACCGAACAAGGCCGGATTATGTATCGTTATGCGCTTAAACTAGAGAAAGACCAAGAAGACCTTTTTGAGTCTCTGAGTTTTGACAACCCGTATTCAGGACAATGTAACCTTTCGTGCTCTGGCTCTTTATCTCTGCGCCTTTATCCAAAGCTTCTTGAATTGCAGCAACAACATCGAGAATTAAGCATTCACCTAGAAGCAGCGCCAAACCAAAAGATATTAAATGATTTGCTCCAAGGCACAACCGACATCGGCATCGTTAGACACTCGCCCAACGACAGTTATTACCAAAGCCAAGTCATTGGCAAAGAAGCCTTGTGTCTTATCGTCCATCACAGTCTTGCTGATTTAGAGATAACGCCACAAGTTCTGCACGACATAGGCCTGATTGCCCATCCAGATTCAGCCCACTATCTGTCTTTGTATTTTGACCTGTGCGGAGATAAAAATCTGGCTAACATCAACGTGAATGAAATACCAAAATCTGGCTACATCAATCAGCTTCACCAGATATTGCTGCCAGTATCGAAAGGGCTTGGGTTTACGGTTTTACCTGCAGGCGCTGTGGAGCATTTTCCAGAACGCGATAAGTTGTATGTTGTCCCGCCAAAAGTAGAAGTTGAAGAAACCTTATATTTAATTCAGAAGCGAAATCGAAAGCTACCACACAGATACAACACTGTGATTGAGTTGATCAAACACAGTGTCTGTCATTCGTTCGTTTCGTAGATTGACCGAAAGCCTTTAATGCTAAGAGTTACGAGGGGTGATCATAAAAGTAAAGGCTAGGTTCTTTAAGTAATATCAATTTTCATGGTTGGATACAGCAAGGTTATCGACCTGAATAATACATACAGATTCTAACGCCATCGAACTCACGAATTTCAAACGGGATCTCGTAGATCGATTCCATTACTGACTTTTCAACGACTTCAGAGACCTTACCCGACTTAACTACTTGGCCTTTTTTCATCGCGACAATGTTATCTGAGTAACAAGAAGCAAAGTTGATGTCGTGAATCACGATCACTACCGCTTTATTAAACTCATGCGCTAAACGACGAAGTGTCTGCATGATTTCTACCGAGTGCTTAATATCTAGATTGTTGAGTGGCTCATCTAAGAACACATAGTCGGTATCTTGCGCCACAACCATTGCAATAAACGCCATTTGACGCTGACCGCCACTCAACTCATCAAGGTATTTGTTTTGAATATCAGTAATACCGAGGTGCTCTAACGCAGTATCAACAATTTTATTATCTTCTGCTTTTAAGCGACCTTGGGAATGAGGGAAACGACCAAAACAAACCAACTCACGAATCGTAAATCGCATGTTGATGTTGTTTGACTGTCTTAGGACAGCAAGGTGCTTTGCCAGTTCTTTGGTATCCCATTCAGCCAGTAACTTATCGCCAATAATCACCTCACCAGCGTCACTTTCTGTCAAGCGACTCGCCATTGAAAGCAGCGTACTTTTACCCGCACCATTGGGGCCAATAATAGAAGTCACTTCCCCTTTCGGGAACATAGCACTGGCATCATCCACCACGAGTGATTTGCCATACTTCTTACTCAAACCTGTTAATTTAATCACTACTTACTACCTTCACTGAATTCTGGTGCGTAACAACAAAAACATAAAATACAAACCGCCAACCAAGTTAATAATCACACTCACCGTGGTTTCAAACGCCATCACTTTTTCAATAAACCATTGCCCAGACACCAGCAGCACCACCGCTAACAAACTACTGGCAATGATAAGCACGCGGTGTTGATAAGAGCTGAACATCTGACGAGCTAAACTCACGGTGATCAAGCCAAAGAAAAGCACAGGCCCGACTAAGGCTGTGGATATCGCTACCATGATGGAAACAATGATTAGCGTAATTTGGGTAAGTCGCTTAGTGTTCACACCTAAACTTGTCGCATTATCGACGCCAAGCCAAAGCACATCGAGCTTAGGAGCCAGCAGCCACAGGCCAAGTACGCTCAAACCCAATGGAATAAGACTAAGGTAAACCAACTCACCTTTTACGTTGTTGAAGCTTGCAAACATCACATTCTGCAGCACTGCAAATTCGTTTGGGTCAATCAACATAGTTAAGAAATTGGAAAGGCTCGAGAATACGCTGCCACACACAATACCAATCAGCAACAGTGTAAATACGTTGTTTCGTTTACTCTTGAAGTAGAAATGAAACAACACAAATGAAAACAAGATCATCACAGTTACAGACAGTGAAAAGTTTGCGATAACGTCAATTACCCAAAAACTGGTACCACCAAACACAAACAGAAGAGACGTTTGAACCAGCATGTATAAACTGTCAAAGCCCAAGATGGATGGGGTGAGAATTCGATTATTAGTAATGGTTTGGAAAACCAGTGACGACGCAGAGATCGCCACAGCAGCCAACACAATCGACAGCAGTTTTGGTAGTCGTAAAGACAGGAAGAACTCGTAGTTATCCCACGTTAGCCCTTGCCCGATAAATAACGCCATCATGCCCAAAGACGCGATCGCCAGAATCGCAATTTTTACTGAATCACGCATTCGACTTGTCTCTCATGATTAGGTAGATAAAAATCAATCCACCAAAGATGCTGATTACCATTGAGATTGGGATCTCATAAGGGAAGATGACGATTCGAGCTAACAAATCACAAGCTAACACCAAGATCACGCCCCAATAGGCTGTCCAAGGCAGAATCTTCTTCATGTTATCGCCCATCATCAGCGACACGATATTCGGCACGATAAGGCCAAGGAATGGGATAACACCGACAATCATCACCACAGAAGAAGCACAGATCGCGACTAGAGCAACCCCGATAAAGACAATCTTCTGATAATTCAGACCGATGTTTTTCGCGAAGCTTTCACCGATGCTCGCTGCGCTGAACTGGCTGGCGAAGTAATAAGCCAACACACAAGCAGGTACCGCGAGATAAAGAATTTCATAGCTACCCTGCAAGACACTCGCAAAGTTCGCCATCGTCCATGCCGACATGGTTTGCACCAAGTCATACTTGTAGGCGATAAATGTCGTTAGAGACGAGACAACGTTACCATACATAATACCAATTAATGGCACCAAAACCGCATTCTTAAACTTAAGATGTTGTAAGAAACGAACCAACAACAAGGTACCGAAAACTGCAAACGCGAAAATGAAGCCTAAGTAGCTCCATTGCGCGGCATTACCCAACACCAGTATACCGACGATATACCCCAACATGGCACAGTCAATCGTGCCCATCGTGGACGGCGCGGCGAACTTATTTTGCACGATCTGCTGCATAATAAGACCAGAGACACTCAAACCCGCTCCGGCAAGCACAATCGCGAACAGTCTAGGGATCCGACTAACAATATAAATAGAATTGGCGTGTTGGTTGCCATTTAAGAAATCACTAAAATTGATTTCAGCAACCCCAACCATCAATGACGCCACACATAACACAACAAGAAATACAGCAGCTGCAATGGGTTTCAACATAGAAATAACACTAAAGGTAGGTCTCGGGTAGCCCGTATGGAAAGTGAAAAAGGGCTTATAAGAACGCTCTTATAAGCCCAAGAATCGAACTATTGGTTACTATTGAATGGTACGTTCAATGTCACCAAGCATTCTGTGGATCGCAGTTACACCGCCACCCGCCAGATACCAAGCACTTGAATCGAGGTAAACAATATTGCCCTTTTGCGCTGCTGGTGTTGCGGCTACTAATGGATTATTGAATAGCTGTTGTGCACGCCCCTCTGACTTACCAATCGCTTTTTCACGATCGAGAACGTAAAGCACTTCGGGTTTTGCATCAGCAATGTATTCGAATGAGATTAAGTTACCGTGACTTCCTTTAATTGGGGCCACTGCCGCACTCTTTGATTCAACGAAACCAAAGTCATCAAAAATGATAGAGAACCGACTGCCTTTGTTGAACATCGCAATATTATTACCGTTATTCATCAACATCATTGCTGAAGTTTGTTCAGAGGCAACTTTGTCATTTACCGCAGTAATCGACGTTTGAGTCTCTTCGATAATCGCTTCAACTTCAGCCTGCTTATCAAATAGCTGACCTAGTGCACGCCAATTTTCTTGAGCGTCAGCCCAGTACTTGTCACCCTCAATAGAGAACATGATTGTCGGAGCAATTTGTGCCAATTTGTCGTAAACCTTAAGCATGCGGTTTTCAGCAATGATAACGTCAGGCTTCAACATGTAGATAGCTTCAAAATCAGGTTCACTCAACGAGCCAGTATTTGCTGTTGTTTCTTTGTAAGACTCTAGGTAATCAGGCATTAGGCTATGAGGGGCACCTACTGGCTTCACACCAATTTTGTCTAACACATCCAAGCTACCAAAACCCAGAACGACAACTCGTTGTGGTATTTCAGCAAACTGAGCCGTACCCTTTACGTGTTCGACGGTGACGGTTTCAGCTTGAACGGCCATCGTGAATGATAACGCAACAGCAAGCCCGCTCAATAATTGGCGAACTGAATTGATTATTTTTTTCATGTCTCTTCCTGTGCTGTTGATACAAACCACGACTCACTTATGAAAGTCACATGATTCATAAGTAATCTGATGCGTAAACAACAGCTAAATAACGATAACGTAAAGTTTGTTATTGAATGAGTAACAAACCAGCAACGCAAGTGATAATAATTATCAATTATATTCGCATCAAATATGCAGCACAACAACTTTTGTATTCAAATGCGTAAAAGTGGATATTCATATCTGGTTATCTCGATTAGCAACTTGCGCCATTAGCGACAGTCATTCTCGTTGCAAAAACAACCATATCGTATAAAAAAAATAAATCAGTGAAGCATCAAACCTTTCATATTTTGAAACCAATCATCAGCCATCATTATGTTCATCAATCTCCCTATAAATAGAATTCTGTATGCTGACTATTTTAGGTATAATTGAAAATAAAGTTGTAATTAAAAAAACTAGGCGTATAGTGTGTCCTCTGGCTCTCATTTAAAGAGCTGTTAATGCTAAATTCAGTCCAAGTTCCTCATAGACAGTTCTCGATTCCCTCGTTACACCATCTCTGCGTCAGCTTTCACCTAGATAGTCATTCAATAGCTTTCAAATTCGATCCCACTACCGTTCTATTCGTTATTTGCTTTTTTTCTAGCAAATTAAAAATAGTTCAACGACTTAAATATAAATGTAATAAACACAAGGCACAGTTATGTCACGCAGAACAACACGACAAACACATTGGTATCAATTATCACGCGATAAAACAGTCAATAAACTAAAAGGTAATAAATGCTCACAATTAAAATAGACTTACTGAAAGAAGAACTGTCATGGATCACAGAGATTCGACAACTTAATAGCGATATACTCCACCGCCACATATTGCCAAAGCTACAACACAACAGTTATCTCATCGACTTTGAGTTTAATGAACAGGACAACATCGGAACAATTGTTTCGGGCAACGGAAACACACTAGGACATTTCACACTCCTATAGCATTTCCCCAAAGATTACATATTTAGTCCCAAAATGTGACCCTCAATTCGCTCTAGCAGAACAAAGAAAATTAGAAACCTAGCCCTTTTGCATTTCACACGCGGCTCACGCTAGCTAGGTTATCGTGCTTTCATTGAAAGTCGCTTATATTGAACCTTGAATCATCAATGCGTCATTATCATTGCGTTAACGGCATCGACCTTAACTTTTGATCAAGTTTATATAAGTGTTCTGCAGCTTGCATGTGTTGAGGGTAATCACTGAACTTATCACGATTCTCCTCATTCATCTTACATGTCTCATCCACCAGCATCAGTTTCCAATACAGCTTTGTTGTATGCAGCATCGCCAGTAAAGGTTTGAACACCTCTTTTTCATAAGCTTGAATCAACTCTTCAATCAATTCATCACGCTCGTCTTCACTTGCAATTGAACCATTGGTTGCCGACAACACTTTTTGATATTTCAGATTGAGTTGCAGCTTATCCATCACCGTTTGGTTATCTTCCGCCAGTTCGATAAGCTTTGACTTAATGATGCTCAACCAATTCGCTTGGCTAAGCACCGTATCATCAATACTCGAAAAATCTTCACGGATTTGACGTTCAACGTCTTTTTGAGCCTTCTTTAAAACGGCACGCACCTTTTGAAAAGGCAGCTGATATTCCTTACTTAGCTCAATAATCAGTTTATGAAAACCACCATTTGGAAGGTGTAGGTTTTCCTTAAACGTAGCCATTGCATCTTCTTGATGATGTGTAAGGTTAGTCATTCTCTTTCCTATTCTTTATAACTCATAGTGCTGGACCTTCGATCATACCATTATTAACCATGGTATTTCGGAAACTTAATGAGTTACATATAGAAAACATACCCTTAGGCGTCACACCTAGATTTCACCGAAGGGCCAATTCAGTTCGTTGCACCCAAAATGCTCGAACATGGTCATAAGTCAGGTTAAATACAAACGCATAAATGGTAATAAAGACAGTAACGCCGATGTCCATCAAAAATGCCTGCCATATCCCCACGTTAAGCAAGTAAGCCATCACTGGAATAGTCGCGACCAGCAGACCTGCTTCGAACAACATGACATGAAAAACACGTAATTTAAGCGAACGCTTGGATTTTTCACCCGTAAAGTAGCGATCAAAAATGCGGTTAAAACAGTAGTTCCAAATCATCGCGATGGTGGCAACAACTATCATGGTTCCTGATAAGGCATTCACATCATGATCGGTAAATATCGCTAAGCCTATAATTGAAAGCGTTACAGCCAAAACTTCAAATAATACTGAGTGAAACACTCTTTCTAACGTACTCATACATTCCTCTAAATAATCTACTAGGTGTTGGATTGGCTAGGATTATGTCATCGTAAATAATAATAGAAAGTTAACAACCATCACTAATAGTGATAGCCTGAATATTATCCCCCTATTTAGAATTGAGAGAGACACCATGTACAGTTTTGAGCAACTAAAAGTCTTCGTCACTGTGTGTGAAAGTGGATCTTTTTCAGCGGCCGCACGCAAGCTGAAACGCGCTCAGTCCGGCGTTAGCCAATCAATCGCTAACCTAGAGATCGCTATCGACCAAGAGCTGTTTAACCGAGAGAAAAACATCCCTGTTTTGACCAACACAGGTAAAGCGTTATTGCCTGTCGCTAAGTCTATTCTCGACCAACAAAAGTACTTCGATCAAAAAGTAGAATCGCTGACACAGGAAGACGAGCACGAACTGATCATTGCTGTTGATGAGAGCGTCATTGATAAAAACTTCATCAAGATAATTAGCTCACTAGCCGATCAGTTCCCAATTACACACTTCGATATTATTACGACCTCAACCTTCGATGTAGAAGATCTAGTGAGACGCGGAAAAGCGCAAATAGGCATCATCTATGCGGATGGTGAACTTAAGGTGGATATGGACTTCTTCTTACTTGGCCAAGCACGATTTTTGACTGTCAGCTCCGCCACGCACGAACTCAGCCAAATGCCCGTAGTGCAAGATTCCGACTTAAAACGTTACCGCCAGTGCGTGCATCGCAGTTCGAAACAACGGGAGCTGTGGTTCACCTACGGCATTAGCTCGATGCTTTGGTATGCCAACAACCACAGAACCATCATTGATCTCGTTGAACAGGATATTGGCTGGGCAAATGTACCTGAAATGATGGTGATGGAAGGAATTAAGAAAGGAAAGCTAGTGGCTCTGCCTGTGGCGCATGAACATGGTGGCTGGCTCACGCCAGTGGGTTGTTTAGTTTCACGAAGTCACATCAATGGACCCGTGCTCACTAGCTTAATTGAAAAACTCGGGGGCTATTCACTGCAGTACAACCAGTGGCAAGCAAGCTAAAACCTTGATTGTTCGACGCGTTAATATTGTCGTTAGTTTCACTACATCACTCCATAAGAGACAACAGATACTCTGTCGCGGCTTTCGGGTCTTCGGCGTGACATATCGCTGATACTAATGCTAGCCCATGAATGCCCGTTTCAGTAAGCTGAGGGATGTTCGATTCGTTGATTCCGCCAATGCCGACGATTGGTAACTTAGTGCTATCCAACGCCATTTGAATGCCTTCGTAACCCCAGTGTTTCTTTAGGTTTGTCTTAGTCGGTGTAGCAAACAGCGCGCTGAGGCCAATGTAATCAATCGGCAAGCTATCGGCTTCTTGTAGTTGCTTATCGGTCTCAATCGATAACCCAAGAATCTTGTTTGGGCCAATCAACTGACGAGCCAACACTGCAGGCATATCCGATTGCCCTAAATGTAAACCATCAGCATCCACAGCCAATGCAACGTCCACCCTGTCATTAATAATCAGCGGTACACTCGTTCCGGCTAAAACCGACTTAACGGCTTTTGCACGCTCAATGAAAGCTCTTACATCCCCATGCTTTTCTCTTACTTGAACCATAGTGACGCCACCTGCGACCGCTCGTTCAACCACGAACTTAAGTGTCGCTAAATCTTGTTGGTCGTCTGTTACCAAGTAGAGTTTATAAGGATTCATAGCGTGCCTTTGGCGTTGATTTCTAAAATTGATTTTCTACTATTTTACCGATAAATCGCATAATGTGCATGCTAGTTGATACTTAATAAACTCAATTACACACGCGCCATCAAATACGCAACTCGTTGAGAGCATGCCGAAAAACCTGAACTTTTTAACTAAAGCATTACTTATTACACAAAATATTCACTTCAAGCATGCCCAGAATGCTGTTTTATGGAATACTCAGCGATGAAGGAATCAGGTAAATATAGGGATAGTTATGCGCCACCTTTCTATAGCGCTCAAGATCAAGCTGGGTTATGCCATTTGCTTGCTCTTTTTCGTCATTTCAGGCTTTGTGAGTTACCAAGGTATTCAAACCTTGTCGAATGGCTTTAGCCAATACAGTGACCTTAGCCACAAGGCGACATTGTCAGGCAACATTCAAGTAGACTTTCTTGAGATGCGTTTGGCCTCTGAACGCTACTTAGAATCATTGGATGAGCAATATGAGGCGAATTATCAATCAAGCAAACTCGCGATTGATGAGCTGCTGAACAACTTAATCCAAACGACCACCAACACCGATAGCTTATCGAGCTTGCAATTAGTACAGGACAACGTTGCGGCATTTGATTCGGCTTATGGCTCAATGAAACAGAGTCAGCACCTCATTGACCAATTGGTAAATGTAGAGATGGTCAAAAGAGAAACCAACGCACTAAAAGCCGCTCAGAGCTTGTTGTATGAGTCATACAACAACAACGATCCAAACGCGAGCTTGTACGCGGGTATGTTGATGGAGAACTTCCTCGCAGCGAAGATCACTGTGCTCAGTTACTCAAACAACAATGACCTTAAAGCCTATGAAGCCGGTAAAGATATCTTTGAATACTCACTTCCAGGAATCGAAGGTGATATTGAATCTCTTAAATCATCGCCGTATCAAAGTGAGCTAATTGAAGACTTCACTAACCAGCGCGAAGCGTATGCAAAAGGCTTTGAACAAGTTCATCAACAGATGATTGAGAACACCCAAAGAACCGCGACCCTCGCCTCAATTGGCGACAGCTTGGCTATCGCAGTGGCCGATGCTCAAAGTATTCTAGAACAGCAGAAACAAGCGCTCACGCCTGTATTGCAAGCCAGTGAAAAACGCTCGATTCAAATCATCATCTTGCTTACGGGGGTTGCTCTGGTCATTGGCATGACAAGCGCCGTGCTGGTGACTCGCTCTATTACCAAAGGCATCGCGCAGGTTAAACAGATCACCAACGAGCTTTCTCAAGGTAACCTGAATGTTGAAGTAAACATAGAGAGCAAAGACGAGATTGGCGAACTGCTGACCAATATGGAGATCACCATTGAATCTCTGCGCGATATTGTCGGCCAAGTGAACCATTCTAGTGTGCGCATTGGCGAGATGTCCGAATCACTCAATCAAGTGACCAATAACAGCTCGACCAACGCGACACAGTTGAACAGTGAAATGATCAATATCTCATCAGCCGTTGATCAATTGGCTTCCAGTACATCAGAAATTGCAGCAAGCGCTAACCACGCGTCTCAAGTTGCAAACCAAGCGACCGAGAATGTCGCGATGGGTCTAAAAGAAGTCGACAAAACGCTGCACGAAATTGGCAGTGCCGATAAGAGCATGCAGGTCAGCAGCCAGAAAGTGACCGACCTACACAAAGAGTCGATGAACATTGGTGCCATTCTTGAAGTGATTAAAGGTGTATCTGAACAAACCAACCTATTGGCATTGAACGCAGCCATTGAAGCAGCTCGTGCGGGTGAGCAAGGTCGCGGGTTCGCAGTAGTAGCAGATGAAGTAAGAACCTTAGCTAAGCGTACCCAAGATTCAGCAAGCCAGATTGATGAACTCATCACCTCACTACAACGTGGCGCTAAAGATGCCTTAGAATCCATTAAGGTTAGCCACAGCACGGTTTCAGATGCTTCAACTCAAGCGCAGCAAGCTTCTCAAAACTTGCATGTGATTAACCAACACATCCAAGATTTGAATCAGGCCAACAGCCAAATTGCAGTCTCCGTTGATGAACAAGATTGTCTGACTAAGTCACTCGGTGAAAACGCGCAAGGTGCCAATACCATTGCGCAAAGCAACCAAGAGTCAGTCAGCAGTATTTCTGGCGCAGCAAGCGACTTAACCGACGTTGCTCACCACTTAGAAAGCCAAGTGAATCGATTTAGAACCTAGCAAAACTAGCTTTAACACAGCTGACCTAGTTCTGAACCAATAATTAAAAGCCCCTAGCACATAAGTGTCGGGGCTTTTCTTTCAGTTAATAGCTATTAGTTAGAAGCTAGAAGTTAAGAGCTATCAGTTTAGAACTAGATTGAGCCTACTGAATCTTCAAGCGTTGAATCAGAGTCTCTTCGTCTAATTGATACAACTCATCGAGCACGTTCATTTGTAAACTACCCGGACCGCGTGAGTTTTCAGCAGCGATTTCACCAACCACGCCTAATACCGCCGCTGCCGCCAAACCACTTTCATCTCCAACAGCAGCAAATGCGCCCGTCAATGCCGTTAAGGTACAACCCATGCCTGTCACATACGGCATCATTGGGTGTCCATTGTTTAACGTCACAACGCTATCTTTAGTGACAACGTAATCTGTCTCACCGGAAATCACCACATTCGCACCGTATTCAGCTGCTAAGCATTTTGCGGCGTCTAATGCGGCATCACTGCTATCAAGCGCATCCACACCTTTGCTCTGCGCTTGCTCGCCCGCTAATGCAATGATCTCAGACGCGTTACCACGAATGATCAACTTATCCGCTAAACGTGCGATTTCACGAGAAGTCTCGGTGCGCAGTGTACTTGCGCCACAACCCACAGGATCAAGAATCACCACCTTGTTGTTGGCATTCGCTTGCTCAACCGCGAAACACATTCGCGGCGTCCAAACACTGTCTAGCGTGCCAATGTTAATCACCAAAGCGCCAGAGAATGACATCATCTCAGCCAGTTCTTGTTGCGAGTGCGCCATGATAGGAGAAGCACCAATCGCCAACAAAGCATTCGCCGTATTGTTCATCACGACGTAGTTGGTGATGTTCACCACCAGTGGCTTTTGCTCTCGTACTGCGCGAAGCGATTGAATGATTTGTTCAGTTAGCATGGGAAATCCTTATTCGTTAAAAGCGCTTTAAACGGCTGGTGAGCTATCAAGAGCATTCAGCCCTTGTTGCCAAAAAGCCACCTCCATACGCGTTGCCGTTTTAAAGATATGAACGATGTTCTGACCACGCTCGCTGTTGAGATCAATTTCAGCAAGCAGCTGATTGAAATATTCCGCGCCCGTTTCAACGCCAGACTGGAACTCTTCTCCACCATACAGCTGTAGCCAGCTCGCGTATGGGTTGCCTTCTAATACGGTATCGCTGCTTTCCAATAGCGCTTTACCAATCACGGCATAACCAATTGAACACGGAGCCAGTGCCGCATAAAGATCGACAAGATCACCCGTCATACCCGCGTCTAGAACGTAACGCGTGTAAGCGACAGTGCCGAAATCTTCAGGCTCGTTTTCCAAATCAGATTCCGTTAAGCCCCACTGACCACAGTACGTCACATGGTGAGAGATTTCAGAATCGAGTAAAGCATGAACACTTGGCAGTGCACGGCGCATATCAGCCAAAGTTTTAGCTTTGTAAATGGCCAATGCATAAGCGCGAGCATACTGTTTCAAAAACAGAAAATCTTGCTTCAAGTAATGCAGAAAACATGGCTGAGCGAGAGTGCCGTTTGCCAGCGTTTTAACAAAATCATGCTCAGTGTAGTCTTGCCAATCTTGCTGGCAGGCTTGGATTAAGTCTTGATATTTCATGAGATTCCTTAGTCAAAAGTCGGTACATAATCAGCGGTTTTTGGTAGTGATTTAATAATGCCTTTGTCGAACATGAACTGCGCGTAATCATCGTAACGCTTCATGTCCACGGCTGAAGGGCGAAGTGCAAAGCGAGTCAGTGTGTCGTTCCATGCACGTTGGTTAAGTTCGTTGTTCAACGTATCTGGTGAATACGCCACAAACTCTCTCCATGAATCTTGTGGATGGTTCACAATGTAAGTGGTTGCCTGTTCAAGTGCTTTGTTGAACGCTTTGATCGCTTCATCATCGCGCTGCTTTGCGTTGGCCACAAAGATCAGCTCATCGTAAGCGGGCACACCGTGCTCTTCTGGGAAGAATGCTTTCGCTTTAAAGCCTTCAAGTGCTAACTGGTTCGTTTCGAAGTTACGCAAGCCACCCCAGATTGCGTCTACCTTCCCCGATGCCAGTGAAGACGACAGTGCCCAACCGACATTGATGGTTTGCACATCGGTAAACGCAATATTTTCTTGCGCTAGCATGGTGCCGATCGTCGCTTCTTCGTTACCCGCAATCGCGATACCGATCTTCTTACCTTTCAGATCCGCTAACGAATCGTTCTTACCATTATCCAGCACCATTAGTGTGTTTAGTGGTGTCGCGATAAGGGTTGATGCACGAACTAGAGGAAGGCCCGCTGCCACATCCATGGTTAAACTAGGTTGGTAAGTTACCGCTAAATCGACCTTACCTGCCGCGACCAATTTTGCAGGCGTGCTTGGGTCGGTTGGCTCTTGGATTTCAACCGCTAGGCCTTGGTCAGCAAAGTAGCCACGCTCTTGAGCAATCACAATTGGGCCATGATTCGGGTTCACAAACCAATCCAACATCAGTGTCAGTTTCTTTTGTTCAGAATCTGCCAATGCATGACCTGAAATCAACGAAGCAAGCAATGCCACTGCACCTACCAATTTAGTATTTTTCATAGTTAACCTTTCCTTTTGAATATTATTATTGTGTTTGTCGATCTAATTCTTAACGAGGTGTTGTTTAGATAAATAGCCTTGAGCGAAGCTTTATTAAACAAAGAGTTATTGAGCGAACCATCACTGGTTCTCCCAAGGTATAGCTTTTTTAAGTAATTTGTCTGTGATGAAGTAGAGCGAGATAGACAGTATCGCCAAGATAAACAAGGCAGCAAACATCTCATCGATAATCATGCGCGCGTTGGCCTGTAGCATTAGGTAACCTAACCCTTCACTAGAGCCCACCCACTCACCGACAACGGCGCCAATTGGGGCAATAACCACAGCCACACGAATACCAGACGCTAATGTTGGCAGCGCAGCAGGCAGTTGGATGTGACGAAGCAGTTGCCATTTCGATGCGCCCATCGTCTTGGCGAGATCAAGATAACCTGTCGGTGTATTACGCAGGCCGTCATAGCAACAGGTCGTCACGGGGAAGAAGATAATGATCGCCGCCATCACGACTTTTGAGGCGATGCCATAGCCCAGCCACAGCATCAACACTGGCGCAATCGCAAACACCGGGATCGCTTGGCTAGCAATTAAGATAGGCAACAGCCAACGTTTTAGCGGTTCGAACATCAACATCTGCAGGGCGAAAAACAGCCCCATGGATAAACCGAGCAATAGACCAAGTAAGATCTCCTGCGCAGTCACCCAAGTGTGCTTGAGTAACACATCATAGCGTTCGATTAGTTTAATAAAGACTTCTGCAGGCGCTGGCAGAATAAAGCTCGGCATCTCGAAGATAACCACCACCATTTGCCATAAACCAAGAATCACAGCACTGCTGATAAGCAACCGCATAACGGGACTCATCTGCCGAGGGTGAGCAAGTTTGGTTTGTGTCTCGGTTGAACTTTCTACCCCTGAGCTTTGCACTGCTACGTTTTCTATCTTTGAGCTAGCCACAGCTTCACTTCGCGTTAGATCATTCATAGTCACGCTCCAACTGCTCTAAAATCGCTTGTTGTAACTCAGCACATTTACCGTCTAACATTCTTGGTGTCGCTGTATTAGGCACAGATAATGACTGGGCGCTCGCAGGTATACCTTGCAACACATATAAGTTATCCGCCAAACGCACCGCTTCTTGTGGATCATGCGTTATCAACACAACGGTTTTATCTCTTAACAGCTCACACGCTAAGCTTTGTAGCTTATGCCTTGTTACCGCATCCAGCGCAGAGAAAGGTTCATCCATCAGCACGACGGGCTTGTCTTGCATTAAAGTTCGAGCCAAAGCAACACGTTGACGCATACCACCAGACAATTGATCTGGCATCGCATTCGCGTAATCGGCCAGACCAACCGAAGTCAACAAATCCAATGCTTGGTTGGTTTGAGCTTGTTTATTGGATGCTTGGCTTTGATGCTTGGCTGCGGAATTTTGAAAACGATGACTCAGGCACACATTGTCGATAACCGACAACCATGGCAGCAACAAATCTTGCTGCGCCATGTAAGCAATGCGATCCGTTAAAGGCAGTTCATCGGACGTTTCCAATGTGCCGTGCCAATCTACCTTGTCGTCTAGTAAACCTGCGAGATAACGCAACACGGTAGTTTTCCCGCAGCCACTTCGCCCAAGCAACACCGTCCACTTACCCGCGTTTAAACTAAGCGACAGCCCCGATAAGGTGGCGTGCTCACTATCGCGGTAGCGCAAGGTCGCGTTGCTGAGTTGAACACCAATCCTATTAGCGGACATTACCGTGCCCAACGAAAAAGTGATGTACTGGGCCGTGGCCTTCACCGACTTGAAGTTCATCAGCATGAGCAATAGCGTGAGAAATATATTGTTTTCCTAGTTCGACAGCTTTCTCAAGCGTGTTGTCTTGAGCCAAGAAAGAAGCAATAGCAGAGGAGAGCGTGCACCCCGTGCCATGAGTGTTCTGGGTAGGAAAACGCTTCGCACTAATCAGGGCCGATGTGGTTGGCAAAATCAATAGATCGTTACTGTTCTCATCCTTCTCTAAGTGGCCGCCTTTGAGAAGAAGGGCTTTGGCACCCAGTGCGCGTAGGTCTTCAATCATGCCCTGCATTTCAGCTTCGCTTTTAGGCACGGCTTTCCCTGTCAGTGCCGCGCCTTCCGGCAAGTTAGGCGTAATGATGTCAGCCAGCGGAATCAGCTCTTGCTTTAATGTACTAATGGCAGAGGTTTCTAGCAGCAAGTCACCGCTGGTTGCCACCATTACAGGGTCAATGACGAGGTACTTGGGTTGGTACTGTTTAATTTTATCCGCGACAATTTTGATGATTTGCGAATCAGCCAACATACCAACTTTTACCGCCACTATATTAAGATCAGTAAAGACAGCATCTAATTGACTTGTTACGTGGTCGAGCGGGATAGGAAAAATGGCAGAAACGCCTTGGGTGTTCTGAGAAGTGATAGCGGTAATCACAGAACAAGCAAAACTACCGGTTGCAGACATGGCTTTGATGTCTGCCTGAATACCTGCGCCGCCGCCGCTGTCAGAGCCCGCGATGGTTAAAACAATTGGAGTGTTTGATCGAATCGAACTGTCAATAGGGATCTGACAAGTTGAGGCTCTTGGAGTTAAAACTGGTGGAATAGAACTGTGTGTCATTGTCGCTCCTACTATCTTGCAAGACGTAGGAGAACCAACACTGACCGGAGAAAATGCCGCATTAAACTCATGAAAGCTTTCATGGATGCAGACGTAGATCGAGTGCTTATAGTTCCCTACGCCAGTGTTAACTGAATCAGGTTCAACGGGTCTCGAATAACGATCTCAGCAAACACCAATTAAGGTATATGCCCCCCGACTATTGATAGCGATAGTAACAGCACTCTTGCAACTGAGATACTCCTTTTATTCAATTATAAGAATCACGAATGAATAAAATTCAACTAAGTCATATTTAACAATGAGTTAGATTCATTTTTGCGTCGTTGTGACTGAAGAAATAAGCACAGCACGATCAAAACCATACCTAACCATCCCGTAAATGGGATAAGTTCACCCACAATACACACGGCGAGTACTGCGGCAACAACGGGTTCAAGCAAGGTAATCAAATTGGCACTACTCGCAGTCACATGTCGTAAGCCATAGGCAAAAGCGATGTAACCCAAGCACTGAGGAATTAACGTCAAGTAACCCATGACCAAACTATTGATGTTTGATGCGAATAAGTTATCTCCAGTAAACCAGAGTGTTGGTAGCAGCAACATTGCACCTAAGCCAAAAATGCTGCCCATTGCTGCTTGCGACTCAATATCCTTGTCTATCAGAGCTTTTGTCGCCCACGAATAAATGGCGTAACACAAACCTGCAACCAAGCCTAAAGCTATGCCTAATAACTTCAAATCATCATCGGACTTGCTCACCGATGCCGACTCTGAAAACACCAGCAACCCGATCCCAATCACACCTATAGCAAAGCTAGTAAGCCAACGTTTGGTGATGTTATTATTTTTGCTGATAAGACACTCTAAGAGAGCAGAAAAGAACGGCGCAGTAGCAATCGAAACGACGGTACCAATCGCTACGCCTGATAATTTCATTGAAGAATAGAAAGCTAAAGGATAAACCGCCAAAGCCAAAGCGCTCACTGCCAACAGCTTCTTGTTCTGCAAAAGTTTGTCGAAAGCGAATAGGATTTTTCGATACGCCAAGCCCGCTTGCATTAGGCCACCAAAGCCCATAGAGAAAGCACCAATCGCTAATGGACTGAGATCAGGTGCAAAGCTTGCGGCAGTGCCTGTTGTCCCCCACAAGACAGAAGCAAACAAGATGGCTAAAGTGCCCATTTGGAATTCGTTAACGCGATTGATGGCGAGATTCATTGCTATTACCCAGTTTATTTTCATTTCGGAAATAGATAATAGTGAATAAGCTAAGTAATTAGTTTGCTAAAAGGACGCTATTGTTGTTTCGAAAGACTCTCTTTCATCGAACCTAAAAACGCTCTTGGAGACATTCCAAAGTGCTGAGAGAAGCGGCGACTGAACGCAGAAATGTCACTATATCCGACGTTTTCTGCAACCAATTGAACCGGTAAATCGGTATGGCTTAACAAGGCTTGCGCTTTCTCCATACGATATCGAGTGATGTATTTAAGCGCGCTGATACCAAGGCACTCTTTGAAGCGTTTCTTAAACTGAGTGGGGCTCAAGCACGCCGTTTCTGCCAGCTGTGAAATAGATAGTTGTTGAGCGTAATTATCCGCAATGAGCCTTTGCACCGCACGGATTCTTGGGTCAATGCTCTTGCTCACTTGTTGTTGCTCTAACAGCAATGAAAATACATCCAAAATTGATGATTCAATACCACTGTCTACTTGATGCTCCAACTGCTTCTCAACAAACAGTAAGAAGCTCATCAAAGGCGGTGTAATCGCAAATACAGAGAGTTCTTGATCTAACAAGTGCTGAGGCAACACGGTCATATCAGCAACAATAAACCGCGCTGCTTCATTCGCTTTAAACGCGTGAGCTGTGGTTACCGGAATTACCACGCACTCGCCGACCGCCACTTTACCGACATAACCAACCATTTCAATGCTAATACTCCCCTGAATAGGCAGCACCAACTGATGGTAGCCATCATGAGCATGAGTATTGAATTGCTTGGTGTAAGATCGAATGCTTAAGCTAGATTTCATGAGCAACGCCGGAATTCAGTTTTTGAGAGCAAGAGTGTTAATGAAAAACTACATGATTTAAGAGAGGGAGTCACATCGAGCTGGAATTAGTTTGTCCTATCCCCAGCTCTAGCCTGCTGTTTGGATCAAAAAAGCCGTCTAAGTACTGATACTCAAACGGCTTTTTACACAAGTCTAATTAGCGTTGCCAAGAACAGTTAACCGAATCAACTAACGCTCATTAACTAAAGAACTCATTCACACTCGATTATTTTTGAAGTTGCTCTTTAGCGGCTTCAACCTTAGAAAAGTCTAGGCCAAGCTCTTCAACGGCTTCTTTGATTAGCGCAGGGTTTTGCATTACCTGACCCATCAGCATTTGAAGCTTATCTTGTGGTAAACCAAGTTGGCTGATTGTCGCCATTGCTGCAAGAGGGTTCTCGGTCAACGTTTTGAATAACTCGCTGATCTGCTCGTCGCTAATATTATTCTCTTTCAACATTGCTAAAATCGGGTTCATTTTTTTGCCTTTGAAACACTAAATTAAGTAGAAGCACAGCATACCATCTAGCTGTGCTCGATTGTACTAGCAACTTATGCTTTGCCTACTGTGAAGTAACGCTAAGCCTATCGAGATTCTAATGGGTAAGAACGGTAACTCCACATCCCGTAGGTTCTTAGAGCGTCACGATAAATACCTAACAGTTCACCACTGCTTGCTTTCTTAAGGCTTTCTAACGGCTTGTCTGGGTAAGCAACCGTATCAAAGGTGATTCCTTGAGGGCCAGTTTGCCAGCTCGCAATTTCAAACAAGGTTTGACCACGACGAACATGGCTCGCCGAGCTAATAATGGTCGCATGTTTAATATTATGGCGAGCAAGCGCATAGCTACTGAACAAGGCATTACCTACCGTGCTAGTCGCATAGTTCTCTTCAATGATACGGTCTTTATTCACCCCTTTCGAGATAAGCCAATTCGCCATCAACTTGCCTTCTGTCTTATGGTTCTTAGGCACGCCACCCGTTAACACGATCATCGCGTCTGGGTTGGCTTTAGACATTGCCAGTGTCGTTTCAAGACGCTCAATCAAGATCTCATGCATAGAGCCATCTGGGTTCAGCGCGTAACCCAAAGTAACAATCGCACCGTGATCGCTCAATAGGCCTTTAGCCGCCGATTTTTTCAACGGTGTTTCTAGTACGCGATCGACCGTAGCAAAGATACGTTTGATGTCTTCGGCTTTGCCTTTGTTCAGGCTCTCAAGCTTCTGCATATGCTTATTAGATTCACTGTCATTGCCATCAAATCTTTGCCAAACCGCAAGGTACGCATGCAAGTCAACATCGTCTGGCGCAACTGTCAGTGCTTGCTCAAACAGCTCAATGGCTCGCTCTGCATTCTTGTTGTAGATCTGAGCGTTCGCTGCCGAGATCAGCAAGTCAGTACGGTAAGGCTCAAGTTTGTAGGCTTCTAACAATCGGTTGGTCACAATTTCCATGTTGCTTGGCATTTTAGCCGTGAAGCCCGCGTGAGAAATTCTTGCCGGAGACTTAAACGCCTGCAACGCATCAAGAAGCAATTGGTCAACAACTTGTCGCTTAGTCACCAACTGCGCGTAATCGGCAGAAGCCTGTACTGCGCCATCGTTAGCAGCAAAAGAATAAGGTGTTGCGCCAAAGGCTAGCATGCCACCAAGAGCGAGGGCGATAATGTTCTTTTTCATGGAAAGATCCTGTGTCGTTTTAAGTGTTCACATCAGATTTGCTGACCAATTTAAGCCCCTAGCATTAAAAAACCGTGAAGCACCAATCAAAAACCCAAACTCCGCATAAAACAACGAATCGAAAGAAGCAGCTTTAAGGTCATTTTTTCAACAAGTTAACAACCAACACACTAGATAATTCTATGCTGATTCACGTTTAGATAACGAAGTTAGTGCGACATAGAGGCTGAATGCGAATCAACCGATTTTCAAATAAATCAAAATCAATTATTGAACGGTCGTTCAAGTGGTGTTTTAATGAATGACCAATACAAGGAGTTACCCCATGCTTAAGTTCTATTTTCACCAAACACCCAACCCAATGAAGATCGCTCTGTTTCTAGAAGAGACAGGCCTAGATTTTGAACTGGTTCCTGTCGATACCTTAAAAGGCGAGCAACACACGCCGGAATATCGTTTGATTAACCCGAACGGCAAAACACCTGCGATTGAAGATGATGGACAACGTGTATTCGACTCTAACGCTATCCTTCTTTACCTATCAGAGAAAACTGGCAAGCTAGCGGGACAACCAGAAGACAGAGCAGAACTTCTATCTTGGATGATGTTCATCGCGAGCGGCCTTGGTCCTTACTCTGGCCAATCGGTACACTTCCGTCATGCAGCCCCAACAGGCCTAGACTACGCCGTGAACCGTTACCTACGTGAAGCACAACGTCACTACGAAGTGTTAGAAAAGCATATGGAAGGTCGTGAGTTTTTCGTCGGAAATGAGTACACCATTGTCGATGTCGCGGCATGGGGTTGGATTGATAAAGCACCTTTCGTGCTTGGTGAAGAAGGCCTAGAACCTTACCCGAATTTGAAGCGTTGGTTTAACGCAATCAACACCCGTCCAGCCGCACTGCGCGCTCGCGAAACCGGCAAAGACGTTGAATTTAAAACCGAACGTGATGAAGAAGCGAAACGAGCACTGTTTCCTTCGAATTATGCGAAATAGAAGAATTGAAAGTTAACGCTCTACTGAGTGATAGCTAGAACTCAAACATAAAGAGCCGCTAAAAAGCGGCTCTTTCTATTCAAATCATATTGAAAAGTCACGACTTGATATTTTTGAGGATTGATACGCAGTTTCGATATTCGTAATTATCCACTTCTCTCAAACACATTTCTGGACAAAAGCGTTTTATAGATTTCACTAAATTAGTAGTTACCGGATTACCTGAGGTATAGCAAAGCTTTTAGTCGATAGGTCGACATCAGTCATCCACAACACAAGTCTTCCCTTTGCAGTTTGTTATGCCAAAGATCAACGGCATACTTCCTTTTTAGGAAACTTCTGAATTTAGATCTACCCCCATGTATTCCCCTAGCTCCCTTTTTATTCGGTGTAACTCATTAATTGGAACTGTAAAACGAGCATATGAAGCGTCTTGTGAACCTTGAAGGGCAACAACGTACCTTCCAATCTCCGGGTGAGCTGTCGTAGTAATACTCAGCCATTGACCTTCAATAGAGAATTCAGTCACCGTATCCATATTGATATAATAATTATTTTCCAATTTTAACGCTTTTTTTGTCATAGCAAACTCCTTACCCTTGAGGTAACCTATCATAACACACTGTTATAATTGAGATTTTTCAATGATTGCCTTTATGGGTGGTTGGTTTTCAAAGTACTGTCGAAATGCAATATGGACATCTTGAATCCAATGCTCACTATTATCTGTTTCTAAAAACTTCATTGCTTTTTCAAGTATGGGAAATTCGCTTGGTGCAGTGTTCAGTTTTGCAGTTGCAGATCAGTTGACGATGTCGTTATTATTTCCAAAGAGGGATATGACTATGGGTAAGCCCTTCTTCCTTACTGTTCATTTGATGATCGTAAACTTCTATACAAGCACGGTATTGTTCTGTTCTCAATAGTGAACAATCAACAAACGTCTTTGCCGTAAGAGACTTTGCTGTAGAAGCGGTACTGTCACCAATGCTCGCTGCAAACCACATTCCCAGCAAATTACCGTCCTGTACATACGGTAGTGCCACGTCTACCCCGTCATGGGGGTTGTGGTAGACTTGATCTAAGTTGATACAGGATTGTTGTTCATTTCGAAATCTGCACTCTATCTGCGCATTAATAGCATGGGCCAAGCATACATGGGGGTATTCTGGTTTCATCCTTTCAATTAATCGCTCTATCGAATGTTTACTAAAACGTAGATCTGAAGCGTAAAAAGAGTATTTTCCATTCAGCTTAGTTACATAACCCCCACCAAACTTTTGCGTCATCGGGTCAAAGAATGCCTGCATTGCTATGTGCGACTTCTCCCCTAAATAGATGCCTGACACTGCCTTGCCATCACCAATGAACTTCATACACTTTTTCTGTAAATTCTTTATGCCTTTAGCACTGGCAAGTATGTTTAATAGATGATCTTTGTTTTGTTCGCATTCTCTGGCGAGTCTACCAGCTAACCCTTTTGCCAATGACTCAGTAATGACTTTTGGGTCAACTCTTAAAGCTCTATTCATATTCACTAACTCCTTATCGTTTGGGCTCGCTCACACTATATTTATGCCAGTGCACATATAATAGTAAACAGTTGGAAAGGTTAGTAAAAACTAGGAAAACCTTAATTTTCAATTAGTTAGGATAATATGACAGACCGTAGAAAAATAGTAAATGCACCTCAATTCCTACCTAAACTTATTAAAATGTACGAAACTCAACAGTCTTTCGCCGATGAAGTTGGAGTAAGCTCTTCTCAAATAACTAAATGGAAAAACGATGATGACAGTCAATTGCCTCAGGTAGATAAGTATCCCCAACTGGTTTCAATTGCACTTAAGCACGGCTTTTCTGTGGAATTAGATGATGGCGACCTAATAACGTCATCCACAAAAGAGCCAGATTTTATTCAAAAGCTCCCCCCCGACACAAGACGAAAGATGGCTCAATTCTTAACAGTTGGAGTCTGCGTTTTGGTTACTGGCGGAAGTTATTGTGCCTACACCGCATACCGTGATATTAGAGATAAGTTCGGCAACAAAGACGTTGTAGAAGTGCTCAAGCAACGTTCCCAAAAAAGCATAGAACTGTGCGAGCAAGATTCTTCTTTATGTGCTGACATTGATAGGGGTAACAGTGAACCATAGTTCTTAAGAGAGCCAGAATAAATATAAATTTGGTATTCTAACAATAAGTACTTTCGCATAAGATTTAGTAGGGCAAGTAAGTACTAACAGTATATGAATGACCTTTTACTCTAAACGGTTTTGGGGCAATAATGTGTTGGGTGAACGTCTAACATTGTGTGATCACCAAGCGATTCTGTCGTACCTTAATTACCAAGCGACTTTGTCATTACACTAACTACCGAGGGAAAATGTCGGGACTGATTTAGCGTACTTTTTAAAGTAATCAAATGAGCTTTAAAGGGTGCTAAGGATGTTCTATATGGATTCAAAATCACAGTTTACTGTCGATATCATTAGCAAAGTCATTGATGGCAAAATTACTATCAATAGTGCCACGCAATTACTGCAAAAATCACGAAGAACCGTTGAACGTTACTTGAGTCGCTATCGCAAGGAAGGCATTCGGTTCGTGGTTCATGGTAACACTGGTCGTGCTCCCATCAATAAAATCCCTGAGTCACTCAAGAAAGAGGTTCAAGCCCTCATTCAAACCAAGTACTACGACTTTAATCTTCAACATCTCTCGGAGCTTTTGAGCAAAAATGAAGGGCTGTCGATTAAGCGTGAAACGTTGCGTTCTTGGGCTCATGACATTCACCATGTGAAGCGTTCTAAACGCCGTAGAAGTCGAGTAAGGAAGTATCGAGAGCGTATGCCGTTGCCTGGGCTTATGCTGCAAATGGATGGCAGCCCTCATCGCTGGTTTGGTGATGAGAAGTCTTGCTTGATTGCCATCATTGATGACGCTACTAGTGATATTCATGCGCAGTTCTTCCCTTCAGAGACCACCGAAGGCTGTATGAAGGTGATGCGAGCTTATATTGAAAAGCGAGGCATATTCAAAACTCTCTACGTGGATCGAGCAGGTATCTTTGGTGGGCCGAAACGCAGCAACTTCTCGCAAATGCAGCGAGCTTGTGATGAACTCGGTATCGAAATTATCTTCGCCAACTCACCTCAAGGGAAGGGACGAATCGAACGAGCCTTCGACACCTTCCAAGACCGCCTTGTCCCCGAACTGCGCCTCAATAACATCGCTGACATGGAGAGCGCAAACCGATACTTGCAAGAGGAGTTTATCCCAAAATACTGGGTGAATAATGTGATGGTTCAGGCGACTAAATCGAGCTCTGCGTTCAAGTCGTTGCCACCTGACCTAGACCTTAACAGCATCTGCGTACAGAAAGAATATCGAACGATACGACGTGACCACACGTTTAGCTTTGATAGCAAAATGTACGTTATCGACTCGCCAGTACGTTACTCCATAGAGAACCAAAAAGTAGAAATACGATGTCAGTTCGATGGTACCTTCTCTGCTTACTTCGGTCATCGACGGTTAGACATCACTGAGTTAGTAGAGCCACGTAAATGCAACGAATACGGCAAAGAGGTACAACGTAAAATAGAGGCTCTGGAGTTGGTTGCAGAGCTTGGTAGTGTCTCTAAAGCCGCTCGCATCTTAGGTTGCTCACGCCAAACCTTATATACCTATCAACAAATAATGGAAGAGGAAGGGCCACTTGGCCTCAAACGGATTAATAAGCCACTGAAGCGCAGTAAAAACGCAATCCCAGAGAGCACCGAAGATAGGATTATCGAGTTGACGTTGCTCAACCCGCATAATACGTCGATACAAGTGATGAAACTACTCAAACAAGAAAACATTACCGTGAGTATCAGTACCATCCAGACTATCTGGAAAAGAGAAAAGCTCAACACACGAGAGATGAGAATCAAGCAATCCCAATCAATGAGTATCGATGTGTGAGGCAGTTGAACGATATGAATACTAGAATATAAAGGCATGACAGAATCGGTTGGTACTTATCCCGTCATGTTCCCTCAGTAATGACATGAACATCTAACATTGAAACAACTCATACACCTTGTTTTACCCACCTTTAGCAAGGAATTTGATCGGTTATGTAGGCTGCATATCAAAAATTCCTTTATAAGCCCCAAACAAAAAAGAGCCGCTAAAAAGCGGCTCTTGATTTTCAAACTATTCGAAGTCGTTCAGATTACTCTTTACCGAATATGTTGTTCTCTTGCTCTTGTACACGGATGAAAGTCGTACGCTTAGTTAGCTCTTTAAGCTTTGCTGCGCCTACGTATGTACAAGTTGAACGTACACCACCAAGGATGTCAGAAATTGTGTGATGAACAGAACCACGGTATGGAAGTAAAACAGTCTTACCTTCTGCTGCACGGTACTTAGCAACACCACCAGAGTGCTTGTCCATAGCCGACTGAGATGACATGCCGTAAAATTTCATGTATTGCTTACCGTCTTGCTCTACGACTTCACCGCCTGATTCAGAGTGACCCGCTAGCATGCCGCCTAGCATTACGAAGTCAGCGCCGCCGCCGAACGCTTTAGATACGTCACCCGCACATGAACAGCCACCGTCACCGATGATCATGCCACCAAGGCCGTGTGCCGCGTCGCCACATTCGATGATTGCAGAAAGTTGAGGGTAACCTACACCTGTTTTAACACGAGTAGTACAAACCGAGCCAGGGCCGATACCAACCTTAACGATGTCTGCGCCCGCTAAGATTAGCTCTTCAACCATGTCACCTGTTACCACGTTACCGGCAGAGATAACTTTAGTTGGGAATTCAGCACGTACTTTTTGCACGTAATCAACCAGGTGCTCCGAGTAGCCGTTAGCGATATCAATACAGATAAATACGAAGTCTTCGCTAAGCGCCATGATCTTCTTAACTTTCTCAAACTCAGCTTCAGATGTACCCGTTGAAACAAATACATTGTTCAGTGTTTTCTTGTCTGCTGTTTTAGCGAACTCAGCCCACTGCTCTACTGTGTAGTGCTTGTGTACCGCAGTCATCACACCGTGCTCTGCTAGAGCAGCTGCCATTTCAAAGCTTGCTACCGAATCCATGTTCGCAGCAATTACTGGAGTACCAGACCATTGACGACCGCTATGCTTGAATGTAAAATCGCGGGTTAATTCAACTTGAGAACGGCTTTTAAGGGTAGAACGCTTCGGACGGAAGAGTACATCTTTGAAACCTAACTTAAGTTCTTGTTCGATACGCATGGTGTTTTCCTTGATTCATAAAATGATGTGTCTCTCGCGAAATGCGTAGTAAAACCGTTGGCAGACGAGTTTACTTTTCTTCGGACACAAAAAAACCGGAGCGTTGGCAGACGCTCCGGTTTTCAGCATTATAGGTCGTGATTTAGTAACAGCAAGTCTGATATTTCACTTTTTTTTATGCTATCCTCTCAAAGATTCCATATCTGGTAAAAACCCTCAGTTACACCTTGCCACTAAATCCTTACTAATTAATAACTTAGCGAACCTCTAACGCAAGCACTGTCGGTTTATTACGCAATCGTTTTCTCCCTTTTTAGCTCAATCCCTCTATCACTAAGTAAATATGTGAAGAAAATGCCTCTAAATCACATAAAATTTATACTTTTCTCCAACAAAAAAATGCCTTTTTTCTTAAATAAATTCGATTTTTTCCCAAGTTTTCTTCGTTTGCGAGCAAATTCGGCAATCTCATGACTTTACATTTAGCACCAGTTTGGAAACACACCCGAAGCATAGACATCAAAAAAATGGCTAAGGTGAGAACCTTAACCATTTTATTCGATGTTCGGAGCGCTCTTTTAAAGCTATTGAATAATCGAGCTAGAAAATGTGTTAGCCCTTTTGAGACATCAACGCTTCTGCTGTCGCATCTTGAATAGACAAGAACAATGAGGTGACTTGGCCTGTTGGCGAACGCATCGGGTTCAGTGTCACGTTCTGATACATAAAATCAGCTTGTTGAGTTACTGGCCTAACATTACGACACTTAAACAGATAAGGCCTTTGTTGCCATGTAATGAAGCTACGGCAGCCTAAATCGTAGACTGGCTTGGTTTTCATCCTAAACCACTCTTCTGGGATTTCAGGAAACAGTTCAAAGATCGACTTACCGATCGCGTCATGCGATTGCTTACCACTATGGTGCGTCATGAAGCCATTCCAAACTTGTACCTGAAAGTCACGGTTAATGACCACCAGCCCCATATCGACGTTTTGAACCATGTCCACCATCCAGTGGAACTGTTCAAATTCAGCAGGAAGATTCAGCATATTAAAACTCCTCCATTAAGTAGGCCAATTTGTTGTCTAGAAGAGGCAGGGATTCGTCCACGAACATAAACAGAAGGTCGCAACGAATGGAAGTACCATCAATGTTATAGCTGACTTCAAAAGTCATGGTCTTCTTAAACGAGCCACTGGTATTTTCGATGATAGAATCAATTGAGATGTGTTGCCCTAGCAGAACAGGCGAGCTCTGGAAAAAACGAACTTCTGATTGCTCCCCTAACCCATTCAAGAACGAGCCAACAAGGATATTCGACACGTCCATCAGCAGTTCTAACTCTTCAAGCTGTTCGCTGTCTGTTGGTACCTTCATGAGCTTTTTAAGGTCGCTCACGCTGGAATCGCTCAACAAGACTAATGCCTCGCCTGCGATGCCTTCTCCGCTAAAGCCTTGGCAAACACCCGATACTTGGTCGTTGTCTGCTAGGTCACGAAGTGCCATATGCAATTCACTCACTTCGAAGATGTTCACGTTCGGCAATGGTAAGTGCACAAATACATTAAAGTGACGCGCCAATGCATCGGCCGCACGGCCTATCGCAACGTTAGCCACTTCCATGTAGATATCGCGTCTACGCAGTATTGGCAGCTCTAGAGCGGTAGGCGTCACCAACTGAGGCTGTTTTGGTGGCTCAACATGCTCGCGTAAAATGGCTTTTAACGCTTCTTTATCGATCGGCTTTTGTAAAAACGCTTTGGCACCAAGGTCCATGACCTTCTGCTGCGCTTTTGGTTGTATGTCACCCGAAACAACCACAACAGGCGTGGTATCACCTAAACGTTGCATCTCTTCCAATGTTCCATAGCCATCTAGTTCCGGCATGGTGAGGTCAAGAAACATCAGTTTAAACTGGTTTTGAGCTAACTCTTCAAGTGCATTAAGCCCATGAACAGCAAAAGTTATATCTGCATTTAGAGAACTAGGCAGTGATCGAGCCATCTGCTTCCTTGCTAACGCAGAATCATCACATATAAGAACTGGGAACGACATAAATGCACCACCGACAAATTAAAGCTAATTCGGACGAGTGTAACAGATCCTTATGGTATCAGGTACGAGGTGAATGGATTTATGTGTAGATTATTAGTAAGAATGATAAAACAGGCGGGTGAGCTATTATCTTGTATTATTCTTTATGTAAATCAATATGCTACAAAGATAATAACAATTATTATTAATCAACTAACTGCACTATTTTATGGAGTAATAGCACTAATTCTATTAAATGATAGCGTTAATAATAACTTGAATAAATGAGTATATTAAGGCTCGGTTTACTCGTGCATTTATCGCTTTGTATGCCTAATGTAAGAGATGCTCACAAATGTAAGAGATAAGCCAATACCTCAAGATTAAAGCATAAGAACTAAAGCAAAAGCATTAACGAAAAAAGCTAGAACTGATAGGTAGGCCATAGAATCAGCAAGGCAAAACGGATGATTACGGCAAAAACCAATAACGCGATACCGAGTCGGTACCATTTGTATTCCGCAATATTCATTGGGATACGCTTGTAGAACATCGTAATCACGCCTTTCCAATCGCTACTGCGTCTTCCGTACTGCATTATGCTCGTTAAAACAAACAGTGCGCCAAGCACTAACATTCCTTTTTCAGCCCAGAACAGTCCAACTTCCATTTGTGTATTCCTTGATAAAATGATGAGCAACTCAAACCATTCTAGTCACCTTTGTGCTCGGTTTCTGTAAGACCAAGGTCTATATTACGAGATTCACAGTTCAGGTTTTATAGTGAAAGGTTTATAGCTCAAGGTTGATGGTTAGAGGCTAGCAGTACAAGCCACTCATGAATAAGCATGATTCGATAGCTCCGGAGACTTGCTGTTCTTTTGAATGACAAACATCAGTTGAATAAGCAACAGAATACCAGTCACACCCAAGCCAACGCCGATTCCACCCCAGATCCCTGCCAATTCAAATTTTGGCATCAAATACCAAGCGGCAGGCAGGCCAAATACCCAGTAACCGATAGCAGTCATCACCGTTGGCATGGAGACAATCTTCATTCCTCTTAGCAGGTTAATCGCCAACAGTTGCCAAGCATCAACAATAAAGCACAACGCCACGACCCAGATAACCGAAGCCAATAGCGACGTCATTGCGCCAGTGCCATCATTTAGCTTAAAGATAGAAGCAATCATTTCCGGCCATAGAATGAACACAACAGACAAGACCACACTCAATACCGACACCAGTATAAAGCTTTGAATCGAGGTTCTTTTAATTCCTTCGTAGTTACCCGCACCAAAATCACGGCCAACCAAAATAGCGGCAGCTTGTGAAAAGCCGAAGTTGAAGTTCCAAGTAAAGCTTAAACATTGAAGTAAGATTTGGTGTAGAGCTAACGAAGCAATACTGATAGTACCCGCCATTAAAGTGCCACCGTATATCAAGCCATGCTCAAGCAAGGCCGCCAAGCCGATAGGTAAACCCATTAACAACAAAGGGCTCATCAGCTTGATGGAGTACTCTTCGGTATTGAGCCAAGGGGCGAACTGTTTGAACTCATCACGTTTAAACACCCAAACCGTATATCCAACCATCACGATAAATGCCGCGATAGCCGTGCCTAAGCCCAAGCCTGTTAAGCCCATATCAAGTTGGAACGTAAGGAAGTAGCTGACTGGTACATTCAAAATCACAGTGATAATCGACATCACCAGAATAGAACGCACATTACCAAACGCACTGGTTAAGCCACGCAGCACCAATAAGATAAGCGAAGGCAACATTACCCATTTCAAGGCGTGTACATATTCCATCGCTAAGGTGATCACTTCTGGCGGCTGTTTTGCTGCTTCTAATACCAACGGAGCAAACCAGAAGCTCGCCATTAAGGTCACGCTGAGCACGAACGCCAACATGGTTGCGCCTTTTACCGCCAATCTAATTTGTGTATTACCAAACTCTGGGCGAGCCACACGCTGACCATAAGCAATAGCAATTAGGTTTGCGACACAACCGACTGTGCTGCTCGCAATAATGAAGATGAAGAAGTAGATAGAAGCGCCTAAGCCACCCGCCGCAAGCGCTGACACGCTGATTCGCGACATCATCCAAACATCAGTAAGGACTAAAGCCATGGATATCAGCTGTGAAATGATCAAAGGGAATGCAAGAGTGAGTATTTTTTTCATGAGCGCCTCAGTTAATTTCGCCCAAAATACGATCGATGGGGCTGGCGTTCAATTGATAAATTTGCGACTCTAGCATTCCAAAAACTCATACGAATGAATTATGACCCCATATCCTAGCTTGCCATCCTCCCATAATGGCTTAAAAGCCTTCGAAGTGGCTGCAAGGCTGATGAGCTTTACGTTGGCTGCTGATGAGCTTAACGTGACACAGAGTGCGATCAGCCGTCAGATCAAACAGCTTGAAGATGAGCTGAACGCATCGCTAATCATTCGTAAACATCGAGCGATTGAATTAACGGTACAAGGCCATGATTTGTATGTTGCTTTGCGTGAAAGTTACGGAAATATCGAATCGGTTATCGCTTCTTGGAGTGAACCTAAACAGAAACGTATTGTGATCAAAGCAACCCTGAGTTTCGCTACGCGCGTGTTGATCTCTAAGGTACGTGAATTAAACGAGCGTTACCCTGATTACGAGATCGTGATAGTTCCTGTGATTGAAGAGGATGAAGCGATCAACAGCAGCGAATACGACTTGTTGATCTTCCATACGCGATTCAAAAAACGCTATGACAACGCGCCTGACATCACCTTCTTGCGTGAAGAGTTCATGGCCCCCGTCTGCTCCACAAACTTAACTCATTCCGCCAGTTCAACAAATAAAGACACCGACCTCGATTCGATCTTAACCATGCCACGGCTGCACCCGACCTTAGATCATCATGATTGGAAAGTATGGCTGGCCGATGTTGAATTCCCACCAAAGAAACCCGTCAGAAATACCAGTTTCTTGTCCTTGGATATGGCACTCAGCGCTTGCTTATCGGGTGAAGGTGT
Source organism: Vibrio toranzoniae (assembly GCF_024347655.1). NCBI lineage: Bacteria > Pseudomonadati > Pseudomonadota > Gammaproteobacteria > Vibrionales > Vibrionaceae > Vibrio > Vibrio toranzoniae. Next base: position 1,322,031 of record NZ_AP025515.1, on the reverse strand, counting down.
CACAGTGACGGATTTGCTTTTGGTTTTACAAGATCTACAACGTGGCTTCTTGTACTGCCCGAAGAATGCCAAGATCCAAAACAGTGCTTGGACCTATTTCATCCACCAACGCACTCACTCGCCTGTGATTAATGATCTCATTGATTGGCTTAAAATAGAGACAGAGAAAGAGATCGAATTGTTGAAAGCGCTATCCCATCAAAATCATTGGTCTGGTGTTATCTGCGATCAACAGTGACGGTAAGCCTTAAGCCCAGATATAAATAAGCCGCAGAACTTACTGCGGCATATGCTATCTATCAATCGTGTTTCGCTTTATTGAGCAAGCACTAAAGCTTAAACATACGCGCACTACGTGGTGGTAAGTTGAAGGTGTGATAACGAGAAGTCACGGTTTCTGTCGCGCTGCTCAATACGTCTTTATATTGAACATGCCAATTGAACTCATGTTGGTAAGTATCAACTGTCACGCCACGCGTTTCACCACATTTATTAATACCAACTATGCCTTCTTTACCACGCTTGAACAACAAAGTGCACTGATCGCTCAAAATCATCGTCATTGATTTGCCTTGCATTGCATTATGGAAGCTCAACATGTTTTTCATTGTCGAACTGTTCCACACATTGCCCCAACGACCGTTATCCTTGTCTTCAGAATCAGGAAGATCATCGCTGTAGATCAGCGGCGTCCCACCATCTTTACCAAGAATGTAAGCGTAAGCAAGCTGCTCATCTTGTGGGTCCATAATTTGGTAACGGAAGCCGTCGTTGGTTGGAATGTCATGTGTGATCGCGAAGGTGATCGAACGGTTGTCATCGAGTGCTTGGCCGTACGCTTTTGGATCATGCAGCTGGTTCATACCGCCGCTCATTGAGAACGCTGATCGAATCGATGCAAACAACGGGAAATCGTACGCGGAATGGTTAGTATTGTTTAAGTAAGGCGCTAAGAAAGACTCATAACCGCTGTTCCCTGCTCCACCACTGGTAATCACCTCACCAAACACATGCATGTTCGCGGTGATTTCAGACATAAACACTTGGTCGATTTGGTACTGACTCATGTGCTTCACTGCATCAATTCGGAAACCTTTGATGCCCATGTCCTTTAACGCTTTCAGGTATAAACGCTGTTGTGACACTACCCAGTTGTTTGGGTCTAGATCTGGAAGACCCACATCACCATCGGCACCACACAAACGCCAGTATTGAACATGACCCGGATCGTTCCAATCTGAAATACAGCCTGCGGCATGGAAATCGTTAGCCGAGACAAAACCTTGCCCTAAGTTGCCAAACAGAGTCTGGTCGGCATAGTAACTTGAACGGCTGGCATAATCGTTTAGCACTTCAGTGCCAGGGTAATCCAAGTCACTTCGCTTCCAGCTTTCATTCGCCATGTGGTTGAGTACAACATCAGCGTAAACATCAACACCTACGCCTTTAAGTGCGGTGATCATTGCGGCTAAATCTTGTTTGTTCCCCAAAGGAGAGTCAATAGTACGCAGATCTTGTGGTTGGTAACGCGCCCACCATTGGCTGCCGCTGGATTTCATTGCCGGAGCAACCAGTACCTTCTTGTAGCCAGCTTGGGCAATTTGATTGGCATTGGCTGTTACGTCTGAGTACTTCCAGTTGAAAGCATGAAGGATGCTGTCGGCATATGTGGCTGAACTAAAAGAGCAAAGTGCGAGCGTGGATATGAGTAGGGTATTTATTGGTTTCATAGAACATATCTCTCATTATAGATTCACAGAAATAATATGAATGGCAGAGACAATGAAAACGGCGGATAAATCAGAGTTGAATTAGCGTCACCTTCTGTTGAGGGGGATTTTATAAAACTGAGCTGTAACCGATATTATGTAGGATAAAAGCAAACCGTGCTGAAATGAGAATTAATTGAATTAAGTTACGGGAACCAGACAAAGCCTTTGGTCGGCTCTCCAAAACTACGTTATGATTCCACTTCCCTCAACCGATTGATATTTTTATGCCTTCTTTCTCTTTTTCACTGATCCCTGTCGGGGTTAGGTTCATGCTCCTCTCCGCTTTTGGATTCGCACTAATGTCGGCTTGTGTAAAGTACATTAGCAGCTATGGCATACCTGTATTTGAAATTGTCGCGGCTAGGGCTTTGGTGTCTTTGATCATCAGTTATATCGATGTGAAACGAAAAGGCATTTCGGTTTGGGGTCACAACAAACCACTGCTTTTCCTGCGTGGCGCTGTCGGTACGGCTGCGCTGATGTGCGTTTACTATGCAGTGACGACACTGCCGCTCGCAGAAGCTGCTATCTTACAATACGTCCATCCAATATTTACCGCGTTGCTCGGTGTGCTATTCCTGAAAGAACGCGTCCAGAAATCAACGATGATCTGCATTGCATTCTGTCTAGCAGGATTACTGGTGATGGTTCAGCCAAGCATAAACACTGGTGCGAGCAGTGAGTTACCCCTGTTCAGCATTCTGGTGGCATTATGCGGTGCGTTTGGTAGCTCGATTGCGTATGTGATTGTGAGAAAGCTTAGCCAAACGGAAGACAGCTCTGTGATCATCTTCTATTTCCCACTGGTTGCCCTGCCAATATCCACAGCCTTAATTTGGAACGACTTTGTCTGGCCCAGCTTATTTTTAACCGTGATGCTGGTTCTCGTCGGGGTTTTCACACAAATAGGTCAATATGGTTTAACCAAGGCGATGCAAACCCAAGCTGCGGGTAAAGCATCGGCTTACTCATACATTCAGATCGTATTTTCTGCACTATTAGGTGTTTGGATCTTCAATGAAATCCCATCGGTTTGGACGTACTTAGGTGGTGGCCTCATCGTAACAGGCGCGCTAATTAATGTGTTTGGCAAACAGTTGCTGACGCCCCTTAAAGCGAAAGACCAAAAGCTAGGCATGAAGTAATTCCCTACCTTTAAGCCAAGTTTAAAAAAGGGCATTGCGGAATAATCCACACTGCCCTTTTCTGTAAGTCTTTCCTAGCACTCTTTCTTAGACGTTTATTTCGAACAAACTAGCTCTAGCAAACCAACTCGATGAACGACTTTTATTACGTGGCATTGCGTAGTTTGGGGTCATCACTCAGATATTCAACAAATTCAATTTCAAAGCCAGCCGGATCCACAAAATAGACGTTTTTACGATAAGGTTCTTCGGCGCCGGGTTTGGCGATTGGGAAGCCCGCATCAATAAGGCGCTCAATCACGCTATTGATGTTATGTGTCACATAAGCAAAGTGCGCGAGGCCAACCGAGTGCCCTGCCAAATCTCTGTTTTCCCCTTCACCGTGATCACTCAGTGCAATATATTGATATTCGTCACCAAAATGCAGCCAGTTACGTGGCTTACCTGACCATTCGCCTTTTCCTTCATCACGGACGTACCAGTGTGGAAACGCCGCTTTGTAGAAAGTCAGCATTTCAGGGATGTCCTTAACGACTAAATTCACATGTTCAAGTTGGATCATTCTTCTCTCCTTAAAGTATTCTCGTAAGCAACGTTGCATATCCTAATACCTAAAGTTAAGTTGAGGTAAAGAGCTAATTTGTATTTATTTTGAGAGCGTTTTTAGTTCGCAAATTATGTAATGGGCTCAACGAACCATAAGGTAACGATGTCCAAATCCGTAATCACTCAAATGAGCATCTAGAAAAAAACGAGCCACTTGGGCTCGTTTTGCATTCCTTTCTATAACAGTTCGGCTCTAACCTAAGAAACCGCCAGTCTGATGCTGCCATAACTTGGCATAAACACCATTCAGTTCGAGGAGCTCTTGGTGTGAGCCTTGTTCGATAACTTGTCCTTGGTCCATAACAATTAAACGATCTAAAGCAGCAATGGTTGATAGTCGGTGGGCAATCGCAATTACCGTTTTACCTTCCATTAACGCATCAAGGTTTTCTTGTATTGCTGATTCAACTTCCGAGTCCAATGCCGACGTTGCTTCGTCCATAATCAGGATAGGAGCATTTTTAAGAAGCACTCGCGCAATGGCAACACGTTGACGTTGTCCACCCGAAAGCTTAACCCCACGCTCACCTACTTCTACGTCATACGCTTTATTGCCATTTTCATCTTTCAACTCTTGAATAAAGTCATGAGCATGCGCTTGTTTCGCTGCAGCAATCACGTCGTCCATACTAGCTGCAGGGTCGCCGTAAAGAATATTCTCTTTGATTGAGCGATGCAGTAATGAAGTGTCTTGAGTGATCATGCCAATATGTTTACGCAACGACTCTTGTTCAACTTGAGAAATATCTTGTCCGTCAATACGAATATGACCACTGTTAACATCATAGAAACGCAATAATAAATTAACCAAGGTCGATTTACCTGAGCCAGAACGACCAACAATACCAACCTTCTCTCCTGGCTTGATATTCAGTTCAAGATCGTTAAATACCGATTTCTCTTCATTGTAGTTAAAGTGAACCTTATTAAACTCAATTGCACCTTGTTTAATTTCTAATGATTTTGCATTTTTAACATCTTTAATTTCAACATCATTAGAAATGGTATTCATACCATCGACAACTGTGCCGATATTTTCAAATAATGAGCTAACTTCCCACATGATCCATTTCGACATGCCTTGAACTCGAAGGGCTATACTAATACCCACCGCTATCGCCCCTATCGTTACACTGGCGTCGAGCCACAACATGATAGAAGTAGCAGCAATTGAAATAAGTAATAGGTAGTTAATTGCGTCCACGCTCAATAATAAGCATGTCACCATTCGCATTTGGCGATAAACAGTTTTCAAAAAGCCTTTCATGCTGCTTTCAGCGTAATCGAGTTCACGTTGAGAATGTGCAAAGAGCTTAACTGTCGAAATATTCGTATAAGAATCAACAATACGGCCCGTCATGATAGAGCGAGCATCCGCTTGCACTGTCGCTATTTGTTTCATTTTCGGAATAAAGTAGAGTTGAATAAAAATATACAGTACTAACCAAATTAGAATTGGCAGCATTAAAATGAGGTCAGACTCACCCATCATCCAAATCATTGAGATGAAATAAACTGAAATATACACCAATACATCAAGAAGTTTCATCACGGTTTCGCGTACTGCTAATGCACTTTGCATAACCTTGGTAGCGACACGTCCAGCAAAATCTCGTTGAAAAAAGCCAACGGCTTGCTTCAACAAATAACGGTGAATTAGCCAACGAATTGACATTGGATAGTTACCTAGCAGCGACTGGTGCATGATCATCGAATGGAAAAAGCCCAACGTTGGCATAATCACAACGACAAGGATCAACATATTCTTGATGCTGTCTCCTTGATCTTGCCAAAATGTTTCTCTGTCTTGATTGGCTAATATATCAACCAGCTCCCCTAGGTATCGCAATAAAGCCACTTCTGAAATAGCGATCAATGCACTTAGAATCGCCATTAGTACCAAAGGCACTTCAAAACCTCGGGTATAAAAACGACAAAAACCAAATAAACTTTTTGGCGGTTTTTCGGTCTCGTGTGATGGAAATGGCTTCGTAAGGTTTTCAAACCAATTAAACATAAGTAGTAATACCTGTCTTGTGCTATCGGGGGACGGGGTCGCCATTATCAAGATTTCTTCAGACTTGTGTAGCTTTTTTTTGAATCTATCAATAGATGCGCAAACATATCAATTTGTAATTGAAAAACTAAAAAACAGTCATTAGCGCTTAGCCGATATGTAAACACCTACAATTATCAAATATTGATCACGCAATAATTTTTCAAATTGTCACCTTAATGTGATCTAGATCTAATTATGATTATTATCAACTAGGTATACTCGCAACAAAAATGAGAACCATTATCACTACTCTTTGCATTAAAAGAGCGAGTAACCAATCAGTACAGTGGAAAAATAATGACCATCCTAAAACCAAAAACGCTTAGCCTTGCTGTTAAGCGAAGCCTAGTAGTGGGCTCAATTCTTTTACTTCCGACTCAATTTGCTTTTGCGACAGGCACTTCAATAGAAGAAGTAGAAACGATCACCGTGACAGCTCAAGCATTGAAAGTAGAAACCCCTGCAAAAGAAACACCTAAATCCATTTCAATCATATCTGAAGATGAATTGCGTGTTCGAGCACCACAAAAACTGGATGAAGCACTGCGCTATACATCAGGTGTAACTGCACAGCCATACGGCGCTGACAATGACACTGATTGGTTCAAAATTCGTGGTTTTGATGCTGCAACTTACCTAGATGGTAATCGTCTGTTTCGAGATGGTTATTACACATGGTTAGTCGAACCATACGGCCTAGAAAGTGTTGAGGTGATTAAAGGCCCTTCTGCTGTACTTTATGGTGAATCAGCACCTGGCGGCTTAGTTAATGCTGTTCAAAAGAAACCAACTTTCGCACCTCAAGGCGAAGTTAAGATCGAGGTGGGCAACAATAATCACCAAGCGGTCGGATACGACATTGCTGATGATGCGAACGAAGATGGCAGTGTACGTTACCGTTTAGTCGGTTTAATGAAGAGTGAAGATGGCGAACTAGACGGTACAAGCAATGAACGCTTCTACATTGCGCCAAGCTTTGAGATTGATATTTCTGATCGCACGATGCTTACCGTTCTAGCAAGCTACCTTCATGATGATGGTGTACCAACGAACCCTTTCTTCCCAGCAGCAGGCACATTGATCGGCTCGAATTTTGGCCACATTGACCCGTCAACGAACCTTGGTCAACCTGACTACGACAAGTATGAACGAACTCAATTCTCATTAGGCTACTTGCTAGAGCACGAACTTAACGACACGTGGAAGCTTTCTCAAAACCTGAATTATGGTGCTAACGAGCTATACCTTCGCAGCTCTTACGCCTTCTCAAACAACGATCCATCTGTTGAAGAACTTACGCAAGGTATCGTATTCCGTGATGGTAAAAACGAGAGCATCACCTTCGATAATAATGCAGTCGGTAACTGGATCACTAACAACGCTGGACACACGGTGTTAGTTGGCATGGATCTGCAATACCACAAAACCGATGGCCTAGAGCAAGACAACTATGCGTTTGGCACGATCAATCCGTCAAACCCAGAATACGGCAACTTCACCCCGCTTGATTCTGCAAACAATATCAAGCGTGAGATCTCGAAATCTCAAGCAAGTCTGTACTCACAATACCAGCTTAAATTACACGATCAGTGGATTGGTAACGTTGGCGCTCGCTACGATTGGGTTAAAACCGAGAATACAGGAAAAGGCACAAACGTTGCTCAAAGCGAATCTCGCGATGATGGTGAATTATCGTTAAGTGCTGGCGTAATGTACCTTGCTGAAAACGGCTTATCGCCATACGCAAGCTACTCTCAATCGTTTGAAGTTATCAGTACTATCGATGCTTCAACAAACGAGCTATACAAGCCACTTGAAGGCGAACAGGTTGAGGTAGGTGTTAAATACGAACCTAGCTTTATCGATGGATTTGTTAATGTTGCATGGTTCGATATTGCTCAGAAGAATGCACTCGTTACAGATCCTTCTACTTGGGTAGCAACGCAAACAGGTGAAGTAACATCGACAGGTGTTGAAATCGACGGTGCAGCTCAGCTTACAGACTCTGTAAAACTAATGGCAAGTTACACCTATACGAAAGCAGAGACTGATGAAACATTTGGTAAAGGTAAGCAGCAAGCAGCACTTATCCCAGAGCATCAAGCATCAGCTTGGATTGATTACAGTGCACAAGCGTTTATTCCAAACCTCAATATTGGTACTGGTGTTCGCTACGTTGGTGAATCAAAAGACAACCCTAAGAGCTCAGATCTAACGGTTCCATCTGTGACACTTTGGGATGCAGCGGTAACTTATGACATCACCTATCAATGGCAAGCACAGCTAAACGTGAACAATATTCTTAACGAAGAGTATGTGTCTGGTTGTGATTACTGGTGTTACTACGGTCAATCTCGCTCTGTAATGCTAAATGCAAACTATAAGTGGTAACCCGCTCATAGCTCACTAAATATAGCGTCCCCCTCCTATGAGGGGGCTTTTTCGTATCTATAGACAACTAAATTTATGTACCAACTCTCTGATATTAAAGTTTGCCGCGGTGGACGTACCATTTTTCAGGTCGATGACTTATCAATTCCAACTGACGAACTCACCATCGTACTTGGCCACAATGGTTCAGGTAAATCGACACTGGTTAACCTTCTTTCTGGCCAAATGGCCGCTGACGAAGGGAGAGTGTCAGTAGACGGCAACATTCTGACCGATTACAAAACCAAAGAGCGAGCGAAGAAGATCGCTTATCTGTCACAGAAACTACCTGCATCGGCAGGCCTAACTGTGCGTGAATTAGTCAAATTAGGCCGCTTTCCTTGGCGTGGTGCCTTGGGGCGTTGGAACAGCGAAGATACCTCTATTATTGAAGCGGCTATGGAACGGACGGGGATAACACAATTTGCCGACACCTTAGCCGACCAATTATCGGGTGGTGAACGCCAACGCGCTTGGGTCTCAATGCTCTTAGCACAACAATCGCCAATACTTATCTTAGATGAGCCAACATCCGCGTTAGACGTCCACCACCAGTTTCAACTCATGCAATTATTGTCGGAACTCAACAGAACTGAAAATGTCGGTATCATTGTGATCCTGCACGATCTTAACCTCGCGCTTCGCTATGCCACTCATATTGTTGCATTAAAACAGGGCCAAATTGCGTTTGAGGGACCTGCTGACATCTTGCTGGATGAACAACGTCTATCCAACTTATACGAATCATCGATTCAGTTGATTGACCACCCAGCCCCAGGAAATAGCGTAGCGAGTCAAAAGGTTGCGGTTGTATGCGCCTGATTAATGTTCACCTTCGTCTACTTGTCATCGTGGTTTCGTTGTTGGTCTCATTTTTCAGCCATGCTGCTGAGATGATTGAAAACCAAGTCAGTTCACATCGTTTTGCCGAAACGCCAAAGCGAGTTGTGGTTCTCAATTGGGATCTCCTTGAGCAAGTATTGGCACTAGGTGTCACGCCAGTGGGCGCACCGGAGCTTGCGAGTTATCGACTTTGGGTGGTAAAACCTGAAGCCCCAAAAGAGATTACCGATATTGGTTCGCGCTCAGAGCCTAACTTAGAGCTGATTGCGAATCTCAAACCCGACGTAATTTTAGCGGCGTCACCACAGCAAGACATTTTGCCGATCTTGGAGCAAATTGCGCCTGTGGTTTACCTACCCAATTTCACTGAAAAAGAGAATGCCGCTAACACTGCAATAGCACACTTTAAAACCATTGGTAAGCTACTCGATAAAGAAGACATCGCAAAGCAACAGTTAGCAGAGGTGGAAGTTAAACTCTCTGAATTGAAGCAGAAGCTCGCCCCCTACTACGCACCAAACACCGACTTGGTCGTGATGCGATTCTCTACATTGAATTCTGTGTTCTTGTATTCAAATAACTCTTCGACACAATACGTGGTGTCACAGCTTGGCTTTAATAACCCAATTCCCGTTAGGCCGAGAGCATGGGGAATTCAACAAACTCGCATCAACACGTTGCAACAAGCAGGTGCGAGTTATGTTCTGTATATGCAGCCCTTTCCTCAAGAAGAAAAATTGAAAGATGCCCGCCTATGGCAAGCTCTACCTTTTGTGAAAGAGGGCCGAGTCAATTCAGTGCGATCTGTGTGGAACTATGGCGGAGCAATGTCATTGCTTTATTTAGCTGAAGCCATTACAGACAGCTTAATTGAGCTGGCGGAGGACAAATGAACATCAAATTAGTCTCCTCTTCCTTAATGGCACTTGTTTGCTTCGCGATTTTCAGCCTACAGATTGATACATCACTCGCATTTGACCAGCAATTCAGCTTAATCACGACACCAAGCTCTGCCACCAGCTTTGATGAGATCTTCTTTATTGACTCCCAACTCCCACGTCTAGCCATGGCGATATTAGTGGGTGCGATGCTTGGGCTGGTCGGAAGCTTAATGCAACAACTGACACAGAATAACCTCACCTCACCGCTCACCCTAGGCAGTTCATCCGGTGCATGGCTAGCGCTTGTTGTAATGAATGTTTGGTTTGTCGATTACGTTGCAGATTACTCAGCATTGGCTGCCATGGTCGGTGCATTAGTGGCGTTTGGGCTTATTGTGGCAATTGTCGGGCTCAAGAATATGACGGGGCTTCCTTTGGTGGTTTCTGGAATGGTCATTAATATTTTGCTCGGTTCAATCGCTGCAGCAATTGTAGTACTCAATGCTCAATTTGCCCAAAACGTATTCATGTGGGGCGCAGGCGATCTTACCCAATACAGTTGGGATTGGTTCGAATGGTTGCTGCCGAAGACGGGTATTGCGCTCGTTTTATTCCTCATAGCCCCAAGAATTCTGACATTACTTCGCCTTGGCCAAGAAGGCGCAACAGCAAGGGGGCTACCCGTAGTTCCTGCTTTTACCTTGCTAATGGTAATGGGTATTTGGTTGGTTTCAGCCTCAATTACCGCCGTTGGCATCATTAGCTTTATTGGCTTACTCACACCAAATATTGCCCGAGCGTTAGGGGCGAGAACACCGCGGCAGCAACTGCTATCAAGTGCTGTACTCGGCGCTGGGTTACTGATCTTTACCGACACGCTAGCCATGCTACTGACGTTTTGGTTTGAAGAAACGATTCCTAGCGGAGTGACAGCAGCGGCGATTGGTGCGCCGGCGCTCATTTGGTTTAGCCGTAAACCTTTGCACGCGCAGGATCAACTCAACCTCTCGATGGGTGAAGGAAAAAGTCGCATCTCAAGATCAACGATTGGCCTTATCCTATCCGCTTGTTTGATCGGCGGCTTGCTTTATATTTTCGCAACTACGACTTCAAATGGGTTGATCATGTCTTCTCCAAATGAATATCAATGGCAGCTTCGCTGGCCCCGACTCATAACCGTAATATCAGTAGGTTTAGCGCTATCGGTTGCTGGTGTGATCTTACAGCGCTTAGTCTATAACCCTTTGGCAAGCCCTGATATTTTAGGGGTCTCCTCTGGCGCTACCTTTGCTATTGTCACCACAACTCTATTTGTTGGAAGTGCATTCTCCGGTTCTGAGTGGATGGTTGCATTCCTAGGCAGTGTAACGGTGCTTATTGCGTTACTTCTACTAGGAAAAAAACACAACTTTAATCCGTCTAACTTCATTTTGTCTGGTATTGCACTTACTGCAATGCTCGAAGCTTTCATCCAGTTCTCACTTGCTAAGGGAACGGGCGATAGTTACAAAACACTACTATGGCTAACCGGATCTAGTTACCGCGTAACGCAAGAGCAAGCCATGCTGTTACTTACCGCTAGTGCGACATTAGTGTTAATCGTACTGATGTTATCTCGATGGTTAACCGTGATTGCTATTGGCCGTCAGTTTGCCAACGCTCGCGGCTTGAATGCTAACCTAGTAAATGTGGTTGGTCTCTCTCTGGTAGCATTACTGTGTGCTTTCTCGACCGCAACAATGGGACCGGTAGCCTTTGTCGGCCTTGTTGCCCCTCATATGGCAATGATGCTCGGCGCAAAGAAAGCGACACCGCAACTGCTCACCGGAGGAGTCATTGGAATTACGCTCATGATTTGGGCGGATTGGCTTGGGCAAGTCGCGATATACCCATTCAATATTGCTGCCGGCACATTAGTATCAATAATGGGAAGTGGCTATTTCTTATTACTAATGATGAAGAGTCGTTTTAGATAACAAGCCGTATGTGAATCATCGGCTATACGATTCGATTTAAAGCAATAAGGGCAAAATACTTGCCCTTACCTTGTTTAATACTCACTGATCTAGTTCTAACGCTTGATTGTCAAAACCTATCACTACCATAGAATCAATCCACTTCCGTAAATGATAATAATTATCGATAATGGTTCTATCAACTCAGATGAACCGCTTTAGGATAATACGATGATCAAGACAATCACTTTTGCAGCTATTCACTTTACCATTGCAACCTTGGTCGCTTTTAGCTTAACAGGCGACTTCCTACTCGGTAGTTTGATTGCCATGGTCGAACCTTCAGTTAATACGGGTGCTTTTTATCTACATGAAAAAACTTGGCAAAAAGTCGCCTTTCTAAAGCGCCGAGAATCCATGACTCAAGTGAAAACAGCCAGCTTTGCCACCATTCACTTTAGCGTTGCGTTTACGGTAACTTATGCATTAACAGGCGACGCTTTCCTCGGTGGTTTAATGGCAACAATAGAACCTGCAATAAACTCTGTGGCTTACTTCTTCCATGAAAAAGTATGGTTACGCAGAAGCCAGAATGCCGATTATATCAATAGAAATGTTGTCACTGGATAGGAAGTACGGGGTATGTCGACAGAGGCATGCTCCACTGTTCATGGCTTTTTTGTAACTGTCCCTATTTAGCACAAAATCTTACTCGTGACATTCGTCAACCATCTCAACTTCATTTCAATGAAACATCGACGTTGCTCCGGATCTTCAATAGAACGACCTACATTTTTCCTAAAGTTTGTCATACTAAATTATAAACGCGTCTGTTGGTCAATCAACAAGGCTGGCATGCTCACAAAGAGCCGTATCACGCACTGCATAATAGGAGGCACTTCATGCCAAGCGAACAATGGAGTAAAGACAGCTTGAATACACTTTCAGTGATAACTGTAGGCGGTCGCCACTATCACTATTACAGCCTGATAAAAGCCGAAAGCACATTGGGCGATCTAAGCCAGTTACCTTTTTGTCTGAAAGTCCTGCTGGAAAACCTTTTGCGTAATGAAGACTCTTTTGCTGTCACTCAAACGCATATAAATGCCATGGCTGAGTGGCTCAAATCGCGCAGGTCTGATACCGAGATCCCATTTCGACCCGCTCGAGTTCTCATGCAAGATTTTACTGGCGTTCCAAGCGTCGTGGATCTGGCAGCGATGCGGGAAGCGGTACGGCTGTCAGGTAAAGACCCTGCATTAGTTAACCCTTTAACCCCTGTTGACTTAGTGATTGACCACTCGGTGATGGTTGACCATTTTGGTGATACTTCATCCTTCAAAGATAACGTCAGTATTGAAATGCAACGAAACCAAGAACGTTATGAATTTTTAAGATGGGGGCAACAAGCTTTTGATAACTTCCGCGTGGTTCCTCCAGGAACGGGGATCTGCCACCAAGTGAATCTAGAGTACTTGGGTAAAACCATCTGGTATAAAGAATTCGACGGAAAAACGATTGCCTACCCTGATACGCTTGTAGGGACCGATTCGCATACAACAATGATTAATGGCTTAGGCATTTTAGGTTGGGGAGTGGGCGGTATCGAAGCTGAGGCGGCCATGCTAGGCCAACCAGTTTCTATGCTTATCCCTGAGGTGGTCGGCTTCAAAATTACCGGAAAATTGCGTGAAGGCATTAATGCAACCGACCTTGTGCTCACCGTGACTGAGATGTTACGCAAAAAAGGGGTCGTTGGTAAATTTGTCGAGTTCTATGGGGATGGGTTGAAAGATATGCCCGTAGCCGACCGAGCAACAATTGCCAATATGGCACCTGAATATGGCGCAACATGTGGCTTCTTTCCGGTCGATGAGCAAACATTAAAATATCTAGAGCTTACCGGTCGAGAAGCCTCTCAGATAGCTTTGGTCGAGGCTTACTCCAAGGCTCAAGGGTTGTGGCGCGAGCCAAATCATGAACCGATTTACACTGACCACCTAGAACTTGATATGGATAAAGTGGAAGCAAGTGTCGCCGGGCCTAAACGACCCCAGGATCGCGTGGCTCTTAAAAATATTAAGTCAGCATTCGACCTTTTCATGAAAACAACAGAAGTGACACCACAGGAAAAAGATAAGAAAATTAAACGAAACAAAGATCAGATCAGTACCGACAATAACGCTCAACGGATAACCAACGCCAATTTAGATATCGACAGTGTGAAAACGCATCTCATGCCCGGTTCGGTGGTCATTGCAGCAATCACCTCCTGTACTAACACCTCGAACCCGAGCGTCATGATCGCTGCTGGGCTGATAGCCCAAAAAGCAATAGAAAGAGGATTGCAAACCAAGCCTTGGGTTAAGACATCTCTTGCTCCGGGATCCAAGGTCGTCACCGATTACTTGAAAGTCACAGGACTTCAGGAAAGCTTAGACCAACTGGGATTTAACTTGGTGGGTTATGGGTGCACCACTTGTATTGGTAACTCCGGTCCTTTGCCGCCTGCCGTAGAAAAGGCCATTATAGATAACGATCTTACCGTCGCTTCAATGCTTTCAGGGAATCGTAACTTTGAAGGCCGGGTTCATCCTCTGGTGAAAACTAACTGGCTGGCCTCGCCACCATTGGTGGTCGCGTACGCACTTGCAAGCAATGTGCGACTTGACCTAACTAAAGACCCTTTATGCATTGATGCGAATGGAGATAACGTCTATCTCAAGGATCTCTGGCCAACTCAGCAAGAAATCGATGAAGCCATGCTGCGCGTAAAAACCGAGATGTTTCATAAGGAATACGGCGAAGTGTTTGAAGGTGATGACAACTGGAAAGCGCTTAAAGCTCCGGAAAGTAAAGTCTACACCTGGTCCGATAACTCGACCTATATTCAACAGCCACCATTTTTCGTCGGCATGCAAACACAGCCTGACGCGATTGAGAATATAAAAAATGCGAGCATATTAGCGCTACTGGGTGACTCGGTTACGACCGATCATATCTCTCCAGCAGGTTCTTTCAAACCAGACACTCCAGCAGGTATATACTTGCAATCTCATGGTGTGGAGCCTACAGATTTCAACTCTTATGGATCTCGACGAGGAAACCATGAAGTCATGATGAGAGGAACCTTTGCCAACGTGCGGATCCGAAATGAAATGCTGCAGAATGTAGAAGGCGGCTATACCACGTATATACCTACCGGTGAGCAAATGACGATTTACGATGCTGCCATGAAGTATCAGGAAAATAACACCCCTTTGGTTGTGATAGCCGGGAAAGAGTATGGAACAGGATCGAGCCGAGATTGGGCAGCAAAAGGCACCCGCTTGTTAGGTGTGAAGGCAGTAGTGGCCGAGTCTTATGAACGAATTCACCGTTCCAACCTCATCGGTATGGGCGTTATACCGTTACAGTTCCCACAAGGCACCGACAGGCTAAGCCTTGGGCTCTGTGGCAAAGAAACCATAAACATAGAAGGTCTATCAGGAGAAATTCACCCCGGGCAGACATACACCATGCTTATAAACTATCCCGATGGCACGAATAAGCGCTGCAATCTGTTATCGCGCATCGACACGAGCACTGAAGCCACCTACTTCACACATGGCGGTATCCTGCATTATGTGGTGCGGGAGATGCTAAAAGAAAAATCATAGCAAGTTAAATCGGCTTATCTGAAGTGCAGTGCCTACTAAGGCTTGAAGGTGAGCCGTTCCCTTGTTTGAGGAATAGAACTTGGTGCAATGTGCCCACCAACTAAACCAGAAGACGAAAAATTGAAACCTAGAGCATACCATCAAGCCAATTGCTTGAGGGTGTTTTGAACCGATATTTTCAGAAATGCCTGATGATCATACGAGTCAAAATTCAGGTCTATGAAGCCTCTGGACAGAAGCTTCTTAGAGCCATCACATTGATAATTTGCCATGGGGTAAAATTCAGTCTGAGAGGTGTCTAGACAAAAAACTTGCTAGTACCTTTTCTAATTTCATAGATGACCAATTACCACTGGTATTAAATAGTAAGGAGTCATTCGTTATGTATTTTTTAGCTAACTGAAGATATCTAGCATTGATGACTTATACTATATACAAACATATTAATTCGTTCAATGATACGTTATGATTAACAAATTTAATATATAAGATAGATTTAATATTTACCGGAGTGATTCATTGAAATTTCATTATTTTACTTTTTTGTAGCAATATTTTTAAGTGGTTGTTCAACAGTTCCAGATGTAAAGTTGACTAAAGAAAACTTCGAACATCTGAAAACTATAAAACTCGAATCAAGTGAAAGTGACAACTCGATACTAACTGTAATAAGTACGGTTCATCTTGAAGGTTCGGGCTTAACTCCAGTAGGCGGAGATGGTTTAGGTTTAAAAGAAAAAACCCTGATTTTTATGGATGAAAATCAAGTTAGTTTAAATCAGATTATTCAGAAACAATTTTACGAAAAAGTAGAGCAGGATAACGTTAAAGTAGTATTTGACGATAGTTCCCCAAATAGACTCGTCATTACACTTAATCATGTCGTTTTAGGAAAGGCTCCGGGGTTTCCTGGTAGTTTTGACGTCCGCTACAATATTACTGCTCAATTACTTGATGGTAAAGAAAACATACTGTGGTCGTATACTCCTTTGATACCATTCATAGCCGATGGATACTCTATATCTTTGGTTGAACTCTTTTCATCCGAAGAGTCAATGACTCACTTCTTTAGCTCTGCCTCAGAGCCTACTGTGCAAAGGATATACGACCATTTTATGGAAAACTTAATTTAAGTGATGTGACTGTTTCTGATAACCAATCAAACAATTAACTCGATATAGAATCGTACTAAAAGTAATTTCGATTCCAAGATAAACCACGTTACAAACCTCATAATTGGAATCTTCTGATTATGAGGTGTATTTGGGCTAGTTTAGTTAATCCACAAAGGTGGATTTCTGTGCGAAGCTAATGAAGCGACACCAACGAGCTATTTATACCGCACTTTTACTCTACGCACGCTATCGTAATCACGATCTTTTCCCCACGGAACCACACATGTCAAGTAGCTCATAACGTTGGTACCCGTCACGAATTAGGTAGCGTATAGAAAAAACTAGCATTAATGTATGTAGACCTGCTGCTTTAACTCATTTTGGACATTTTCGTGCTATCTGATTCTCCCAGAATAATGTGGGAGAGCATTGTGTTACTCTCCCACATTAGATCATTCAGCAGCCTCTTCTACTTTATAGTTTTCTTTCCAATACCTTGCGAGAGGTAGCATTAACATGTGCAAAACAAGCCACCATAAATACTTCGGAGCAGTTCCCCAATAGGTTGATGCAGACATATACCCATGCGATAGCTGATTTCTTAGATCTCCGTAAATCTTGTCTAACAGGATTACTTGCAGGTTACTGGTAATATCAGAACCAAGAGTATCGATAATGGCTTGATGTCCTAGCAATGCTTTTATGCCACTTCTCTCTTGAGAACTATCCCCATGTAATGTGGAAGGTTCTTCTCCTCTTTGTCTTGCTAGGTAGCGGAGAGAGTTTTCGATTTGCGGCACTAATAAGTGACACGCAGTCATAAAATATCTATTGAAGCCTGCTAATAATGTCTTCACTACTTACAATATTAGCGATACTTGATACTTCCGCGAGCGCGGTTAAATGTACTTCTTTGGCAGGAATGATCTGTTCGAAAATAGATAAATCGCATGTTGCACAGGCATCATGAGCAATCGTGGTATTTAACCCATACTCCAGGGCTGATCGTGCGGTACTACTAATGCACATGTGTGTCATCATACCGGCTAATACAACATGAGTAATACTCAGCTCATCTAATACTTCGCTTAGCTCTGTTCCCGCAAATGAATTTGGGTAGTTTTTGGTGATAATACGCTCACCATGTTTAGGCTCAACACTAGAATGAATCTTTTGCCCGTGCGTTCCTTCAAGCATAAATTTCAATTCTGGTCTCGCAGCTAGGTGCTGAATATGAATGATAGGCTTCTGTGATTCACGGTAGAAAGTCAATAGCTCCTTTGCTTTGCTTGCCACAGTCATAGGGTTGTTCAATGGCATAGCACCACCTTCAAAGTAATCATTCTGAATATCTATAATAATTAGTGCTTGGTTCATAGTCGTTATTCTCCTTGATTTGAGATTAACAACTTTACTCCGATCATTAGAACGATATAATGTCCAAAATTGACATTAAAAGGTCATATATGGACAGCAGCAAAATAGCAGTCACCGTTCTTGTTACTGAGCACGCGATGCGCTCTGCTATAGCGGGGATAGAAGACATTTTATCGATTGCCAACCATGTGAATAGTCATCCACTTTTTGATGTCACGGTTACGCTACCTGAGCAGATCAACATCGCTGATACCCCAGATCTAGTGTTCATTCCTCCTAGTAATCTCGGCTCATTAAAACGGTATGATGAAAAGATACTTAAAGTACTTAAGCACTGGTACTCACAAGGCTCAACATTGGCTGCAAATTGCGCAAGCGTTTTTTGGTTAGCCCATGCAAAACTTCTCAACCAACGAGCAGTGACAACTCATTGGAAATTATGCGACCAGCTTGCTATTGATTTTCCAGAAGTGTTGGAGGTTAAACAACATGAGATGGTTGTTGATGAGGGCCGAATTATTACCGGCTCCGGCTTGTTCGCATTTCAGGACTTAACACTGCACGTCATTGCACGTCATGGTGGTTATGAACTCGCCAAAGAAGTTGCTGATATTTGCCTGTTAGATTTTACCGGGCGACTGCAGGCTCATTATGAACGGTTTATGCCTGATTATACCCACGGCAATAACGTCGTCCTGAAAGCCCAAAAATATTGCGAACACACCCCATTAAACGAGCAAAGCAATCATGCAATGGCTGAGCTTTGTTATGTCAGTGAACGAACGTTGACGCGTTTATTTAAAAAGGTATTAGGTTTAACCCCTCAGCAATACAGGCTGCGTTACAAGATGGATATCGCCAAGCGCGAAATGAACATAAATAAACTCACCATCGAACAAGTAGCTTTTATGACTGGGTACAATGATATCAGCAATTTTACGCGTGTCTTTAAAAAGGTCGTAGGGATCAGTCCCAATCAATACCGTTCACGTTTTTTATAACTTATTTTTGGACATTTCTGAGTTACATGGATTACTAAATTAGCGTTAATCGGATTAACTGGGGTATAGCAAACCCCATAATCTAGTGGCTAATTTCACTTTTCCACTGCACTACCACTCTTAATCATTGACTTCCATCCTACCGGATATTACATTTCGCGAAGTGTTTTTATAGATGACTCTCTACCATGATTTATATCCTGTTCAAGAACTTCGTGAGAAGGCTGAGCTCCGCGCAAATACACGATGAAGTGTTGCTCGGAGCCTGAATAAACCAACTCTTCATCAGATGTTGTAATGCGTGAACAGCGCAGGGTAGCCGACATCTGAAAGTAATGGTTAGAGAGGTAGGCCGGTGATGCTTTATCACCGGCCTTTTTTGTGTCTGAAAATCAGAGACATCAATATCATACAGATTCCAGGGGCCGGTACTTGTTACCGGCCCCTTTTTTATGGTTTAAAAACATGAGTTTATTAGTTATCAAACACCTAGGCTTTCAGGTGGAAGACAAGGTTTTATATCAAAACGCCGATTTCGCTCTCCATCGTGGTGAGCATCTGGGTGTCACCGGACCAAATGGTGCGGGTAAAAGTACCTTGTTCAAGCTATTACAAGGTGAGTATCTGCCGGATCACGGTGACATCCTCTGGCAGCCGGGTGTAAAAGTTGGCTACCTAGATCAGCACCTTGAGGTTGATCCCTCGCTGTCAGTATTCGACTTTATGGCGACCGCTTATGCGCCTTTACTGGCTGCGGATCGCGAGCTGAATCGCCTCTATGCGCAAATGTCATCAGCGGTGTCCGATGCAACACTGAATCGCGCGGCAGAGCTGCAATCGCTTTTGGAAGAAGGAGGCTTCTACCACCTGACTCATCGTGTTGAACAGGTGGCGGCGGGGCTGGGTATTCTGCCACTTGGAATGACCACAAACATGAGTGGTTTGAGTGGCGGTCAGCGGCATAAAGTGATTTTGGCTAAACTGCTTCTGGAAGAGCCGGATGTGTTACTGCTAGATGAGCCGACCAACTTTCTCGATACGGATCACGTGACCTGGCTGGCGGAGTTTCTCAATCAATATTCAGGTACGTTTATGGTGATATCGCATGACACGGCATTTCTGAATCGGATTGCCAATGGCATATGCGACATTGACCATCAACAGATCCGAAAATACAAAGGCGGCTACGCAAAAGCGATGGTGCAGAAGGAGCAGGAGACGCTTAACCAGATTAAGCAATATCAGTCCCAACAACAGAAAATCGACAAGCTTGAAGCCTACATCAGCAAAAACGGTGCGGGTGTGAACGCCAAGATAGCCAACGGCCGCAAAAAGCAGTTGGCGAAAGTTGAGCGGGTGAACAAGCCGCAGCAAAAGAGTCAGCCAGAGTTTAGTTTTTCTCACGCGCCTCTGAGTGCCCAGACGGTTCTGACCGCAACTCGGCTTGAGATAGGCTATCAACATGTCTTGTTACCGGCGATGAATCTCGATATTCAGCGTGGCGAAAAGCTGGCGATTGTTGGCTTTAACGGTTTGGGTAAGTCGACACTGCTGAAAACGCTGATCGGTCAGCTCAATCCTCTTGCCGGAGACATTCGACAGGCCAACGGCATTCAGTGGGGGTATTTTTCTCAGGACTTACACTGGGATTACCCGGACAGTACTCCCATGCAGGTGATGCGAGCATCGTGTCGTCAGTTGAATGACAAAAGTGCGCGTCAGAAGCTGGCGGAGTTTGGCATCAGCGGCAGTAAATCCTTGCAGCCGCTGCGCAGTTTGAGTGGCGGTGAGCAGACCAAGGTAAAGTTGTCGTGTCTGGCGGTCAGTAAATCAAACGTGTTGGTGCTTGACGAACCGACCACCCATTTGGATGTCGACTTAAAAGCGGCGTTAAAACGGGCGTTGTGTACCTACGCTGGCACGGTGATCGTGGTATCGCACGAGCCGGACTTTCTGGCCGACTGGCCGGATAAAGTGATTGATATGGCAAAGATGGAGATGTGTGATGCCAAATAAAATGTTACCCGCGTTGTTGTTCCTGATTTCGTTCTTGGTGGGGGCTGATGAGCTGCTGCTTGGCCCGATTTTGCAACCCATCGGACAGGATTTGGGCGTGCCAGCAGAACGGATCACGTTGTTTATCACCGCCTACAGCTTGGCGATTGCGTTTATCGCCCCGTACTTTGGTCGCTTATCAGACCAATGGGGAAGGCTGCGCATCATGTTGCCAGCTTGTGTGTTGTTCGGTCTTTCTTCGATCGCTACTGGTCTGGTTGGCCAATTCGATGTGGGTTTACTGACGCGGGTGATGACTGGCTTAGCCAGTGCCGGCATGTTGCCGATCGCGTTTGCATTGGCCGGTGATCAACCGGGTGATAAAGCGATGAAGCACATTACTCTGGTTCAGGCAGGTCTGACTTTGGGAATGATTACCAGCCCGGCTATCGGGGCTTTTTTGACAGAGTGGCTGTCTTGGCGCGCAGCGTTTATCGTGTTAGGTGCAGCGGCACTGATGGTGGCAGCATTGCTCGCTGCCCAAGGCGGTGCGCATTACGCCAAAAACAAAACGGCTAAACCGGATCAACCTGCCATGGCGCAACTGCTACGGATTCCGGGCGCCCGCGGAGCGCTTCTGGCAATGGGACTTGGCCTTGGTGGGGGGATCGGCGTCTTCAATCTGGTGGGGCAGCGCTTACGTGATGCCACTGAACTGGACATTGCACTGGTTGGCTTAACGTACGCGGTACTTGGTGGTGTCAGTGTGATGGGCAATATGGTGATGTCGCGAACCATTCGACGCTTGGGCAGCGGTCGTGCTGTGATGCGAGCTGCACTGGTGGTCTGCCTGCTGTGCAGCTGTCAGATTCGCACCGTGGCACCTTGATGGCGCTAGGCATGAGTATGATGCATTTGGGCGTTGCGATCTGGTCAGGTCTTGCGGGTTATGCTTATTCACTGGGATCAGTCTGGCTTGCCGTGTTGGCGGTGGGTTCGTTTGCTGCTGCGATTGCCGTTCTTATGCCTGTCCCCGCCATTGACGCTGATTGATAACTCTAAACCCAAGTCGTCGTTTTGGCGGCTTCGGTTGTGTTTAGGTTGCAATCTGTCAGAGCAATTGACTATTTTCTGATATAGCTCCCCTATCTTCACTTTGTTCTTCAGCAAACCTATAACGTCTGAGTTCGTTGAAGTCGTAAATGGTATATCTCTACTTAATCTGAACTCAGGATAAAAATAGAAGGGAACTAAAAGCGGTTCCATAATCAGACCTTTCGACCAAGAAGGACTAACCACCATGGACCCAGCTATACATATGAGGTTTGCAAAAAATATCTGGGTTCACCAAATCTAAACTAGGTTCATCGAAAGCCTCATTTCGGCTAGCCATGAAATCATCTGTGACCCATTCGACCTCGTCAGCGAAAGACACCCAATCAGGCTTTGTTTCGGTCTTGGCGAGCAAATTACTGCGGGCAGTATACATCCTACAACTCTTTCTCTTGCTCATCGCATACAACCTGACAGGAGATTTCGATTAGTTTCTGTATAGCAACATCAGCAAGAATGCTGTTAAAACGAATGTGCTGGAACAAACTTTGGGGCATTTCCGTCTCAGTGACTTTTCTAAATTACAGACTTTTCTAAATTAATGGTATAAAGCGCTGTTCTATGAACTTTCCCTCCAACACTTCCCTCCTTGTTATCTTTAGAGCCAACGTCGTTATGCATGTTTATGACATGCGCTATATTTAAGGTGTATGGCAGAATAGTGGATAAACTAAAAAGCGACTCAGTGTAGATGAAATAAAATGAACAGTCGGAAGTAGCACCTTGCTCAATTAAGAAGCGGTTTATATAAAACGCGTAGAGATATTTTTGTGATCGGAATGTCGAATTAAGCCGTAATGATTTTAAATACAAGCACTTAATAAATTCTTATTGAATACGTAGCTGGAGCGATATATGGACAACAAAATCACAACTAAAGAGTTTCTTCGAGTGTTTGATTATATTCGTTCATCTGGCAAGCAACTGGATAACCAATATCAATTGGGAGAAATTTCTGCTCGGCACGATTATGATGGCTACACCTGTTGGTTAAGCTATAAAGACGTAACAGTGACACTGATGTTCCACGGTTCATTGAAAATTGAATACGATAAGGCATCTAACTATGAAGACTTCATCAACCATTGCTTAGCAATACTCGCTACTAAACCTTCACATTAAGTTTATTCCAGCTTCAACTCAAAAAGGCTCTAGAAGCAAAGTGAATGACAAGAAAACAAAGCCCCTGTTGAACGATCAGAAGTCAGTTCAGTTCAGGGGCTTCTCTATGCGAACTGACCACTATTTAACTATCAAGATCAGTATTTAGTTATCAAGATCAGTATTTGATAGCTGTTTTACCAATAGATGCACCACTTTCAATACGCTGGTGTGCTTCTTTAAGTGTCTCGACGCTAAAGTCATGCAACGTTGTAGTAAGCGTCGATTTAATGCGACCCGCATCAATCAGATTAGCCGTTTGGAATAGGATATCTTGCTGCTTCTGGATATCGTCTGTGTTGAACAGTGAACGGGTAAACATAAGCTCCCAAACAAAGCCTGCAGATTTACCTTGTAATGCCGATAGGTTGATTCCGCCATCGAACTCAACAATCGAACTTATCATGCCTTGTGGTGCAATCAGTTCTACCATTGCGTCCCAGTGCCCTTTGGTATCGGCGACATTAAATATGTAATCGACGTGCTGAATGCCTTGCTCTCGCACCGACTCGACAAGGTTACGGTGATTGACAACATGGTCAGCCCCCATATCCTTTACCCACTTTTCGGTTTCCGGTCTTGAAGCTGTCGCGATAACGTTAAGATTGGTCAGTTGTTTCGCTAATTGAATGGTTATGGAGCCAACACCGCCGGCACCACCGATAATCAGTAAGGACTTTTTCTCTTCTGGACGAACACGAAGGCGGTCAAATAACGCCTCCCAAGCCGTTAATGTTGCAAGTGGCATGACAGCTGCAGCTTGGTCAGATAAGCTCTTAGGCGCTTGAGAAGTAATGCGGTAATCTACAGCTTGATATTCTGCGTTAGCGCCCATACGTGTTACGTCGCCCGCATAGTACACACGGTCGCCTACTTCAAAACCTTCCACGTCTTGGCCTTTGGCAACCACTTCTCCTACTGCGTCATAACCCAGCACTTTCGGTTGCTCAAGTACTTTATCTTTGGCATTGCGAATACGAATTTTTGCATCGGCAGGATTGATTGACGTCGCGCTTACTTTTACTAGCAAGTCGTTATTTTTTAACTCTGGTAGGTTTGTTTCAAACTCAAATAAACTCTTTTGTTCAGTAATGGCAAGTGACTGAGTAAATCCAATAGCTTTCATTTTTGATGGTACTGACATTGTGCTTTCTCCTTGAATTCGACAAGTTAATCTTAGTGAATTTCCATTCCAGATAAACCGTCTAATATTTGAATTATTACCAATTAATATTTGATAATCGTATTACCATTATTAGGTAACATAAAAATGTAACGGTATTGCAGACGACATAGCGGCTAGATCAAGCCCTTCTCAACCAGCCAAGCATGTGTGACTGCATCTTGTGATTTACCTTCGCGGCAAACTTTATAATCCAACTCAGCAATAATATCGTTCGAGAATCGCAATGAATCGAGCTTCTGAATCTGTTGTTCGCTGAATAAACTTTTCTTGTCATTCCTTAAAAGAAGTACCGCTCTGTCAACAATTCCGAGCAAACCTTTAGGCTCTTTAATCTCCCGAATGTCATAGCGATAATGCAGAAATTGTGGTTGCCACAATGGCACGATTACCCACTCTTTATTCGCGACTGCACTTTCAAACGCATCGAAGCAGTCACCTTCGCTACCCGTGAAAAACTCATAACCCGAATCACTAAGCCCATACTCTTTCATCATCTGGATCGAGAAACGCGTTATGCCAGCACCTGGGTTAATCCCCTGAATTTGGGCTTTCATTCTCTCGGCGACTTCAGGCTTCAAAAGATCGGCGACTTCAGACACCGCTTCTTTGGGTACATAGTTAGGTACCCCCCACAACGCATAAGGTTCATAATGAAGTCCAAGCTCGATCAATGGCTCGACTTCCTCAACACCGGCTTTGTAGATACCATGACTTGATGGAAGCCAAGCCGAAGAGAGCATGTCAACGTCACCCGTTTTCAGTTTCTCAAAGTTTTCTTGATGAGGAGAGAAAATACGCTCTACCTCGAACCCCAACGCTTTCAATACATTGGTAACCAGTGATGCCGTTGTACGGTGGAACGACAAATCCGTGACACCCATTATGATTTTCTTAGTCATCTTGCCTCTCTAGATCGTAGATTTCGTCCACACAGTGTGTATTGCGCTACGTTGTCGATATGGGAAAATGATAGTGAGAAAATTACTAATGAAAAACAGCCTCATATTTGAATGATTTTCAAATAAATTTTGATAATCAAGTGTATGAGGTTAGCTTAGAAGGAATAAAGGTGGATTAAGCGGCTTTGTGATTAGAAAATATTTCAATACAATGTTTAAAACATTGTCAAATACAGGTAGATAATATGCTTCTTGAAGACTTACAGGTCATTTTAAAAGTAGCGGAGTTTCGCAGTATTACCGCAGCAGCAACCAATCTTGACATGCGCACTGCGACTGCAAGCGCCGCCGTGAAACGTGTCGAAGCCGCGTTGGGCTCTGAATTATTTGTAAGAACGACTCGCCATCTAAGGCTCTCTTCAGCAGGTGAACGTTATTTACCGGAATGTGAACAAGCCTTAAAAATATTAGATCAAGCTAAGATCAACATCCGCGAAGAGCTTGGTATTGTCGATGGTGAAATTCGTATTGCGCTTTCATCCGATCTAGGCCGAAACTTAGTCACACCTTGGCTTGATGAGTTTTTACTTGAATACCCTAACGCAGCGCTCCGCACTAACATCAGTGATAGTAATATAGATTTTTATCGAGACTCTGTTGATATGGCGCTGCGTTATGGCTCCCCGACTGACGCCAATATGTACGGTTTTAAAATTTGTGATGTCCCCAGAATCCTGTGTGCTAGCCCTGATTATTTAGCTGAAAAGGGATCACCAAATGACCCCAAAGACTTGTCTCAACACAATGGGTTGCTCTACCAACTCCATGACATCTTGCAAGATGAGTGGGTATTTAATGATGGAGTTCTAGACCATAAAGTGAAATTGAAAGGGAATAGAGCTTCGAACGACGCCGACCTTGTGAGACGTTGGTGTGTTGCGGGAAAAGGGGTTGCGATAAAATCTTGTCTAGATATGTCAAGCGAGCTACTTTCTGGTGATGTCGTCAATGTGATGCGCGCGTTTAAGCCAACACCTACGGAGCTATGGTTAGTGTGTCCAAGCCGACAATCGATCACACCGACCGTACGCTTATTAAGAGATTTATTCAGAGAGAAAACTGCGGAGATCATTTCCCAACTGAATGAACAAGGCATTGTAGAAAGTAAAACATCATAGGATCTAACGCAGCTTAGAGGTCAGTCATAGAGATACAAAAAAAGCGTTAGCGAACTTCTATCCGCTAACGCCTTTCATCATTTAAACATCATACGTGTTTGATAAACACGCTGACTTTAATGCGAGTGCCGAGTCTAGAGCTAGTTTGACTCTTCTTCAACGTCGCAGTCTGCACAGCACTGCAGTGCGATTTCATGTTCAAAGGTGATGGTATCGTTACCTTCTTCTAGCAACTCGACGATTTCATCCGCGACTTCTTTCTCATCATCCGCTTCGATTCCACTCTCTAGCTCTTCTTCCGAATAACCGAAAAAATTCAGTAATAAGTACTCGCGAGCTTCTTCTTTCGTACATACCACGTTTGCTGAAAGATCTGGCGTCACCTCACCTTGCGCAAGCGTCGCCGTTACTTGTGCGATAGCATCATCTTTCATCGCAGGCGTTAACCAACCCAGATCAGTACTTACGGTTGTTTTTTTACAATCGAAGCAAGGCAGTTGATGAAAGTAGTATTGAAAGGTAGTCATAGGTAATTTCTTCTTTAGGTGTTGTATAGCAAGATTATGCGCGTTTTCTTATAAAATACTATCTCAATAGACACCGAAGACCAACTACTTGCTGCGTCTTCATCCAGTACATGAGAAAAAGTGCTACAGAGCGAGTCATTTACCAGTTAACGCTTACCGGCTTCACTTCAATGGAAAAAGTTCTTTTAATAATAAAGCTAACCCTTCTCCTTGATTGTCCGTGCTTGTCACCCGATCAGCGGAATTTTGTACTTTCTCGCTAGCATTTAGCATCGCGACACCACAACCCGCCATAGAAAGCATTGAAACATCGTTGAAATTGTCTCCGATCGCAACAATTCGGTTTATATCAAGCGACATATTAGATGCATAGTCCAGTAGCGCTCGGCCTTTACTGTGCCCTTTAACGGCTAAATCAATTCGATTGGTTCCTGAAATAGAACCCGAAAAATGAGTGGTAATCAGCTCTTCTTGCAAAAACTGGTTGAAGTTATCCGCACGGCCTTGAACCACAAACTTCCAAATACACTCCGCCCTTTGCTGTTCTTGAACTAGGTTTTCCACAAAATAAATATTAGGTCGTTTATCGATGGGATAACTATCAGCCCATTGTTTTAGAGGTAAGATATATGGCATAGGGTCTTGGTCCCAAATCGCCATACCAGAATCAGTGTACATCACTATTTTTAAGTCATAGTCAAAGGCGAGTTGCAAGAACGCATTAGCCAAGGTTGGGGAAATTGGTGTCCCGCTTTCAACCTGCTGATTTACATAGTTGTATTGGTAAACACCGTTGCAACAGATAATCGGCAAGGTAACACCCAATTGGTCATAATAAGGTTTTGCTGCAGTATGGTGGCGACCTGTAACGACCACAACATGATATTTATCTACAATTTTTTGAACATAGTCTCTCACCCAAGGGTTTAAAGTATGATCATTTCTGAGTGCCGTACCATCAAGGTCCAAAGCGAGCAATTGGTAATTCATGCGATATACCGAGTTTATTATGTGGAAAAGCAAGATATTTTCTTGCCGCGACTAAGTAATTTGCTCTCTATAAAGCTTAGGGCTAACACCAGACTTGCGTTTAAAGACTCGTGAAAAATAGAGGGGATCGGTATAGCCGACAACCCTGCCTATCCTGTTAACCGAATAGTTGGTGGTCACCAAGAGTTGCTTAGCTCGGCTGACTCGTTGGTCGTCTCGCCATTGAGTAATCGTCATACCAACTTCATCACGAAATAGGTGGCCTAAACGCGAAGCGGATAAACAAGTGAAATCCGCAATATCTTCTAGAGAGAAACTTTGACTTAAATTTTGTGCCATATAGTTCATCGCCTCAATCACACGTGGGTCGAGAGGTTTATTGACGACATCAGGCTGGATACTTTTACAGCGAATAATCAGTTGTTCAAGAAGATTAATCGCTAAATCATCGCGATAAGGCATATCGGATTTGGAAATATATTCTATATCGATAAATAGCTTCTCTAGCATTGAAACCGTGCTGCTTTCTATTCCCTTGGTGAGATATACCCCTTTATGCTGTTCGTGCCAGCAAAGCCACTCGTTCCAAAATGCACGTGGACGAAAATAAATCCATCGGTGGAACCAAGAGGCATTGTCTTTTTTACGATGATAAAAGTGAGTCGCACTCGGTGGAAAGAGCAGTAAGTCACCCGCTTTTACATCAAAAGCCTCATCGCCATGGAAAATAGTACCCTCTCCTTGGCTGGTGAGGTTAATAATGAAACCTTTCATCCCATTTGGTCGATCAATGACAAAATCTAGCTCATCTCCTTCAATAATAGGAGTGAGGCCAGCCACAAGGTGAGCGTCAAAGTTATACCCGGGCTTTAATGGATCGTTGTTTTGCATGCATTATCTATATTGAGGTTTATGTCAGTTTATTCGGGCTACGAAAGAGTGTCACCGTGATTCCTCACAGTTTATCCAGAATAATCCACTGTTTAGCAGAAAACGCTTCTCTGAAAAAATCGGTCTTCTCCGTTTTGGATAGAAAGTCACTCGGCAGACCGTCTCTTCTATGTTGCCAAGGGAAGTGAGGTTTAGGGGGGGCTTCCTTATCAATAGGGCGCGGTAGATGTTGGATTTCATGGCGGATATCCAAACGTGTAGGTACGCTATTGCGCGCTAGGTATTCAATCACCAGAGCATCGCCAGAAAAATAGTAATTCATGTTAATCGACAACGTTTCTGAATGTTGCACCTGACACCACTGCTCTAGCCGATCCGTTTTGTGACGAAACTTCCAGTTAGCTTCCAATACAGAAATCAGGTTTCCGTTATTCATAACCTCAATAACACCAACATAATGAGTTTCACCATCGTATTGAAGTTCAAAACTCGTGGGGTGCGCACTGGCGAGCTTTAGTACCCAGCATGATTTTTCCAATTGATAAATAGGAGTAGCAACTACATCTGTATCATTCACAAATAGACTCCAAAGTGCTCCCTTGTAGGAGCACATTATTGAGATTAATTAGCGGTAGTAAACGCCGTTGTTGCGTAAGTCTTGTTTGAACTGACGCAAGTTAGTGTCATTATCAATTACGACCATTTCGATGCCTAGAATTTCTGCGTAGTCAGCCAGTGTAGACAAGGTTACCGCTTGGCTATAAACCGCATGATGCGCGCCACCAGCGTGAATCCAAGCCGCCGCTGCCACATTAAGGCTAGGTTGTGGCTCCCACAATGCATGAGCAACAGGAAGATGCGGTAATGATGCTGGTGGAGTAATCGTATCAACCATATTCACCACCATTCTAAAGCGATCACCAAGGTCAATAACAGACACATTCAATGCTTCACCAGATTGACCACTAAAAATCAGACGTGGGATATCACAACGACAACCTATTGTGTGACGGTGGATCTCTAGTTTAGGTTTCGCCGCGGCGATAGATGGACAGACCTCGAGCATATGAGCCCCCAAAACCTGACCTTTCCCGCCAAAGTTGTAGGTGTAATCTTCCATAAATGAAGTTCCGCCTTCCCTACCTTGTCCCATTACTTTAATAATGTGAGTCATAGCAGCCGTTTTCCAGTCACCCTCACCACCATAACCAAAGCCTTTACTCATCAATCGCTGTGTCGCGAGTCCTGGTAGATTCGTTAGGCCCGTTAAGTTTTCGAACGTATTAGTGAAAGCGCTCGCACCAACCGAATTTAGGAAAGATTCCATACCCAACTCGAGACGAGCTTCTTGCACCATCAATATCTTTTGGTCTTTATCATTTAGAAGCTCTGGCGCCATCTCATAGGTTGATGCATATTCGTCAAGCAAATGATTCACATCTGATTCTGATACCGAGTTGACTACATCGCTCAGCTCACCCAGCCCATAAGCATTCACTTCGTAACCAAATTGAATTTGTGCAGAGACTTTATTGCCTTCCGTTACGGCAACTTGGCGCATGTTGTCACCAAAGCGTGCAACTTTAAGTTGTTTGCCGGCTTCTACACCAATTGCGGCGCGACACCATTCATCAACATCTTTATGCACTTGCTCGTCTTTCCAGTGGCCCACAACCACTTTTCGCTCAATATTCAGACGAGTACCAATAAAACCGAACTCACGGCAACCATGCGCACTTTGATTGAGATTCATAAAATCCATGTCAATCTCATCCCATGGCAGTTGCGCATTAAACTGTGTATGTAGATGTAGGAATGGTTTGTTAAGTTGAGTTAAGCCTGCAATCCACATTTTTGCGGGAGAGAAGGTGTGCATCCAGAGCATTAAGCCGACACAATTCGGATCGTTGTTCGCTGCACGGCAGACAGCAAGGATTTCGTCAGGCGTTTTTACTGTGCCTTTGTTAGCGATGTCCACAGAAATTCCTGGAGCTGCATTTAGGCCAGCAATGATTTCTTCACTGTTATTTGCCACACTTTCTAAAACTTTTGGGCCATACAGATGCTGAGAACCTGTCACAAACCATACTTGTTTCTCATTGAAAATATTCATCATGTATCCTTATTTTTTGGTTTGACCGTAGTAGGCGTTTGCGCCGTGCTTACGTAAATAGTGTTTATCCAAGAGCGATGGATTAATCGAACTTACGCCCGAGTTGATTTGTAATGTTTGTAATGCCATACCAGCAACCACCTCCACCACTACAGCATTATGTACAGCTTGATGTGGATCTTTCCCCCAAGTAAACGGCGCGTGCTCTTTAACAAGAATACCGGGAGCTGCCATCGCGTCTCCGTCACCAATGGTTTCAACAATCACTTTGCCGGTGTTTAACTCATAATCTTCAGCAATCTCTTTGTCACTCAATGCTCGAGTACAATCGATTTGACCATAGAAATAGTCCGCGTGAGTGGTACCCAGTGCCGGAATGGCGCGACCTGCTTGAGCCCATGCTGTCGCTTGTGGCGAATGAGTATGGACAATACCGCCAATATCGGGATATTGACGGTAAAGCTCTAAATGCGTCGCGGTATCTGAAGAAGGATTCATATCTCCCTCAACGATTCGGCCTTGTAGATCCACAATTACCATGTTGGCGGCGCTGAGGTCGCTGTATTCAACACCACTCGGTTTAATGACGACCAAACCTGACTTACGGTCGATGCCTGAAACATTCCCCCAAGTGAAGGTCACAAGGTTATGGCGCTGAAGGTCCATATTGGCTTGCCAAACTTGATGACGAAGTGCTTTAAGGCGTTCTGCGGTTAAATCAACGTCGGTCCATACTGTTTGTTCAGACATTGTCACGCTCCTGAGATTGATGAAATTCAGCAAGCTGCTCCATGTGCTGCCCTAATTGACGATAGGTCGCATATCGCTCCGCTCTCATCGCTTGTACTTCTGGGTTTGGTAAATAGGCTTGACGAACGGGGCTGGCCATCACACTTTGTGCTGCTTTGGTATTTGGGTAAACGCCTGCGGCTACTGCAGCAAATATTGCCGCCCCCAAGGCACAGCATTGCTCCGACTCTACGACGACGATTTCGCGGCCTATCACATCAGCACACATTTGCATCACATAAGGTGATTTCTGAGCAATACCACCTATGGCAATCACGCGTTCAACCGTTACGTCTTGTTCAATAAAGCAATCCACAATCGCTTTTGCACCATGCGCCGTCGACTCTACAAGCGCTGAGAATATAGCGGGTGAAGCACTGCCAAGATTCAAATCGCAAATTGCACCTTTTAAACGCTGATTTGCATAGGGTGTACGTCGACCATTAAGCCAATCCATTGCCACTGGTGTGTACTGATCAATGCCTTGCTGCTCTGCCGCTTCCGAAAGCATTGGCAGTAAGTCAGAAGCGATTTCTTCCGCGGTCAACGCAAAGTCTGGGTTACGCTCTACATAAGCCTGCAATGGCCACATCAATACGTTTTTAAACCAAGCGTACATATCACCAAACGCTGATTGCCCCGCTTCTAAAGCGAGCAACTCGGGCATAGCACTGCCTTCTACTTGGCCACAAATCCCATGAATAGTGCGGTCACCGACCTGCTCTGCTTCCACCATTAAAATGTCACAGGTCGAGGTTCCAATGACTTTCACTAAGTCATTGGCGCCAGCACCCGCTCCAACGGCACCCATATGACAATCAAACTCACCAATGGCGATGGCAATACCTTCCGGTAGTCCCAATCGCTCTGCCCACTCTTTCGAGAGATACCCAGCCGCTTGATCTGATGTGAATACATCCGAAAACATGCGGTCACGAATACCATCGAGTGTTGGAGAAATTGCGCTTAAGAAGGCTTGGTCAGGCAAACCACCCCAGCTGTCGTGCCACATGGCTTTATGCCCAGCAGCACAAATACTACGGCGTAGTTTTTGAGGATGTTGATTACCGGAAAGAGTGGCTGGAATCCAGTCACAAAGCTCTACCCAGCTATAGGCTCGCTTTGCAATTTGTTCATCTTGTTCACTGACCC
Source organism: Vibrio toranzoniae (assembly GCF_024347655.1). Taxonomy (NCBI): domain Bacteria; kingdom Pseudomonadati; phylum Pseudomonadota; class Gammaproteobacteria; order Vibrionales; family Vibrionaceae; genus Vibrio; species Vibrio toranzoniae. The sequence goes on along the minus strand of NZ_AP025515.1, from coordinate 1,289,194 downwards.
ACGCCGCTTTAGCCCAGAACCATTCCGATGAATACACCCCACCGATGTAGCGGGTGTAATCGGTATAGGTTCCCGAGTGTGCTAGCTCATTAATCAAATCGGCTTTGGTTACCGATGTATGGTCCTTCCATAAAACGAACATCGCATTGGGGCTGTTTTCGAACTCTGGAAGTAAAGCGAGAATGGTACCGTTTTCATCAATTGGCGCAGGTGTCGAACCCGTTGTATCAACACCAATACCCACGACAGAAGAAGTTACGGTAGGTGAAACTGTGCTCAACACTTCTTGGATAGCGTCGGTCATCGCATCCAGATAGTCTTGGGGGTGATGCCTGAACTGAGATTGATCAGGCTGACAATAAAGTCCTTTGATCCATCTTGGGTAATAGACAACAGACGAAGATACTTCTTTGCCTGTGTCTGCATTAACGACAAGAGCACGTACAGAGTCCGATCCGAAATCTAAACCAATTACATGCTGCTGATGTGTTTTCAATGTGTCCATAAGAGCTCCAACTTTTGGTCAGCAAACTAAATCCTCTTGCAGTTATAGCGAGAGCGAAGCCGTTATCCCATAAATAGGCTCGCTAACTTTATGGACAAAAACGCCACGAGACGTTTTTTGTGTTCTTTCTAACACCTAGGGAAATCGAGCTATAATCACACAATAATTAGCAAATTTAACATTTCAAGTGCTGACAAATTAATCTCAAATCACGAAAAAACCACTAACCGAGAGCTGCATCATAGTCTCTGCGGCTAAATAAATGGACAAAAACGCTACATTCCTCAGCTGTGATTCTTATCACTAATAATTATTCCAAGATCCACAAATATGTAGGACGAACACTCACCTCTACCAGCGGATGGATAACAATGAAACTAAAAAAACTACTCACAGTCGCGGCCTTATCTGGCATCACTTTACTCAGCGCTTCTGCCAATGCCTTTTTCGGCTCTAACGATGAAACTCGATTAGGCTACCTAGTTAAGCAACCGGAGGAACCATGGTTCCAAACTGAATGGTCATTCGCTGAAAAAGCAGGTAAAGATTTAGGCTTTGAAGTCGTAAAAATGGCCGTGCCCGATGGCGAAAAAACCCTTAATGCTATCGACACACTGGCGGCACAAGGTGCGAAAGGTTTCGTTATTTGCACACCTGATCCTAAATTAGGTCCTGCAATTATGGCGAAGGCAAAAAGTTATGACCTGAAAGTTGTGACTGTCGATGACCAATTCCTGAATGCGAAAGGCGAACCGATGACCGACGTTCCATTGGTTATGATGGCAGCAACCGCTATTGGCGAACGCCAAGGAACGGAGCTTTACAATGAAATGCAGAGACGTAACTGGGATGCCTCTACAACAGGTGTAATGGCAATCACCGCTGACGAACTTGATACAGCACGTCGTCGTGTAGATGGCTCGATTTCGGCACTAGAACAAGCCGGCTTCCCTGTCGATCAGATCTACCGTGTACCAACGAAAACCAACGACATCCCAGGTGCACTAGACGCAGCAAACTCTCTGCTTGTTCAATACCCAACCGTTAAGCAATGGCTAGTTTTAGGCATGAACGACAATACAGTACTAGGCGGTGTACGTGCCACTGAAGGTCAGGGGTTCAGTGCAAACGACGTAATCGGTATTGGTATCAATGGCGTCGATGCAGTGAACGAACTGGCTAAATCTCAGCCGACAGGGTTCTACGGTTCACTGCTACCTAGCCCAGACGTACATGGCTACAAAAGTATCGAGTCACTTTACAAATGGGTGACTGACGATATCCAGCCAGAGAAGTTTGTAGAAGTTACAGACGTTGTACTTATCACGCGTGATAACTTCAAAGACGAACTAGCTAAGAAAGGGCTTTAAGCTCACTTTCGGTGACGACCTTATGGGTCGTCACCACCTGACTTAACGGAGAGAATGTCATGGCTAAGTCCCCCTCTTACATAGAGTTTCGCAATATTTCAAAGCACTTCCCCGGTGTTAAGGCATTGAACAACGTTAGCTTCCGCGCCGATGCGGGCAGTGTTCACGCTTTGATGGGCGAAAATGGTGCTGGTAAATCAACGCTTCTCAAAACTCTCAGCGGATTTCATCAACCAACTGACGGTCATATCGCCATTGACGGTGAAGAAGTGGCGCTAAACTCAACCAATGATGCCCTTGCTTACGGTATTGCCATTATTTATCAAGAGCTCAACCTCGTTCCTGAACTGACGGTTGCCGAGAATATTTATCTTGGGCAGTTGCCAACCAAGGGCGGCCGAGTGGATACCGAAACTCTAAACAAAAATGCACGAGTTCAGTTAGAACGCTTAGGTGAAACCTTCGATCCTTCATGCCAATTAAAGGATCTTTCTATCGGCCAATGGCAAATGGTTGAGATTGCCAAAGCATTGAGTCGCAATGCACAAATTATCGCTTTTGATGAGCCAACCAGTAGCTTATCGCAACGAGAAATTAAGAACCTATTTAAGGTTATTCGTGAACTGCGTGATTCTGGAAAAGTCATCATGTATGTATCACATCGTATGGAAGAAATATTCGACCTTTGTGATGCAATTACTATCTTCAAAGATGGTGAGCACGTGCAATCATTCCATGATATGTCTGAACTGACTCATGACCGATTAGTGGAATTGATGGTAGGTCGCGAAATCAACGATATCTACAACTATCGTTCACGTCAGCATGGTCAAAGTGGCCTGCGTATAGAAAACTTCGAAGGCCCAGGGTTAAGCCAGCCGCTATCAATGGATATCAAACAAGGTGAAATTTTAGGGTTATTTGGCTTAGTGGGAGCTGGACGAACCGAGCTAACTCGCCTTATTTTTGGTGCCGATAAGAAAAGTGCAGGAGACCTGTTTCTTCACAATATTAAAATTGGCGTAAAAACCCCGCAAGATGCCATTCGAGCTGGTATTACGCTGTGCTCGGAAGACCGCAAAGCCGACGGCATCGTTCCTATCATGTCGGTTCAAGAAAACACCAACATTAGTGCTCGTCCTTGGAATCTAAAGTTCAAAAGCTTGATTGATTTCGACTGGGAGAAAAAAAACGCTTCGAAGCAAAAAGAAGCACTTAATGTAAAAACTTCTTCTTTAGAACAACCTATTGGAAAACTGTCCGGTGGTAACCAGCAGAAAGTCATTCTTGGCCGTTGGTTGTCAACAGCAATGAGCGTCATCTTGTTGGATGAGCCTACCCGCGGTATCGATGTTGGAGCAAAGTCAGAAATATACGAACTCATTTTTAAGCTGGCGGAAAACGGGGTGACCGTACTCGTCGTTTCCAGCGACTTACCGGAAGTATTGGGTATCTCAGATCGCGTCGTTGTCATGAAAGAAGGCGCTGTGACCGGTGAATTACAACGCGACGAATTTAACGAGCAAACTGCGCTTCGTCTGGCAATGCTAGACCAAGAAGGTTCGGCCGCTGCTTAACGCTTAAAAATTAAGGAATATTATTATGTCTGTAACAAGCTCTACAAAACCTCTTGAACAACAGGACGCAAAACGCTCCTTTAATTTGGCCGGCATTTGGGACCGATTCGGAATGCTGATTGTGTTCGCTGGTCTATTTATTCTATGTGCCTTATTTGTGCCTTACTTTGCGACTTTCATCAATATGAAAGGGCTTGGTCTGGCAATTTCGATGAGTGGCATGGTGGCATGTGCGATGCTGTTCTGCTTAGCTTGCGGTGATCTCGACCTGTCTGTCGCTTCAATTATCGCCTGTTCAGGTGTCGTGACCGCAGTAGCAATTAATGCAACGAGCAGTTTGGTACTTGGTATTGGTGCTGGCTTATTGTCTGGTGCAGCATTTGGGCTACTTAACGGTTTCGTGATAGCGAAACTGAAAATCAATGCGTTAATCACTACGTTAGCAACCATGCAGATCGCTCGTGGTCTCGGCTACATCATCTCCGACGGCAGAGCAGTAGGTATCACAGAAGAGAAATTTTTTGCTTTGGGTAACTCATCCATCCTAGGAATTCCGACACCGATATGGCTGACCATGATTACTTTTGCTCTATTCGCTTTTCTTCTCAATCGTACGGTTTACGGTCGCAATACGTTAGCGATAGGTGGTAACGAAGAGGCGGCGCGTTTGGCTGGTGTCAATGTGGTCAAAACTAAGATGATCATTTTCACCGTATCAGGGTTAATCTCAGCGCTTGCTGGGGTTATTTTGGCAGCGCGTATGACAAGTGGTCAACCAATGACCTCCGTAGGTTTCGAATTGGTCGTCATTTCAGCTTGTGTACTCGGGGGAGTATCTCTCAAAGGTGGCATAGGCAAAGTGTCCTATGTTATTGCTGGGGTATTGATTCTGGGAACGGTAGAAAATGCGATGAACCTGCTTAACATGTCACCGTTTTCTCAATATGTCGTCCGAGGCATCATATTACTAGCCGCTGTTATTTTTGACCGTTACAAGCAGAGTAATCAAGGATAAGTTGATAAGGTCTCAGGATCATTAGATTATTCATGTATGACACGGTAAGGGGTCAGTCATTACATTTAGTAGCAATGCCAGTGAATCCTCGCTGGCATTGCTCAATATTTGACTGGTGAAAAGCATAAGGTGATTGGCCCTGAGGGACAAGTATTCAATCTAGGTCGAAGAATCAGGGAAATCATCTCAAGACTGAGATATGAAGGATTGAAACTAATCATCACTATTCAGCCATTTCAGTCCTTCTCGCCTTGCCAACCCTTGAATGTTTTGCTGGTCAATAAACGACTCCACAGAATTTGCGTTAGTTTTCGAGAATTCTCGTAATGCCCAACCTATCGCTTTTTGTATAAAGAATTCCTCATCAGCCTGATTTTCTTTGATTACTTCAAAAAGAAGGCTTTCGTTAGTCTGCTGTTTGAACTTTAATTGATAAAGCAATGCGGACCGCCTTAACCAGATATTATCAGAGACGCGCCAACGGCTTATATAATCTTGAGTTTGAGCAGTATGGTTGATATGCAGGGCGGCAACAATGTGTGAAGCAAGTAAATCAACTGTGTCCCACCATGATTTCGTTATGATCAACCACTCGACTTCAGCTAAGAATGTTTCTGGAAGCTGCTTTTTGCGTTTAATGAGTAAGTCGACAGCAACCATTTGGAACTCCCTTTCAGGAAGTAACCATAGCTCTCTGATAATACGAGGTAAATCATCGATATTGGGGAGCTGTTCTTTTGCAAAAAGAGGCTTCAAAACTTCTCTTCTTTGTGTTGCCTGAATTCCATAGAATTGAAACCGGTGACGCATGTAAGCTTGCATCTGTGGTGCTTTGTCACTATTTGCCAAAGGTTCAAGTGCTGTTTTTATCGCATTATTCCAAGTATGCATTTAGTCAGTATCCCTAAGTATAAACAGAGTTCAACTCTAAATAAAAATGGCATTTAATCATAGCGTTAGGGCATTTTTTAATTCATATTATTTCGACAAACTTCGATTAGATTAAGGACAAACCATGACAACTGTTAAACAACGTTTAAGTGATATAAAAGTCGTCCCTGTAATTACAATTAAAGATGCAAGTAAAGCGGGTAAGCTCGCAAAAGTTCTCGTTGAGAATGGTCTTCCTTGCGCTGAGGTGACTTTTCGTACTCCAGCCGCGCCACAAGCGATTAAAAATATGCGCAAAGCTTACCCAGACATGCTAATCGGCTCAGGGACGGTAATCACCACTCAGCAAGTAGACGAGTCAATAAAAGCTGGTGTCGATTTCGTGGTAAGCCCAGGACTAAATCCAACAACCATCAAATACTGTCAGCAGCGTGGCGTACAAATCGTACCAGGCGTCAATAACCCTAGCCTTGTTGAACAAGCTATAGAACTCGGCCTCGATACATTAAAATTCTTTCCAGCTGAGCCTTCAGGCGGGGTGGATATGTTAAAAGCACTCACAGCGGTTTATCCTGTAAGCTTTATGCCAACGGGCGGGATTAGCCCTAAAAATGTCAATGACTATCTAGCCCTTCCTGCCGTATTTGCCTGTGGCGGAACATGGATGCTCCCGTCAGATCTTATCGATGACGAAAAATGGGAGGAGCTTGGTCGTTTAATCGCAAATGTTGCTGACATGATTAAATAGCGACTCTGAATCCAACCATTTACAAATGAGATAGCAAGCAGATCATTAGACACATGCTCTGCTTACTAACAATACCTACCCTCACTGTACAACTATCGACCAGTCACTCATGACTTACCCGGCTTTGCTACACAATTAGGTGGGCTTTGCTGTCTGGCTTAATTAGCCGCTTCGATGGTGCCTTTAAAGGTAGTATCTAAGAAGTCATTAATTTCTTGAGAGTGATAAATCGAGAGGATTGTTTCAAACACTTTTTTGTTTTTATCTTCATTTCGTGCAGCAACAACCATTACCGCCAAAGGCGCATTTTTGGGTTCCAAGTAAATCCCCTGCTTCTTCGGGTCGAGTCCAGAAGACATCACATAGTTCATAGTAATTGCTGCTGCATCTACATCATCAAGTGTACGTGGCAGTTGAGCAGCCTCTACTTCAACAAATATAATGTTTTTTGGGTTGGCGACGATATCTTTCAAAGAGGCGCTAAAGCCAACGTCTTTTTTCAGCGAAATCAATCCTGCATCTTCAAGTAGCAGTAACCCACGGCCGCCATTAGTCGGATCGTTCGGGATAGCAATACGAGCATTCTCAGGGAGCGCGTCAAGTGCAGTGTATTTGTTAGAGTAAACTCCCATACGCATCAAAATTGAACGGCCAATCGAGACTAAATTACTGTTGTGATTATCGTTATAGTTATCGAGAAACGGCTGATGTTGATAGCTATTAAGATCAATACTTCCATCACTTAACGCTGCATTCGGAGTGATATAATCCGAAAATTCAACCACTTCAATATTAATCCCTTGCTTTTCTGCCTCTTTAGCGACCGCCTCTACCACTTGTGCATGTGGACCCACCGTTGCACCAATTTTGATAATCGATTCGTCTTTTTTCTCGCATCCTGTTACGCCCAATACAAATGTTAATGCCAGTAACAATATTGTGATTTTTTTACCGCTTCTCATGGTCACTCCATATAAAAAATAAAGACACTTAGATATCTAGACGTCCATAATATCGAACAGTGTGATTGGGTCAATAGGCTTGTTAAAAATTAAGTGAAGTATTGTTACTTATTAGTGAGGCATACTTATTTTCTAATGGTTGAAATGAGTGAATAGCTATAAATTGATATTCACTATAAATATGGACAAGATTCGATAGAAACTAATACGGAAATGCACAGGAATACGTTTCAACGTTAAAGATAGACTGCTTCGGGGGCAATAGTGGATAAAGCAATAGTGGCTCAAGTAGAGAAAGGTGAAGAGGTGTTGAAACTCCTCACCTTTGAGATTAATTTTACCAGTAATACCTCACGATGGTGAATCCTCTTGGCTATTCGGTACATATTCTAAAATGTCTCCCGGCTGACAATTTAGATGAGTACATATAGCTTCCAGCGTCGCTAGTTTGACCGCCTTTGCTCGCCCATTTTTGAGAACGGATAAGTTTTGTTCAGTAATACCAATGAGCTTGGCTAACTCGTTTGATCGCATCTTCCGCTTTGCCAACATGACATCCAGATTGATTATAATTGCCATACTAAATTGTCAGCTCGCTTTCTTCTTGTAAAACGGCTGCTTTTTCCATCACAACTGCAATTACTCGCACAATAAAACCGATAATCATCATAGTAATATCGCTATCGTCGATTGTGAACGACATGTTCCAATTACCATCGTTGAAAGATAGAGCTAGGCTAAGAAGTACGTCCATCAGAAGTTCAACAAACGGCGTAGCAATTAATAGATAGCTGAGTTTTTTGAAGCACTCAGTGTTCTGAAGTTCAAAAATTATTCCCTTTTCGTACAAACGAAATAACACAATTAACTGCCACAATAATGCCACCGTAAGCATTGTAGAAATCATGCTAGGGAAGTAACCGATCAAAGAGCGCCCTGTAGATAGAGGGAGTGAAACTTCAATCGGAAAACTGGCATTAAACCATTCTGCATTGAACATCGTAGCGCTAAACCAAAACACAGTATTCAGCACAACGGAAAACACTATAGAAAACCAGAATAAAGTAAGAAGTTTACGACTAAAGTTGCTGATGGATTGTTTCGACATGATAGACCTTATAATTGATTAGCTTTTTAGCAATACTAATCAGTTAAAAATAAAAATCAATAATAACTTATCGCTTTACGGTAAATTATTATTGATTTTTTGATAAATACTACTTAACATATACCATCTTAGTTAACAAAATGATGAATAGAAATGACCATAATGAAAAAACACATTCTCCTGTCCATTGCATTATTTATGACTGCAGAGCCTAGTGTAGCCAAAGGCATATTTGTGGATGACCTTGATACTGAGTACAAGATCACAAACGACAACTCATGGGAAAACTCCCCCTATGCTATTGACGCGACGTCCGAATCAAATGCTTTTACTGGCGACAAATGCACACAGATAAGCAAAAATCAGTTTAGCTCGCACCCGGACTCGACAAAAAACCAAGATGTAAAATGCTACGTCACTCACTTTCCGAAAAGTGATATCAGGACTCGTATGCAGTCGAATGAGGATGGTGATGTGAGTGTTGGTTTTTCTTGGGATTTTGATTGAGCATGACTTGACCCCGCCTATACCCGACAGGCAACAACCCATAAACACGCTCAGCGAGATAGTGCCTAGATCCATATCCATCTTGACTGTCATAAAAGGATAAATAGGCTAAAGAGGAACGAGCATACTTCCACATGCAATAATGAAGAGGAGTCTATATTAACCATCGTTTCACACTTCTCTAGAATCATAATCCTGCATGCTAAACATTATATAAAGGTAGCTAAAATTGGCATCTGGTAGATTGAAAAACATGCTATTTCTTATTTCTCCAGATTTGATAACCACTTTCCTGTGTCGCCTTACCAAGCAAGTGTGCTGCTACCGGGGCGGTGATTAATATAAACAACATAGTACCAATCACTCGTGAGATCACCGTAATATCGGGTATCGCAATTGCCACCGCCAATAACAGTGAAGCTAAGCCCACCGTGCCAGCTTTAGTTGCGGAGTGCATTCGCGTGTAAAGGTCAGGCATTCGTAAGATTCCAAGACTCGCGATGAGCGTAAACAAAGTTCCAAGACAGAGTAAAACCCCAACGATAATGTCCATTACACGTCTCCTTTTCTTTTGAAGATCAGCCTTGCAAACGCAATCGTCCCTAAGAAGGCTACTAGGCCGAGCGTGATAGCAATGTCCAACAAGGATTGCTGTCCGCTATCTAAGGTATAAACAGCAATAAACCCCACCGTTACGAATGAAATCAGATCAAGCGCTACCACTCGATCGGCCAAGGTTGGACCAAGCACTAAACGAATGAATGCCATCACGATACTAAGCAGTAGCCCGATATAAGCGAACATGATGCTCATTTCTAACCAACTATCGCTTTGTAAGAAACTGTCTATCTGTAACCCATCAACCACGAGTCACCTCCAAAATCCGTTTTTCTAAACCGTCTTTGATTTCTCGAATCACCTTTTCATGCTCGGGTGCAAACATCGCGTGTACGACCAAATGCTTCTTATCTGGGGTGACATCCAAGCTCAAGCTTCCAGGAGTAAGAGAAACCATGTTTGCGAGTAACGAGATTTCTAGATCTGACTCAACATCTAACGGCACATACACGATATCCGGGTCACTTAAATGGGTTGGCGTAACCACATCCCATACAACCCTGGCCACCGATATCACCATTTCGTAACAGAAGAAAAGAAACAAGCCGACCAAAGCACGAAAACGTCGAAAATAACTGGTTTTCAATCCAAACGGTTGACTAAGTCGCAACGCCAAAAAGCCAACCACAAAGCCAAGAATGAAGTTCGTTCCTGTATAGTTGCCGTTGAGCAGCATCCATGCCAAGGCGAGGAATAAGTTCAAAAACAGATAGATCATTGGCTCCCTCCCTCCGTGTTCAATGCAACGCTTTGAGCTATTTCGCTGTCTGCTATTGCAGTGTCAGCCAACGCACTCTCTCCAAGAACCGCTTTTACATAGGCTTGTGGCTCAATCAACTGCTCTGCTGCGAGTTCCGCAAATTGGTAAAATGGCTCGGCGGCCAAACCAATAATCAGACTTAACGTGGTCAATGTGGCTATTGGCACGCAATACAATCCTTTGGTGTACTTGTTCATTGGCTGCGCTTTGAGTGTTTGTTGAGGCTTTTTCCAGAAAACCTCGTTCCAGATCTTGGTCATTGAGAACACTGTTAACAAACCCACTAAGAGTGCTGTCCCTACAAGCCAATACAACTCGGTTTGCAAACTAGATTTGATGACAAGGAACTTTCCCCAAAAACCCGACAGAGGTGGAAACCCCGCTAAAGAGAATGCTGGAATGAGAAACAAGAAAGCGAGCCAAGGCATGGCTTTGTATACGCCGCCTAATTGCCCCAGATTGCCCGAGCCATATTTACGCTCGATAAAGCCGCCAATCAGGAATAAATTTGCTTTCACTATGATGTGGTGGACTATGTAGAAAACTGCGCCAGCAATGGCAAGCGGCGTGTAGATCGCTAATCCCATGATCATGTAACCAATCTGGCTAATGATATGGAAAGAGAGAATCTTTTTAATGTTGTACTGGCTCGCTGCCCCCAATACGCCGGTTAACATCGTCAATCCAGCAACCCACATCAAAGTCGGTTGCCAACCGCTCTCTGATAGCGGAAAAATCAGGGTAAATACACGAATAAGTGCGTACACCCCAACCTTAGTCAATAACGCTGCAAACAGGGCAACAACGGCGCTTGGTAACGTATGATAAGAAGCAGGCAGCCAAGCAAAGACAGGAAATAACGCCGCTTTAATCGCAAACGCGAATAGGAACAGCGCCGCGAGCAAGGTTTTGGTGTCTGACGGAATCAATGTGGCTTTAGCGTGTAAATCCGCGAGGTTCAAAGTCCCTGTTGCACCGTAGAGCAAGCCAATCACAAGCAAGAAGACCAAGGTCGAAATAAGATTGAGCATCACATACTTCACGGCTCCATCCACTTGTTGCTTTGATCCATCTAAGATCATCAAGCCAAACGATGCTATCAACATCACCTCGAACCACACGTAGAGGTTGAAAATGTCGCCAGTAAGAAATGCACCATACACCCCAGCCAACAACACATGCATCAGAGCATGAAACGTGCCGTAAGAAGGCTTGTCTTGCAGATCGCCCATGGCGTAGAACACGCTCACTACACCAATAATGGCTGTCACCATCACCATAGCTACTGCAAGATGATCCGCCACGAAGACAATGCCAAACGGCGCAGACCATTGACCAAAAGCCACGGCTTGTGGCCCGCCGTTGATAACATCGAACGTCAACAATGCCACAATCACTAAAGTCGCTAATGCGCTGGTGCCACTTATAGCATCCACCAGCGCTTTGTGACGTTTCGCGCAGAAGATGGCGACAGCGGTAAGAAGCGAAATAACTACGGGTAACGTCAACCAAATCGTTGTCATTCATCCTCCTCAGAACGTCGCATCGCATCAACATCTGCAGAGCCAGCTTCTGAACATGCGCGGTAAAATAGCATCAATGCAAACACCAACAAGCCAAAGCCAATCACTATTGCGGTCAGAATTAAGGCTTGAGGAAGCGGGTTTGCAGCACCTTCTGGTGGTAATACTGAATTCGCTTCAATCAACGGCGGTAGTCCAGGGGTTAAACGTCCAGCCGTGAAAATCGCGATGTTCACCGCACTGCTTAACAAGATCAGACCGAATATTAAGCGTAAGATGTGTCGTTCAAGCATAAGATAGACACCAGCAGCGACAAACACACCGACCACGAGACTCCATAGTATTTCCATCAATCCAACTCCTCATTCACGCGCAGCAACATCCCCATCACGCCGCCAATGATGGAGAGGTAAATACCAACGTCGAATATCAATGGTGTGCCAAGCGGTAGAATGTCTTTCCACCACAAACCCGTTAAGAACGGCAAATTGAAAGCAAAGCTCATCAGGCCAGCCACAAAGCTTAAGAAAATGCCAAACAGAGCAATGCTAAATGGCGCGTAATACAAACGATCTCGAACGTATTTTGGCGACTCTGCAAACATCAGTAACGCAAAACCAATTACAGCGATCAGTGCACCGATAAAGCCACCACCCGGCTCGTTATGTCCGCGCAACAATAGGTAAAGTGAAAACACCAACATCAGCGCTGCAACGATGTGGGAGGTGGTGGCAAAAATCAGGGAATGGATACGGTTACGTTTGTGGTAGTGCGTTTTCAACAAACTAACCGCAGCAATGCCCGCCATCACGACTACGATCACCTCACCCAACGTATCGAAGGCTCGGAAATCAACCAAAATCACGTTGACGATGTTGCGTCCATGCCCGCCAGGAACGCTATTCTCGGCAAAGAAATCAGCCAGAGTAGAATCTAGAGGTTGCGCAGTAATGTTGATCAGCAAGGCAGTGACCGACATACCAATCACACCCGCTATCGCCCCGTGCAGCAACTTTCGGCGAATAGGATGTTGCGGCACCATCATTAAGCCCGGAATATGGCGTATCAACAGCACAACAAATACAACCATCAAGGTTTCAACCAACAATAAAGTTTTCGCGACGTCTGGTGCGCTGTACAGCATAAAGACTAAGGTGGTCATAAAACCCACCACGCCAAGGGCTGAGACCGCCAAAAAACGAGACGTGGTAAAGGTACAGACTAAGGCTGCACCGATGAGTAGCATTGCAATGCTGATTTCGTAGAAACTAATGTCCATTAATGCCGCAAAACGAGCTTGTGGGATCACCAACGGGCTGCTTAACAGCAATCCAGCGAGCACAATAAAGAACAACAACACATAGTGGCTCAAGCGCTTTTGCTGCAATAGCTGCGTTTGCCATTTCGCCAAACGCATCATGCCAGCCATAATTTTGTCAAAAACGGATTCGGCTGTTGGTAACACGGGCACCTTACGCTGCCAACTCACCAACAGCCTTGGGTAGATTCGATACAAAACAAAGCCTAGTAACAAAGTTAATGCGCTGAGCGCCAACGGCAGATTCACGCCCTGCCACAGCTTGGCAGCTTGTGGTGCTGAATTCGGCAAACTCGATAAAACACCCGGAATAACCACATTGTTGTTAATCCAATCTAAGCCAAATAACGGCGCAAGCACACTGGCTATGGCAAGCAGCATCGCTGGCATCCAGAGCCCTTTACTAACTTCCACTTCCTTGGCTGACGTTGGATTACCTTCATAAGTCGCAAAGAAAGGTTTCACAATCAGCGCTAACGCTAAAGCCACCATAATGACGTTAGCCAGAAGGAAGAGAGCGGTGAGGATGACACTCACCTCCAGACCGGATTTGTACATGTACTCTTTGCTCAAGAACCCGAGTAACGGTGGCACGCCCGATTTCGACAAAGCAGCGATGATTGCGGCTACGAGGCTGAGTATTAACGCTGTTTTCAAACCATGCAGCATTCGAATGTCACGCGTTCCCGTTGCCTTATCGATATTGCCCACCACCATGAACAGCGCGGCTTTGTAGAATGAGTGAGTCAAGATAAACAGCAGCGCTGCCATCATCGCAAGCTCAGTTCCCATACCAATCAATAGCACCAATTTACCTAAGGCAACGTTCGTGCTGTATGCCAGCATCAACTTCAAATCAGTTTGCTTGAGCGCTAACAACGCACACCATATCGCGGTAAAGCCACCAAAAATGCCTAGCGTGTAAAACCAAATATCGCTGTGTGAATAGATAGGTGAAACACGGGAAAGCAAATACACCCCAGCCTTCACCATAGTGGCAGAATGAAGATAAGCGCTCACTGGCGTTGGCGCTGCCATGGCATTAGGTAACCAGAAGTGGAATGGAAACTGCGCCGATTTGGTAAACGCACCGAGCAAAATCAGAACCAATGAAGACAGGAACCACTCATGTTGTGCAATCAGCGTACTTTGCGCGACGATGGTGCTTATCTCATAGCTGCCAGCCATTTCACCCAGCAGTATCAAACCTGCTAATAAGGCCAAACCACCAGCGCCAGTGACAATAAGAGATTGCAGCGCGTTCTTACGAGATTTGTCTTTCTCGTGATTAAAGCCAATCAAGAGATACGACGTGATGGTCGTTAATTCCCAAAACACAAATAGGAGCAGGATATTGTCGCTCGTGGCGACACCTAACATCGCTAACATAAATAGCGTTAAGTAGAGGTGAAAAGAGAATCGAGACGAATCCCCCTTGAGATAGGCCAGTGCATAAATCTGGATCAGTGCACCGATACCGCTGATCAAACATGCGAATAGGAAAGATAACCCATCCAACTTGAAGCTCAGGTTAACATCTAAACTAGGAACCCAATTCGCTTGCCAACTCACGCCTCCCGGCTCATACCAACTGATGAGTAAGAAGAAAATGACCATCGGCAGAACAGGAAAGATCATGAGAATCAACGAATGATCTTTTGAGCCTTGTGTGTGTTTTTTTTCTATTACGCTATTCAATATCGCCATCCATTTCGTTACGTTCACACGTGTATGGGGACTCATAGAATCAACGGAAAAACAGCCCTCTCCTGATACTTCAGGCTTCAACCACAATTGTTGATTTGGGTGTTAAAAAGATAATCCGAGCAAGACAGGTGAACGGATTATCTAGTTTGCGAAGGCTTTGAATAAGACCGATAAAATTAAGTCACGATCATCCATTCCAATATAAATTGCCCCCACTGATTCGAACTATTTGCTGTCGAAAACGACATAGGAACGCATGTCAGTATGGGGATTGGTCTGGTCAAATAAAAAACTCGACTCCTCATTCACTGCAGTCAGTGCAGTCAGTGCGTCGTAGGAGCAATCTCCGATATCGTTTCTCGGGCATGCATAAATGTGCGAGCGCTCAAGCATTTCAGTTTGGCAAATAGGACATAGTTTCTTCATACTATCCTCCACTAAGAAGTTATTAGTCTGTCGTGTACATGCTTACTTCAGTATTGCTATTTCCGCTTTTCGAGATCAATTTGTTACTTGATTGGAGATATAAATCCCTCTGGTTTCATTGCCACTAAGGAGCAATTAATTGATTGAAGAATGTTCTCGGCAGTATTGCCAATCACATACCCAGAAATACCGGTTCGGGCTAAGGTTCCCATTACCAACACGTCAATCTCTGCCTCATCAACACACTCCGGAATTTTGTCGTCCGGTTTACCATGCAGGTGATGAATAACCACCTCACCAGCAATACCAGAGTCGTCAATGAGTTGCTGCAGGGCTTGTTCATGACGTGCTTTCTCTTTAGAAACCTCATCTGACAACTGCGCCTTATCTACTTGAATCCAAACATGATTGTCGAGGTAGTTCTCCAAATAATGTTCCCAACAAGAGATAATGTGCAATCGGCTATCACAGGTATCCGCAATCGAACGAGAGAGCTCTAACAATCGACACGACAGTGCCTTTTGCTCATCGTTTACAGCCTGAGGATCGACCGCAACCGCAATGCGTCGTTTGTCTCTCGGTTTAAATATTGGTCGGTGCAACCATACTGGGCAAGGACATTTACGCAATAAAGTCATGTCTATCGCTTTAAAGCCTTCCGCCCCTTCACTGAGTGGCTCAGCCTCTTTAATGATCAGGTCATTGCGATTCACCATCGCTTCTTGAATGATGCAAACCGCCGGTTGTTCACTGCTTTTAACTCTCAGGGGAAACGGTACCTGCTCTTCAGAGATAACCAAATCTTCAAGCAAGTGTTTTACGCTCTGCTGAAGCGAATCATGCAAAGACTGTTCGTAGCTTTGTTGATATTGAACGAGATCGGTAGGGAAATCTGGACAGGCAATCAGGCCCGAAACCGGGATGCGATTGTTAGCCGCCATTCTGATCGCTTGACCCAGAGCGTCACTATGGCCGGGTAGCCCTTGCGTTGCAAAAAGTATGTTCTCGAATCGTCTCATACACACCTCCTTAGTTGATTGAATCTTAGTCAACCGCAACATTCTTTACTAGCACGTAATTGTAACATTAATTAATAAAATGATATTCGTTCCTATTCAGTCGCTTACATATAAAACAATGAGAAATGAGTGAACCAATCAGCGTGCTGAGGGAACAATATGTAACAAAATACATCAACTCCTATTGGAAGTTTAAGTCAGAAACGACTTAGAGAGCATGATTGAATACGATGCTAAGGCCAGATATCGTACTGGTTCTATGAGCATATATTAAGTGATGACTCGTACTTATGCGGTGAAACGTAACGCTTCCGTAATGATCTACTTTCTGTCAAAAGAACTATTTTAATTACCTATGCGAGGAAATGTTAGTTGAAGATGATTTAATCCGAGAAACTAAAGGGTAAAGTCGTATGTATGTGAATTTTCCCCTTGCTAGTACAGAAAGAGACAACGACGAGCTCGAATGCTATGCGTAACAAAACGATAGACACAAAAAAGCGAGCCACTTGGGCTCGCTGCTTTTCAATATTTGTCTGGCTCAGGCTTTAGCTTCGATTACAGAAGCTCTACCGACTGTTGAGCAATCACAAATTCTTCATTGGTTGGGTTTCCATTAGTATCGCACCTACTAACAGGGATTTGTCGAGTAGACGACACTTGTTACCAAGTGCCGCCCCTCTAAGAACCGTACGTGCAACTTTCACTGCATACGGCTCAAGCCTCCACTAAGGCATCATTGATACCCAGCAACTTATAACGCAGTCGGGACAGGCTCTTTCCAAGAGTTACGAGCTAGCCTTTTAGATTTTCTCTTCACCAGATATTCTTGGTATTGAGGGTCAAAAGGGGTCGCAGCACTCCTAATTTTTACGTGTCTTTCGATAGGCACTTTCGCTATTTGGAACAGATTGAAGTGACAGTCCATGTTCATGATTTTCTGCCAACCGTGAAATTGCCACTGGCCTTTACGATTGAGAAAATACTTGTGCACAACCCAGCCTTTGGACTTGGTTGGATGACGTCTAACTGCCCAGTGCCATAACGCTTGGAATAGTTTGTGGCCGACATACCCGAATACTTGTTTAGCAACACAGTGGCGATAGTAATTCGCCCATCCCCTAAGTTTCGGATTTATCAACTTGATAAGATCGTTAACAGGGATGGTTGCGTGCTTTTTAATAAGTTCACGTAGATTTCTAAGGAATAACAGCGTATTGGATTTGCTCGGTTTAATGAGCAATTTCCCTTTGTACTTCCTGTGATTGAAACCCAGAAAGTCAAAGCCATCATCAATATGAGTGACCTTCGTTTTTTCTTCGGAGAGGGTTAACCCTCTTTCTGCCAAAAAGCCAGCAATCAACGGTTTGATATCGTTCACTAGCACTTCCTTTGAAGAGCAGATGACCACAAAATCATCCGCATAACCGATAAAGTTGGCCCTAGCACCCATTTTCAGAGCTGTAGATTTTATTTGTTGCTCTATTCCCGCGAGAGTCATTAGCATCAAGGTTGGAGATATTATTCCACCTTGAGGTGTACCTTCTTCGGTATCGTAGAACAGCCCCTTATCTACATAGCCAGATTTTAACCATTGCTCTAACATTCGTTTATCTACAATGATATTGTCCATCAGCCATTTATGCCCGATTTTGTCGAAGCAAGCCTTAATATCTCCCTCAAGAACCCATTTCGCGGATTGCTTTAGAGCTAAACATTTGAAGCACTGACTGACAGCGTCAGCCGTGCTGCGATTTGGTCTAAAACCATAGCTATTGAGGTCGGCAAACGTTTCGGACACGGGCTCTAATGCAAGAAGGTGGAGGGCTTGTTGCGCTCTATCAATCATGCATTGAATACCCAGTGGCCTGAGCTTACCGTTCTTTTTGGGAATATAGATACGTTTGAGTGGTTTTGCGGAGTAAGCCTTGCGACTCAGTTGATCGACTGCTTTCATACGGCGTGCATCTGTGTTCCAGATGACACCGTCTATTCCAAGCGTTTTACTGCCTTTATTCTGAGAGACTCGCTTAACCGCGAGAAGCTTGGCTGAGCGAGAATGAGTCAAGAGCCACTGTAAAGACTTCACCTTACCGTATTTCTTTTCTCTAGTTGCTTTTGCGATACGCATTTGAAGCTTCAATACGTGTACTTCAACGGATTTCCAGTCGATGGACTGCCATTGATCGCCGTCAGAAGATGCACTAATCTCTTTCGAGATCACCATTTGCTTTTCTCCTTGAATAAATTCTCTCGCAATGGAAGACCAGTCGGAAGTGGGCTCACTTTCGTGATCAGACATAAGTCTGTATCTGCATCATTACAATGTAGCTTTCGCTTTTTCCGACCTCCTATACCTGCACCACTATCGGCCACAAAGGCTTTCCCAAAGGGAGTGATACAGGCTTACCCTGTTCCGTATGTTGCGTAAAATGTCGGGTTAGATGCCCACTATAGTGCGGAGAGTGCAGTGACCACGAAAAAGTACTGTCCAACCTCTTTCCAACTCTCATTGCCTTTTGGCTACAGCGTAATAACCACTTCCGCTGCTTCATCATATAACGCACCTTGAATGGATTCACATATGTTCATCATACTGACTACCTAGCACTTACCCGAATTGTGGTTTTCAGGAGGAACGTCCTCTCACGATTCTTTTCCCACTCAGTCCAACGGCCAAGTTTCGTTACATTGTCCGAGCCGCTGCTTTATTCAGGCTCGTAGGTTCATCTGGTGATACAGACGGTTCACTCATAAAGCGGTGAACAACGCTTCATACGACTTCAGGTCGCACGGACAAAAATGCGTTAGGGTAGCTACCCTAAAAAGCTCATTTCAGATTAGAAAAAGTATCGTGAATCGACTTAAAGAAACCATCGAGGTGAGGCTAGAACTGGATAAGATCGCACAATTTACGTATCTAGAGGCATCGGTCTTGTTCAATAATCGGATTAATCGCTGGCTTCGCAGCGATTAATCCATATTTGTTATATAAAAGATTGATTGTGCCGAGCTAACGAATCTTGAACGTACCTAAAGATTGTATACATTGCATTTACTGTTGCTGTTGCTTCGGGAACATCCAATAAGTCA
Organism: Vibrio toranzoniae; assembly: GCF_024347655.1. Taxonomy (NCBI): domain Bacteria; kingdom Pseudomonadati; phylum Pseudomonadota; class Gammaproteobacteria; order Vibrionales; family Vibrionaceae; genus Vibrio; species Vibrio toranzoniae. The sequence continues at coordinate 1,270,047 of NZ_AP025515.1, read as the reverse complement.
TTCACATGAGCCAAGCTAGCTTGATTCCTTAGAGTAGAAAAAGCATCGATTGAAGCGGCAAATGAATTAAGCACCCTACTAATTTCATCTGCGCGGTTACCTGTTGCTAATAGTGCTGGATGTGATTTCCTAAGCGCTTTAAATGCTTTCGATACAGTTGCATCACATGCTAAAGCGATATTAGCATCAGAGCATAGTTGCCCTAAGTATCCATGAAGTGCTGTGTGAGCACGATCGATAGCACTTGAAGAGTCAACTGTACCTATAAGTGTCTTTGCATCACCTAATGCTCGCATCACGGTAGTAGAGATAGATTCTGAGATCTGGGGAGCGGCAACCGCTGCGCCAGTAGCATTAAGTTGACCATTTACGATTTCGAAATGAGCTTGGTGATTAGCCAAAATTTGATTGATATTCTGCTCTTGAGGAACGACAGCACCACGCTGCTCTAGTTCTTCAAATGCTTCATAAACAGCCGCTATAAAATTTGGTGCATCTTTCGCTGCACTAGAGGCTTGGTAACCCATGTCACTTTCAGCCCAATCTAGACTTGAGCTTTTTGCATAATAATCGCCAGAAACCTTACACAAGTGCTGCTTGTAAATTTCAACAACTTGCTGCTTACTCATTTTCGGCGCAGAAACTCTTTTCATCAACGATAAGAAATCATTGACCACAGTATTATCTAACGGTGATGTTGCTCCCATTGGGAACCTAAGTTCATGTGCCATTTGCAAAGGCATTTAACCATCCTCTTTTGTATCACGCCGCGCGCTCTGCGGAAACTTCGGAGTGCAGCGGGAAAATTGTCCGACAGCAACTTCTTGTTATAAGAACTACTTATAACAAGCATCAAAATCTGCTTCATATCTATCCATTACAGTTCTGATCCTTGAGCCTTCTCAATACTGTATGAATAGTCGAAAGGTAGAAGTAAAACATCCAGCTTAACCACACTGGATCATAGTCGTCTTTTTGCTTACTGTTCATATGCCTAATACCAAAATTATTAGCAATATCGAATAGAGCTTGATCGTCTTTTTTAGATAGGAGCTTCTTTATATCATCTCGCACATTCTCAAGAATATCAGCCAAGTCTCTCACTGCATGTTTGCGATCATCGATACTCGACCCATGACGTCTAAATCTTGAGACAGCACTGTTAACTTTATCGATAATACGTTCGTCTTCCGTTGGTATCTCTGCTTTGAAAATCTTATCAAAACCATACTCAGGCCTGACGACAACCATCCCTTCTTGGGTTAACTCATGGGGCTTCTCGTATAAAGCAAGAATCGCATTGATTTCTTTCAAGTATTCTTGGATACCCTGTTCCCTGTGGAAAGTCATACTGTGTTCTTCCTGACAATAACCGCAGTAGAACGATGCAGATGGGCCAAACTGCGGGCTACTCACTTTAGAAAAGAAAAACTCGATCAGATCAAAGATATCCTCTTCACTATACATATGGTACTTATCTTGGATAGGCCACAGATTATTTTTACGTAATGACACCATTAAATGATGCTCAACATCTACTTTGATTCCTACGTTGTGCTCTTCGCACTCGATAGCAAGATATTCCTCAAGTAGCCCTTTCGAAAATATCGTATTGTATGTGTATAGGAACAGATTACGAAACTCGATTATTCCAAAACCGTTTGAGTTTGGATTGAGACCATTTCGTATTGAATATGGAACAAAGCTTGATGAGGATTCAGAAGCTTCAATTGAACGCTTTCTCAACTTGTCTACGATAGACATGTATTCCATTGACAGGTGATGGTCATCTTCAGACCATGCTGCACCACTAGTTTCTTTTTGCTTTTCTTTTGATAGAGCGTATAGAACATTCGCTACCAGAACTTCAGGAGATTGGTTGATGAATGACCTTAGACGGTTGGCCTTCGAGCCTGATGCAAAATTGAATCTTTCTCCATAAATATCGACATCGTAATTCTTCATGAAGTCAGCAAAAGTTCTGTTACTAAACTCCAGAACGTATCCTTGCTTCATACCTAAGTACTTCTCAATTATATCCATCTCAGATGAACTAAAAGAAGCCATACATTACCGCCTCAAACTATTTAACTGAAATCCTGAGGCGATAATACCACACTCATTCAAAGTACATTATAAATCGATTCAATGGCTTGAGGATAAATTTAGTGAAAGATGCATTAATTCAAAACTGGCTTTTTTACCCTACATGGATATATAGCCCCGTGCCATTTTCATCCTGAGTGCGTTCTAGAGTTAAGCCGAAGCATTTAAACATACTATCTATCACTTTTACGACCTCATCGAAAGCGTCATAATTTTCGATTGCCCCTTCATCATATAACTTGGTCAGGGTTCTAAAACTGACTACCAACTTATGAATGACATCTGAAAGCTTACACTCAACAAGATTCTGTGATAATTCAGGAAAATTGTCATTCAGATCTATTCCTAAAGCATCAACATAACCAAAAGCATACGCATAAGAATTAGCAATCAGTTTAATTCTATCTTTTACTGCAAGGTACATTTCATCTAACGGAATTAACTTACACTGGTACTGAAGAACTAAAGTTTCTATCTCATTTGGAACCTCTTTGATCACGCTATCTAGTTGTTCGAGAAATAAGGTAACGGTTTCTTGAGGAGCAGAATATGCTGAATTAAGGTTTGCTAGATATTCCGACCAAGATCTTGTAGCTGACATTAATAGAGCATCATCATATTGATCAACTAATAAAGAAGAGTCCAAGCAATTTAAAACATTCTTCTCGTGTACGTGAATTAACTCATGATGAATTCGGTGCAAGACAAAATGTATGTTGTCTTCAGTAAGTTCAAACTTTCCGTCATTATTGAACCATTCAAAGAAGAATTCTATACCCAACACAAGAGTAAACTCTTCACGCGCACCTTTAGTAATTAGTTGCGCTATTGCTCTGGCTTGTTTCGAGTTCGTATAGGAAGAGGGTGAAGTGTGGTTGTATTCCTCGGTTACTCTTTTTAGAGCATTTGGAAAATCATACGAGATCAAGATACGCTTTAAATTTGTTAAATCAAGTTGGTGTTTTTCATATAAAGCGCGAACAATGCTCATGACGGTGTTACCTAAGGAGTTAGCATCTGCTTCATTAGCAAACCCCTCTAGAGAAATCATTAAGTCTTTTTCCATTCATCTGCCCAAATTTATATTTTAAAACTACTAAGTTGAAAAGTTAGCGTGAGTAGCCGTCATCTCAATGGACACTTTGTAGCATAAGAAAATGTAGGTCAAACCACCACCTAAAGAAATGTGACGAGTCACAGTGCCAACTAAGGGCGGGACAGTTCTGCGTTACGATGATCTACCCCGTCATCAAGCCGTTGGACATTTTAAATTTGACATCGACGGACTAACTTTCACCCTATTAATAACTTTTAGTATCCAAAAGCATAATCAGGCACTGCTTATCACTGTTACAGAGATTCAAGAAAATGGACAAAAACTTCCATCTTCAACCAGTTGTGTTAGATTCATGTTATGCACTTTTTCAGCATAATATGCAAACCATCCTTATAAATACTTGTACCCTGAAATAAATTTCAACTCAAATCGAAACTTATAACTAAATCTACCGTTAAAAAACCTCTAAGATTTTCTTATAAGTCTCGTGTCTGGCAATACTACGGCCTTCAGACAAGAGAAAGTTCTTCAGAACGTCGTAAGCTAGCGGATTATTGGCAATTTCTCTGGCCAATTGCTCAGGTATTATTCCTTTTGAATCTTCAATCTTTAGTAGCTCAGGTCTCTTTTCAATTAATAGTTCAATTATAGGCAGATCGCCCATGCGAGTAGCCGTATGTAACGCTGTTGCACCTTCTTCGTTAATTAACGTTGCATCACAACCATGCTCTAGTATTAGATAAGCTGATTTTAAGCATCGACTAGCTGCTGCTGCATGAAGGGCTGTTCTACCCGTGAAATCTTGAAGGTTAGGATCTGCGTTTGCTTTTAGTAATGCTTCTACCGTTTGATGATCTCTGTTGTTTGCAGCTAACATCAAAGGTGTCTGGAGTTTAAAATCAGTTATATTAACGATTTCTGGCCATAATTCGATGATTTTCCTGATGCCTGTAACCATCGCACTAAATACATTACTAATTTCATTAGCAATATCGATTTGTTTATAAGAATTTAATTTAGTACGCATTTCATAGCTCATCTTCATCATTAGAAAAATGATGCTATCTGCTTGTGGATATTTCAGTTGTTTCTTTTTTAAAGCTTTGTGTTTTTTTAGTACTAGCTCAATAGAACGTCCATTTTTTATACACTCTACGAAATCACGACTAAACTTTTCCATATCGCTAGAACAAGAAGCAAAAAGCGGTTGATAGTTAGGATAGCATTGATACAACTTTTCCCAAAAATACTCATGTAACCCACGCGAAACGTCATAAATATTAGATTCTCCTTTCAGCCCCCCCCAGTAGTACATGTCTCTAAAGTACTTTTCGTGATTATTAGGAATGAGTTTTTGGTTTGCTATAGCCAATGCGAACGCATCTCTAGCTAACAATCCTCTAAACTTTCCAAAGCTGTATTTCTTACATTCATCGATAGCCAAATTTAGATTTTTTTCTGCTTCTTTAAGCTTGTTCTGCGCAATATAATGAAGTGCTTCATAACGTAGTATATTTGCTTTTGAAAATTCAAAATCATCACAGTTTTTCGCCTCATCGAGTAAAGCAGATACCTTTTCTTCGGTTTTTGAACCAAACTTCTTAAGGAGTAGATGAGCTTCTAGTTCAAATAATATTCGCTTCATCGACTCAGTAGGTGTGGCTTCTAGAAATTTTAACCTTTCAACAATCATGTCAACTATATTAGGATTTGAATATTGATTCACCTGAATAATTCTAGCCCCATATACCACCTCAAAATCATCAATATCCTGTAATTGTTTAAATGGAGCTTTGTTTTGTTTTAGCTTATCTATCAAAACATCTCTACGAATAAGGTAATTATTTGAATAATCACCTTCTTCTTTTATAAGTTTACGCATTTTTTTAGATTCATATTCAGACGTAGGAAAGATATTGTCTAATATATCCTCTTCTCCAGAACGGCTAAAAATACAATTAATTCTATCTACAGTACTCCATGGGATATCGTGCTCATTGTCTGAGGTAAAAGTTCGCAATAAATCGTACCTAAAAAAGGAAGGAAGTTGTTCTTCAAAATACTTATCTTCCGCATAGTCTCCTAAACTTCCCTTTTTAATATGAGCCATAAAAGTCAGGTTATATACATAGTTGTAAAGTTCAACTAACTGAAGTGTTTTATTTTCATTTAAGTCAAAACATAGCTTATCAACTTCAGGTGTTAAATACTTAACTAATTGCTCATATCCCTCTTGAATAGCTCTGGCTATCAGCAACCTCATACGTATCACTTTAGAGCTTGGTGCCTGATATCGTACTTTTAGTTTCTGTACAAAATCTTGCTGCTCCGCTGCTGAGCATTCACTCCTTAATATTAGCTTTAAGTCTTCACAATCAATAGCTATTTCATGCTGTAAGTCATCATAAGACAAACCTTTTTTTTCAATAAACTCCAGAGCCTGTTCAAATTGCGAAGACTTTTCATCAGGCTCAAAGCAGCCACAAAACTGTATATTCACTTTGTCCGAAAACGTTTTCTCGATACTTGATATTTCAGGGGTGCTCGTGCCTTTTTGCCAGTTGTAAAGATTCCTTAATACTTTCTCGTATTTATCATCACTATCTAGATCGTTGTCTAAATTATTAGCAATAGATGTTTTGGTGTTTTGGATTAAGTCGATAAGCCAATTCAAGACTTGCGGTACAGGGAGAAGAAGCTGCGTAGGTTCAATCGTAGAGTCTACGGCAGGAAGATACCAAAACCGTCCGCCAGGCATACCCTCATCCATTTTTGATTCAATTTGCCAAAATACCGTATGTCTCGCTAGAGCTGGTATGATAACCCTGGCTAAATAATGCCAAACGATTTTTCTTTGTGACGCCTTTGAAGAATAAACATTGAGTTCGATGTTCTTATGCATCAAGTAATCATCTGCAACATTGGAGATCAGATCTTCTTTCGCTCTTTCATCAAGCCCTAAAGCATCCGCTATATCACCCAAAATACTTTCCCAAGAATTAGATAAATTATCCATCGTCATCTCGACATATTTAAACGTGCTTTTCGATTTTGAAGTCATCTGACTATTAGCGCCAAGCGCTTTAGCAATTTGAAGAAGTACCGATTCGAAGGTTGGAAAAGTAGCCACTGAATGTCCTTTTATTGTTTCGTTTTCCGCTAGAAAAAGAAATTTGATGGGGGGGGATGTTGCTTTTCATTTTTCTACAGAGCCGATTTTATCATACTGAAGCCATCTGAATACCTGAGTATAAAAAGCATGACAACAACACAATCTAGAAAAACAAAAGAACTCGTAATCAATTGGCACATGACAGAGGTCTGCAATTACAGTTGTAAATACTGTTTTGCAAAATGGGGCCGCCCCAAAGAACTCCATCGTTCAGAACAGGCAATCGCTAACTTATTGGATAAGCTAGCAGACTACTTCATCAAAGGCACTCCAGTCTTAAAAGAAAAGCTGGGGTACGAAAGTGTTCGTCTTAACTTTGCAGGAGGGGAACCAATGATGTTAGGAAATACGTTCGTTACCGCTTTGGTTCTTGCAAAACAAAAAGGATTTAAAACCTCAATCATAACTAATGGACATTACCTAATTCATGGAAAATCACCGTTGCCGAAAGATACTTTAGACATGATTGGAATCAGCTTTGACAGTCAGAACTTAAGTACACGTATGAAAATAGGAAGAAACGATCGAAAAGGGAACTCTTTTGGTGTTAATGATTTAACACATGCTCTAGCGAACCTTACACAGTCACAAACAGGAATCAAAACAAAGATTAATACTGTAATTAATAGTCTTAATTGGGAAGAGGATTTCTCTAATTTAATTTCTAGTCTAAAACCATACAAATGGAAAGTATTACAGGTCATGCCTTATGGTGATAATGAAATACTAATTTCCAAAGAACAGTTCGATAATTTTGTTCAAAGACATAGTGGATTAGGGTTACCTATGTATTCTGAGTCTAATTCTACTATGACAGAATCATACTTAATGATTAGTCCAGAGGGTTGCTTTTACCAAAATACTGCCAATAAATCTGGATATAAATATAGCGAATGCATTAATTCATGCGGTGTGGAAAAAGCTCTTTCTCAAATAGAGTTTAATCCAATTACGTTTTCTTCAAGATATAAAGAAACCAATATAGATATTGTAGAAATCTCATAAAATCTACCAACAAAAAATAAAACTAGGTTCCTTATTATAGGAACTATAAATAATCACAAAATATTAGATGAGGAACAGATGAATAAATTTATCGTTTTTGAAGGGTTAGATGCATGTGGAAAAACAACATTAAGCTCTCTATATGCTAAAGAAATTAATACTATCGTTCATAATGCGGTAGTCCCTGAAGCTCATGATCTAAGAAAGGTCATTGACTCCTATGAGTCAAAAGAGAGTGCATTTTTATTCTTTTTGTTAAATAACTTATTGAAGAGTAACGAGGTTTCGAAATTATTAAACGATGAAGATATCATATTAGACAGATATGTATTTTCAACTTTGGCTTACCAAACAATTATGCTTGGGGAAGATATTGTCAAAAATATTTTTGACACACTTAAAATTAATAAAAAAATACTTCTTCCAGAAGTGATAATTTTTGTTAAAGCTGATATTGAAACAATAAACAACAGAATAGAGACCAGAGGTGACACAGTTCAGTGGTACGGCGATGCAGTTACGCAAAATAATAGTGTTGAATCAGCATATCACAAAGTTTTTAAATGGTTTGATATTCCAATTGTAGAGGTCGATACATCAGAAAAGCATGGCCGTTCGGTAGAAGAAAATTACCAACTAATGAAAGATCGGGTCGAGCACGTTCTTTCGGGAGGGAATAATTTGTACAGTTTCTAGTTCGATATCTCTCGGTGATATTGCATGAATATGCGGACACAAACGGCTCGTAAAGAAAGCCGCTTCTGCTTATGTTTGGGAGAAAATGAGCACTACTGCTCCGTGATGCGACATAAGCAAATGTAAGGTGACATTCTGGCTAGATTGAACAGCGATTTATTGCGCAAACTCATAAAGGGGCAAAGACGTGTTTACCGAGATCGGCGTCAGCACGTCCTTGGACAAAAGTTTCTCAGGTCTTTCACTAATCTAGCAAATCATCGATAACCACATATATTGCAAAGGAAGTTGCGTCGAGCTAGCGCTTGATTTAGGTGCTCATGGAGTACAGTTACGTTAAATGGTTCAAAATTCACCTTTTAAAACTACATACATCATCAAAGCATTAAGTAGCACACTAAAAAAAATGACTGCAAAAAGTTTTTGAGACCATTTCTTTTCAATTTCTTTTATCTTTTCCACCAAGAAAGACTTAGATACGACGTTACAGTCACTTATTGCTTGGTTTATTCCCATGGCAATGGCTGACGCTTTTTTCTCAGGAACACCAGACTCAACAAGACGCTTACTCAATGTAGGAACATCAACAACAATCATATGTCTCAACCTTTTTCTTAGTAAATTATCTACCTTAAAGTACCAGAAAGCGCCAAAAGACCAAGCATCTTAATTTCACATCAACAATCAGTGTCACTATTCCTATTATGTAAAACCTGCGATTTAGTTATCAAAAACAGCCTCTACCGCCCCCTCAAACGCTCTTAGTGAAGGTTTCAGACACTTAATCACCATGATTTGTAATATTCTAAAAGCGATTTGCAGGACAAAAATCGGCATGTTCATTTGAAGCAAGAATCTCACGATGGTACCCATTTATCATGTGTAATGAAATTTTGGTGTCATATGAGCTGTATTTGGGGGAATTCGTCTATTCTGCGAACACGCACTTATGGAGGACAATGTTAAAGGGGCATTTTCTAGCTCGAAAGTGCCACGAGTCAAAATTCAGGTCTATGAAGCCTCTGGACAAAACCTTGTCAGTTATATTGTAAGCGTCTACGAACCGACTCATTGACTTTCTAATATCTACGCAGATACCGCCAACTAAGGCGGTATCTGTCATTCTGAGCGGTATTCTGTAGGGGCGGACTATTCCGTCTTTGGCATTTTCCAAGGTAGAAGATGACCATGGTCATCCTCACTCTTCAGTTTCGGGATTTCTCGTAGCACGTATTCGAGGTACTCATACGGCTCACAGTCGTTAGCCTTCGCGGTTTCGATAAGACTGTACAACACTGCACTGGCGCGGGCTCCATTATGAGTCTTTGAGAACAACCAGTTGTTCCGTCCTACCGTGAACGGACGTACTGAACGTTCCGCTCGGTTATTATCCATGCTTAACCGGCCATCATCGATAACTCTTACTAGCTTCGACCATTGATTGAGACTGTAGCTAATCGCCTCACCCAATTTACTTTTAGGGGGCACCTGAGTGACCGATTTATCTAACCACGCCTTGAATTCATTGAGCAGAGACTGAGTCTTTGATTGGCGGGTAACATATCGCTCTTCCCTCGTCTTATCTTTGAGTGCTTGTTCAACACGATAGAGCTTTTGGAACCAACTCACTGCCCACTGGATTTTACCCCCTTTTCCTTGCTTGCCTTTTGGTTGGCTCTGCTCTGCCTCTATGAACTTGCGTCTTGCATGAGCCCAGCAACCCACCAACTTCGCCTCTGTCTTTTCATACGCTTTATACCCATCAACATGAAGGTATCCAGTGTAGTTTGACAGATACGATTGAGGGCAGTGATGCCCCCGACTCCCTTCCTGATAGTCGAACAAGACGATACCAGGGGATTGCGCATTACCACCCCGGTCTGGACCACACCCATATAACCAGATGTAACTTTTCTTTCTTTCGTCATCGAGCACGGTCAACGTGGTCTCGTCCGCGAACAGAACATCTTGAGCAAGGAGGGTTTCTTTCAGTAAGGCGATTAACGGCTCTACCTTATCAGCGCAACGCAGTATCCATTGACTCATCGTTTTTCGGCTGAGCGCTAGCCCATATTGTCTGAACAGCGATTCTTGACGATAGAGAGGCAGGGCATAGTGGTATTTGTTCGTGATAATTTGCGCAAGCAAAGAGGGAGTCGCGATGCTTTTCGGGATAATCGATGCTGGCGGTGGAGCCATTGCAACAACACTCTTCTCTCCTAACGCGTCACATTGACGACAGACGTATTTGGGTCTTTCAGTGACTTCGACATACAACTTGGCCGGGATATACACCAGTTTTTCACTGGTGCTTTGCCCCATCCTGCAGAGTATCGACTGACAACACGAGCAGGTTTTTTCTGATTCTGGTATGTCCACCACGACTCGCTCTCGTGGCAGGTCTTCGGGAAGCTTTGGGCGACCACGACGTTTTGTCTCGGATGAAGTGTTTTCCGCTTCCGAAGCGTCATCATTCGGATTATCGGGTGCTTCCTCTTCACCTATCGTATCGGCATGAGTCTCCGCCTCATTGAACTCTAAGTCCTGAGGGGGCAGGGTTTCACTACTGCTACCAAAGCGTTTACGCCGCGCTAGGTTGAGTTTTTCAACCAGCGATTGGATGGTTAATTCGCTCTCGCTTAGAGATTGGCGAAGTGTGAGTACCGTAGATTCAAGCTCAGTCACTTTTGAACGTAAGAGCGCTAGCTCATCTTCTTTATTTTTATTTGGCATATAAGGAAGATCGCAGAGAGCCGCGAAAGTTCCTTATACGCTATTATTTTTTAATTTAATTAAGACTTTGGTAATTCAATGTTTGATGGGGTTTCATTTTTTCAATATCGAGCCCATCAAGCAACCAATGCCACTGCTCTTCCGTTAATGAGAGGGTTTTCCCTGGCATTTTTCTTGGCCAAGCGAACTTGTCTTTTTCGAGTCGCTTTTGCCAGAGGCAAAAGCCATTACGCTGCCAGTAGAGAACTTTGAGCTTATCCCGCGTGCGATTAGAGAAGACAAATAGCGCTTCAGAGAAGGGATTAAGGTTCATATTCTGTTCAACAATAAAGCTCAAGCCGTTAATGCCCTTTCTAAAATCGACGGGCGCCTTGTGGAGATAGATAACAGAGATATCAGGGAACATTTTCATACAACAGCAAGCTCCTTCAATAGAAGACCGAGCCACTGAGGTGCTACATCACGAGGTACATGAAGAGAGCATGCTCCCGCTTCAAGGCGTAATTCCGTAGGTAACGTAGAGGGAGGCAGTTGCTCGGTTTTGGTGTTTAGCATGGCTGTTTTTTCAACAACAACGAATTCAGAAAGTGAATCTTCTCGTTTTTTAGGCAGGTTGACTAAGTGGTGTAGTTTGCGACGGTTGTTATCAAATGTTTTTGGATGAAGATTGTGCTCTAAACAAAACTGAGCGGCAGACTGCTCACTATTGTAATACTTCTGAACAAGGCGTAGCCATTCTTGCTGAGATCTATGCTGAGACATTTTCGAGTACCTTTAACGATAAAAGTTAAAGGTTACGACGTTTATTAAAAGGATTGAATGAGTCGATTTAAAGACGCTTACTAAGTATCCGCAAAATTCGCTCTCTGCTAAAAGAGCAACTGGGTATGACGTTCTCTGTGGGTGCCATCAGCGAAGCTCAGACCAAAGTGGCTTCAATGTTGACCCCTTTACATCATGCAATACGAGATAGTATCCAAACAGCACCGCTAGTTCAGGTAGATGAAACCTCCCATCCTCGTAATGGTGAAGAGAGCTTACGTTGGTGTTGGTTGGTCGCCAGTGAAGACCTTGTCTACGAAAAGATCTTGTTCTCTCGTTCAACCCACTCCGCCAAGACAATGTTAGGTAAGAATTATAGCGGCCTTGTGGTCACTGACCAATGCCCAAGCTATAACTGGTTAAAGCCAGAAAAACATCAACGGTGCTGGTCACATGTGAAACGAAATCTTCAGTAAATCGCTGATTATACTGGTGGTGGTTATACCGCTCTCGTTGGACAACGGCTAACACTGATCTCCAATATGGTTTTCAGAATACGCCACCGCTTGGAAAATGCAGACATCCAGCCCGAACAGTATATTCGCCGCATAAATCGACTGCGAAAGTCCTTCGACCACTGGTTTCAAAAAGGCAGTGGGATAGTTGTTCAGAGATATAAAGGTTGATGTAAAAAGCTACAATCTCACAGTCAAAGCTTGGGGTTATTTTTAACCGATACTTCAATCCCCCCTTAACAACAACGAAGCAGAGCGGAGAATAAGTTGCAGTGTCATCCAACGTAAGATTAGCTTCGGAACGAAATCTGATACGGGCGACAAGTTCAGGGGCCGTATGCATTAGCTTGTTGAGACCTGTAACAAACGAGGCATCTCGAACCTGTCTGCTATAATGGAAATAATTAAAGCAGTTACACTTCGCAAGCCTACTCTGAGGTGCTTAGCCTGTAATCCACAAAATCAAGTGACTACTGGTAAATGGTTACCTCTAAGTCAGCACTAAGCTGCCCAACATTAGACTTTAAATCTCGATGAGTGTAGGGAGAAAATTTTGTTTGAGAGCAATTGACGTAATTTCTGTATGGTTATTTTTTTGCGAAAATCCTCTCGACCTGATAAATTGTGGCCGACAAAATGGAAAATATGTTTTACTAAGTCGATGCCGATAATATGAACCTTGAGAATGATGGTAACCTTTTCCTCAATACTAACGAGCTTATTGGAATGACGAGGCATACCTTCTAATTACCTTTTTATAAAGCTATCTATAGTTTTATAAAAAGGTTCTAAATAACACAGTTAAGACGAAAACTACAATATACTTTATCAAGTTTACTCACCGTAATTTCTTACGAATATATATGTCCATAAACATCCAGTTAATAAAAGGATGTTTATGAACCAAAGAGTTAGGTTTGATAAAAGTTTAATCTAGCTCAATAGTTTGAGTGTGCTTAAGCCAGTGTAAACTTTCTTGTTCCTCCTCAAGTTTGGAGAAGTCTTCCTTGCTCCAACCGAAGCTCTCAGATAATGACTTTAAAAACTCTCTTTCAATGTCAGAGTAATTCTCATCGACGATAGCAAGACGAATAGCCTCTTTGAAGAAGCTGATTTCCTGTTCTCTATTGTCAAAAAGAATTTTAATTTCTTTCACTTCTTGTTGCGACGGTATTTCTTGACCTAAGCCCACTTGAAGAGCGATCTCTTGTACTATTTGGATTTCAGTTTTGTCCACTTGATTATCAGCGTAGGCTAATTTAGCTAACGCATGTACCAAATTTTCTTTTGATCTTTTAGTTGTAAAAACTTCCGTTAGGTAATTGTTTTCCATTTTCATTTAGTCTAGTTCTATTTCAGTGGTCTTACTAACTTCTTTATAGTTGTGAGATTTATAAAGAAATTCTCCTTTCTTAAGTTCTACTTTTTCAACTTTATTTACTTCAATCAATTTTTCAAGTGCCGTATTGATAGATGACTCGCTTATCGATGTACCACTTGCGATTTGTCCTATATCTAACATACCTTTTTCCTCAAGGTACGTTTCAATCGTAGCTAAGTCTTTTTTTGAAGAACTATCAACCCAGTAGCCTAATAATGCAAGGATCGCCATAATTGATATTGTTGGTACGGGAAATAGGTATACCAACCAAATCACAACTCCTAATACGATTAAAGGCCATATACGTTTAAACAAGGCAATACCAATACAAATCACGATAAGCGAAAAAAAGATTGTTCCCATTGACAGATCCTTACTTGAGAGGGTGAACTATTTTGAAATCTATACTTCCCTGAGATAGTAATTTTTCAAACTCTCCCTCTTTAAATAAACGATGAGTAAATCTTTTTGTTAGTTCATCTTTTACCCATTCTTTACTTCTTGTCTGGAAAAACAATTCTGCTTTTGCTATCGCCTCATTATTATCGCAATGAGCCATGATTTTAAATGTACCAGCGATAAAGGTAAGCTCATTAAGTTTTTCTTTTTTCATTATCAACTTATCAGTATTTTCTGATAAGTTGCCTACAATTTCTTCAACAGATTGAGGCTCTAAAAAAATAGCATCAAGAGTAGATTCCCAGGCTTCTTTTAATTCATTGAGTGCATCTTTACTCATTTGCATTTCCTTAATTAGCTTAATTCTAGTTCTAGTTTACTGGTGATATCTGTTTCAGACATAGCATTTGCCATGTCAAGGATTTCTTGTGGAACTTCACTAGGTGATACTTTTCTTGTAACAGTAGTTTCTTCCCAATTACCTTGTCGGTCTTTACTGTAATGTCGAGATATTTCTTTGAATGCATCTCGCATTTTCTTTACAAAAACACGAACGCCAAACACTACGCCACGTACAACTTCTGCTACTTTTTTTGCGCCACGTACAATCCACTCTTTAATGTCACTCCAGAATGTTGCCACTGCGCCTATACCCATGATTGCTGCGCCAGCAAGTAATACAAAAGGAATCATTTTTCAACCTCGTTGTTTAATTGTTTTAAAGCATACTCCTCTGTGACTTTTCTACTAGTCATAGATATAACAGAGTTATCCTCTTTACTCTTAATTATTTGATTAATGGAATCTTCAAAGTAGCGGTGTGGTGCACTACTTAAGTTCTCTTTAGCTGTTCGAAATGCAGCTTTAAGTATTGCATTTGAAATGTCGCTGCCTGATACCCCTGAATAGTCTTTAGCAATTTTTGTGAAATCGAGAGAGTTTGGAAAGTTCTTAGGTGTCAACCTAGACCAAATTTTTTCTCGCTCTTTCTGATCAGGAAGAGTGAAATGAACATGCCCAAGTATTCTTCTCATAAAGGCAGGATCATAATTGGATATAAAATTAGTGGCAAAGATAATAGTTCCCGTGAAGTTGTTTAGAAGAACTAAAAGTACAGATCTAGTTTGATTGACACTTGTGTCCGTTGAATTTGACATGTTAGTAACACGTCTACTCAACATAGCATCTGCTTCATCAAAAAAAAGAACGCTATTTGTCTGGGTCGCAGCTTCAAATACTTTTTGTAAATTTTTAGGCGTATCACCGACGTACTTGGACTCAATATCAGCGTAATTTACTTCGATAATATTTTGTCCTAGCTGATTAGCTATGGCGTGAGCTGCCATGGTTTTTCCTGTACCAGGTGCACCATATAGATTTAAAGCAATTTTACTCTGGTGTTTGTGGGTTTGATTGAAACCCCAATCACTGAATATTTTGTCTTGGTTCTCTCTAGAAGATAACAAATCATAGATTTGACTCTCAATTTTTTCGCTAAGAATCAAATCATTAAATGAAAACTTTGGAGTAACTGGCGTAACAAAAAGATCTTTGTTCTTTGTCACTGGAGCTGGTTTACTGACAGCGCTTGATTGGACTATAGGCATATGATATTGATTCATTCTAATAGTTTGATGGATACAATTTACTGTACCTACTGATTGATTTCAAAGTGTTTTTACACGTGTAAAACTTTTTTAAATAAATTTTTATCCGCTTATCTCCAACTCATTTAACCTTCAAAGTTTCTATTTATGCGTTGTGTTATAACTAAGTCACCAAATCCAGAGAGCCATTGAACTAATAGCTTTGAGTCAACCACAGTTGCTGAAATTTTGTATATGTCCCCCTGTTGGGTAATGTTTTGGTCTGTCGAGATTGGTGTTTCCGAAAGAAGCAACGCTAACTCATTTTTAACTTCAAGTTCTAGGGAGATCTTCTGTCCTTCGCCAAAACCAAACCTTCCATCAGCATCATACTGGCTTAGCTTAAACTCTTTTGGGCGTTCAAAACCGAAAGATGAAACAGAGGCTTTACTTACCCGATGAACTGCGATGCTCCGTTCGTTGTCATAGCCATCAAATCGACAAACTAAGTACATTCGTTGGCCTTGCTGAGCCAAACCTAACGGCATCACCAATGCAGACTTTTGAACTTGTTTAGTATTGTAATAATCAATATTGAGCAAACGATCGTGATATAGAGCTTCGCTAATTGCGGAAAATACCTTTGTGGCAATTTTGGGTGGCAATAGTGGTTGAGTTTCACTCACTACTCTCACCTTTTTTAGCCACTCTCTTTCTCTAGAGTTTCCACTCGTTGGGTTGAGTTTGTATTTGGCCTCTTGAAAAAAACCATCAAGTGACGCTGTTATGTTAACTGGTAAGAGCTTAATCAAATACTCTTCTGCTAGGTTTAAAAGCAATGCCTCTTGTGCTGACAGCTTAGGTAGCGTCATCCCCCCAGCTTCTTTGTTCCAACGATACCCATATGGTTTACTTCTTTCATCACGAATGATGTCAAAGTGTTCACAAAGCAGTTCTAAATTCCTCTGAATTGTACGGAGTTCCCTCTCTATACCAATATGCTCTAATTGCTGGTGAAGCTCTCGTGCCGTAACTTGATGTGATTTTGGTATCCGCTTTAGCAACTCAAACGCTACAACAAGAGACTCTTGAGTGCTTGTTCGTTTGGCCATACTTAGTCTTACCTAATTTTTCAAAAAATGATGTCTTTATTTGATACAACTGAAAAGAAATGATATTTCATATTGTCATGTCATACCTTTTAATGAACTCCTTATACCTCAATATGCAACCTTTAGTTAAGAAACAAGCAGTCGTATACCTAACAAATTGACTATAACGTGTTGTATGTCAAATTGTGTCGCACCAAACCGTCTAAAAAACAATCACTTTGAGTGATAGAGCCATTTCTAACGCACAGAAAATCCCTTGCTCTATGTGACACATAATGTCGCACTTGAATTTAAGATCACTTCTATTAAGGACACTTTTAACATTGGAGTGCATAATGTCTGTTAATACGTGTGATAAGAATGTCTCTGCTGAACCCCTTGATATCAGCACAATTAGTAAAGCG
Organism: Vibrio toranzoniae; assembly: GCF_024347655.1. Taxonomy (NCBI): domain Bacteria; kingdom Pseudomonadati; phylum Pseudomonadota; class Gammaproteobacteria; order Vibrionales; family Vibrionaceae; genus Vibrio; species Vibrio toranzoniae. The sequence goes on along the minus strand of NZ_AP025515.1, from coordinate 1,253,119 downwards.
TCATGGCAGGATCTAATCAATCAGATACGTTTCTTAGAAGTAGAAAATAAGAAGCTCAAGGATAAGGTGTACTCTTTAGAAAATCAGATTCGAACGGACTGCTTAACTAAAGTTGAAACTCGTGAGTACGGGATGACATACTTAGAAATGTCTTTAAAAAATGAACAATTGAACTCACTAGGGCTAGTCTTTATAGATGTCGATCATCTTAAAATAATCAACGATACAGAAGGACATGTGGTCGGGGATGAAGTTTTGTCTTATGTGGGTAGTGCACTCAAGAATATTCAGAAGCCTTACGAATCTATCTCACGTTATGGCGGCGACGAATTCCTTGCGGTGCTACCCAATGCAACACATCAAGAAATCAATGTTTGGTGTAAACAACTGCACGAAACACTCGCAAAACAACGACTACCACTTGCTCGTTCATCACTTTCCATCACCGTCACTACTGGAAGTTATGTTTACAACATGAAAGGCGATGAGAGATTAACATCGAACCAATTAATCAGTTTGGTTGACCTCGATATGTATCAAAAGAAAGGTGGTCGCATTCGTTAACGAACCATCCAAAAACTAGGATCTCTATGAGTAAACAACTAATATGGACTAGGAACTACATGGGTAAGTTAAGATTTAACACATACGAATATTGATCGCTTCATCACAATTCGTACTTTGTTACTTAAAAAACGTCAAGGATGTGTCAGAAAAACCTGACAAATTTTTGCCCCATTCCTGCTTAGAGTCGTTACTCTTCACTAAACAAGAACGATTATATTGACCAACGTTTTCTTATGTAAGATTCTACTATGAGTTTGTTTAGTCATTTTAATTAGCGTTGTACATAATGATGAAATGTCGAGTGCTTGCGGACGAGGATATCAATAGAGGGGTGGGTTTTTGCGCATAAAACTTGTTACTGGTCTGATTTTTAGCGTTTTTTTGGGCTGGTATCTGTGCTCTATGGTATTGATTCCTCTAGCATCGGAAGGTTATCAAAGTACACTTAAGATTTGGTTTGAATGGCAAACATTCAATGCTGGTATGATTGCTCTTCTTGCTGCTGCGATAACTGCTGGTATAGCTATCTACTTAGATGCACAAGCTAGAAAGTTGGAAAAAGAGAGAGCACGGTGTGAATCTAAACGAAACTTCATTGCCGCTAGAGCATTTTTGCCTCATGCGCTAGCTAATATAGATACTTATGCTCAACAATGTAGTACCTCCTTACGTAGCTTCTACCTTGCGAACAGGCTTTCGCCGCGATCGGATGAGCATAAAGAAAACCTAGCAAAAGAGTTTAGTGAACATACGAAGCCAAATGGATTTGAACCAACCTTCAGAGATTGCATAAAATATGCTGAAGATGAAAACTCTGAAAAGATGACTCAGTTGTTGGTTGAGTTGCAAGTTTTTTTATCTAGGATGTCAGAGTTTGAGAATGAAAAATCCATTCCTAGTAACTATGCGCTCGAAATGTTGGTTTATTCGATTCATTTTCAATTTAGAGTCGCTAGCTTTTATGGGTTTGCACGCAAGGGCACAGAAATAGAACTCACCCCTAGTAACCAGAGTGCTTACTATGTGCGCCTATCGACTTTAGGTGATGACCATGAAGCCTTCTCTCTGGGGAACGATCACTCTTTAGATCGCTATGTTGAAAGGTACGCCAAGCTCAATGAACTGATAGGCCATTAAATTATCACTTCCCTAAATAGAGATTGTTGAGAGTTTATGGTTTAGTTCGACAGTTCCAAGCCATTGTTGCCCCAAACTAAGTCAGTGACATCCTAAAATTAACAATTAATGAATAATTAAAGGTATCATGGGACGTCACTTAACTTGATTTCTAATTTAAAAGATGCTGATCACTTCATCAACACACAAAATAAATATGCACACCCGTTCAAGTGACTGGCATAATGGTGCTTGATCGAGTTTTGGTACTCGGTAATGTTGTAGGAAAGAGAGATTCCATGGCAAAAAAAGAAGAGATTTGTATTGAGAAAATCTCACGAGAAATGACTCAAGGAAAAACAACACCTTACCTTTGCACTGATGATGAGAACACTAAACATATTGTCAAAGGACGAAAAGCAACATCTAATGGTCTGGTTAAAGAATGGATCTGCGCCAGACTAGGTACTGCTTTTGGCTTGCCAATCCCTGATTTCGCATTAGCGTGGGCCGATAGTCCTTTACAAAAAATAAAGGAGTTGTACGAGTACAATTTCGCTTCAAGCTTTGTTGAGAATATTCAAGATGTAACAACATCAACGTTAGGTAAACTACCAAAGCAGTTGCTAAAAGACCTTTACTTCTTTGATTACTGGGTTAGAAACAATGACCGAACTCTCAGAGAGGGGCAAGGGAATCCCAATTTTTTCTATAACCCAGCCGAAGGCAATGCGCTTGTAATTGATCATAATTTAGCGTTTGATAAGGAATTCGAACTTAGCAAGCATAAAGAATTACATGTATCTGCGCCATTTATAAAATGGAACGACATTTTCGAGACTGAGCGGGCATACTACACAGAGCTAATTGAACTATCTTTAAAAGAAATGGACGATGCTCTAGCTGAGCTTCCTGAAGAGTGGCTTGAGATCTACTCTATAGATCAGATAAATCAAGAAATTTTACCTATACTAAACCAATATAAAAACGATAACTTTTGGGAGGACATCAAGTGAGAAAACTGTTTGAGTACGCTGTTATACGTTTTATGCCATTTGCTGAAACCCAAGAGTTTGCGAACGTTGGGGTTGTTCTATGGGCTAACGACTACCCAAATACAGTGCTTATTAAACTTGCACCAGCACCATTCACACGTATAAACAATTTTTTTGATGACATTGATGGAGGGCTTTATGGTAAAGCCCGTTCATTTATGGAAACAGAGTTGGAACGTATTAAGCATTATGCCAAAAGAGTTGATGGGAACGAGCTATCTGCTGTAATGCATGAGTTAACGCGTAAACGTGAAGCAGTAATGACGTTCAGTGAAACTGGTGTAATACTTGCTGAAAATGGCGACGAAATTCTTAATCGCCTATATCAAACTTATATTGGTAGGGATCTACCTGTAACCAAAGAGCAGCGTGAGCGATTAATGGTTAGAGAGCTTAGAGAACAATTTGGGTCTCTTCCATTTAGATACAAGGAAAGCTCTGTTGATGCAGGGTTTGGTAAAATAAAAATTCCATTAGTTACGGTAATTGGCAGAGATCTTCGTGCAATTAAACCTATGTCATTCAATCAAGCTAAACCCATGAATATTGCAGATCACGGTGACAAATGGATTTCTCGTGTGGGGCATATACTTGATGCGAAAACAGTTAAAGCTGAGGACTTTTTATTTACGATTGAAGCACCAAAATCTAATAAGCATGAGATTCTAATGGCGTTTGATTCGGTAAAGAATGGAATGAAGCGATTAGGAGTTCAAGTCTTACCTTTCAAGAATAAAGAGAAGATCCTAGATTTTGCTGAACCAGATTTGTCAATCGCGCCAGTTGACTTCAAATTAAGCTGAGTATTGTATAAGTAATATTTTTTGAACCGCCTTCGGGCGGTTTTTCTTTTCTTTACATAACCCATAAAACACTTATCTAAGGAAATTTGTAACACGAAATTGTCCAAAGGTGTGTTTGAAAGTACTAAACATTTTCTAAACTTATTACCCCTTTGAGGGGGTAAAATCAATTTTAACCCCTCAAAGGGTTAACGTGATATTATCCTCTATAGGGATTAATTTACATTGGAGGTATATATGCTCATAACTAGTCCTAAGCAACTAGGAATATACTTGCGTGATGTACGCAGGAATCAAAGGCGGAACCAAACTAAGGTCGGAGATATCGTTGGCCTAAAACAGACAACGGTATCGAAACTTGAACGTGATCCTGCCTCGTCCTGTATCGAAAGTCTGATGCGACTGCTGTCGTCACTAGAGCTTGAACTACATATTCAACACAAAGCTGTAAGTCGTGAGCATGTAAAAGTTTGCGACCCTGATGATTGGTAAAATGCTATAAATAAAACTAACTCTATAACTAGATAGTTATCTCACAATCATCATCGAGTTAGCAACTCGATGGTTGCGCGAGCAGCTTATTCGTATCCCCTAAGTGAGTGGCAAGCGGTAGCAGCAGGAATTATAGAATTTTGATTAGATTATCTAATTGCTGTAAAAGCAAATCCTGCCCCTAGAACTTCCCTATTATTCTTAATGCTCTATTTTTTGATGCTACGTTACTTACATTTGAATCTATGGCAGACTTCACTCGTGAAGAAGAGATCGATTTTGGCACAAATCAAAGATATTCCCTTCATATTAGAGGAGCCTTTAGTGCGAGGTTCAGCTCGTTATTCTAAATTTAAACCTTAGCAGGAACATGTTATTATGGATGGAGCTGTTTACACGGCCCCCCTACCAGTGGTGTCGGTAAAGCCATCGTGAATCGATTCGCTTCGTGATAATTAGGACTAAAACTGAGCCTTACTGAGGAAACAAGTTTGATAATAGTTTTCTTCCACGTCGTAAATAGCTTTTTTTGGCTCAGAAATATCGCCATTCGTTTTAGCTAGCTTAGCAACTCGTAATCACGTCGGTGTTATGTGCATGATAAAAATACCTATGTCCCGAATTAAGCTCTTAGCACGTTACTTTAAGTATAATATCTCGCCAGTTAGTCGTATATTGCGGAGTTAGCCATTTCTCTTCGCATGCCCCATTTCTGTTCTATGCCTTGGGAACAACAAAAAAAGTATCAGTGCGCTTGATTTTAGTATCAAAGTAGCTATTGAAGCAGCTCTTCCAGTTCTTTGCCCACTAGTATCACAAAAGATGTATAGATTGCTGTAAGACACTCTTCGTTTCCACACCTATCAATACGAACAAAACCTTTAGATGCAAGGTCGTCAATAGAAATCGAAAGTTCTTCGACACTGCGACTTGTTATCTCAGATAACTTCCTTACACTATTTGCTCTATCACGAGAAATCATATACAAAAGCTTAATATTTTCGTTAGTTAAAACCTGGGCCAGATCCGTTAATGATGTAAACCACAAATGAGGAAAATTTTCTACATGGTTTAATTTACCAGCTGAAACATCCAACATATACTTACGAACTAGTTCTTCATCGGCTATTCCAATTCGAGCTTTCATAGTCTATCCATATCTATAAAATATAATACTTCCCTTTAATGGAAAGAGAAAACAGTGATAATAATGATAAATTACAGTCGATTTCTCAAACCTTATTATCTAAATCTAATTTCATTAAACCGCACTATTATTACTCACTACTTTTATAAAGCGCAATAATTTTAAGAACATCAGCTGTAATATTAATTGCTTTAGAGCCTGATGGTATATCCATCTTATCTTGGTATTGCACCCAAACTTCACCATTTTTTGATATACGGATCATTGCAAATGTTTCGTTAAGAAATGACTTATTGACGCCAAGCTGCTCATGAATATCATCCTTCATAATCATCCCTATTACATGTTGACAGAAGAGTATGAGTTAATAATAATCCATCATTTTGTGAAAAACAATCCTATTCATCCTCTAGATTCCAAAATGTACATTCGCATAAAATGTAAAAAGCCAGATCTTTGATCTGGCAGATATCAATGAGGTTTATTAAAGAGTGGGACACAAAGACTCTAATACCTTTCTTTCAGTGCTTAACTTTTTAACTCTATTACCAGTTTCAAAACTGTCTATTTTACTCATGTGTTTAATAAAACGATCAGCATTTGCTTTACTTGAAATTTTGAAGTTAGATAAATGATTGTAAGTCTTAATTTTATCAGTTAATTTTTTATCATAGAAAAGCATATTCTGAAAGAGAATATCAGGCATAACGTACGCGTCTAATACTTGTTTAATTCTGTACATTGACTGATACAGATCTTGTGCTTCTACAGCAGTCAAAATACCATCTAGAGCAAGCTTTTCAACAATATCTGCTACGTCATGCACTGGCTTTGATATCTTTGCCGCCTCTTTCTTAATTCCCGCTCTGTCAATCTCGAAGTAACCACGACATTCATTCATTTTTGCTTCATGATATATTCTGTAATAGTATTTATGTTTGGCTAAAAATTTTTCATAGGCCCCTCTAGTAATCTCGTGCTCCCCCGACTTCACACATTCAGAAGCATTGTTAGTTACAAATTCTTCAAATGTATACTTGGGGTACTCATCAATACGTTTTTGAGCAACATTAATCACCATTGTCATTGGAGATCTATTTCTAGAATCTTCATTATTTATCTTTATATTTAATCGAAGATAAAGAGTCATACCTTTTCTATGTCGATACGGAGTATAATACATACCATCATTATTTTTGTTATATCTTTCTTTATCTACTGCCACATTAATTGCATCTGCGTTATTGGCCATAATTAAACCTTGAAAATTATTCTTGTCTTTTAATATAAGATACCAGTTAGATTAATATAAGTAAAGAAACTGAAATTTACCAAAAATATAATTTTAAGATATTGATTCGCAAGATCTATCTAATACAAACGAACTAATATTGAATTATTATCGTCAGAAAAAAATTTATAAATAATTTATTAACCATGACGAATCATTAATTTTTAAGCATTAGGTAGACATTAAAAATAATGACTAGGGCGTTATATATAGAAAGTAATATGACTACATTTAATAACAGCTATAAGTATTAGGCTACTTCTCTATATCTTTGTTAACAAGGCTAATGATACGTTCTAATAGTTTGTTCACCGACCTTCGTTGTGGTTTATCATTCTGATGTAAGATCTCAACATGAGCACTAGCAATAAAAGTCTTATAGTCACTCTCGGAAATGTGTTTTGTACTTAAATTTTCAAATACATTTTCCATTGCTTTTCGCCTAGTGAAGCAACTAAATGCCTTATCAATCGTATCCAACAAAAGCGCTTCAATGACAGTTTCAAAACCCATTTCAACATCTTTAAGCGTAGAAATCATCTCAACGACATACACGACATCAGAAGCGCCTTTTAATCTTTTACGTGCTCTCAGATTCCACTTCATGTCATCTATTAACCGTTCCACTTCCCTGCGATATCTAACATTCACAGAAAGCATCACAAGATAAGTCTTCATATCTTGATCTTGCTTACTTTCATAAACTCTAAACGCATTATCTGATTGTTCTTGAGCGTGCGCAGCCGCTCTTTCAAGTTCTTCTTCGTAGTTACTCAGGTCCTTACAGGCGTCATGTAGAATACCGTTTCCAATAAGCTTTCCGAGTGTATATTTTCGATTTCCACCTAACTGGGAAGCAGACATTCGAACCCCGTCGAGATTAAATACTATACCCACCGCCATCCCCTTCTTTGTTTGTAGCTCTACTTTGAGGCTTGAATGTGTTGACTCAACAGCAGTGACAAACTCTGCAAGATTAGAACCAGGCTTTAACTTATTGATACCTGTTTTTACTAGCCGAGCGATTTTAGCCTTTTTGTTAAATTTTTTAGCGTCATTAATAGCAGCATCGGTATCGTAACCAATCTCATTACTACTTACTAATTGGCGCAGACCAAACTCTATCTCTAGCTCCCTCATTACTTTTTGTGCTCGTATCTTGCTATAAGAGTCTTTGATGCGCTTTCTTGTCACTATATCGATGGTAGATGTGATTATATGTATATGTTCTTGGTCGGTATCATTATGTTTAAAGACAATATATCTACAATTTGCATAACCCAAACGGCTCATCAAATTTTTAGCTGTTTTACACCATTGTGGATTAGTTAAGCTTTCATTTGTATCGAGGCTAACTATCATGTGCTTAAACTGCTGTTTAGCACTTGGGTTAAGCCTTATAGATTCTTGCATCTCCCTTATCGCAAGTGACATATCTAACATCTCCCCTAGTGCGTTTTTAGCATTTACAGGGATATTTATAATATTATTTGCATAAATAAATTCTGTTAATGCACCAGCGACTTTAGTGGCTCCTGCACCATAATTTACTAAATATTTAGCCACTCGTTCATCGTCACCAGCAACATACTTTATGAGAGCATTTGCGGTTTGATCTGTGTGTTTACCGCCTTTTTGTTCAGGTTCCTTATAGATCATGACTTGAACCCATTAATTTCTTTCAATAGCTGAAAAAGCTTGTCTTCATTTAAATGCTGTTTTGCTATTTCATAAGCCACTTCTAGAGTAAAGCTATTCACTAGCAAGTGACGAGTGGCTTGAAACTCTCTTAATAATCCTGCTAGTACAACAAGAGTACTTTCTATTTCATCTCTTGTGAGAGATTTACTATTATCAATATCGTTGGCAATTGTTTTAATGTGTTCAGTGAGTTCTGAAGTTTCTGTGAAGAACTCTTTAGATGCCTCTAGAATGATGGGTTTGACTTTTACAGCATTATTGATGATGTCACGAGTAAATGCTGAAAGCTTTGAATAACCAGCTATGCATTGCTTGTTAACTAGTTCTTGATATTCTTTTTCAGTGAGATTTGTCTTTACTGATTTAATCTGCAAATCAGCAGGTTCTTTACGAGCTTTGTATTTCTCTTTTTTTACTGTCTTTATGGCAGCTTCAATAGCTCTAAAGTCCTCTGCCCCTACATCCCTTAGAATATCTAATATATCGTTTTTCATAATTATTACCTTTTGTTGTATTTAGACTCACCTCTCAAATAATTAGATATGGTTATTACGATCTAAGACTTACAGCATATGATAAACCAGCGCTAACACCGAAGGGGGTTAGTGCAACCAACCTGAATGGGCGGAGTATTTGTCGGAGTTTTATTTGGAACAAATAAACGCGCAGACACAGCTTGCTTAAAATTTCATTTTTTATATTATTAATTTATATTTATATTAAATTCAACTTATATTTTACTTTTAATAGAAATAATTTTAATCCAAATGACACAGATCAAAGACCAATAATTAGGATGGTTTAATAATCATATAGAAATCAATAACATCGAAGATTTTAATTAATATATTACTTTCCAGGTAAGTAGACTATCAATATAAATCTTAAACCTTAAGTAGTCATATAAAAACTTGTTCTCACAGTATAAGTATTCTGTAATTATGATAATATGAAGATTAAGTATCCATTACTTACTATTAATTAATGGGTAATTTATTTAGAATATAAATCCAATGTAATTTTAGCATACAACAATTAATAGAGATTGTTCCCACAGCTAATCAATAAGCACCTCAACCTCATTCAAGCCGTAGACTTTAGGTGGTGAGTCTTGGTATTTGAAAGATTTTTTCTAGTCATGCTCCTATAATGAAGACCAAAACGATCACTCAATAGTCAAAAGCGGAGCAGTTGCGCGAAGTCGAATTTTTGTTGGAAATAGGGCTTGGTGAACACTCACGATTTGACCTCAATAGGCTTTGATCATGTGTCATTCCTATTATGTACATCACATACTGAAATGACACAGATATCTAAATACCAACCTATTTATGTTTATTGACTGTTTTTGCAATTAGTGAATGTGTTGTGGACTTACTGGCCAATTCCTTAATATCTCAACTTGGCTTGTTCAGCTATCTCTTTCCACTTACTAGGATTTCTTTTAACAGCCATACGCACCGCGTGCATGTATCGGATAAGTTCTCTGGAGTCTGATAAATCGTTCGGTTGCTTAACATCAGTAATCTCTTTAAGTAATGGGAGGTACATACCCGATGATTTATCCAGATTGATTGAGCGTACTGCTTGAGTATCACTGATAGAACGATTAGCAGTAAACACCTCACTCACGGCTTTATCATTTTTCTCATCACTAAAACTAAATGGTAACTCTCCGATGGCGTCGGCTTTGAAGACAACTCTTAAAGAGCCACCTTGCTCTTCATCAGTGCAAATAATGTACTTCACAAATTGCTTCACAAAGTTGTTATAACGCTCTCTATCTTCGTTATTATCAAGCTTCAAGCTATTAATGATAGTTGTATCGTAGTTTCTGTGTAGAATGGACAGCTCATCAAACTTAGCTTTCTCACTATGAATTTCATCATCTAACTTGGTGAGCTTATCTGTAAGAATAGAGTATAAACGTGGGTTTGTATTTTCCATCAGCTGTTTGGTGACGACCTCAACATTCTCGTTAAGCTCCGCTATATTAGCTTCTAGGCTGCTTAATTCCGCGCTTAAGTCAGTAAAACTACTGTCATTGATTTTAGCGTAGTCTAGACCAGCTAGAGCTTTAACAAGTCTAGTTTCTATCTCTTCATAATTAAGCGCTCTTTGCGTGCAGCCTTGGTTATCGATTTGTTTTCGACATCTTACTTTCTTTCTACCTCTGTTGGGTTTGTAATAGCTCATAGAGGAACCACACTGTGGACAGAAGAGCAACTTACTGAACAGATTACTAAACGCACCAGTTTGCCGCCCGCCAGATCTCTTAAATGATTTTTTGAGGCGAAGGAACGTTTGTTCATCAATAATCGCTGGGTAATAATTTTGCTCAATATCTCCCCATGGCTGTTTCTTAGTTCCAGCATCAGTACGAACATGTTTAACGCGTTGAAACGCACCATACAACTGAATCATTTTACAGTACTTACGCACTATTTCCGTTGACCAAGTTTTTCCATTAAAGTACGGAACACCTTCACTATTCAGGGTACTAGCAATCCTATGACAGCCCAGTCCATCTAACTTCATGTTTATGATGCGCTTCATTACTCTTTCGCGATCAGGTATAAGTTCAAATGACCTCTTATCTTCAGATAACTTCATCCAAGAAGGGCAAATTGAGGTACGCTTTTCCCCCCCTTCTTTCTCTTTCATTCGCTTATTTTCGAAGTAATCATTGATTCGATTAGATTTTTGCTGGCTTTCCATGTGCGCTAAGTGAATTGCCGCTGTAATCAATAAATCATTCTCAAGTGTTGTACTCTCACTATGCTTAATGATTATGCCAAATTTCACGATAGCTACGTCAATACCATACTCTTTGAAAAGACTGAACGTTTTCCGAGACTCGTCAGCAGGCATCCGACTGATGCGATCTACTGCCTCCACAACGAGAAGTGATCCGCGTTTTATATCTCCTTTTCTTGCAGCTTCAAGAAATGCGCCGAGACCACCGTTCGCTGCGGTATTGAAACCTTTGTATGCTGATAGTCCTCTATCAGTAATAAATTCGTCCGCTATGGCGTAAGTTGGTAAACCGTTCTGTAAATTCTCCTTGTTCTTGCTCTCTACAAAACGAATAGCCCCATCGATCTGACGACGGATACCGTCCCCTTGGACTTGTACATCTTTACTCACACGCGAATAGATGTAAGCGTCCAATTGTTCCTTTGGATGAATCATCCCCAACCACCTCATGCAATACAATCCATACTAGATATCATATAGGGGAGGCTATTGCAAAACATACTGCCCAAACAGGTTTAATATAAAATCCAGATAAGTTATGTGACTTATACATATGATTATAAAAGAAAAAGGCCAACACAAAATGTCGGCCCTGAAGAAATTATTGGTGAATCATTGCTGCCTTAACAGCTCCATAGATTGCGATACTATTACAAACTCTTCGTTGGTAGGAATAACCATTGCTACTGCACCTAGCATTTCCGACTTAGCAATGATGCCGTCAGAACCGAAGCGAGCTGCTTCATTACCCACAACGTCTTCAATAAAACCAAGAATCTTAAGGTTATTTAGGATCTCGCGACGAATTGGTAGAGAGTTCTCTCCGATGCCGCCTGTGAAGATGATGCCGTCTAGAGAATCTAGCGCTGCAAGGTAAGATGCAACGTACTTCGCTACACGGTAGGTAAATACCTCAAATGCAAGCTTAGCACCCTCATGTCCCTCCTCCATGGCTTCTATAATGCCACGAGCATCACTCGTTAGGCCAGACACGCCTAGAAAGCCAGACTCCTTGTTTAGAGAGTTGAATACTTGTTCTTGTGACCAACCTTTCTTCAGTAGATATTCGATAATACCTGGGTCTAGGTCACCACAACGTGTGCCCATCATTAGCCCAGAAAGTGGTGTGAAGCCCATAGAAGTATCAACGCTGCTACCGTCTTTGATTGCACATACAGATGCGCCGTTACCTAAGTGAACAGAGATGAAACTAGATTCTTCAACTGGTTTATTTAGCATTTTTGAAGCTTCACGGCTAACGAAGTAGTGGCTAGTACCGTGGAAACCGTAACGGCGCACACCGAAATCTGTGTACAGTTCTTTTGCTATTGCACCAGTAAATGCGCGTTGTGGCATTGTTTGGTGGAAAGCCGTATCAAATACCGCAAATTGAGGTAGAGAAGGGAAAGCTTCAATCGCAGCACGGATGCCAATAGCACCAGCAGGATTATGAAGTGGTGCTAGGTCTGATAGACTTTCAATTTCATTCGTTACTTCTTCAGTAATACGAACAGTTTGAGTGAACTTCTCACCACCGTGAACGATACGGTGACCAATCGCCACGATATCAGCAGTGAAGCCCAACTCTTCCATTAGACCAACCAATTTACCAATGGCAATTTTGTGGTGGTTATCTTCACCTTGAATGGCAATCTCAGTTTTCTCGCCTTGATATTTCCAGCTCATACGAGCATCTTCAAGACCAAAACACTCCCCTAAGCCACTTAAGACTGCTTCACCAGAAACAGAGTTAATGACAGCAAATTTTAGGGATGAACTACCCGAGTTAATAACCAGAACAAACGAATTAGACATTGGATATGGATCCTGTTTTATTACGAATTGGATGAAGTGTTTACTTCAATTTTAGTTAAGCCCATTATTCAATAATTTTTGAATCTTTCAACTTTTGTTTTTAAAAAATCATCAAATGAACACAATTAAGTTGATCTTTATCATCAGTTTATTTATTTCGAGAATGAAATTAAAAAATAGTTGAATAAAAAATCAATAAGCTAACGAAATTATCGACCTCTTTAACAAGCGGGTTGACCCGTAATTTACTACGATTGATATTAAGCAGTTCAATGAGATAAAACCGATGAGAACCTAAATTTTCGGACACAAAAAAGCCGAGCATAACGCTCGGCTTTTAAATTCAGGGTCTAGACTAAAGCGTCTAAGAGACAGGTTAATTAACCTTCGCTGCGCTCTGGACGACGACCACGGTTACCAGCATTAGCATTGCCGTTTCCATGACCACGTTCACCACGGAAGTTACCACGGTGATCACCGCCACGGTTGCGGTCAAAACGACGTTCGCCATCACGACCACCAGCAGAGTTACCATCGCGTGCACCGTCACGGTTACCACGGTAGCCGCCACGACCGCCATTTCCACCTTCACGGTTACCACCTTCGCGATTGCCGCCTTCACGGTTACCACGGTAGCCGCCACCATCACGACCACCACGACCGCCACCACGGTTTCCATCACGACCGCCGCCGCCACGACGAGGCTCACGGAAGTCGTTGAAATCAACAACTACAGCGCCAGCTTCTTTTTGGCGAATACGAAGCTTGCTTAGCTTACCAGCCGTTTCTGAGTTCATTGCTTTAGGAAGCTGAACGTAAGTAGAACCTTGGTCTAGTTTGATAGCACCGATAGAACCTTTAGTTAAGCCAAGTTCATTTGCCAATGCACCAACGATATCTTTAACTTGAACACCTTGCTCACGACCAACTTGTAGTTGGTAAGTATCCCAATCTTGAGTATTGAAGTTACGACCACCACCGTCGCGGCCGTTGTCACGATCTTCACGGCGATCTTTACGACGATTTTTATCGCGCTCGATAGCAGCGATCATTGGGTCTTCGCCAACGTAGAATAATGGGCTCTTACCTTGCTGGCGCTTAAGAAGCATCGCAGCTAGTGTAGCAGCGTCTACTTCTAGAGACTCTTGAAGCGTAGAGATAAGACCTGCAAAGTTTTCTATTGCTTTGCTTTCTTTCTCAGTTTCTAGTTCAGCACCAAGCTTAGCAACACGAGCTGCGGCTACTTGATCACGTAGCGGAAGTTGGATCTCTTCCATAGATGACTTTGTTACGCGCTCGATAGTGCGAAGCATGCGAATTTGGTTAGTGCGAACGAGTAGGATCGCTTTACCTTTACGTCCAGCACGGCCAGTACGACCAATACGGTGGATGTAAGATTCAACATCAAATGGAATGTCGTAGTTGAATACGTGAGTAATACGTGGAACATCAAGACCACGTGCTACAACGTCAGTTGCAACTAGGATGTCGATAACACCTTGTTTGATGTGATCAACAGTGCGCTCACGTAGAGACTGAGGAATATCACCGTGCAATGCAGCAGCTTTGAAGCCACGTGCAGATAGCCAATCAGCTAGACGCTCAGTGTCTTGACGAGTACGTACGAATACGATTGATGCGTCAGTTTCTTCAGTTTCAAGAAGACGAGACATTGCTTCGTCTTTTTCTACGCCTTTAACAACCCAGTAATTCTGCGCTACTTTATCAACGGTGTGGTTAGTACCAGCAACGTCAACTCGTGCAGGGTTACGTAGGTAACGGTCAACAATAGTCTTAACCATTGGAGGCATAGTTGCAGAGAAAAGTACACGTTGTGCAGTTTCTGGAGCTTGCTCAAGAATCCAAGTTACGTCATCTACAAAGCCCATTTTCAGCATTTCATCTGCTTCATCAAGAACAAATGTATGCGCTTCATCTAGGTGTAGACGGTCACGAGTTAGTAAGTCTTTAACACGACCTGGAGTACCAACAACAATGTGAGCACCGCGGCTTAGAGCACGCATTTGGTCAACAATTGAAGCACCACCGTAGATTTCAAGAACTTTAAGACCTTTAACATCACGACCAAGGTTTTTGATTTCCGCAGCAACTTGAATCGCTAGCTCACGAGTAGGAGCCATGATGATTGCTTGTGGTTTGTGTTGATTTAGGTTGATTTTGTTAAGTAAAGGCAGAGAGAATGCAGCTGTTTTACCAGTACCAGTCTGTGCTTTACCTAGTGCGTCACGGCCTTCGAGAAGAAGAGGAATAGCTGCTGCTTGGATTGGAGTTGGAGAAACGAAACCCATACTATCAAGAGCTGAAAGAATGTTATCGTTTAGGGCTAATTCATTAAATTGAATTACAGATTCGGACATTGGGATCCCACTATATATAAGTAAACAAAAGGTCCCGGGAGCTCTACCAATTCCAATACTGATCCAATCAGATACTGATTCCATTCAGAGTTACGAAGCAGTAATAAAACACTTCAAGCCATTAGGGACGTCTAAGGGAGGCGGATTATTCCCTAAATGCATAAAAAAATCCAGAAAAAATTGAAATACATCACATATTTTTCGGTTTTATACCATTATTGACTACCATATCGTCAAAACTTGATGAATATCTCGCCACGGCTTGCTTCAATCGTCAAATTGATAGACTTAAATGAGTGCGCAATTAATTCACTCCCACTTCGGCTTTAAGTAGTAATCGAGCCTCGCAATCATTATAGTATGCTCAAGTATCCTCGTTAGATAAAAGTAAGATGTTTCAAGATAATCCTCTACTCGCTCAGCTAAAACAGCAAATCCAAGAAACCCTCCCTAAAAAGGAAGGTACGATCAAAGCCACTGAGAAAGGGTTTGGTTTTCTCGAAGTCGATAGCAAAACAAGCTACTTCATCCCGCCTCCGTACATGAAAAAATGTGTGCATGGCGACAAAGTCATTGCCATCATTCGTACAGAGAAAGAACGCGAAGTAGCCGAGCCAGAGGAACTGGTTGAACAAGGTCTTACTCGCTTCATCGCACGAGTTAAGCTTTTTAAAGGCCGACTGAACGTTGTTCCTGATCACCCGCAACTGAAAAAGCTGCAACTTAAAGCGAAAGCAATGAAGGGATTAAACCCTGAAACGCTAAAAGAAGGTGACTGGGTTGTTGCTCACATCGTTCAGCACCCATTAAAAGGTGACAACGGCTTTCTGGCTCAGATCTCTGAAAAAATCACTGACGCTGATGATAAGATCGCTCCTTGGTGGGTTACGCTGGCACAGAACGATCTGCCAAACAGTGAGCCTGCAGGCATCGACAACTGGCAGATCAATGATGACGCCGATCTTGAACGTGTAGACATGACTCACGTACCTTTTGTGACTATCGATGGCGAAAGCACAAAAGATATGGACGATGCGCTTTACGCGAAAAAGAAAGAGAACGGCGATTTTGAACTGACTATCGCGATTGCTGATCCTACGGCTTACATCTCTCCAGATGACGCAATGGATAAAGTAGCTCGTGAGCGTGGTTTCACGATTTACCTTCCAGGTCGTAACATCCCAATGTTGCCTCGTGATCTTGCAGACAACTTGTGCTCACTTATCGAAAACGAAGTTCGCCCAGCTCTTTGCTGCACAGTAACGGTATCTAAAGATGGCGTTATTGGCGACGACATCAACTTCTTCGCTGCCAACATCAAGTCTCACGCTCGTCTTGCCTACGACAACGTATCAGACTGGCTAGAGACCGGTGCATCAGAGAAATGGCAACCATCAGAAGAGATTGCTGTAATTGTTTCTGATCTTCACCAATTTGCTCAAGCACGTTCAGCATGGCGCTCAGCAAACGCTGTTGTGTTCCCAGATCGCCCTGACTACCGCTTTGAACTTAGCGAAGATAACGATGTTGTTGCTATCCACGCTGACATGCGTCGCAGTGCAAACAAGCTGGTTGAAGAATCAATGATCAGCGCAAACATCTGTGCAGGTCGAGTATTAAAAGAAAGCTTCAACCAAGGTGTGTTTAACTGCCATTCTGGTTTTAAGGCTGAGAAAGTCGCTGACGTGCTTGAGCTAGTAAACCCGCAAGCGGAAACACCATTCACTGAAGAGCAAATCGTTTCTCTAGAAGGTTTTGCTACTCTACGTCGTTGGTTGGGTTCTTTGGACAACAGCTACTACGACAACCGTATTCGTAAATTCCAAGCGTACAGCGAAATCAGCAATGAGCCTGCGCCGCACTACGCTATGGGTTTAGACATTTACGCAACTTGGACTTCTCCAATCCGTAAATACGGTGACATGATTAACCATCGTATGCTTAAAGCGCACATTTTAGGTAAAGCGCCAATTCAAACACCGGATGAAACTATCGGTGATGAGCTTGCCTTACACCGCCGTCACCACGGTATGGCCGAGCGCAATGTTGGCGATTGGTTATATGCTCGTACTCTAGCGAATGCTCCAGCAGATGAAACTCGCTTCCAAGCAGAGATCTTCGACATTAACCGTGCCGGTATGCGTGTGCGCCTGCTTGAGAATGGTGCCGCTGCATTTATCCCTGGTTCTCTTATTATTGATAATAAAGAAAGAATCGAATGCAACAGTGATATGGGCACTGTATCTGTCGATAAAGAAATGGTATACAAACTGGGAGACGTTTTAGAAGTAGTTCTCTCTGAAGTTAATCAGGAAAACCGTAACTTAGTAGCAAAACCGACTCAAGTTTTTGCAGACTTACCTAACGAACCTGAAACGACCAATGGAACAGAAGCTTAAATTCTTCTAAGTTCAACTTTCTAAAGGCGCTAATTGTTAGCGCCTTTTTTGTAAATGTCTCATGCTTAAACAATACTTAAAAAAACAATCAAGTTACAACCTCAAAGAAGCACGCTATGCCATCAATCACTATTACTCAGTTTAACAATTTTATCCCCAGAAAACGGGAGCGTTACCCCATTTCAAAAAACGGTATCTTCATGGTATCGAAGGGCAGTATTTCTTTCATGCTGCCTAACGGCACTGAAGCCTCGTTACAAGCTGGCGATTTCACACTTTACAATTCTGGTCAGATTAAAGACATCACAGTTAA
Organism: Vibrio toranzoniae; assembly: GCF_024347655.1. Classification (NCBI taxonomy): domain Bacteria; kingdom Pseudomonadati; phylum Pseudomonadota; class Gammaproteobacteria; order Vibrionales; family Vibrionaceae; genus Vibrio; species Vibrio toranzoniae. The sequence goes on along the minus strand of NZ_AP025515.1, from coordinate 1,235,285 downwards.
CACTGAAAATGGTGAATTCAACGCAACCTGCTTAGACTTTGACTCGGCTATTTACCAAAATTTCATCAATCAGTTCAGCGATTTAGACTCGGCTCAACTCCCAGGCAAGTACCTTAAGTTCAATCAAACTGACACTGAGATCTGTCATTTAAAAGAGCTGATTATATCGCTTGCTGACTCGTCTTCTCAAAATGACTATGCACTTGTTCAACTGAGTTTGGCTCTATTATCCCTAATGGTAGAGAAGTACCCTGCATTACTAGTCCTCATTGCACGAGCTTCCAGTTTAACAGTGGTGCAAAAGGTTATACATTACATCGAGCAGAACATTGAAAATAACATTTCGTTAGAATCACTAGCCAGTTACATGGAGATGTCCCCTGCCACTCTGAAACGCCGCTTGTCTGCTGAAAATCTGTCGTTTTCAAATCTACTGAAGATAAAGCGAATCGCCCATGCTGCAACACAACTCAGAACATCGAATAAGTCGATTACTCAAGTAGCTTATGAATCTGGCTTTAAAAGTGCAGCTCACTTCAGTACCGCATTTAAAACACATCACGGTCAAACACCAAAAGATTTCCGGGCAGTAATAGCGCAAGCACAACTGCAAAAAATAAAACCGTGAGTCTAAAAATGTTGCTGGACGTATTGGTTGGAAGTGTCTTAATTAAAAACTTATGCAGACAATTCCACACTGGCATTACACCATCAAAAAGCAAAAGAGTTATGACCAGAAGTACGATTTAGGATCTTTTTCTATTTCAGTTAGAATTGCATCAAGATCCTTCGATTTAGGAAGATAGGGATAAGGCCCCCAATTCACTGAATCTGTTTCCGTATCATCTTCAAGTGGCACTGTCACCCACCAACAAGATAGCGACTCATCAAAGGTAACGCGAGCGATCTCATTTATATAATAGCTATGAGATGAATCAAGCAAGTAATACGCCTGAGAAAACAGTACGCCTCTCTCACACTCTTCATATAGAGACTTGCCTAGCTCTACGGGTAAGCTGCAATTTCGAGAAGTACAGATCCTTTCAGCCCCAATTAAAAGACGATTCAGCTCTATATGAATGACGGACATAACACCTCTTCTAACTTCATACAAACTCTCAAAGTTTAGAGTCCATATATACACTTTAGGACTCAACAAACATTTTAGCGAACAAGAGCGAGTAAAATATCAACCGTAATCCCATCAACAAACCCGGACCTCCTAACCAAATCCTGTTTTCATAAACCAAGCCAGCAGCCATTAAGCAAGCTTATCGAATTTCACAAAAGCGTCACATAACCGACTTATCATGCTCTACATATATTATTCACTAGGAGTTGTTTATGTTACGAGTCGCGCTTGCCTCTCTTTTGTCTTTGGCCCTATCTTCTCAAGCCGCTTTTGCACAAGAAACCAATATTTCGGGGTCCACTTCGGTGTCACGAGTGATGGATGTATTAGCTGAGGAATACAACAAGACTCACCCTAATAACTATATTGCAGTTCAGGGTATTGGTTCCACAGCTGGTATTACCATGGTTGATAAAGGTGTGTCTGACATCGGTATGAGCTCACGCTACTTAACCGAGCTTGAACAAAACGAGAAATTGACGGTATTTCCAATTGCCTTTGATGGCCTAGCCGTGGTGACCAACCGTTCAAATGCTGTGAGTAACGTTACTCGCGATCAGTTATTCGATATCTACAAAGGCAAAATCACTAACTGGAAAGCCGTAGGGGGAGCAGATAAGCCTATCGCAGTTGTGACTCGCGAAGCGTCTTCTGGTTCACGCTACAGCTTCGAGAGCTTACTTGGTTTAACGAAAATCATTAATGACCGCCTAGTGTCTGACATCAACCCAAATAACTTGGTTGTGAACAGCAACAGCATGGTGAAAACGATTGTTAACCATAACCCACATGCCATTGGTTTTATCTCTGTTGGTTCTGTCGACCGCTCGATTAAAGCAATCACATTTGAAGGCGTAGAGCCAACATCTAAGAACATTGCCAACCACAGCTATGAATTGGCTCGCCCATTCTTGTTGCTGCACAAAACAGACTCTGTTTCTGAAGAAAGCCAAGATTTCATCAAATTCGTGACATCGAAACGCGGGCAAGATCTTATCGAAGAGTACGGCTACATACGCATTAAGTAAGCGAAATGCTTTAGTGATGTTATTAATGATGCAGGCAAGATCGATTTGATATGGCACAAACACAAAGAGAGAGCATTACGCTCTCTCTTTATTTAGGAATCTATAGATATCGCTTAGAAGTGAAGTTGAATCACCGAAACGATAACAGCACCTGGACGACGAATGCCTTCGATCTCTACACGAATTTCACGTTCAATTTCTAAGCCTTTGTTAATTGGCGTCACTTTTGTTAGCGTACTTTTAGCACGAACGTTACTGCCTGACTTTACAGGGTATGGGAAACGTACTTGGTTAAGACCAATGTTTACAACCATCTTCGCTGTCGGGAATTGAGACTTGTCAGGGTCAACACTGTCAGTCAGTCTAGGAAGCAGTGACAAGGTTAAAAAACCATGTGCAATAGTTGTTTTGAACGGAGAATCTGTTTCTGCCTTAGAAGGCTCAGTATGAATCCACTGCATATCTTCTGTCACAAGGCCGAACTGGTTAATGCGCTCTTGACTTACATTGATCCAGTCGCCAGTATGAATGACTTGCCCGATTTGCTGGTTAAGCTCATCAAACACAAGCTGCGCTTCTGGCTTTAACACGATCGGCTGTTCTATCGGCATCTCTGGTGTATCTTCATTTACTGCAGGTTTATGGTGATCACGAACCCACGCAAAGAAATGGCTATTTTGCGTACGATTAAGAAAGTCATCCCAGTAATCTCTAAGAGCTGGAGACATCCATTGCATAAACTCTGAGTGTTGCGAAGACATGCTATCGCCTCGGTGTTTAAATAAATCAATGACTTTCATCAGAACCTCAATTCACAAAAAATTCAATACAATCCGTTAATTTTGAAACACTTCACATTATTGTGCAAACATTTTCGAGCATACAAGCGTTAGCTCAACCTTGTTTTTTAAATTTAAAACAATTACTTATAAATAAAACATCATTTTATTAGACAGCCCAAATTAGAGTGTTAGTTCTGTCACATAACAAACATTTTGTTATATAAACAAGACTTGCCATTCCAAATGTGAATAAAAAAAGACCTAGCTCAACACTAAGTCTTAATTTTTATATATGAATAACTCGTTTATTCATCATCGAGTGGAATCAACTTGGTATTACCACCGTGTGCTTTCTCACGCTTACGTTGCACGAATGCGTAGAAGCCAGGGATTAGGAACGTACCCGCCAGTAATACACATAACAGGCCGCCGATCAGTGAAATACCCAGAGAGTTCTGGCTCACGTGCCCGGCACCCGCAGCGAAGATCAGTGGGAAGATGCCTAAGATGAACGACCAAGACGTCATATTTACAGCACGGAAACGCAGAGTACCGCCCTTCACTGCCGCATCTTCAATTGACGCATCTTTGTCTTCACGCTCAACTTTCGCGAATTCCACAATCAAGATTGCGTTCTTCGCGGCCAAGGCTATCAAGAGAACCAAACCAATTTGTGCATATAGGTTCAACGGTGTGCCCGTTAGGTTCAACGCCAAGAAGGAACCTAATGTTGCGACCGGTACCACTAGGATAATCGCAATCGGTATGGTCCAACTCTCGTATTGAGCCACCATGAACAAGTAGATGAAGATCAGTGCCAATGCAAACGCAAAGATCGCTTGGTTACCTGCGAGTACTTCTTGGTAAGCCATACCCGTCCATTCGTACTGGTAGCCTTGAGGCAGTACGTCAGCTGCAACACGTTCCATCGCCGCAATCGCATCACCACTTGAGTAACCCGGCGCTGGTTGGCCTTGGATCACTGCACTGCGGTACATGTTGTAACGCCATGCGACATCTGGTTCAAAGATCTGGTCGTAAGTCACAAGCGTACTTAGCGGGATCATCTCGCCATTAGACGAACGCACGTGGAATCGTTGGAGATCATCCATGCTGCTACGATGTTCACTGTCCGCTTGCATGGTTACACGGAAGTTCTTACCAAACATGGTGAAATCATTCACATACAGAGAACCTAGGTTACCTTGTAGTGTTTGGAAGATTTCCGACAACGGAATACCAAGTTGCTGCGCTTTCTCACGGTCAATGTCGACATAATAGTGCGGTACATTGGCACGGAAGGTACTGAATGTATGTGAAATCTCAGGCTGTTTAGCGGCCTCAGCAATCACGTCATTCATTACCATCGCTAGATCAGTTCGGCTACGGCCTAAGGTATCTTCAAGAACAAACTCAAATCCAGACGCTGCACCCATGCCCGGCACCGCAGGAGGCCCCATGGCAAACACAATAGCTTGAGGCAGCTCAGTCGCTGCTCGGCCATTAATACGTTGTGAGATAGCCTGCGCTGAATGTTGACCATCCAATGCATTACGCATGTCCCAATCATGGAGCTTGATGAACATCGACGCACCATTCGATGCAGATGCACCTGTCATGAATGCGTAGCCGTTAACCAGTGTTACACCATCAACACCCGGCTCTTGCTCAACCATCTCTAGTAATTGCTCAGTCACATCTTCTGTACGAGACAGTGATGCCGCGTCAGGAAGCTGCACGTTAACTAGCAAAATACCTTTATCTTCTTGAGGTACGAACGCCGTAGACGTTGTTTTCGCGAAGTAAGTAACAGCAGCCAAAGCCACTACAAAGAAAGTGAACAGCAAAACGCCTTTCTTAACTAAGAAGACAGCAATTTGACCGTATTTGTTAGTAACGGATTCTAGACCACGGTTAAACACTTGGTACCAACGTGCTGTGTTACCGCCACCTTGTTTGAGAACCAATGAACACAATGCTGGTGACAGCGTTAATGCGTTAATCGAAGAGATAACAACGGCGATACAGATAGTGAGCGCGAACTGACGATACATGATGCCGGTAATACCTGGCAGCATCGCGACTGGAATGAATACCGCTAACAGTACCAAAGTAGACGTAATGATCGGACCCGTTACTTCTTTCATTGCGATAAGTGTGGCTTTACGTGGTGAAATCGTTGGATCTTTGGCCATTGTGGTATCAACGTTCTCGATAACCAAGATCGCATCATCGACTACAATACCAATCGCCAATATCAAACCGAACAGGGTTACCGTGTTGATGGTAAAACCCGTCATCTGCATGATGGCAAACGTACCGATCAAAGATACTGGAATCGCGACGACAGGAATCAAGGTTGCACGCGCACTACCCAAGAACAGATAAGTCACTGCGATAACCAGTAAGATAGCTTCGATCAGCGTTTTTACTACCCCTTTGATCGATTCGGCAACGAACAATGTGGTGTCATAACTCGCTTCATAAGCAACACCTTCAGGGAAGTTTTCGCTTAGGTTCTCCAGCATCGTCATGACCGCTTTACCACTTTCCAGCGCATTCGCGTCTGACTGAAGTGACAGTGCTACGATTGAAGCGTCTTGACCACGGTATTTACCATTGCCATCGTAGAACTTTTTACCAAGCTCAACACGCGCCACGTCTTTTAAATAAACCGTCGAACCGTCTTGATTTGCGCGAAGCACTACATTTTCAAACTCATCAGCCGTTTCTAGTCGGCCTTTTGTTACCAAGTTGAACTGCACTTCTTGCGCGTTGTTATAAGGTGCTGCGCCAATACGGCCAGCAGCGACTTGAACGTTCTGTTCCGCCAATGCGCGATTCACATCAGAGGTGGTGATATTGAGGTTAGCCATTTTTTCAGGATCTAACCAAACACGCATTGCGTATTCACCGCCACCCAATACATTCACTTCACTAATACCAGTAACACGCGCTAACTGGTCTTTAACGTTTAAGTTGATGTAGTTGATCAGGAATTGATCGTCATATTCACCGTTTGGCGAGTAGAAGTTCAATACCATCAACAGGTCAGGTGAACGCTTCTTAACCGTTACGCCGACCATTCTAACTTCTTGTGGAAGCTTGGATTCGATTTGAGCAACTCGGTTCTGAACGTTGACCTGAGCCATGTCTGGATCGGTACCAACATCAAAGGTCACATTAAGGTTGTATGAACCATCATTAGCACTCTTAGAAGACATGTAGATCATATTTTCAACACCGTTAACCGATGTTTCTATGGGGTCGGCTATCGCCTGTTCTACTACTTCCGCACTTGCACCAGTATAGAAAGCTGACACACTAACAGAAGGCGGGCTAATTTTTGGATATTCAGCCACTGGCAAGATAGCGAGAGAGATCGCACCCGCCAGCGTTAAAATTATGGATATGACAAGGGCAAACTTAGGCCTTTGAATAAAGAAACGACTCAACATAAATAGCTCCCTTACTCAGCTTGGTCAACAGAAGGCTGAATGCGAACAGACATACCGTTACGCACACGCTGTAAGCCTTGAGTGATGACCGCGTCGTCCCTCTCTAGTCCAGAACGAACAATCACGCCATCTTCAATCTGACGACCCATCTCGATGTTTCTGCGCTCAGCCACTGGAGCCGCTTCGCCTTCAACTAGCACCATGACAAAGTCGCCCTCAAGGTCGGTTTGAACCGCGCGGCGAGGAATAGTCACTACATCAATAGATTGTTTCTCACGAAGATTAACACGAACGTGCTGACCCGGAAGCAGTTGTTGATCTGGGTTATTAGCAATCGCACGCATCGCGATAGTACCGGTATTAAGGTTGATACGGTTGCCCAAGAAGTCGAGTTCACCGAGGTGTTCGAATGCTTTACCATTTTCAAGCATGATCTGAACTTCAACACGAGCAGAATCGCTGCTGCCGTCGCCTTCAATACGGTCCATACCCAGCTCAATACGCTCACGCTCACTAATGCTGAACGAAGCATGGATTGGATCTAAGCTAACCAAAGTCGTAAGAACACCTGAAGATGGTGACACTAAGTCACCTTTACTCACTTTGGTGTCACTGATTCTTCCAGAGAAAGGCGCGATAATTTTGGTGTGAGAAAGTTGGACATTTGCGGCATTTAGCTGAGCTTGGCTTGCTTCAAGCTGAGCTCGAGAACCCAGTAGGTTTGCCGTCAATGCATCAAATTCCGATTGAGAAATACTGCCTTTAGGAAGTAGGTTTTTACCACGGTTGAAATCAAGTTCGGCCTTTTTAAGGTTTGCATTCGCTTGAGCGACAGACGCTTTCGCATTGGCGACTTCAGCTTCAAATGACGATGGCTCAATCAAGTAAAGTAATTGGCCCTTCTCGACCATTTGACCTTCTTTGAAATGACGGCTTTTTAGATACCCTGAAACCTGAGCCGTGATCGCCGTATCTTCTACGGCTTCAATACGACCGATGTACGACTTACTTTGCTGGTGAGACACAACGCTAACATCCTGTACAGCTACGAGAGGTAAAGGCGCTTGCTTGATATTCTGAGCATCTTGCCCACATCCAACAAGAATAATTGAGCTTGCAAGAGCCGTAAGGATTAACTTTTTACGCATGGTTATACCGTCACTTATGAGAAATTGAACAGCATAAAAGTTACGTAACACACATATCTAAAATGTCCGAGGAGTATCAATTATCACTTGAAAAGTGTTTCAACGTGTAACGAGCAACCTGATGCTTATAAAACACTTACAAACAAGTAACAATTTTACCCCAAATCGCCCTTCCCACTTTTATCAACTAGGTATATTGACTAACATCATGTATCTTCGTACATAAGCATTCATATTTAATTACTTAAGGTAATTCTCATGATTTCAAAATGGGCTAAACGTTTCTATCAAATGGCAGAGCTGGTTGGCTCTTGGAGTAAAGATCCATCCACTCAAGTTGGTGCTGTCATCACCAAACACAACCGTATCGTTTCAGTAGGCTTTAATGGCTACCCTCATGGCGTATCTGATAGTGCTGATACTGATGATCGTGAAATGAAATACCTAAAAACGTTGCATGCAGAAGAAAACGCAATCTTGTTCGCTAAGCGTGATTTAGACAGTTGTGAAATCTGGGTGACTCACTTCCCTTGTCCAAACTGTGCAGCAAAAATCATCCAAACGGGTATCTCCGCGGTTCACTGCCCTGAGCAAAGTGAAGATTTCCTTTCTCGTTGGGGAGACAAGATCAAGGTAAGCCAAGATATGTTCGAACAAGCTGGCGTGCAAGTCGATTGGTTGCCAATCGCAGACTTAGACTAACTTCGGTTAGTTGACCTGTTTATTGATCAAAAAGACACAAAAAAGCCGAGAGTCGATGATATCGCTCTCGGCTTTCTTTATATTCGGCTAGTTTCATTCACAAAAGAAACGAGGATTAGGCGGTAGCTGGAAACTCTTCAGCATACGCTTCCATAAAATCTTTGCGAATATCTTGCTCTAGGTGGACCGCTTTTTCGGTTGGGCAGAAAATCATAAAGTGAACTTCTTGCTCACCCGTAGGGCTGCTAGTGATATGGATATGAGGTTCTGAGCCTGGAAGATCGACACCTGCGTGTTTCTCAATCATACCGTTATAACGGCGCGCAACATCAATAAACTCCTCACAATGCTCTTCAATTTTAACGATAAGATCTGGCAACATCGGATACAAGTTGACAAAATCCCTCACCGTCACTGAGAAGTTGTGATAGACGTACCGCTTCATGAAATTAAGGTTCTTCACGGGATAAGTGAAAAACATACTGTTGGGTAGTGTTGCTGTCTTACCTGTGAAGTGATACTGCCCGTGATAAAGGTCAATTTCCTGGATCACAGTCGCCATCAGATTATGCTCGATCACCTCACCACTGATTTTCCCTACCTCAATCCAATCACCGATTCGAAATGAACGTGAGCTTGCCCGTTGAATTGAGCCAGTGAAGCACAAGATAATCTCTTTCGAGGCTACAACTATCGCGACGGCGATAGCGGTTACCGACAGTGCAAATTCGCTGATTTCAGATTTCCACAAAACAAACATCGTAAACACAACCACGGCAACCGTACCGTTCTTAGTTCGTGACATCCAATTGCGTTGGTCTTCGCTAAGAAAAGCAACATCACCTCGAATTTGAGACAAAGTGATTCGGCGAATAATCAAAATAATGCAAATGATCAGCGCACTAAAAATAAACTTATGAGTGAGTAGAAAGTCTATTGCTTGCCACATCTTTTCCATTACTTATCCTTTTAGCATTACAACAATTAGCTTTATAACGGCTAGCTATACAACAACTAACAGCTTTACAACGATTAGCGAAAAACTGTGCTATGAAAAAGCACCCAATTGTAGAACGCTCTTTCATGCTGATATCAGCTATAGATAAGGCTATCATTTTATCTGGGCAGAAGTAATAAATTGGCCAAAAGTTTCACACCAAATCACAACGGTATTAAATCGATTAAGATCAACACCTTCGGGAAGCTCAACCATAAATCGGTCGAATGTTTTTACATCTCCAACTCTCAATAGCTCGCTCTTGCTGTCATTGAAGGCCTGTTCAGTTTCAATAAACTTAGGTGAGAGGTAAACCTTGTAGTCAGGCCCCGGAGCCAATTCGCCTTCAAACGCAATCGCACTTTCAGACACCGAGACGATGCCCTCTCCCCAATGCAAGAAATCACTATCTTGGCGATCTTTACTAAATTCGCCCGTATAAATAGCTTGTTGTGAGATCGCTTCAACTGAACTCGAAGATGGAGAATCAGGCTCAATCAAGATAGGCAATGCATAAACACCTAGCCCAAAACCAACAGCACCCACGGCTAGGTGGGTGCAAAGTAAAACTAACTTTTTCATCGCGTACTCCCTTATGCTTAAAGAGAGTATTATTGAATAGTCTCAAAAATACAAAGAGATATCGCGTTATAGGCTGCTATTTCTGGTAATGCAGAGCAGTACGCTGAGACAGTTCCACAATCACTTTTACCGCCTGTTCCATACCTTGAATGGTAATGAACTCATGAATACCGTGGAAGTTATAACCGCCAGTAAAGATATTCGGGCAGGGTAACCCCATGAACGATAAGCGAGCACCGTCTGTACCGCCTCGAATAGGCTTGATCATCGGCTCAACATCACACTCAATCATTGCTTGCTTCGCCAACTCAATAATGTGTTGATGAGGTTCAACCATCTCTTTCATGTTGAAGTAACTATCAGTCAGCACCAACTCAACATGGCCTTTCTCTAGGCGTTCGTTCAGTTCATCGACTTTCTGTTGCATGAATATCTTACGCGCTTCTACGCCATCACGTTCAAAATCACGGATGATGTAACCCAACTCAGAGCGCGCAACGCCCATTTTAGCCGATTTCAAATGATAGAAACCTTCATAACCTTCGGTACATTCTGGTGTTTCTCGCGCCGGCATCATCAGTTGGAATTGAGCTGCAATGTTCATCGCGTTGACCATCTTACCTTTTGCGGTACCTGGGTGAACGTTGACACCATGACAGATAACATCGGCGCTGGTCGCGTTGAAGTTCTCAAATTCCAACTCACCGACAGGGCCACCATCAATGGTGTACGCCCACTCAGCGCCAAACTTCTCAACATCAAACAGATTCGCGCCACGGCTTATCTCTTCGTCTGGCGTGAATCCAATACAAATATCGCCATGTTTGATGTCTGGGTTCGCTTTGAGATAAGCAATCGCACTGATTATTTCAGCAATACCTGCTTTGTTATCGGCACCCAGTAAAGTAGTACCATCGGTCGTGATCAGGTCATGACCATGCAGAGCATCGAGGTCTGGGTATTGGCTTGGGTTTAAGCATTCTCCACTTGTGCCTAGCTCAATCGTTCCACCTTGATAATCTTTAATCACCTGCGGTTTCACGTTCGCGCCTGATGCGTCAGGAGCGGTATCCATGTGGGCGACAAAACCAATCGCAGGTACTGGGTAATCAACGTTCGACGGCAGTTTCGCCATCAAATAGCCATTTTCATCTAAAGAAACATCCACTAACTCTAATGCGATCAATTCTGACTTTAAGGCTTCAGCAAAGGTGATTTGACCCGGTGAACTTGGGCATTGCTGATTAGAAGGATCGGATTTTGTATCAAAAGTAACGTAATTCAGAAAACGTTCTACAAGCTTTTCCATAATTCATCTCACCATGGATTAAGTAATTGATTTACTGACTTAATATTTTGTATAGGTAAGTATTTTATTGTTAGGGAATTACCTACGCAGAGTCAGTAGCGAGGTTTTTCATCTTACGCCCCTGACCATCTATGTAATTGCTCTAAATCATTGTTGAGCGAAGTTAAATGAGCCGCCTATACTGTAAAAAGAGGGTTTCGTCAGTTCCAATATTGCATACGGATGATAAGCGATCGCTTTGTACGCATTCTACGCCCTTCGCTCTCAGCCTAACAAAAGTACAAAGTGGATGATGATCACAATTTATCCCTGATGCAGAATCTGTCATACGTTACACGGAGACACAGTTATGACGATTAATAAGTATTTTATTTTTTCTCCTCAAGCCTCTGAGGAAGCACTTCAACCTGTATTGACTGAGAAAGAAGTTCAAAGGCAGGAAGCTCTGAGGCTCGCGCAAACCCAAGGTGGGTTTGATACCAACGCGACCTCATAACTTGATAATACTCAGAACGTATTTATAGACCCCCTAAAAAAGAGCTCTACTTCTCTATGATGTAGAGCTTTTTGTCTTTAGGCCTTTCTTTCCTATTTCCAATAAGCCTTATTCAGGCGTCAGCCTATTCGCACTCTTTTACTTTCCGAACTTTATCTATAACTACTCGAGTACACTGCCATCTCATTTGTCACGCTGAAAAATGACTCATTAAACATCCCCCAGCCATACCTTGTCGTGCAATTTTGTGCTAATAATTCATATTCGTTTTCATTCCTCACTCGCCGTCTTTTCAAATGATTTTATGCGAGTACCAGAGAACTTAACCACAGGAATCCCGAATTCAATGGAATATTCAAAACTAGGAAGTAGTCAAATTCCCGTTTCCCGAATCTGTCTTGGTAGCATGACTTGGGGTCTGCAAAATACGCAACAGCAAGCCAACCAACAGATCGAATACGCACTAAGTCAAGGTATTAACTTTATTGATACCGCAGAGATGTACGCGGTGCCGCCTTCACCGGATACCTACGGTAAAACAGAAACGATTATCGGCAACTGGTTATCATGCAATCCACAGCGTCGCCAAGAATTAATCATCGCGAGTAAAATTGCGGGTCCAGGGCTGCCTTGGGTTAGAGACGGCGGCCCAATAACAGGTGAAGCCGTGATCGAAGCGGTGGATGCGTCATTAAAACGCCTACAAACCGACTACATTGATCTTTACCAACTTCACTGGCCAAATCGCACCACTCCTCACTTTGGCAAACATACCCCAAATCACATTCGATTCAGCGATATCGACCGAAAACAGCATGAAACGGAGATGTTGGAGATCCTACAAGCATTAGCGAGCTGTATTAAAGCGGGTAAGATCCGCCATGTAGGCCTTTCAGATGACACCACTTGGGGCATTAACACGTATCTTAAGCTAAGTGAAAAACACGATTTGCCACGAATGGCCTCTATTCAAAATGAGTTCAGCCTGCTACACGCGAAAGATTGGCCATATTTGATTGAGAACTGTGTGCATGAAGACGTCGCTTACCTGCCGTGGTCACCTTTAGCTGCTGGCATGTTAAGTGGCAAATACATTGATGGCGCAAGACCGAAAGGTAGCCGCTGGACATATATGCAGCGTAAAGGCATTTTCCGTGACACTGAATCTGCCAATGAAGCGGTGAAAGGTTATGTTGAAGTGGCGAAAGCACATGGGTTTACGCCAAGCCAGCTAGCGTTAGCGTGGTGTAATCAAGTCGATGGTGTAACCTCGACCATAATTGGCGCAACCACGATGGAACAGTTGAAAGAAAACGTAGCCGCTTTTAGTAAGCCGCTATCAGAAGAGATTCTCACCGACATCAACACGGTGTTTAAGCGTTATCCTGCCCCATATTAATCATACGGGTCAGCTAATCTTCTCGGTTCAGACTAGCCTTCTCACTTCAGCTTAACCTTGAGCAACTACATCAGACAAGAGCGCGCTATTTAGTGCGCTTTTCTTTTTTAAGTGGGTTGCTTTTGCTTTTTAGTGAATCGCATTGAGTTATACCAATCACAGTAAGTAAGTGTTCAGAAATAGCGCAGGAAAAAAGCTTGAGAACAAGGCAGAGATTTTCGATAAGTAGTTATTCTACAATCAAAATCTCTAACGCAGTTATCGAGCGTTTTAACAAGCTAGGGTGACCAGTTATTTACTACGATTGGTATTATCACGCTTTTGGTTATCCAACCTTTGCTCTATAATGCGCGGGCTTATATCTAGGATAAAAACATGATTTCAAAAAACCAATTAAAACTCCTTCGTGCTTTGGGCCAAAAGAAACAACGTAAAGCCCACAGCCTATTTCTAGTTCAAGGTGAAAAGAACGTTCTTGAGCTGTTCAATAGTGACCTAGTCGTAAAGAACGTCTTTGCTACGGCTGATTTCTTATCTGGAAATCACGCGTCATTGATTGAGTTTGATTGTGTTGAAGCTTCGCTAGATGACCTAACCAAGGCAAGCACTTTGGTAAGTAACAACGCAGCGATTGCAGTGGTTGAGATTCCAAAGGTTGAATTACCAGAAGCGAAAGGTTTGATGATTGCGCTGGATGGTGTTTCTGACCCAGGTAACCTAGGTACGATTATTCGTGTGGCAGACTGGTATGGCATCAAGCATATCGTTGCAAGCAGCGATTGCGCAGACCCATACAACCCTAAAACGATCAGTGCGACCATGGGTAGCTTTGGCCGAGTACACGTAAGCCAAACAGACTTACCTGAATACTTAGAGCAAGCGAGCCTGCCTGTTTACGGTGCGTTCTTAGAAGGTGAAAGCATTCATAAGACTGATTTCACTGCCAACGGCATTTTGCTAATGGGCAGTGAGTCTCACGGCATTCGTGAACACGCAGCTAAATTCGTGACCGATAAAATTACGATTCCAGCATTCGGTGATGCTGAGTCACTAAACGTAGCAATGGCGACAGGTATCATTCTCGACAACATCCGTCGTCAACATAGCTAGACCCCATAAGCTAACGAGCCAATCGACAGTGTTCAGATATTAAAAAAGGCGTATTGATTAAATCAGTACGCCTTTTTATTTGAGTTATTTTCAACAATTACTTTTCTAACATTGCCAACTTATCAGACACACCATTCCACTTTTCAGCGTCATCCATCGGTGCGGTTACTTCCGTTTGCACAGGCCAAATCTCAGCGAGCTCTGCGTTCACTTCGATAAAGATCTTTTGATCTTCTGGCAGCTCATCTTCTTGGAAGATCGCTTGAGCATCACATTCAGGTACACATAAACCACAATCAATACACTCGATTGGGTTAATTACCATGAAATTCGGGCCTTCATGGAACGCATCTGCGGGGCACACGGCCACACAGTCTGTGTATTTACATTGAATACAATTATCGCCTACGACAAATGCCATGATGCTCTGCTCTATAAGTTAGTCAAAATTGAAGAATGGGGATAATACTCATCCCAAAGCAAAATTCAACATCATACGACTCTAATATCGTGTCTATTTGCTCCATGTTTCCAAATTAGTATGACAGATAAATCAATTTCTCGTAAAATGCGCGCCATTGTGAGCTTATCGCTTCTTTCAACATCAGCGTTTTCATCAAACTCTGTGTTTAGAAGTGGTCTAGCTAAGACACCTATAAAAAACGAGACATCGAAATGATACGTTTAACCGAAATTAAACTCCCACTAGACCATGAAGAGTCTGCTATTCAAGACGCAATTGAAGCGAAGCTTGGTATTAACTCTGATCAGGTACTTTCTTTTAATATCTTTAAACGTGGCTACGATGCTCGTAAGAAATCGAAGATCCTACTTATCTACACGCTGGATGTTCTCGTTGAAAACGAAGCTGAGCTGTTAGAGCAATTCATCAGCGACCCGCACGTAAAAGTCACTCCAGACATGGAATACAAATTCGTTGCTAAAGCCGTTGAAAACCAAACTGAGCGCCCTGTTGTTATCGGCTTTGGCCCTTGTGGTTTGTTCGCTGGCCTAGTGCTTGCTCAAATGGGCTTCAACCCAATTATCGTTGAACGTGGTAAAGAAGTTCGTGAACGTACTAAAGATACCTTTGGTTTCTGGCGTAAGCGTACTCTGAACACAGAATCGAACGTGCAGTTTGGGGAAGGCGGCGCAGGTACATTCTCTGACGGCAAGCTGTACAGCCAAGTGAAAGATCCAAAACACTACGGCCGTAAAGTAATCGAAGAGTTCGTTGCAGCTGGCGCACCAGAAGAAATTCTATACGTAAGCAAGCCACACATCGGTACCTTTAAACTGGTTACCATGATCGAAAAGATGCGTGCGTCTATCATTGAACTAGGTGGCGAAATCCGCTTCAGTACTCGCGTAGACGACGTTCACATGGAAGACGGTCAAATCACTGGTCTAACACTTTCTAATGGTGAAGAGATTAAGTCTCGTCACGTTGTACTAGCAGTTGGCCACAGTGCTCGTGACACGTTCGAAATGCTACACGACCGTGGCGTTTACATGGAAGCGAAGCCTTTCTCTGTGGGTTTCCGTATCGAACACAAGCAATCAATGATTGATGAAGCTCGTTTCGGCAAGAACGCTGGCAACCCAATTCTAGGTGCCGCAGACTACAAACTGGTTCACCACTGTAAGAATGGCCGCACTGTATACAGCTTCTGTATGTGTCCAGGTGGTACTGTAGTTGCTGCAACGTCTGAAGAAGGCCGCGTAGTAACAAATGGCATGAGCCAATACTCTCGTGCAGAGCGTAACGCAAACAGTGCCATCGTTGTTGGTATCGACCCAGAACGCGATTACCCAGGTGACGCACTGGCTGGTATCCGTTTACAGCGTGAACTAGAAAGTGGTGCTTATGTTCTTGGTGGCGAAAACTACGATGCACCAGCACAGAAAATCGGTGACTTCCTGAAAGGTCGCGATCCAAGTGCAATCGGTGAAGTACAGCCGTCTTTCACACCGGGTATCCACCTAACAGACATTTCAAAAGCGCTGCCTGATTTTGCTATCGAAGCGATTCGTGAAGCCATCCCAGCGTTCGAGAAGAAGATCAAAGGCTTCTCTACGCCAGACGGCCTACTAACAGGTGTTGAGACTCGTACCTCTTCTCCTGTATGTATCAAGCGCGGCAAAGACTACCAAAGCATCAACCTTAAGGGCTTCTTCCCTGCAGGTGAAGGCGCAGGCTATGCTGGTGGTATCCTATCTGCTGGTATCGATGGTATTAAGGCTGCGGAAGCTTTAGCACTGTCTATGGTTGAACAGAACCAAGCTGAGAAGGTTGATATTGCTTAACTGTTAGCCAAAACCAAAAAATCCAGTGCCCTAAACGCACTGGATTTTTTATGTGCATGTGACTAGCGGTACACAAGCAACATGGTAGAATGCCGCCATTAATCTGATCCTTGTATAAGATTGTTGAACCTTTCCATCGCTATTTAGCCAAATCATACCGAGAAACTTATGCCATTTTCCAAGCTTGGATTAAGCTCACCTATTGTTAAAGCCGTTGCAAAACAAGGCTATGAAAAGCCAACTTCGATTCAAGAAAAAGCAATTCCAATTGTACTTTCTGGTAAGAACCTTATTGCGGCAGCACAAACAGGTACAGGTAAAACTGCGAGCTTTGTTCTCCCTATCTTAGAAATGCTAAGCAAAGGCGAAACGCAGCGTAAAAAACGTATTCGCGCCGTGATCCTTACACCAACTCGTGAGCTTGCGATTCAGGTTGAACAGAACATTACTAAGTACGCCAAGTTCCTAAACCTAACATCACTAGCGATGTACGGTGGCGTGTCTTACCAGCACCAAAAAGACCGTCTGATTGAAGGTGTTGATATTCTGGTTGCAACGCCAGGCCGTTTGATCGACATGTACGGACAACGTGCCGTTCACTTTGATGAAGTGGAAGTACTGGTTCTAGATGAAGCCGACCGCATGCTAGACATGGGTTTCATTGAAGACATCAACAAAATCATCGCGCGTTTGCCACAAGACATTCAAAACCTGTTGTTCTCAGCAACGCTTTCAACGCCAGTTCGTGCGCTAGCGAAAAGCGCAATCAGTGAAGCGGAAGAGATTTCGATTGCCAAGACTGACGCGTCTAAAGCGAACATTGAGCAATGGTTGGTAACGGTAGATAAAGACCGTAAATCAGCACTATTGAGCCACATGATTACCGAAGGTAATTGGGATCAAGCGCTTATCTTTATCGAAACTAAACACGGCGCGGCTAAGTTGGTGGCTCAACTTGAAAAGCGTGGCATTCAGGCAGAAGCTTTCCACAGTGGACGCAGCCAAGCGATTCGTGAAAAGATTCTGGCCGACTTCAAGAAAGGTCGCCTAAAATACTTAGTAGCAACAGGCGTTGCTGCGCGTGGTATCGATATCGATAACTTAAGCCGCGTAGTGAACTACGACATCCCATTCCCAGCGGACGACTATGTTCACCGAATTGGTCGTACAGGCCGTGCTGATGCGTCTGGTGAAGCGATCTCTTTCCTATCGAAAGACAACTTCAAGAACCTGTGCATTATTGAAAAACGCCTTGGTCACCTGATTGAGCGTCGTGTAGTGGAAGGCTTCGAACCACGCAAAGAAGTGCCGATTTCAGTGCTGAACTTCGTACCTAAGAAGAAAAGAGAACAGCAACAAGACTAAGTAATTTCAGTTACAGAAAATGCAAAAGTCGCGTTAGCCAAAATGAAAATAAAACGAAGCCCTATGTGGCTTCGTTTTGTTCTTTGAAATACATATAAAGTTGAGGTAACAAGATGATCACTCCTATCGCAACGAGATTAACCCGCGGGCAAGATCTTAAGCTTGAGATCCAGAGGTTAGTGACAGCGCACAGTATCTCGGCAGGTTCTATTGCGTCTTGTGTCGGGTGTGTTTCTCAACTCAATATTCGCTTAGCTAATGCCAACAATACCAAGCTAGTTCAAGCTCCGTTCGAAATCGTATCTGTGATGGCAACGTTAACGCCTAACCACCAGCACGTTCATATATCCGTTGCTGATGAGAATGGTGATGTGATTGGCGGGCATCTACTGGAGGGAACGATTATCGCCACCACGGCTGAATTGATTGTTCACCGTTACGATACTTTGACCTTCAACAGAGAGCATGATGATTCGACGGGCTACACTGAGCTCAATATCAGCAGTAACACGCAATAGATTTACTCATAACAGCGCCAAACGCCTCAGATAAAGCGATACCACCCAATAGCAATTAGGAAACACGATGGCTCCAAACTCCGCAGACTCCGTTATCGTTCTCGATTTCGAAACCACAGGCTTATCTCCCAACATGGGCGACCGAGCGATTGAGATCGGTGCAGTTAAGCTCGTTAACGGCGAAGTCGTCGACACCTTCCAGCAACTCATGAACCCGGGGTTTCGTGTTAGCGGGTTCATTGAAAGCTATACCGGAATCAGTAACCGTATGTTAAGCACGGCGGCCAGTTGCAGCGAAGTGATGGATGAGTTTGCAGACTTCATTCAAGACAGCCAACTTGTCGCTCACAATGCCTCATTTGATAAGCGTTTTCTCGATGCAGAGTTAGATTTTATTGGCCGAGGCTATACAGGTAAGTTCGCTTGCTCAATGTTGATTGCTCGCCGCCTGATCCAAGATGCACCGACCCATAAGCTAGGCGACCTTGTCCGTTTTAAGAATATCGACAACGACGGTACTTTCCACAGAGCGTTAGCCGATTCAGAGATGACAGCACGCTTATGGTTATTAATGATTGATGAGTTGCAAAGCGACCACGGCATTCAACAGCCAAGCTTTCAATTGATGCAGAAAATATCGAAGACAGCGAAAGGCTCTATCCCAAAACTGTTGGTGAGTAATCGAGGTTAAAACCCTTACTATACGATAATGGCTGTAAAGCTGATTGATTTAACAAGATCAGCCTTTTCATTTATTAACGAAGCTTACTGGTAGCCTACTCCTGCAGTGTCATCAGCGTTGATTTGAGACTCTCTAGTTCATTCATGAAATAAGACCATTGCTTATCACTGCTCACTGTGGCGATCTCGACTAAGAACCTAGCTGATGTCTGCATATTCTTATTAAGCTTAGATTCCAATTCGTCTGGATAATAAGCTTCGTTGTTCAAAAGCAGGTTCATAATAATTGGCTGCGTAATATGCAGATCGGTCTTCTTTTGCATCAGTGTCGATAGATCTTGATAAGTGTTATTTTGATATTGGCGCCAGCTATCATTGGTATTAATCCACTCTTGAGACCAAGTTGAAATAATCTGTTGTTGCTCTTTCGATACCGATCCTAGCCATCGCTCTAGTCTCTCTTCTATTCGACTCCGATATCGTTCCCTCGAATCTTCATCATTCAATGATAACCTTTCTTCGTAATAGTCTTGCTGCTTTTCTCTGAAGTTCTTTAAGAATTCGTTATCTTGCTTAGGAGTAAACTGCATACTTAACCCGTAAACATCGGGAGCCAATTTATTAACGATAGAACGAATATGATGTTTAATTTGCTCACTCTGGTCAACGATAAACACAGAATTAATATCGGAGCGAGCAATACTTTGAATCACTTCTAATTGCGAAATATACAGCGGAAGTTGAGTTTCTTTATGCCATTGCTGTAATAAATCGAGGCGCTCTTCGAGCTCTGATTCTTGACTATTAGATAGTGAAACAAAATCTTCGATATAGCTAACCGCAAACCAACTTATATTGTTATAGGCGAATTTCGTCCCACACCCGGAAAATAGAAAGCACACGAATACGACTAACCAACGGCATTTCCTCATTACACCCTCTCATCACATGTTACTGGCCAACGAACACCAAAATGGTCTTATCAGATTACTGTTGACCTTATAACATTAGCTATAAAAGCACCTTATCGTAAAAACTTTCAGATAAATTGAGACTTCACCTTGCTAAACCGTCTATTTAGGCAAATGATTAAAATAAAACTTACGACTAGCAGTGATATTATTCGACTTTTTATTGTTCATTGAGAACAATGCAATACATATTAGCGGTATGTATTTTGCATAGATTATAATGGTTAGTATTTGGGAGGCAAGCTATGGCCGCTATTCCTCATCATACAAGCGAATTAGAATATGAGCTTTGCTATTTTGACGCTGGAAAAATAACCACAATTACGATATTCGCTAATAATCGACAGGAAGCGATGACTTGGTATCTTAGCGAAGGAAAACATATCAACGATCTTTATTCCATCAGACCTGATGAATAGATCAACTGTGGAACCCCCTTTACTGCATTGTCGTTAATATTACACTTTGCAGTAAAGGGCTTTAGTCTCGAATTACTTCAGGATTCGGGCACGGAATTGACGACCCTTCATTTTCCCTGATTCTATTTTACCTAGCGCTTTCTTAGACACCGATCTTTCTACCGCTACGTAGGCACGCATTGCAAACAAGTTGATCTTACCTACTGATTTTCCATCAATACCACCTTGACCAGTCAATGCGCCAAGAATATCACCCGCACGAAGCTTGGCTTTCTTACCGCCATCAATCTGGATGGTTACCATGTTTGAGTAGTAAGGCTTAGCAATTGGTTTTGCTGGTAACTCAGATGGCTCTATCGGCATGTCCATGTATTCATCAATTTGAGCAACACGGTACATCTCTTTTTCGCTAAAGAAACTGATAGCTACGCCTTTGCTTCCTGCACGGCCAGTACGACCAATGCGGTGTACGTGAACTTCAGGGTCGCGAGATAGCTCAAAGTTGAATACAGCATCTAGGTTATCGACATCAAGGCCACGAGCCGCAACGTCTGTCGCAACTAGAATCGAGATCGTTTTGTTTGAGAACTGAACCAAAGCTTGGTCACGTTCACGTTGCTCCATGTCGCCATGAAGTTCGATAACGCTGAAACCACGGTGGCTTAGCTCATCGTTTACGTTCTGCACTTCTTTCTTCGTGTTACAGAACACAACCGCTGATTCTGGTTGATGATGAAGTAACAACAACTCTAGAGCGTCATCACGAGCTTCAGAACCTTCTAACTTATAGAAGTGTTGCTGGATGCTTGAGTGGTCGTGCGTTGATTCAACCTTCACCATTTCTGGGTTACGCATAATGCGGTCTGCAACAGATTTGATCTGTTTAGGGAAAGTTGCACTGAAGAGCAGAGTTTGGCGTTCTTTTGGCGCCGCTTCAATCACTGCATCCAAAGCATCTTGGAAGCCCATTTCTAGCATGCGGTCGGCTTCATCCAACACAAGCGTGTTCAACTCAGATAGGTCAATACGATCTTTTTCTAGATGGTCAAGGATACGGCCAGGCGTGCCCACAAGAATGTGTGCGCCATGCTCTAGTGAACCAATCTGTGGGCCCATTGGCATACCGCCACATAGTGTCAGCACTTTAATATTGTGAATACCACGAGCAAGAGTACGGATCTCTTTTGCTACTTGGTCTGCAAGCTCACGAGTCGGACATAACACTAAAGACTGAACACGGAAACGCTTAACGCGTAGGTTCTGCAGCACGCCTAAACCAAAAGCAGCTGTTTTACCTGAACCCGTTTTACCCTGACCGATAACGTCCTTACCATTTAGGATTGTAGGAAGACTTAACGCTTGGATCGGCGTCATTTCAGTATAACCAAGAGAATCTAACGTATTTAGAAGCTCTGGCTTAAGGGCGATTGAAGAGAATTTTGAAGTGCTCAATGGAAATATCCAACTGGTGAAAAACAGAGTGCATTATGAGTGTTTTTGAAAATTATTCCACCTTAATCACAGTTTTGAAGAAACATGTTAGGCAGACACAAAAAAGCCAGCTTTGTTAGCTGGCTTATCGTCATTTTCGAATTGCTTCCTATGGCACACCGTGACCTTTAGATGCAACCCAAACGCGATACCATTGTTCGCGAGTCAGTTCAATTTTCAATGCATCAACGGCTGTCTTCACACGTTCAATCTTACCTGAACCGATAATCGCAATTGGGTTAGACGGTAAACGACGAACCCAAGCATAAATAACTTGGTCAATGCTGTCTGCACCCACTTCTTGGCGAATCGCTTCTAGTTCATCACGTACGCGAATCGCTTGCTCTGAATCGCCATTGAAAATGCTACCACCACCTAAACAAGACCACGCCATTGGGCGTATACGATTCATCTGCAGTTGATCTAAGGTGCCATCATGGGCAACTTCGAAGTTCAACGGGTTAATTTCGACTTGGTTGGTAATGAGTGGCTTACCTAGTCGAGATTGCAGCAGTTCAAACTGGCGCGGTGAAAAGTTTGATACGCCGAAGTGTTTAACTTTGCCGACCTTATGCAATTCTGCAAAAGCTTCTGCAACCTCATCCGCATCCATAAGTACATCTGGACGATGAATCAGTAATACATCAAGTTCGCTTACACCCAAACGTTCTAGAGAATTATTTACGGATTGGTAAATATGGTGCGCGCTGGTGTCATAGTGATTGATCTTACGATCAGGAGTGTGGTCACCACACAAGTTGATGTCGCACTTGGTGACGATTTGGATCTCACCACGAAGGCTTGGCTCAAGCGCTAATGCCTCACCAAATAACTTTTCACATTGGTAGCTACCGTAAATATCGGCGTGATCAACCGTTGTGATACCAAGATCAATATGCTGCTTAAGGAAAGTCAGGCGTTGTTGCGGGGTCATGCCCCACTCTGCTGTACGCCAGTATCCTTGCACCAGCTCAGAGAGTTCTAAGCCTTGCGGCGCTGTCGTTACTTTTGCAACCATGGGTTGTCTCCTTTATCAATACTGAGCGTATCCTAAGCTCGTTTTACTGAAGGCTCAACGTATAACAATTGGCAAAACTAAACGCTTACTAAAAATGTGAGAGCCACATGAAAAACGAACACAGAAATGAAGAATAGCTTGCTGTCTGCCCGTGAACCGTTAACCCAAAAGGCTTGTTGCTCTAATGAAATACGAGAGCATCTATAAATTTGAGCCATTAAAAACGATTTAGTTCAACTGTTAGGTCGCCACCATCAGTATGTAACAGAACCCAAGGCTCTGAGGTACGAGAAGAAGAAGATGAGGAAGAACGAGGAACATTCCATAGGCTCATTTGCTCGGATGAATGGTGTGGCGCATTAATAAACTCAACAAGCTGCTTATCTACCTCATCAAAACCAACACCCTCACGTTTCGCTTGTTCGAGTTGAGCGACGACATCGAACTCATCTTCCCCTATATGAATTGAACTGAGAGCAAAGCCATCTTGACGAAGGTAAGCCTGAAGCTTCGTATAACTTAACTTTGAATACGGTAGGCTTAAGCGAACCACTTCAATACTTGATTCACCTAACTCCAGTTCAACGTAAACATCCAGATCGTAATATTTAGTTTGGTCACTGCACAACACAGTGCCTTCGATCTCGCCGCAATCCATAAGATCGATATCATTAATATAGTGTTGGGAACTCGGTTGAACTGAGCTACTGTTGAACACAGTTCGCAGCCACCAGCTTTCGGTTGCTTGTGCGGAGAATGCAATTGCATTCAAAACCAGTAACAAAGGTAGGGTTAAGGCAGGAAAAGTTCTCATTAATTGTGCTTATTTTGCGCGGTAAGAATCGTCCATTATACGCGACCGATCAGCAAACAAACGCCTGAACCACAAATTTTAGGCAAAAAAAAAACGGGCATACATGCCCGCTAAATAAATTCTATCGCTGAATAACGTAATCCGTCACGTTGAGAACCATTACGGAACTAACAATACCATTCCGCCGACTCACATACAGTGCGTCATACCAATTATTTATAGCCACCTTCGATCGCTGGCTCTTCAAGCGATAGTCTTACTTTATTACGTTGAATGGCTTCAGGCGGCAAACTGATGAAACCATATTGGTTCAACACGCCTTGATGCTCTTCCGACAAAGTCAGCCCAACAAAGAACTTCTCTTGCTCGGTAAGTCCTTTGCGATGCGCTGGAATGTTCAGGTACATATAATAAACCGTGGCTAACGGGTAGCGAGCACTCATATGCCATAAAGTAAACCGTGAGCTTGTGACTTACATTCCGTTATATGCAACATCACAGAATACATTTGATGAATTTGCCATTATCTTGAAATTCAAGCGTTGTTTTAAAGGAAGTTAAAAAATAACGAGCCCCATAAATACAAAAAGGACGATATTCTTCGTCCTTTTTATTTTCAGACTCAATATAAAATTGAGCGATAATGTGGAAATAAGTCAGAGCTTAAACGTTTCCATCCTAGCTTGAAGATTATGAGCAAGGCTGCTAATTTGCTGACAAGCTACCGCTGTTTGCGATGCCCCCTCAGCCATTTCTGTAGATGTACTATTAATCTGATCGACACTACGATTAAGCTCTTCAGAAACTGAATTTTGTTCGCTGCACGCCGTTGCGATTTGAGTGCTCATTTGAGCAATATTATCAACCGATTGTTCAATTTCTTGGATTTGACTGCCTGCCTCATTGACCTGCTCGACACACTGAGCAATCCCGGCTTGGCAATCACGGCTTGAGCTCCCCATCTTGTTGGTGTTTTCTTGCAGTTGATTGACTATTTCGACAATTTGCGAGGTAGAATCTTGCGTACGTTGAGCCAATGAACGAACTTCATCAGCCACTACCGCGAATCCTCGTCCTTGCTCCCCCGCACGCGCAGCTTCAATGGCCGCATTGAGTGCAAGTAGGTTTGTCTGTTCTGCGATACCACGAATCACGTCAACAACTAGGTTGATGTTATTCGAGCTAGATTCAAGCTCTTGTGCTAAGTCATCAGAGTCTTGAATGGTTTGTGACACTCGCTCTATGACAGCAGTGGTACGTTGAAGAGTATCTGTTCCCTTTTTTGTCACCTCGGTAGCTGAGTAAGCAGACGTCGCACCAACCTCGGTGTTTTGTGCTACTTCCCCTACTGCTGCTTGCATTTCTGTCATTGCCGAAGCAACAGAACTCAGTTCAAGCTGTTGATTCTGCATGCCAGAAGCGGTTTGAGAGGAGATAGCACTCACTTCCTCTACCGCCGCTGTAAGCTGAATTGTGGAATCGCTGATATCAGAAACCAATGAATGCAAGTTGCCTTGCATTGTTACTAGCTCTTTCAACAAAGTACCTAACTCATCTTTAGTAAGCTCTTTCTCATCAATCGTGTTGTTCAACTGACCTTGCGCTATCTTGGAAGCAAACGCCAATGCACGATCAACAGGACGACAAATCGCACGAGAAAGTACGACAGAAGACAGTCCTATAACAATGAAAATCACTACTGCACCAATGCCTGCACTATATTTAGTAGCAAGCGCTTCTGCATGAACCTCTTCACCAATATGGTTGACCAACTCATTATTTAAGGCAAGCGTATCGTCCAAACTTTTAAGTGCTTTTGAATAGGTGGAGAAACTGGATAGCACGATTTTATTTGCTTCATCAGGCTTCCCCTGACTCAACAAGTCATTATAAGGCCTAGTTTCTTGTATATATTGACTCCAAGTATCCTTGAAGGTGTTAAACGACTTCTTTTCTTCAGGATTAAGAGCCAGAGATTCAAAATCAGCAATACCTGATTGTACATCTGCACGCCATTGATCTAGATCTTTCAGCCATTCACCAATTTGAGGACTATTTCCATTTGGTAATAATGAAAACTCATCTTTTCGCACTTTAGTAATGTCTACTTGGATTCCCTTCAGAATAGCGACAGAAGGTAAACTCTTCTCTGTAAGAACTGAAATATCCTTATTAAGCGTCGATAAACTCAGTACCAACATCATCGATACTGCTGCAAATACAATAAATACGGTTAAATAGCTCAACCATATTTTTTTTACGACACTTAAATCTTTAATACTCATAAACTTACTCCAAACAGCGTTAATAGAACATTTCGATATGACACAGGTTATATATTCCCCGCTAATGTAACGACTTGATACCTTTTTATAATTCAGGCTAACGCGATAACTTCGCTCTATCTTGGTAATGTATTATTACTATTTTCAAAATATAATCATGAACTCTGCTCATACATCTAATTACCTTCAAGATATAGTCTTGATAATCTAGAAGTTATCGTTAATTCGAGATAATAATAATTCTGTAATATTACAAATAGTCACGGTGAAAATGCTCAATCGCTGTCATAGGGCCACTAGCGATGTCTAAACATTACTCTAATAGACTGATATTGCACCATAGTGACTAAAGTATCAACAACGTAAATACAAACATGAATGTTATAGCTGAAACTCTGTGACTTAGTGGTCTAAATGGCAATCATTAACGGATACTCAGCATACCTAGTACTCGACTAAAAGCTTTCCCCCTCGTCAACTCACCTCATTCCCCTCACTCAATGCAAACTTGATCTCTTCGGATGAAAAGCCTTTACGACTCAACATGGCGTAAGCCTTTGAACGTTCTTTATGATCGTTAAGGTCATAAGACTTTTTCTGCAACTGTTCCAAACAAGAAGTGTAAAAATCTAACTGTTCTTCGTTGATCAAACGATCGACTAACGATGACAGCTCGCTGGTGTCAATTTGTCGTTGCTTAAGCTCTTGTTGGATAGCGGTCATGCCTTTACCTTTTCGAGCATACTTGAGCACTTCTTTCTCCAAATCGGCTTTTTCTGCCTTAATTTGGATATTACTTTTCAGTTCATACGCTTGCGGGTGCTGTTCAATGGCAACTTTCACCTGTTGATAGCTAAAACCACGTTTTTGTAATGCTGCGACAAGCTTTTCACGGCTCATACTAAAACTTGTATAGTAGTTGTTGATTCTGTCTATCAAGATGGTTTGTTCATCTATATTTTTGTCTACAGAAACCTTATGGATCGCATCAGCAATAATTGAGTCCGTTAACCCCTTCTTCTTCAACTTTTCTACGATATATCGAGAACCAAACTCGCCGAAGAAGGCTTGTTCAGCAAATTGCTCAGCGAAATCCTGATCAGATTTCAGATACCCATAACCTTTCAACCTACTCAATGTGTCATTGATCCAATCTTGATTATCCGTCTTCACTTTCAGCTTCGCAATCAACTCACTCTCTGTCATATCCTTCTGAGTTAGATGCCACATCGCAGAGTTCATAACACTTTCGATTCGTGTCGCTTTTCTTACCGTTGTATTTCTTGTATTGGTTTTTTGCTGTGAATCATTCATGTCGTTTACTCCTAGTCTCAACGTGCACTCGGTATACTGCTTTGCTTTCTGTACACCATTTGCTGAACGTCTATCATCATAACTTACTTATTCTTTTCAGTGGCGCTGGCACTACCTATATAACACACATAAAAATAGGCACCGTGTCGGGAGCCCATTTATGATTAACTTTCCTTAGTCTTAAACGGTTCGTTTAGAGAAAAAATCAACTCTCTTCATGATTATAAATATGAACATCTCGTTGAGGGAATGGAATCGTGATGCCTTCTTCATCAAAGCGTTTCTTCACCGTTTCTGTTACGTCCCAGTACACATCCCAGTAATCATCGGTCTTAACCCAAGGCCTTACCACGAAATCTACAGAAGAGGTATTCAAGGTATGAAGCTTGATCATATGCTCTGGTTTTTTTAGCACTAAAGGGTGTGCAATGATGATGTCGTTCAACACAGATTTTGCTTTATCGATGTCATCGGAGTAACCAATACCAAAAACCATATCAACCCGTCTCACACGTTCTGCAGTGATGTTGTTGATCACGTCCCCCCAGATCTTGTTGTTTGGGATCACCAAGCGTTGGTTATCGATCGTTTGAACAGTGGTAGAGACTAAGTTCATGTCTTTTACAGTACCTTGAACGCCTGATACTTTAACCATGTCTCCAACATCGTAAGGGCGATAGATCAAAATCATCAAACCCGATGCAAAATTTGACAACGTATCTTGCAACGCGAAACCAATAATGATGCCCGCGACACCAAAACCAGTGAGTAACGGAGCTAGCTCAATCCCAATTTGAGAGAGTGCGATAAGCAAACCGATAAAAACAACGGCTTTAGATGCGATTGATACAAAGAACTCCTGCATTAATAAGCTAAAGTCCATTTTTGAGTGCGACACACTTTTCCGGACCGTCTTACGAGTAATATTGGAAATTAAACGAGTCACATACAAAATGCCTAAAAATAAGGCGAGTTTGACAATAAAAGAGGGGGTGTTTTCAAAGGCCCATGAGCTCAACGAGCGAAGCCACCCATCCAACAATTCGAGCGCTACATCAACCTCTAACACATCAACATTAATATCACCTGTCGTGGTCAGTAGTACCCGCTTGTAGGAAGTCACATCCACGCCAAACGGTTCCATTAAAGTGATGGTCTTTTCTAAACTTGCCACCATAGTACTAATACGTTCACTAAAGCGTTCAAGCTCGGTTTTAATGGCGGCTTTGTCTTCTTCACTAACAAAAGACAAACGCGCCTCTAAGTCTTGACGCTGTGTGTCCGTGTATAAAATGGCGTTAGTAAGATATTGAGAACGAGCGATTAGCGCCGTTTTTAACTCACTTTCATGGACAGTGACATCTACACCACGATTTTTCGACCAATTTAATGTCTTAGACAACTGCTGATAGTAAGTGTCCATCATTCGGACTCGTCTTTGAATTTGTAATTCGAGACGCTTTTGAACATCATTTTCAGCGGAAAGGCTTTCCTTGGTCATTGAAGCAATTTTAACTTCATTCAATGCCAGCAATTTTTGTAAGAGTTCAACCTGCTTAGCAAGAGTGACATCAAGCCCCTCTTTTGTATCGGATGATAACTGGGGAGTAATCTCTTCTCGTAAGCTTTGGTTCTTACGCCTTAATATATCTTCCAGAAATGGTTTCTCCGCATCATGCGCCGTTTCTAGTGTTGCCAAATCAAGCAATAACTGATCTTGTACTGCTGCTATTTTTTCAACGCTTTGCGCAAAACTGCCAAATGCTACAAACGTCAACATTAACAATAGACAACGCCAAACCTTCATCATACTAATCCCTACCATTGTCTACATTGACTCTATCAATAGTAGTAAAAAGAAGATGAATAACAAACATTTAAACGTATGTTATGTTAAAAGTTTGCAAAAAATCAGTTGGCATCTAATATTTCAAAGTTCCAATCCCTTCTTATGATCTGTAGAGTACGCATCCAACAAAGAACAACGGCCAATATCACCACTGAAGCGCATGCACTAAAACGCCATCAGCAGGATGTTGGCTCACAACAAGAGAGCATACAAATGAACAACGAACTTGATATTATTGAGTCTCTAGAAGAGCTAGAAAAATTCTTAGTTTCAGTGGAAGCCGGCGGCTTAGGCCTTGAAGGGGTTGAAGGCGTAGGTATGGCAACCAATAACGCAGATGGCCGTCACTTCGTTGCTGTATTCAATAGCAGCCACAAAGTTCTACTTGCACGTTGGATCACCCAAGAAGTGTTTGATAATGGCAAAGACCTAGTACGAAACGGCTCTCGTCGCACTCACTAAGGCGCTCTAATTCGTCGCGACGAAGCACTAAAAACCAATTGAAAAAGCCCAATTTGATTCCTAACGAGCGATTGGGCTTTTTCATGTCTGACGCTTAAAGCACCTCCTGTCTATTGCACTTTAGTACATATCAATACCGCCCCTCACCGCTTATATTGATGCCATTTAAATATAAACACGACTCATAGAAAAAAGAACAGATTATTATGAACTTAAGTTGGACGTTGGTGCCTTAGACGCTAGGCTGTGCATCTACCTAGCCTTGCCACTTTAACAATTTTATGACTTGTGGCACGAAGCAAAGTTATCTAAGCTAGCCTGCTTATATCCCATGTTAAATACTAACTGATTCGATTACTGACTAATTTGCTGAATACACCGCTACTTTTTTTATCCCAACAGAACCGCCAACAAAGGCAATCGCTTTGGGCGCTTCTTCTTACCGGACTGGTTATCGTAACTTGTCTGGCGAGTACGCTATCAGCAAAGAAAGTAACGGTTTCCAACTTCCTTATTGGCCAATCAGTATTCGTTGGTGCAGAAACGAATGGCCCACAAGTGGTAGTCGCATCATTAGAGAGAATATCAGCACTCTATGACAGCGTGTTTGGTTCAGAAGCATCTAAAGCACTAACGGAGTCTAATTCGAACTCATGCAATCTGAGCTCGAAAATGCTCACCCTCGCCACGCCGAAAACCGGTTGGCTGATCCCTTTCATTCTATTTATCGCTGTCGAATTCAGCCTTTCACCTCACATATCGAGATTGTCTAGAGATAACCATCGCTCTTCTCGATCTACGAAACACCGCTTACACCTAACGCACTGTATATTTAGAGAGTGAATAACCGGGCTACTGCACCCTTTTATTTATTTTTTGGAGATACATTTGTGTACAACACACTACTAACTAAGTTTGTCGATTCGTTGGCATTCTGCATGCGTACATGCGTGAAAACGCTAGTCACTGCCCTTTTGGTTATGACGTCATTTACTGCTTTAGCACAGACTACGGGATGGCTCAGCGCGCCTGAACATCCGCCAGTCAAAATGCGAATGATGTCGACAGGTGAACAGTCGGATGACGGTTCTCA
The DNA here is from genome assembly GCF_024347655.1 of Vibrio toranzoniae. Taxonomy (NCBI): domain Bacteria; kingdom Pseudomonadati; phylum Pseudomonadota; class Gammaproteobacteria; order Vibrionales; family Vibrionaceae; genus Vibrio; species Vibrio toranzoniae. The sequence continues at coordinate 1,204,555 of NZ_AP025515.1, read as the reverse complement.
GATTCAAACCGTACTCGATGTCGTGCTCGACGGCGACTGGAAAACCTACTGGCGCAGCCCAGGCGAAGGTGGTATTCCACCAAGCTGGGACTGGTCTGATTCAACAAACATTGAGTCGGTAGAGTGGCACTGGCCAATTCCGAAGTACTACGAGCAGCTAGACGTAATGACGTTGGGCTACAAAAAGCACGTCAGCTTTCCGGTCACACTGACACTGAAAGACAACACTAAGCCCGCCATGTTTAAGGCTTCGCTCACCTTTCCGTCGTGCACTAATATCTGTGTGTTAACCGATTACGACATCGAACTGCCGATCGACCCACAAACATTAGCGCTCGATGAAGAAGCCATGTTCTTGTTCAATCAAGGCATGAGCCAATCTCCACGCGAAGCTAACCGCACTTCTGTGAACGGTCTGTTCTGGGATAAGAGTAAGCAACAACTAGTGACTCAGCTCATGAGTAAAGAAGGCTGGGATAAGCCGATGGTGTTGATTGATGGGCAAGAAGTGATTGATGACTTCTTCTCTCAGCCAACCGTTCATATCAATGACAACACAATGACTGCCGTATTCGATGTGAGTAACTGGATTGGCGAAGTCGACTTAACCGATCGCACCGTTAGCGTCACGGTTTCAGATACAAACTTTGCTGAAGAGATGACGGCGCAGGTTGGCTCAGAGCCTATTGCCTATCAATCAAGTAACACCAGCTTTATTGCGATGATTGGCTTTGCCTTAATTGGTGGCTTGATCCTCAATATCATGCCATGTGTGTTGCCGGTATTAGGAATGAAGCTAAACAGCATCATTCAAAACCAAGGAGCATCAAACCGACATATCCGAATCTCATTCCTAGCATCTGCTATGGGGGTTATTACGTCATTTGGACTGTTAGCCCTCGGCATGACAGCTCTAAAAGTGGGGGGTAATGCGATTGGTTGGGGAATCCAATTCCAAAACGTTTGGTTTATCGGGTTCATGCTGATCATCACCCTACTGTTCTCAATCAACCTACTTGGTTTATTCGAGTTCAGACTGCCATCGGGTTTGAACACATGGATGGCAACCAAAGGCGATGACTCACATTCAGGCCACTTTGTTCAAGGCATGTTTGCGACGCTGTTAGCAACGCCGTGTAGCGCGCCATTCTTAGGAACCGCTGTCGCGTATGCACTCGGAGCAAGTTACCAAGAGTTATGGGCTATCTTCATCGCACTTGGTATCGGCATGAGTGCACCTTGGCTTATTTTCGCACTGTTCCCTAGCCTCACCCAACTGCTACCAAAGCCGGGCGCATGGATGTTCAAAGTTAAGCTGTTTTTTGGCTTAATGATGTTCATTACCAGCCTTTGGTTAACAAGCCTTCTGAGCCCATTCATTGGTAAGTTCCCAACCATCTTGTTGTCACTGTTTATCGTGATGTCAGTCTTAGTTTGGATTGGCATTAAGTTAGGACGTAAGGTACTGATTCCTATCATGGCAACCACTACCTTGATGTTTGGTGCTGCTCTTATTGTCGGTAGTGTTACTGCAGATAACTGGGCGACACCTATCGTTGATGACCTTGCTTGGCAAAAGCTGGATGCGAAGCAAATCCCTCAGTTAGTTGATGAAGGCAAAACGGTCTTTGTTGATGTGACTGCTGATTGGTGTATCACCTGTAAGGCGAACAAGATCGGTGTGATTCTTCAAGACCCGGTTTACAACCACCTGCAACAAGAAGACATTATTTTGATGAAAGGCGATTGGACAACACCAAGTGAAAGCGTCACTCAATACTTACAAAGTAACGGCCGATTTGGTGTGCCATTTAATATCGTGTATGGCCCAAGCTATAAAAACGGTATTCCACTGCCCGTGATTCTGGACAGTGACACTGTCGTTCAAGCCATCGATGCTGCGAGATAAGTGATGAAGATTCCCAACAATGAAGAGAAGCCTAACACTACAAAAGATAACTCTATAAAGGATGAAGCTAAAAAGCCAAGTCGTCTTAAGAAGTGGGGAAAGGAACTGGTCTCAATGATACTGATCGTTGGCGTGGTTTCGTTTGCCATGGACTTTTATCACAGCAGAAGTATGCCTCAAGGCGCTGCGATTCCAATTGTGGGCCAATCGCTCCAAGGCAAAGATATTGATGTTATCGAGCTAAGCAAAAATGGTAAGCCAGTCATTGTCTATTTTTGGGCGACTTGGTGTGGTGCCTGCAAATTTGTAAGCCCAACCGTAAATAGCTTCGGCGATTCCCATCAAGTGGTTTCGGTCGCTCTATCGTCTGGTCCAGACGAACGCGTTCAGCGCTACTTGGATGCAAAAGAGTATGACTTCCCTGTTATCAATGATCTTTCTGGATCAATCAGCAGAAGTTGGGGCGTTAATGTCACTCCAAGCATCGTCATCATCAAAGACGGAAAGATCACTAGTATCGCAACGGGCGTAACTTCCCCTATTGGGCTTTGGATCAGAACCTATTTTGCATAACTCGCTTACCAAGAAAAAGCAAAGTGAATGAGCCAATTTAACAAACAATAAGACCGTGATCGCGACCTAATGAGCGCTCACGATTATCAAGAATGAGAGAGTACATAACATGAAAAAACATCTGATAAGCACACTGATTTTGGGTTCACTAATGAGTGCTAATGCCTTTGCCGAGTTAAATAAAGAGCAAACTCAACAGCTTGAAGAAATTAATCAGTTTCTAAAAGAGAACCCTTCTACTATTTCGGGTCTGCATACCAGTTTAGAGCAGTATGTCGCGAGCCAAGCACAAGTACAGAAAGCCCAAGCGGAAAGCCACGACTGGCTGTACAACAATGACGCGCACCCAATCACAGGAAACCCAGATGGAAAATCGGTAATCATTAACTTTACCGACTATAACTGCCCTTACTGTAAACGTTTAGAAAAAGGCCTAGTTCAATTAGCTTCTGAAAATAGTGATATCAAAATTATCAATGTATACCTGTCATTTAAACAGCAACAAATAAACGAACTTAATACTAATGCCGCTCTATACGCTATGAAGGTTTGGAAAGATAACCGCGAAGCCTTTACTGAAGTTGATAGGTTATTGATGGCGAAAAGCGGCCTCCATACAAAGGCTTCACTGCAAGCGGTGGCAAAGAAAACAGGAACGGAAGCACAACTGAACACCACTTCAGACCAAAGCAACACACTGATGACGAACCATCAAACCTTTAGCGCATTAGGTTTAACAGGCACACCAACGATGATGATGAATGGTCAGGTCTTACCGGGCTATGTGCCTTACGACCGATTAAAAGACATCGTGGATGACGCTTTCTAATCGAATGTAGAAAGGTTGTGAGTCTTAGCAAAAATTGAAGATGAAATTGATAAAGCCTACTTGCGTTAACCCGCAGTAGGCTTTTTATGCGTTTCAAATGGCAAACCTAGCCACTGTCTAACTTTTACTCGCTCAATAAGCGGCACACCAACGCACCCGGCTCTCTTAGTGCATCCACGTTATAACTGAGTACACGACCAGAAGACGGCGCGTGATAACGACGACATTCATTGCCGAACGCATCATATTGGATGGCTAACAGATCATCTTGCTCCACGCTTTGCAAAAGCTCGACCTGAGGCAGAACAAAACCACCAATATCAGCGCGAATGGACACAACGTTGTTGCCTTCAATCCAATCCATGCTTGGCAGTTGCTTTGTCTCTAGCGGATATTGTCCAGCGACCTCAAGCATCTCGTAATAGGAGAGCATATTTAAAACGCCATCTACCGCTCTTTGAATCATGTCTGGTTGAGTAAACTTACCCATCCCGACTTCTACAGTGATGCTCGGAATACCACTGCGATTCCAAACTGTTTCAAGAATCCCAGGGTCTCCGGGATCATTAAGGACACAATCTGGTCGCATCAGTCTCGCCATCTCCAAACATTGCTCGATTCGATAATCAGCGAAAACATAAAGTGGGTATACCGCACCACGAGTTTGGGTGTGGAGGTCAACGGCGAATGTCGCATTGTGCTTGAGTAAGCGCTCCCACAGTGACGCAACAAAGCGCTCCGCTGCTAGTCCGTGGGCATCACCAGGAAAGAGTCGGTTGAGGTTTGCAGGGCATGAGCCCGGATCGGAAGAGATGAAGTCACGACTGTGATTTAGCAAACCGGACAAATTCACGGTCGGCACGATCGTCACCGTACCTTTTAGCTTCTTACCCACCAAGTCTCTGATAATTTGTTGCGCAGCCAGTACACCATTTAGTTCATCGCCATGAATACCAGCGGTAACCATAAGCTTAGGGCCATCTTGGCTACCCTTGAAAACTGAAACCGGCATGTTTTTAGGTTGCCCGAGCCCATCACTGGTCACTTGGAACCAAAACTGATGCGCTCCAACGGGTAGATCTTCAACATTCAAGGAGCCTATAACCTGCCTGCCTTGTAAAACATCGCCTAAGTACTCTGTTTGCATCCAACTTTCTCCGTCTTGTTGAGCAAAATATATTCTCTTTTTAAGTTTTTGCATCATAGAGGATATCGTAACCAGCACAAGCAGTTAATTGATCCGCAGGCTCTACTCTATACATAAACTCCGTTCATATTATTCTCACATATTTCAAAGTGAAACCCTTCAAAGAGACGGTTCCAAAACTCTAAGCTTGTATGTCTATTTACAAACCACTCAATCACTTGAAGTAAAAGTGCAATAAAATCAACACCTAAAAAGTTCCCCATTCACGAAAATGTAATTCTATAGAAATGAAAGCTTAATTTATCTGCTCTAAATTGGCTTCATATCGAAACGAAGGGCACATTGCTCACGGATATTTAAAATATAAGGTAAGTGATTATGAAAAAGGCAGTTCTAGCTTCTGCAGTGGTAGCGGCACTAGTTTCAGGTTCATCTCTAGCAGCAACCGTTTACAGCTCTGATGGTACTGAACTTAAAATAGGCGGTCGTGCGGAGTTCCGTGGTGATTTCATTGGTTCAGGCGGTGCTGAAATAGACGGTTCAATGAAAAACAAGAGCCGTGTTCGCTTAAATGTTGGTGGTAATACAGAAATCAACGATAGCTTATCTGGCTTTGGCTTCTACGAAGCAGAACAAGGCGTAAACTCCTCAGCTGACAATGATGAAACCGATAACTTTAAGCAACGTTATATGTATGCGGGCTTTGAAGGTGGCTTCGGTGCAGTATCGGTAGGTCGTCAAGATACAGCAGCAGCCCAGATTTCAGAAATGTCGGACGTTACCATTTTCTCTGGTGATCAAAAAGCCTTCATCAATGCCGGCGACGAGCAAGTCAACAACACGTTTGTATATGCTTACGATGCTGATGCTCTTTCTTTAAAAGCAAGTTTAATTGCTGGTGAAGACAAAGATACAAACGGTTACGGTGTCTCTGGTATTTACACTCTACCTATGGGTTTAGGGTTTGGCCTTGGTTATTCAGGCAATGACAACGGAGCTGGAAATGGTTCAGCAACGGCTGTAATCGCTGGTATTAACTATAAAATGGATGCTCTGTACTTAGGTGCAACTTACACGATGGGCGACCTTGACGACAAGGCTAACACTGAATTCTCTGGTGTAGAAATTGCCGCGAAGTACAAACTAACCAGTCAGTTTGAACTCGCTGCTCTTTACCAAAAACTAGAAGAAGATGCGTCTCAAAACGTAACCGTAGATACCGCTGACTTCTTCGAGTTAACGGGTACTTACAAATTCAACAAATCAATTCGCACATACATTGCTTACCAACTAAACAACTTAGACGAAGTGAAAGATGCGACGACAGGCCTAACCACTCAAGGCGAAGATACACTTCGTCTAGGTGTACGTTACGACTTCTAACCTAGATTTACTTTAGCTATAAATAGAAAGGTTGAGCATTTGCTCAACCTTTTTTGTTATTCAAATATTCTGACCAACTTCAGCAATGCTTTTTCTGGTTTCGTGGTGTTAAATCCGTATCATACGACAAACCATATCAAACAATTAGAAGCATCATGTCACAACACCATCCGATCCAAGGCGCTAGCTGGATGCTAACCGCTGGTTTAGCCTTTGCCGTGATTAATAGCCTAACCCAAATCGCGAGCATTCACTTCGGACTGACTTCTACCACCGTCGCTGTCATTCAATACGCCATCGCGTTGTTCGCCATTCTTCCTTACTTAAAAACGTTAGGCATTCGTCGCGCGCTCAGAACCGATAACCTCAAACTGCATGTATTTCGTGTTTTTTTATCGGTTATCGGTATTCAACTTTGGATATGGGCGTTAGCTTACCCTGTACCTATTTGGCAAGGTATTGCTCTTCTCATGACTTCGCCATTGTTTGCAACCATAGGTTCTGGGCTTTTCCTCAAAGAGAAAGTGGGCACAGCTCGTTGGGGCGCAACCTTAGCAGGCTTCGTCGGTGCTATGGTTATTCTCGAACCATGGTCCGAAGATTTTAGCTGGGCAACGTTACTGCCGGTTGGCGCGGCTTTCTTTTGGGCATGCTATTCACTGATGGTGAAAAAGCTCTCTTCACAAGACAGTCCTTCAACCATGGTGGTTTACCTTTTGCTATTGATCACGCCATTTAACATCTTGTTGGCCATGCCTGATTGGCAAACACCAAGCGGCGGGACTATTTGGGTTATCTTAATCGTTATCGGTGTAATGACGGCACTGGCTCAATGGGCGATTGTAAAAGCATATTCCGTCGCTGACGCTTCTTTTGTTCAACCGTTTGATCACGCAAAATTACCACTCAATGTACTGGCTGGCTGGCTGGTATTCAGCTGGGTTCCACCAGGGCGCTTATGGTTAGGGGCGGCAATTATTATTGCATCTGTTGCGTTTATTACTCACTGGGAAACAAAAAAGCCGGCGAAAGTTAATAAAATTTAAGGCCAATGAAATAAATACTTCTACAGCCCGTTCTATATTGATAAGAGAACTTTAAGCGAGATCGTAACCATGAAGAAACCAGTCAAGATTACACTATACCGTTGGGCAGGCAGCTGGGGGCCATTTAAAGTAAACATCCCATGTGGAGAATGTACCCTTACCAAAGACATTCTAGAGGATACTTTTGAGAATGAATTGGCCGAAGTCGATGTAGAACTAGAAGTGAAAGATTGGTTATCTCACTGGTGGGAACCGCTAAAACTCGGTTCTTGGCATGCACCTATCCTTGTTGTTGAAGGTAAGGTCGTCAGCCAAGGTGAAGCGCTTAATCGTGGCGTGCTAATTCAGTCAGTCATCAAAGAGTGGACCAAACGAGACAACCTAAAGGGCAATATCGTTTATGGCAAAGCGACCTGTCCATTCTGTGTGAAAGCTAAGAAAATGCTTGATGAAGCGGGTGTCGAATATACCTATCACGATGTCGTTAAAGACAGTGCTGCTCTGTATCGAATGATTCCAGAGGTGAAAGCGCACATTGGTGAGAAAACACCAGTGACCGTTCCTCAGATTTGGCTTGATGGTACATACATCGGCGGTGCAGACAACTTAGAAGCATGGATGAAAGAAAATGGTCTAGATTCCATTCCAAACAATGTTGTCGATTTATCTAATCAATCGGCAAGCTGATCTTGCTTAGAGAGAGTTAGACTTCCGATAATTAACTAATCAGTGTTTTGTTGTGTCTCTCCACTACAAAACAGAGCGATAAAAGTCATCAATAGCTAAAACGAAAAAGGCCTTAAACTGCAATGAGTTTAAGGCCTTTCAAAATTCCGTTTGGGAAAATGCTTACTTAGCCATTTTCTTCCTCATTCGCTTAAAGAACGATGGCTTCTTTGATTTTGGCTTGCCGTATAACGCTTCGTGCATCATGTTTTTTGCTGCAATTTGACCAAGGTATACATTGCCTAGTTCGTAGTTCATGCTTATCTCCGCACGTAATCAACTTTCTTGTGCGCGGATTCTACACTTAAAACACCTAAAAACAAGATCTACATCACACTTTAGTGCAACTCAATCACCAACCTTGCAGATCGATCATTTCTGTGGTCTCAAAAAAATAAAATTATATTTATATATCAATAGGTTAGTATAAACCCCGTTTTAGGAATGATGCAATGCACTGTTTCCGCCACTGAAGGTGTAAAAAAGCAGCTCATGTGAGCTGCTTTTTAAATACTTCGCTTAAAACCACGGCCATCAAACTGAAGCCATTAGTTATTGGCGATAACCAAAACCTAGCTACGCTTTGGCTGACGGTAAGTTTTACCCGCAATTTGGTAAGTATCTTTTTGCTTTAATTCGAACATTGTTTCGAAAAACCAAGCTACAAATTTGATTAAGTCATCGCCTTCATTCATTACGTGTTCGATGTACTCTTGCTCTTCGCCTTGTTCATTCTCTTGAAGCGTCACGTGGTAAATGCGCTTTTCGCCTTCCACTTCCGCTAGCGCAAATTGACCAGTCAGTGAAGCGGCAGCCTCAGCAACTTCAGTATCCTCATTGGATTTCAATAGCTCAAGTGCTTGAGGTAGGCCATCTAGTGCGCAGATAGCTTTTACCAGTACTTCAAATTCATTTTGCTGCATTTTGTTTACCTATTAAATGGACCGAAGTATTGTAGGAAACCATCAACACAAATACAACGCTTTAACGATGAACTATGGAGTGCTCGTTGTTGAACTGTATTCACCCTCTGTTGCACCAAATTTCTTGTCCATTCTGACTGAAGACCAAAGCACTCCTCCCATAATAGTCCCAATGACCAAGTAAAACCCACCAAGTTGCAGGTGATTTGTCACCCAACTTTCAACCAAGTATCCACCTAATAACCCTGCCAAACACATCTGAATTGAGCCTGACAGAGCAGAAACCGCACCCGCTTGCTTTTTATGAGGTTCCAGTAACATGCTGATAGAAAGCGGGAACGATATTCCCTGAGCTATCGCCAACCAAGTAAATGACCATACTAAGTTAAAAATTGTTAGCTCATGCGTAAGCAACCAACTTCCTGAAGCCATAACAATCAAAATCGCAAGGCTCATCAACTGCGGTGTACTAAACCTACGGTGAAGTATGTTTAACGTCACGCTCCCAATCAATAACCCTGCTGAAGGCACAATCATCAAAGAGCCATATTCAGCCGCAGTCAGACCCAATTGTTCTTGCATTAAGAATGGAAATAGCGACAACGATACCAAGCTCGCCATATAGAGCATCCAGTTGTAACTGGCGCTACTCACCACCTGGCGGTTAGTCAACAAGCGTCCGTAGTTCTTCACCACTTGGCATGCATCAAAGCGGCTCTTTCCATAAGGCAAAGTCTCGGGCAACACAAAATAACCCAGAGTAAATATCGCTAATAGATACAGTAAAACAAACAGAAATACGGCCTGCCAACCGAGATGAAATGAGATCCAACCACCAAATACAGGCGCAATGATCGGCATGATCGAAGCCGTCAGTGAAATGTAAGATAAGGCTTTGGTCAGTTGAGGACCATCATAACTGTCACGAAGCACACTTCGCCCAAGAACAGAGGCACTACCCGCCCCTAAACCTTGCAACAAGCGACCCACCTCTAGCGCTGTCATGTTGTCAGAAAAAACAACACAAACGACAGTACCAATCAAATAAACCCCTTGACCCAACAAAAAGATAGGTCTTCTTCCCACCGCATCAGACATCGGCCCGTAAAATAGCTGAGACAAGCCAAAACCCACAAGAAACAGCGTGACGAGCAGCTGTACATCTACCTGAGTTACACTTAAGTCTGAAGCAATTAACGGCAATGATGGTAAGTAGATGCTCACTCCTACTTGCCCCGTAGCAATGATCATCATGGCTAAGAGTAGCGGTGTTTTTTTAAAGGTCGATTGGCTCAAAAAATTCCCTATTCGTTTGTTATTTGTTCATCAAATGAGTTTACATTCAAAACCAATAATTGATAATTAACCAAATTGGAATTTAATTAAGTCCTGATAGGAAATAATATGGATTGGATTCTCAACGTAAAAAGTTATGTCAAAGTGGTGGAAGAAGGTAGCTTCAATGGCGCGGCGCGTAAACTCAATACCACCAGCTCAGCGATCAGCAAAAGAGTAAACTGGCTAGAAGAGCGTATCGGCACTCAACTTTTAAAACGCACCACTCGCTCTATCAGCCAAACCGAGGCCGGTGCACTTTTCTATCAACGAGCGAAAGATCAACTCGATAGTTGGCAGTCCATTATTGATGAAACTCGCTCGGTTAACCAAACCCCTGCTGGCCTATTAAAAATTGGGGCTACCATTGCGGTTGGTTCTAAATTCTTAGTTCAGTACTTAGATGACTTTTTGGAGAAATATCCAGACATAAAAGTACAACTTATCACCACCACCCCGGGTCAATTACCTGAACTTGGCTTGGATCTCGTGATCAGTCGTGAGCTGGAGCAACTCAATTCATTAAGCTTTAAGAAAACACCACTTTTCGAACACAAAGCCAGCTTTTACGCATCACCTGACTACCTAACAAAACATGGTCACCCTACCTGCGAGCAGGATTTAGAACGGCATAACTCACTGATCTGGGGTGAGCGCCCGATTCGAGAAGTAACGTTAACCAAAGGCCAAAGGGTTACCCTGAACGGGAACTTTGCAACTACCAACCCAGAAGCGCTTTTTCATGCCGCCAAACGAGGAATGGGAATACTTCTGACCATTAACGCGATGATAAAAGAAGAACTTAAGCAAGGGACATTAGTTCCAGTATTACCAAATATCACGGCTGATGAAGTGATGGTTTACGCTTACTACCCTAAGCTTGATTACTCACATACGCGAACCAAGCTGTTTTTGGACCATCTGAAAGATCGATTAGACAAAGAGCGCTGTACTCTGGCTCTGTGAAATAAATCACATTTAAATTTGAAAAGTTATACAACACCGCCAATAATAAACTAGACGCATACCAATTATACAAATGTGCACATATACAGCTTAAAAATAGGTTCTGGTTAACTACGGATGGTGACTATGACTCAACATACGCATAACAGCACGATAGATACAGAACGCATTGGTCGTTTACTTAAATTAGAAGGCATCGACCTTCTAGAGTCGGCCGTGCTCATTTTGCACCAAATGTTCGGTACTCAATACACCACCATCATTGAGAAAAAGTACTTTCCAGATCAAATGGTTCCTTTGGTGATAGCCCATTCAGACCATGTACTGCATGATAAAATCAATGCACGTCACGGTCACATTTACCAACAAGCAGTCCATCAACAGCACCCAGACTGTTCATTCGCTCAATATATCATTCAGTCGTTGCCTACATCGGCATTTAGGCAGGAAATCACCTCACAGAACTCAATCGCAATCCCTACTCGAACTCAGAGTGGCGAGGTTATGGGTGTGCTGTTTTCTACGTTTACTTCTCCTCTTAGTCCGGACCAGTTACAAAACGTAATAAAACACCATCAACTTTTCGCAAACATCATCATCCACACACTAAGGGAGATATGGTTTAACGAGCGTTCTGAGCAACTGGTCAATCAACTCAGTTATGAAGTATCACACGATAGCTTAACTGGATTACTCAACCGAAGCTGCTTATCGGACACTTTGGAATCGATTACTCAGCAGAGAAGCACTCCATTTACGTTAGCCTTGCTCGACGTAAACAGTTTCAAAGCCATTAATGATATGCACGGTAATTATATTGGCGATAAAGTGCTTCAGTACGTGGCAGAGACCTTACGCCGAACCATACCCGAGAACAATCTGACTTTCCGGACGGCAGGAAACGAATTTGCCTTCATTACCTACCATTCAGACCCTATTTTCATCTGTGAGCAGATATTGGCTAAGATAAAAAAGGGCTACAATAGCGTCGATATGAAAGTCGCTTTCGACATTAGCATAGGTATTGCTAGCTCGGACGGGAGCAACAAAGACGTAGAACAAATAATTTTTAACACCAGTTTGGCTCTAAAAGAGTGCAAACAAAGACAAGATACCCACATTCAATGCTATGACACCCATCTAATATCTCGCTATCAAAGAAAAACGGAGTTGGTTGCCGCTTTACGGAGTGAACTTGAAAGCGCAATTTCACCTAGCTTTACACCGAATGACAATGAAATGTACGTGGTTGTACAGCCAATCGTTGGTCAAAGTGAAAAGCAATGGGAATACTTCGAGGTACTCACTCGTTGGAAAACGGCTAAGCATGGCGATGTATCGCCAGTGGAGTTCATTAAAGTAGCAGAAGAATCTGGTCTTATTGTTGAACTGGGTGAACATATTATCGATCTGGTGTGTCGCGCAAAAACAACATTAGAAAAAGGGTTAGGCTATAAAATTAAGCTTGGGATAAACTGTTCGGCTCATGAGCTTAGTGATTCTAAGCGTTACATCTCCTATCTCACTAGAACTATTGAGCGACATAACTTTAAAGCAAATGAGTTTGTTATCGAGCTAACCGAAACGGTGCTGCTATCTCCAACCAAAGAGACAAAATCGGCACTCAACTATCTACGAGAGCAAGGCTTTAAGATCGCGCTAGACGATTTCGGTACTGGTTACTCGAGTTTGAATTACATCCACAGTTACCCTATCGATTGCATCAAAATTGATGCAACCTTTATTCAAAACTTGCTGACGAATTCGACATCTGAGAGTGTTGTTTGGTTGATTATTCAATTGGCGCATAGACTCGATTTGTCATTAGTTGCTGAGGGCGTTGAGAAACATGAGCAATTAGAAAAATTGCACGCCATGGGATGTGACAAGATCCAAGGGTACCTTTACTCACCGCCTATGCGACCAGAAGCTATCATCAGTTATGTTATTCACTCAGAATCTCTCATGACCTAAAAATCTAGGCCAGAGCCATCCCTATACCTTATCCAAAGCTCAAAAAGCCACGGCATTACTAGATACTTACATATTTAGTAAAGAACTCGCGGCTTTTGGGAGTACATCAGTTAACTATTGTTAGACTGAGTTTCCAGAGCTTTCTTTAATAACTTATCTGCCTCATCTCTAGCGGCCACAAATGTTGCTTTTTCTTGTTGAGGTACAGAATTGGCCATCGGAATATTCGCTGTCATCGCGTTTACAGGACGACCACGTTCGATCAATTCGTAATGTAAGTGCGGACCGGTCACTCGACCAGTTTTACCGGACAAGCCAATACGCTGACCACGAGATACCGTTTGCCCTTTACGAACGAGGATCTTGCTCAAATGTAAATAACGCGTTTTGTACGTGCTGCTGTGCTGAATAACCACGTAGTTACCCGCGTATGGGTGCTTACGAGTCATAACCACTTTGCCATCACCTGTTGCTTGAACTGGCGTACCAATTGGCGTCGCGAAATCCGTACCGTTATGTGGTGAAATTCGACCTGTCACTGGGTGCAAGCGCTTAGGGTTAAATTGAGAACTTTGACGCCAACCACTGCTCACAGGGTAACGTTGAAACGCGCGTTGTAAGCTATCGCCATTAGCATCGTAATATTGTCCGTCGGTATGTAAATACGCAGACACCACACGATTACGATTCATGATCTTAATGGCTTCAATTTCACGCTTTCCGGTAGCGATACCATCGACAAATTGTGCTTTCTGAAGCACTTCAAATTGATCGCCTGCACGTAAATCTCGGCTAAAATTCAGCTTATCCTTAAGCAGAGTAACAATATGGTCAATCTCGATACTGTTCAGGCCAGCTTTATTTGCCGACATAGAGAAACTGCCTTGAATATTACCCACTAGAGGCTTTTGCTGCCATTCACCAGGAATAGAGATATCTTCGAATTCATAGTTGCCATCTTCAAGTCGTCGATAAACGACTTTGTCAGCAATGCTAAATTTAAGTTCCATTTTGGAAAGTTCGCCTGTTGCCTCGTCACGCCAAAAGCGCAATGTGTTACCTGGGCGAAGTGTGTCCAACGCAAGAAAGTTCAAATCGGTCTCCATAACGCTCATCATAGATTTATAAGAAAATCCAAGCTGATTGAAGATACTGCTCAAGTTATCACCTGTTTGAATTTGATACTCAAACGTCGGCGGTTCAATAATAACAGCAACAGAAGAAGGTGACAGAATAGACTCAATAACGGTTGAGTCGGGTAAATCAAGATCGATCGTTTTCGTCAGATCCGATTGTGACGATTGCAGAGCAACACTAATCGCTGCAATAAGTGGCAGTCCTAAAATAGCTACTTTTTTTACAGGTGAAAGCTCAGCAAACGGAGAGGGAAATATTTTTGAATACACGGTAAACAAGTCTTTCTACGATATAAAAGCATAGGATATGCTTTTCGGACGCATAAATCATCAATACATTGCAATAATATGATGCGAATCTTGCTCTATCCCGCTAAGTCATTGAGTTATAAAAAGTGAAAAATCATTTCACTATAAATAAAATTAACAGCTAAATTGAAAAATAAAAAAGCAGAAACGGCTAGCTACTGCTTTTTATTTATCTACGTTATCTTGTATCGAACAATTAATAAACACCGCGCATTAATTGCTGTTATTAAGCAAATGGCGATCTTAACTCACCAATCCCTTCTCACTATTAAAGTAAAACGATTTGAACCGAAAAACACAGCCTTATGCTTACAATAAGTGTCCAGAAATTAAGCTGAAATCGTCGATACCAAACAGTTGTCTTCACCAAATTCGTTAGGGATATAACGGTCAGCATTCACGTCATTCACCCATTGTTGGCCATCAACTAAGTAGCGAAATTGAAACTCGCCATCTTTAGGTAGGCGAGTTTTGAATTTGTACACTTTACCTTTCGCCATTTTTTTCATTGGCGTGGCTTTCCAATCAAGAAAGTCAGCAACAATGGATACTGAGTTCGCTTCTTGAGCTTCTAGCTCAAAGGTCACTTCAACTTCGTCTTTCGTCTTAAAAAAACGTTTACTAATCATTCGCAAGCTCCATTTGTAAAAGTAAGCAGACACAAAGAATGTCTAAATTTCATTCAATCTATTAAGATAATATGTAATTTGACTCACATAAACAACACATCCTTGTGCTCGCAAAAATGTTATTACTTACCAATTGATTGTGTATCAAAAGAAAAACTCATTAACACCTTTTCAGAAGGGGTTTCTGCAAATGATTGTTCCGCAGAATGTTGAGTAAAACCGATAAAACCTTGCCCTGTGAGTTTGTTCTGTGATTTTGAATCTGGTTGTTGGGCAACATCTAAAGTCTGAATTTTCACGCGATCGCCCAAGAAAAGTTGGTCAACCAACACCACACGGCTTCGTTGCTGGTCATGCTTAAAGAGGCCAAGGTAATAGAATACGCCGCTGCCTTGATTCGATATCCACATAGGTGCAACAAAGAAAGTCGCTTCGCCTAGCGTCACGGCTGCCAGGCTTTTTGTATCGACGGTTGCTACACCGCGCTCAACACCAGAGTCATAACGACCAAACGCGATTGCTTTTGGCGCGTCGACTTCATTAATAAAGGCGTATGCGTTGGTTTCTGGAACTTTAATTGTCCATGGGTTAGTGGTCTTCAAATCAAAAACGGTTTCAACCACTGGGTCATAACTGACTTGTGAAGAAGGAAACTTCGCCAAAATCTCTTCATCACTTAAACTAAAGCGATAAACACCCGCCAATATGACCACAACTAACATGACGATAGGAATCAGTAAAATCAGAGGTATAGGTAAGATTTTCTTTTTCATGAGCAATTGTATTCTTTTGTTTTCATCCAGTTGTGCAGACCATAAAGGGCTTTAGTATAATTATCAATACAGGGTTAACCAGAAGTGAAACATAGATGGATATCAAGCATATTAAAGATAGAAATATCAGAAGTTGTGAATGCCGCTGTGGAGCAGTCAACCTAGTATGCCGAGGTGAGCCCCAACGAACCTCTGTATGTCATTGCTATGAGTGTCAAAAACGCACAGGAAGCGTGTTCGGCGTTCAAGCTCGGTTCCCAATTGAACAGGTCACACTAAGCGGAGAAGTGACCTATTTTTCACGCATCAGCGATACGGGCAGTGAAGTCACTTATCAATTTTGCCCTAAGTGTGGCACCACCATGCTTTTACAATCCGTTGCCGCCGCCGATTTTTATGTCGTCCCACTCGGGCTATTTAAAGAACAAGATTTTCCACTACCTAGCTTTTCCGTTTATGAAGAACGTAAATACGGCTGGGTTAAGTTTGAGCACCAAATGAGCCATTACAACTAGCTTGTCACTGATCTTTATCCTTATCTTTGTCTTCTTTATATAGTGGTGCACTTTTTATAACGACAAACTTCTTTTGAGCGACAGTCCGCATTATAACAATGCTTCATCGAAACAAACTGCAATACTGTTGCCTAAGATCAAACATGAATGCCCCACAACGCTAGCGTATCTTTTTTCGAGCGTTATAATCTTGTTCCTCTATTTAACCCGGAGTGAACCACATGATTTCTAAGCTACCTCGTTGGGTTGAATACGGAGCCTTACTCTTAGCAGGCCTTGCCGGTAGCGTTAATGCCATTGGATTACTTGGCTTCCAACATCAAGCCATATCCCATGTTTCGGGCACCATGTCTTTACTAGGCAGCAGTCTGCTCACTCCAACTTCGGCTTCCGTGCACCTTTTATTGGTGATTATGAGCTTTATGTTAGGCGCTGCTTTCAGCGGGTTCTTTATTGAAAACCAAGCTCTGAAGCTAGGTCGCCGCTACGGTGTCGCACTGTGTATTGAAGGTGGGTTGCTGTTCTTGGCACTTTGGGCACTTTTACAAGGCTACACCTCTGGCCAATACTTCGCTTCAGCCGCATGTGGCTTACAGAATGCGATGATCACTACCTATAGTGGCGCAATCATTCGTACTACGCACATGAGCGGAATCATTACCGATATTGGGATCATGATTGGCGCTCGCCTAAAAGGTATGCCCTTTGATCGCCGTAAAGCCAAACTGCTGATGTTCATCGTCGTCGGTTTTCTATTTGGTGGCTTAACTGGCGCTTGCTTATTCCAACGCTTCGAAATATTAGCACTGGCTTTCCCTGCTTCTTTCGCCTTCATTATTGCGTTTAGCTACTGGCTCTATTTAACCTATCGAACCGAAACCCCAGTTAACTAATAAATATCTGGAAATATACCTTCAAGATACGTAACATTCACAACACTTTATTCCAAAGTAACGCAGAGTCGCAGAATAAGCATTCTGAATATTTAGCGATATTTGATGAATAGTATTGCAAGCGATATTAATACTGGGTAATCTTGCATCCTATAAGAAAATACGGATGTTTAGTGGATAAAAATGCCAAGGATGTGGCTTTTTTACGTGTAGAAATTCGAGAACAATAACATGTCTAACAACACGAATACTGATCCAACAGAGAAATCTAAAGGCAGTTTCTGGGTTTTCTTAATCCCATCATTGATTGGTTTATTCCTTTTCATGGCGCCAATCAGCTATCAAGGTGCTCTCACCATCCCTGTCGCTATCTTGGCGAAATCAATCCAAGCGGTTTTCGGTGAATATCTGGTCTCTATTATCACTGCGATCGTTGCTTTCATGTCTGTCACTTCAGTATTGAGCGCGATTTTCAAGCCTACATTCATTACATCCAGTTCATTTTTAAACGGTCTATTCAACCCCTCCCCTTTATGGCTGTCGGTTCGCCTCATTGGTGGTGCTGCAGCACTAATGACTTTTTTCCAAATAGGTCCCGAAATTATTTGGGAAGAAAATACGGGCGGCCTAGTCTTAGAGGGCCTGCTTCCAACACTTTTCTCCGTATTTATCTTTGCTGGTTTACTACTTCCCCTACTACTAAACTTTGGTCTATTAGAACTTTTTGGTACCTTGCTAAGTAAAGTAATGCGTCCGATCTTCAATCTACCGGGCCGCAGTGCTATCGATTGTATGGCTTCTTGGTTAGGAGACGGTAGTGTTGGTATTCTGCTGACAAGTAAACAGTACGAGCAGAGATTCTATACTCAACGTGAAGCAGCAGTTGTTGGTACCACTTTCTCAGCAGTATCTATTACATTCAGCCTTGTGGTTATTGCACAAGTAGAGCTAGAACACCTATTCCTGCCTTTCTACGCAGCAATCTGTTTAGCAGGCATTGTGGCGGCAGTTATCATCCCTCGCCTTCCACCACTAAGCATGAAGAAAGATACTTTCATCGATGGTAGCAAGCCGAACAAAGATGCTGATGCGATCCCTGCTGGCCACTCAACATTCTCTTGGGGTTTTGAGTTAGCGGTAAATAAGGCATCACAGGTTAAGTCTGCTAAGTCGGTATTTTCTGAAGGTGTGCGTAACGCCGTAGATATGGTATTTGGTGTATTACCTGTTGTTATGGGTCTCGGTACCATGGCATTGGTAATTGCGGAATACACGTCTGTGTTCTCAATCCTAGGTCAGCCTTTCATTCCATTCTTAGAGCTACTTGGTGTACCAGAAGCGGTAGCAGCGTCTGAAACGATCGTCGTTGGTTTTGCGGACATGTTCATTCCTGCGATTCTTGCCGCTTCTATCGACAACGAGATGACTCGCTTTGTTATTGCAGCAATGTCAGTCACTCAACTGATTTACATGTCTGAAGTGGGCGCTCTGCTTCTTGGAAGTAAGATTCCAGTAAACATCTTTGAGCTATTTATTATCTTTATTCTGCGTACTTTAATCACACTTCCAATTATCGCTGGTGTAGCTCATTTAATATTCTAAATTAGATACTACTGATATAAATCAGTAAAGACACAATTCTGTAAAGCCTCACTTTTGTGAGGTTTTTTTACTGAATATATTCACATCTCCATTTAAAATCTCATCAAAATATAAAACTGGCATATCATTTAATTTCATATAAATTGACTCATTTCCTATTTTCTTAATAAAAAATCACACGCATAAACGTCTAACTAATAAATATTCAAGTTAACTAACTCAGGCTTAACTGAGCTTTAAATCATTGAATAGAATAATAAAAATAACGATGTTTTGATTTAATGATTTTCATGTTGTGTGAATTGTTATATTTTTGTAGTCTATTTTGTGAATTTACATTCAAGTAAATTTCAGTTTCGTCGATATATATAATTAGAAAAACACGATTAACTTTAGTCTTCGCAAAGCCTGTGAGAAGGGGAATATTCAATGAAATTTAGCCATAAGGTGGTTGCTGCATCATCAGCCTTGCTGCTAGTAACAGTATCATTGCTTTCAATACAACAACTTTACACCGTAAGAAGTGCTGTAGAAAACCACGTCAATGCGAGCCTAGAAGAAATGGTCTCTGGAGTCAGGAATACCGTAGTCTCAGAGATGAACGCCAAGAAAGCGTTGGCGCAATCGACGACTGAAGTCATCGAAATCAACCCTCAAGATCGTACCTATGTAAAAGAAATCTTAGAGAAGCCTAAACTTAAAAACAGTTTCCTTGCAGTTGGTTTTGGTTATGAAGCAAACGGTTTCGTCATTGAAAATGATGACGGTTGGGATGCCGGTCCTGATTACGACCCACGAATTCGCCCTTGGTACATTGATGCTAAATCCAAAAACAGTTTAGTTGTTACCGCGCCTTATGTGGATGCATCAAGTAAGAAAGTCATTATCTCTGTGGGTACGCCAGTTAAAGACAACGGTCGCTTCACTGCTGGTATGTTCTACGACCTAGAATTGACCAACCTTGCTACTTTAGTAAACCAAGTGAACTTGTTTGATGCGGGCTACCTATTCCTGGTCACAGCCGACGGCACGACAATTGCCCATCCGAATGCTAAAAACAACGGTGAAACACTCTCGAGCTACATGCCACAAGCTGACATTCGCGAAGGCTCTCAAAAGATTGAAGTCGACGGCAAAATGTTTCTAGTGAACTTCACGCACATCCCAAGTGAAGATTGGTACATTGGCGCAATTCTTGATGAAGAGATCGCTTACCAAGCCGTTGAAGATCTCAAGAACAGCTCGATGATCTATTCTTTGATAGCGGTCATTCTCAGTATCATCGCACTGACGATTCTAATACGTGCGTTAATGCGCCCACTTGATGCACTTAACCACGCGATTCAAGATGTCGCAAGCGGACAAGGTGACTTAACCAAACGCCTAGATACGAATACAGATAAAGAGTTCTCTGACCTAGCAAAAGGTTTCAATACCTTTACTGAAAATCTGCAGAACCAAATAATCCAATCGAAAGCGATTGGTATCGAGATTAAGCGTGGTACTGAAATCACGGTTAAAGGTGCGGGCGAATCAGCAAGCGCAATGAACACTCAACTGCAAGAACTGGAACAGCTAGCAACAGCAATGAACGAAATGGCGGTTACCGCAACAGAAGTAGCAAACAACGCTCAAGGCGCGGCGGCGGCGGCTCGTGAAGCGGATGAAGCAACGTTAGACGGAACTTCTGTAGTCAGTGACACCACTCAAGCGATTGATAACTTATCAGCTCGTATCGACCAAGCCGTTGCAGAAGTACAGGTACTTGAATCAGCAACCGCGAACATCGAAACAATTCTTAAAGTAATCAACGACATTGCTGACCAAACTAACCTGCTGGCATTGAACGCAGCGATTGAAGCCGCACGAGCTGGTGAATCAGGTCGTGGTTTCGCAGTCGTAGCCGACGAAGTTCGTACTCTAGCGCAACGTACCCAACAGTCGACGACTGAAATTCGCAACATGATTGAGCAGCTCCAAGCTGGTGCAAGCTCAGTATCTAACGCGATGAATCAAAGTAAAGACACGGCAACTGACGCCGTTGAACGCGCTCAACAAGCGAATTCTTCACTTGACCGCATCCGTGATGCAATTCAACGTATTTCTGATATGAATATTCAGATTGCTTCGGCAGCAGAAGAACAGAGCTTGGTCGCTGAAGAGATCAACAACAACACCGTTAAGATCAAAGACCTTTCAACACAAGTATCAAACGCGGCTCAAGAAGCAAACACGGCAATGCAGGTACAAACTGACAATGTTCAAGCACAGGATGAACTATTGAACAAGTTCACGGTTTAATCGCCTGTCAGTTTAACTAACGCTTTGCTTAGTAACCTATAAACAACTTCAAATAAAAAGCCCCGCTTACTGACTGCCAGTAGCGGGGCTTTCTTTTCAATCTTTTCTTTCTAAACGATTAGACGTAACTCATACCAATCACAGTAAGTAAGTGATCATAAATAGCGCAGGAAAAAGGCTTGAGAACAAGGCGGCTCTATTCGACAAAGAGTTCCGATAAGTAGTTATCTACAATCAAAATTTATAACGAAGTTATCGAGCGTTTTAACAAGCTAGGATGACCAGTTTATTTACTACAATTGGTATCATAACAGACTCGATCTAGTTGGTTATCAACATCATGCACTGGTTAGGTTCAATCTTAATGGTTACATCCTTGCCAACGCACTCAAACACTTCACCAGACAACAAATCGGTCACTGCACTAGTCCAAGTCAGTGATGCTGTTTTACTTCGCTTAGATTTATTAATCACAACAATGCCTTTATCACCACGGACAAATACCAACAAGTCATCATTCGCTTCAACCACACGCATCGCTTCGCCATGAACATGGTTGTGGAATTGAATCATGCTTCTCATATATGGCGCTCGCCAGTCACTAAACCAACGAGGCTGACCATTCTGATCCAGAATGCCACTGGTACTCAATTCGCTATAGACAAGCGGCACACCGCCATCTCGACCAAGAATAAAGGCGTGAGCCAAGCGTTCGTCAACTTCATCCATCACATATTCCAAAAACACTTCGTTGTTTGGAATATCATGAGTCACAGCAAAAGTGATGGCTCTCATGTTCGATAGCGCCTGACCAAAACAGTAAGGATTGATCAGAGACTTAAAGCTGCCCTGCTCTTCAAAGGCTTTGAAGATGGTATTGAACAGAGGGAAATCGTACGCACCTAAACGAGTGTGCTTCAGGTATGGTTCAAGGAATAGCTCATACTCTTCTTGGGTCGCACCACCATCAGTAATGATTTCACCAAAGATATGCATGCCTTCGCAGATATCATCGGTCCACACCCTACACAGATGTGAAAGTGTCATGTGCTTTGCCGCATCTATACGAAAACCTTTCACTCCAATCTCTTTCAAGGCTTTTAGATACGCTCGCTGCTGTGCAACCACATTGTCGTTGTCTAACAGCGTTGGTAACCCAGGATCGCTGGCTCCGCCAGTAATACGCCCATTCTGCACTTCCCACGTATCTTTCCAGTTTTTGATACCAAACGCTTCCACGAAGTCGTTTTCATCAAATAAAGGCTTAGAAAGATCACCAAACAAGCGTATTGATTCGTAATATTCGGCGTCTTTTTGGTAAGACGCCATATCTTGAAGATTCGGATACGTTAAGTCACTGCGAATGCCAGACTCGTTTGCCATGTGGTTGAACACTACGTCCACATAGGTACGAAGCCCATGCTGCTTTAACGCATCGACCATCGCTTTAAAATCTTGTGTGTCACCCAACTGATTATCGATCACACGATAATCTTGTGGTTGATAGCGTTGCCACCATTGAGTGCCAGACTCTCTGTCGCAGCCTTTAGGGCTACGTAACGACTTCATTGCCGGTGAAACTAAAACAGATTTGTAACCCAACTCTTGGATCAGTGGGGCGTTCTTCATTACGTCAGCATAGCACCAGTCAAAAGCATGCAATATAACATCTGTCGCTGGATTGCTTAACATAGCTGAACTCTCCATGTTGTTCTCCTACCAAACTCGTTTACAGCTTTTTAGATAAAAACAAAGACTAAAAAGGCAAAAAGCTGCTTAAATTTCTTTAAGAATGGCATTAATTATATGACTTACTCATTAAAACCCCTCATCCTCTTACCAATTAGTCACGGCGGATAAGCGAGGGCGTAGCCCCAATTATCGTATAACGTCAGGGATGAACACTCAGCCATTGTGCTTTTAAATGCACCAAACAGTCACAAAAAAGGAGCGTATATACGCTCCTTTTATTCTATCAAACACATATCTTACACTAGGTTCTGTAGAGAACCTTTACTACGTGCCAACCGAATTTTGTTTTTACAAGATGTGGTACAAGCGTCTCGCCAGAGAAACAAACCTTATCAAACTGAGGCACCATTTGACCTTTCTTGAACTCGCCAAGGTCGCCGCCCTTTTTACCAGATGGACAGGTTGAATGCTTCTTCGCTAGTGTTTGAAATTTAGCACCTTTTTTAAGCTGTTTAATGATGTCTTCTGCTAGTTCTTTATGCTTCACCAGAATATGAAGCGCTGCTGCTGTTCTTGCCATGATAATTCTCAATTTGTTACTGTCAGTTTGTATGAGACGGTTACTTCAACACTCGATTTCTTGAACCATTTATTGTTCAAATAACCACCAACCACTGACGGTTGTATATCTGTTTAACGCTACCGACTTGTCGACATAAAACTATCGACAGCGAGCATTTTTCATGATTTTACCCCAAGAACTGCCATTCTTCACTCTATAACCGAAAACAGCAGCGTTAAAGCGCCTAAAAACCGCATAGCGACTTGCCGCCACCCTTATTTCCCTTTAAATTATTCCTTATAAACTAAGTACGTAGTAAAGCAGGAGCCACTTATGGCGAAACCGATCAGTAAAGCTAGCCAGTCACAGGGAATGTTGATGTTCAAATTATCCCTAACTCAGAGTTTTGCTATTGGCACGCTTAAGGTAAGAGAAATCGTGCCTTTTCAGCCGATGACTCAAATCCCTTATTCTCATCATCACGTCATCGGCACAGTGACCATCAGAGAACTTACCGTACCTGTCATTGATATGTCAGCAGCAATAGGTTTTCGTCCAATAGCACCCACTGAATACCAAAGCTGTGTACTCATCGTCACCGATTGTTTGAGGACGGTAGTCGCATTTTTGGTTCGTTCGATTGATAAAATAATTGAATGTGATTGGAAGAGCATTGAATCACCACCAGCGAGCGTTGGTCGCAATGTTTTCGTTACCGGCATTACACGCTTTGAAGATCGTATTGTTCAGATGCTCGATGTGGAGTTATTGCTTTCTAAAATCTACCCACATTACGAGAATGCGCATATTCCGATGCTTACCGATGTTGAAAGGGAACGCCTCAAAGCGCTGAATATTTTATTGGTGGATGACTCTCTGATCGCACGAAAACAGTTATCTGATGCCTTAGATAGTATCAACATCCCTTACCGCATTTGTAACAACGGCTTAGATGCGATTGACTTGATGCGCAACCAAGCCAACGCAGGCAACGCGATTGATCTATTAGTGAGTGATATTGAGATGCCAGGGTTAGATGGCTACGAGCTTGCGTTTGAAGTTCAAAATGACAACGTCCTAAGTCATGCCTACTGTATTTTGCATACCTCACTATCAAGTGAAATCTGTGTTGACCGTGCCAATCAGGTGGGTGCACATGAAGCACTTGAGAAGTTCAACGCGGGCGAATTAATCGAAGCGATGCTACGCGGAGCAAAAGTCTTAAACGACGCCTCTACACCCGCTTAAGCGCGACTTTAGAAGCTAAACCTAGCATCATGCTTAATGGTTTAGCTTCTTAGCTTAAAGATGAATCAGTGTAGAACTCTTCCTTAAGATTTCTTTGGCATAGAATAACTCTTACTCACAAACTCCACTTCTTCAACTTCATTGACATGATTGGTAAAAGACGCCAATGCATAGAGCGTGTTCGCGACTAAGTTAGCGTATTTAAAAAGAACCGGGTCAGGTGACTTTTTACTTTCATGGTGCTCAATGCTCACCAAAGCGCGCACAACCTTTTTAGCCTGACAGCGACACAAGTGAAGTTCGCTCGACACTCGGTGCCCACCAGGTAATACAAAACCTTTGAAACCACCTTCTAACTGCTCACGGATACGGTGGTAATCTTGCTTTAACTCGACCAGTTCGGATTCAGTGATCGCTAATTTCCCACGTACAGATCCATTAAGGTGGTAGATGTTTGGTTGCAGGCGTTGCAAGATATCACGAACTTGTGGTTCCAGTTCCAAAGACAACACTAACCCAACTCGGCAGCATAGTTCGTCCGACAGAATCTCAAAATCACAGATAGGACTGTCTTCATAAATAAATGGGTAACAAAACTCATCCCAATCTCGACTTACTGGTTTCACGTACCGATCCTTACACATAAATAGTCATCAAACGTCAATATACCAAACTCTTTGATTTAGACATAAAAAAGCCCTCACGTTGGAGGGCTTCTTAAGTAATAAGTTAAACAAGATTACTCATTAGATACTTTTTTGTGGCCTTCTTGCAGGTGAACGAAATCGACTAGATCATCACCAGACACTTGGTATGCTTGACCAAAGCCTTTCACAAACAGACCATTCTCTGCTTTAAGGTTGAATAGAGAGAAATCTTGAAGCTGGCTCAAACCATCGATGATTTCGCCAAAACGCTCTTGCATCTGTCCAATCACTTGAGTCCAAAGTTCCGTTTCACGCGCTACAACACTCGCTTGAGCATCAAACGTTAAACGCTTACGTGCGTAAAGCTGCTTCGAGCTCTCTTCGTCTTCAATCATCATCAAAGACACTTGAGGGTTTGCTTTCAAGTTACGAGCATGACGAGCAATATCAGAAATGAGAACAAAGTAACCTTCTTGGTTCTGAACGAAAGGTGCGTAACTTACATTTGGACGACCTTCTTCATCAACCGTTGCAAGCTGAAGGGTACGGCGCTCTTGGCGAAATTCTTTAATTTCTGGACCTAGACGACCTTGTAGACGTTCTTGTTTTACTTGCTGTTCCATGGGTAATTCCTTTCTTCACTTTCTCTGATTTATTATTTTTGCCCGAGGTTGAGCAATCATTAGCGAACTCAACGATCCTCGAGCATTGATGTACTATTTAAACGAGTTGGCAACCTAATTTAAGCTTGCCGTTAAGTCTGCTTAAGCTTGCTCTTTTAACGTTTTGAAGCGTTCAACTTGGTCGGCAATCAGCTCACGCTTTTCATTACGGCCTAGGTAGATCTTAAAAATGTTCTCACCCGTTTCACTAAAGAAACCGAAGTAATGACTTTCACGCCCCATGAACGCCCTGCTCACTAAGCCAATGTGTTTAATGTTGTCGAGTTTGAGGTGACCATGGAGCTCGCCTTCTCTGCCCATAAGGTTGTAATAACCACGCGCTACTTTACCTTTCGGGAACGGTGCTTTTACTTCGAAGATTGAGCCAAATGAATGCATGATTGTGGTCACAGGGCCCCAACCCACTAAGCCTTCTAGAATCTCCTGAGCACGGCTACCATCTAACATCACCGCCATGTCATTTGGAAAAGCAGCAACGACTTCAACCTCTGAAACGCCTAACTTCTCAGCAACCGCGGTAGGAAGCAGTTTTGGTTCTTCTTCAATAATGCGAGCGACACGTTGTTCTAGAGTTTCTGTTATTTCTAATGTTGTATCTGTCATTGAATATGTTTCCGTATAAACGAGTAATTTACGTAAGTTACAAACTAAAAGGTTCGACATTAAGCGTGCTTCAAACTTGCATGCGGGTGAACGCCTAAACCTGATGCTTTCGGTGCTAGGTGCATTGCTTGATATTCAGCGTTAAGCACTTGAATCACGCTCTGAGCGAGGCTTACTGCCCAGAAACAGCCAGCAATAGTGAGGCTCACATAGTCCTCCGAAAGCTCAACCAGACCATTCTTTTCCCAATGCGAGAACAAAGGTTTCAAGTAATCGAACGTGTCTTGTCCCATAAAGGTCGGCAACGTACTTCTTCTAACAACACCAGAATCAAAGCCTGCCTTTAATGTCGAGAATGTTGGCTCTAGTGAACTTTGCTTTGTCATTATGGCAATCGGCAACTGACCTTGTTTTATAGACTCCATGTAGCTGTCTAAAGTTCTGTGTTGCATCACACCATGACCACCGATGTTGCCACCAGCGCCACATC
Organism: Vibrio toranzoniae; assembly: GCF_024347655.1. Taxonomy (NCBI): domain Bacteria; kingdom Pseudomonadati; phylum Pseudomonadota; class Gammaproteobacteria; order Vibrionales; family Vibrionaceae; genus Vibrio; species Vibrio toranzoniae. The sequence goes on along the minus strand of NZ_AP025515.1, from coordinate 1,177,661 downwards.
CAACCGGCAGAACTTCGGCATAAGTTTTCGCTAAGCTGTTGTAAATACTGCGTTCACGATTATCGCGAGTCCAATGATTCACGCTCAGTTGTTTAACCTTATTCTTGGCCATGAACTCAACACCCGCCAAGTACATGCTCGCTTTATCTGGCGTATTCGCTGGTGGTGGAATTTTTCCTTTCTCCACAAGGTTAAGCATAGGAGCATTACCTGTAACAATCAGTTGATAAAGGTCAATGCCGTGTGCGCCAGTAGACATGTAATCTTCTAAATCTTGTTGGAACACTTCCATAGACTGGTGCGGTAATCCGTATAACAAATCAAGAACGATTGGCGCTTGCTCTGTACGACTTAGCGAACTGACACGTTCTAGCACAACCTCTCGGTCATCTAGGCGCTTAGCACTGCGTCGAACTTGCGTGTTAAAACTTTGAATACCAAAGGAGAAACGGTTGAAACCGCCTTCAAGCGCGCTATCAAACATTTGATCGCCAAAGCGATTGATGCGCCCTTCTAAAGTCATTTCCACATCGTTTGCTAGAGGGAAATATTGGCGAATAGCCTTACCTAGTTGCTCTACTTGCTGAGGGGATAAATCGGTAGGTGTTCCGCCACCAATGTAGACAGCGTGAAATAATCCAGACTGAGCCCAAGGCGTTTTGGCTTTTTGCTTCAACTCAACCATCAGAGCATCGAAGTACTCATCGACTAATTTACGGCTTGCGGCATTTTGGAAAAAGTTACAGAACGTACAGCGCACACGGCAAAAAGGAATGTGGATGTACAGGCAACGCTTATCCTGTTTCTTCCCTTCGCTTAGCATTAGGTCATCAAAAAGCTCCAACTTCTTGCTAGCGTCGACCGGAATTGAGCTTTCTCCGGCATGTGCAGAATGCTTTTTTGTAAACGCAAAACGAAGCGGATCAGGGCTAGAAACACCTAGAATTGATTCATCCAATTTATAAACATCAAGACTCATATAATCTCTCTAAACACTTACATAGCAAAGTCTGAAAGACGATTCGCTAAAACTGAAAGAATCATAGATAGACGCAAATGATAATGCAATTGATAATTGATCTTATTTAGATTGTAAGCAATAATCCGATACAGATTTTGGAGTGGATTAAGGATTGAATGTGAACGTTCCTAGATATGTCATTGCCGGCGGTGCATCGTTAGTGATTCATGCGGCGCTATTATTTGTTGCTCAAGAGTCCAAAGTATTTGCCATGCCTGCAGGTAGCCAATCGAATACGGTATCGATCAACTTCACTCCAAAGAGCACGCCTTCTCAAGCTCAGCAAAAAACCGTTACAGAACCGGTTGAATCAGAACCACCCCAAAAAACGGTCTCACAAGCAGAACCTAAACCTGTCGAACCAAAGGCCGTTGAGACAAAGCAAGCCAAACCTACACCAAAGAAAAAAGCGATCACCAATAAGCCTCAACCCAAGAAAGTAGAGAAAAAGCCGGTTCAAAAGAAACCGGTGACTGAGAAAAAGGTCGTTAAGAAAGAACGCCCACAACCAGAGAAGCTGACCGACAAGAAAGTAGATAAGAATATGAACGAGTCTGCGAGCCAACCTAAGGAAGTAAACCAAGGCGTATCAAACCAAGAGCCGGTGCTAGTGACTAAACCTTCTTTCTCTGAACGCCCTACACCGCCGAACTACCCTAGACAGGCTGTACGTCGTGGTATTGAAGGGGTCGCTATTTATGAGGTTTGGTTGGATGCAGAAGGTAAACAAATTAAACAAGCATTAATCAATTCATCAGGCCTGCTAATACTCGACAACGCCGCTTTAGACGCCATTAAACAATGGAAATTTTCACCTCACACTGTCAATGGTAGAGCGATTGCTCACCGCGTACAACTACCCGTTCGTTTTAAATTGGAATAATTATGCAACAAATCAGTTATTTACAAGAACAACTGGGCTTAATGACTTGGCCTCTTCTTATCTGTTCAGCCCTTACCGCAATGATCATCGCTGAGCGTATCTTTCAAGTGATGCTAAGCATTGGTGTTGGCAAACGCGCCATTCGTCGCGAGCTCAACCAGATCTCACCAACCAATAGCAAAGAGATCGAAGCGCTCGCTCAGTCGATTTCAGGTAAACGACCGCTACTGTACAAGGGCGTCTCGATGTTGCTTGCTCACCACTCTTTCTCAAAAGGGTTGCGTGAAGATGCGGCAGGGATCTGGCTACAAGAAAAACGCCACCAACTTCATGCTGGCTTAAGGCTCCTTGGGTTGATCGGCGTGATCAGCCCACTAGTCGGACTGCTTGGTACGGTACTTGGACTGATTGAAATGTTCAAAGGTATTGCAGCTACGACCGGGAGTATTACGCCAAACGATCTAGCCGACGGATTAGGCTTGGCTATGAGAACCACTGCAGCTGGCTTGATGATCGCGCTTCCGGCGATTTCAGGCGCACAACTATTAGGCCTTTGGGCCGATCGAGTGCTCGCTCAACTAGAACATACTCTGAACTATGTGAATGTGTGGCTAGAAGGTATGTCGATTCAAGCAAATCCATCAGACGATGCTAAAGGCAAGCCAGTAAACAAAGTCGCTGTTGGTGATGTGAGTCAAGCATGATTAAAACGCCTCAATCATCTTATACACAGAGTTTAGCGCCAGATTTAACACCGCTACTCGACATCATATTTATCGTCATGGTTTTTCTACTGCTTACGGCATCAGTAAAGCTGGAATCACTAGAAGTTGAACTGCCTAGTTCTGATATTAAAAACGTTTCCGAGGTCCATAAAGATTCGATTAACGTCAATATTTTAGACCACGAACCTTATTGGGGTATTAACGGCCAAGAATATATCGACTGGGAAAACTTCAAAATTGCATTGCTAGAAGAGACTGGTTCAACGGATAAAAAGCCGATCACCATTGGCGCCGATAAAGCCGCCAACGTTGAGAACCTAGTTAAGTTGCTGTCGTTCCTGCAAGAAAACGGAATAGCTGCGACCCAATTACTGACTGATGATGGTTAGACAACACTCAATTTTCACGAGGTTTGTCTTCTGACCGATAAGACTAAACAATCAGAGCTAAGCCTCTCTATCGACTCGAACTCACAATGCGAACGGACTGCTCACTGAGTATCTTCGCGATACAAAAAGAAAATATAAAGAACTTATTATGAACAACTTAAACCTGCTCAATAAATTAAAGACCAAGACACATCTCCTTTCAGTGGCGGCTATGAGCTTGGCATTGACTGCGCCAACCGCGATGGCAAACGACGTTGAGCAACCTCGCATCATCAGTGCAGGTAGTGCCGTTACAGAATTAGTTTTGGCGCTTGGCGCAGAAGAACAATTGGTGGGTATTGATGTGACCAGTCGCTTCCCTCAGTCCGAAAATCTACCACAGATTGGCTACCACAGAAACTTGTCTGCTGAAGGCTTGCTAGCTCTTGACCCAACCACACTGATTGGGTCAGATGAAATGGGGCCAGACAATGCGATTTCTCAATTGAGGTCTGCAGGTGTCGATGTCGAGATTGTTAACACCGAAGCAAACGTTGAAGGGCTATTAAAGCGTATCGATCAAATCGCCAAGATTACCCATACCGAAGATCAATCAGAACAAATTAAAGCAGAAGTAAATCAGAAGGTTGCGGCACTAAAAGAAAACCAAAGACCCAGCAACGAAACAAAAAAAGTCCTGTTCCTACTACTGCATGAAGGCCGTAATGCGAACGTTGCCGGTGGTGAAACGTCACCAAATACGATCATTGAATTAGCTGGTGGTATCAACCCTGCAGCTAAAAGCCTGACGTCTTACAAACCATTGTCAATGGAATCACTCGTTGAGATGCAACCTGATGTCATTTTGGTGAGTGGTCGTAGCTATCAAAAAATGGGCGGTGCAGATGCCATCCTTAAATCACTCCCTATGCTCGCGGCGACTCCTGCTGGAATGAACAAGCAAATCATTACCGTAAATGGCAGTGCTTTGGTTGGAGGACTTGGCCTTGAGAGCCTTTCCGAAGCAAAGAGATTGAACGCCCTTATCTACCCACTCTAACTCGACAACCCTATTCCTATTGCTTGCTTAATACTCATCGCCAACTCACTTTTCGTGAGCCGGTGAGGAGTATTAAAGCGGGTAATGTATATTGAGGCCCTTTATGTTGTTACGATCCGTCCCACTGAAAACATCGATGTTAGGCCTAGGTGCTACCCTAGCCTTTGTCGCGCTGTACTCGATCACTGTTGGGCCAATGAACATTAGCTTAGCGGACAGCGCCACAAGCTTAATTCAACCAAACAATGACTTAGCACCTCACATCAACTTAGTCATTCAAGAAATTCGCTTACCTAGAACCATCTTGTGCATGCTGATTGGCGCAATCCTCGCTTTGTGTGGCGCGGTCATGCAGGGTTTGTTTCGAAACCCGCTTGCCGAGCCTGGGATCATCGGCGTGTCAGCGGGCGCAGCATTAGGTGCAGCATTGGCTATCGTTTTGTTCTCTGAGCTTTCACTGCAATACCCTTCCTTCATGAATTTTATGGCCGTGCCTGTTTTCGCCTTTCTGGGCGGCGCATTAACCACGCTGCTGGTTTACAAACTTGGTACTGGCAAATTCGGTACTTCAGTGACCATCATGTTGCTAGCAGGTGTAGCAATAAGCGCGCTATCAGCAGCTGGTATTGGATTCTTAAACTTCATTGCTGATGATCAAATGCTGCGTGATCTTTCACTGTGGTCGATGGGCTCATTGGCAGGCGCAAAATGGTCAGGCATTTTACTTGCAGCTGTGGCTCTCGTTGGATTATTTGTTGTGTTCTACCGTCAAGCGATGTCGCTAAATGCTTTGTTATTAGGTGAGTCAGAAGCGCAGCATCTTGGTATTCCTGTACAAAAGCTCAAACGAAAGCTGATTCTCCTCACGGCTGCTGGTGTCGGAATTACGGTTAGCTTGTCTGGTATGATTGGGTTCATTGGGCTGGTGATCCCACATTTAGGTCGTATGTTGGCAGGCCCTGATCACCGAGTTCTGTTGCCACTGTCTGCAGTGCTTGGTGCACTACTATTAACCGCCGCAGACATGTTCTCACGCGTGGTACTTGCACCGGCAGAACTGCCTGTAGGCATTGTCACTGCAATCATCGGTGCTCCATTCTTCTTGTATCTACTATTTCAACAGAAAGGGAGAATCCTTTAATGTTTCCTTCAGCGTTAAAAGCGACCGACATCGAAGTGAAGTTCGGTAGTAAAGTGATATTAGATGGTGTTTCTATTGAGATTGAAGCAGGAAAGGTCACCACACTACTTGGGCCAAACGGCGCGGGAAAAAGCACGCTGCTGAAAGCTTTATGTCAGGAGATATCGAGTACGGGTGATATCCAATATTTTGGACACACCAAAGACAAGTGGCCTTCACAGAAGTTGGCCAAGCACTTAGCGATGCTTCCTCAACACAGTACGTTGACCTTCCCATTTCTGGCACATGAAGTCGTCGAACTCGGTGGTATCCCTCTGCAAGAGTCCAACAAAAAGCTCACTAGCATCGCTAGCCAAAAAATGGAGGTTGCCGATGTGACTCACTTGAGTGAAAGGCTCTACCCTTCTCTGTCTGGTGGTGAAAAACAGCGTGTTCACTTGGCTCGAGTATTAACCCAACTTCACCACTCTGGTGACCAATGTATCTTGATGCTTGATGAACCCACATCAGCACTGGATCTTGCCCACCAGCACAACACCTTAAAGATCGCGAGAGAGTTAGCCGACAACCACAATGCTGCCGTTATCGTGGTTCTGCACGACCTAAACCTAGCCGCTCAGTATTCCGACCGACTCGTGGTATTGAAAGATGGTAACTTAGTTTGTGATGGCAGCCCTTGGGAGGCACTTCAGCCCTCGATGATTGAAGATGTCTATGGCTACAGAAGTATTGTTGAAAAACACCCAACCATGAGTTTCCCTCAGGTTCATCCAGCTCAATAACGATTGCTAATTTTCATTCCATTCCATTCCAAAGTATTGGTTCATCAAAGCCTCGACTCATTCGGGGCTTTGATTACTCACACCTGACATTAACACTTTAAATCCCAGAACATAGGGAAACTGAAGAGAAGAAAACAGATTTAAGAGAGTGGTATAGATTGAGGCATCCGAACTCAAACAACAGGCACAAAAAAAGCTCCCCAGGGAGCTTCTTTGAATCCATATGATCATTACCGACTCATACGGATCAATGATTTACCAATTAGCCACTCTAATTCTTTACCGCTAGTATCACCAAACTGAGTTTCTGTCAGTTTGTAAAGACGATCAATACCGTTTGCAGCGAACTCATGCGCACTTTCAGCAGTAACAATATGATGGAAAAGTAAACGTAAGATTGCTATAAATTCAGCGTCTTCTAGAGACTTAATCCAGCTTGCAGAGAATGCATCAAGACCATTTTCGGAATCAATATGTTCCATAAACATTTTGAAGATTCGCCCGTCTAGGGCAGCCGTAAAGTCTGTTTTCTTTGGAAAATGGTGGCTGATACCTGTACGAGAAACACCCGTTTGCTGACTTAACGTCGTGTATGACATCTTGTCGTAGCCCAACCTTAGTAACTGGTCTACAACGGCATCCATAATCTTCTGGATTGTGATTTCTGTATCTTCTTTACTACGCTTTGGCATATTCAGGCTCTTCTCTTTGTAAATCCATCTAACTCTATGAGTTGAAGTCAGAATGAAAATCGTTATCAGTATTATGTGAGCAAGGTATTTTTTCGCAAGTATTTTTCACTAAACTCACACAAATACTTTGTACGAACAATTTTACATTGATGCTCTGTGGACACTTTGTTTAATTGCTCTTCAAAAATCACCTTACTACCCTAAGTCGATAGTTTTAAATAACAACTTAGAATATGAAATACTCTACGAAAAATTCATCTTATAAATACCTATCAAGCAATAGATAGTCTTATAAAATCATTTCTAGCGCAACTAAGTGAATGATATTCTGACGAATTAATAACATTAACCCTCAAAAAAACATGATAAAGATCACATATGTATTTTTCATTGCAAATGTTTATATTTATTTTGCCTTCAAGTAAACAACATAGCCTACTACAACGAATTAGTTCAAAGGTTTCAATTTTTGTAGATACCGTTCAAATTGCTCGCTAGAATAACCTCAGACTTTGTAAGAGGATTATTTATGAGCCAAGATATGGGCAACAACGATGTATGTGAGGCTTGCGGCTGTGCAGGCGAAATCGGGTTTATCATTAAAGAAGGCGACGACGTTGCTGAAGTAACGGTTTACGGTAACTCCAAAGACCTTATTGAAGCTGAGTTTGCTAAGTATGTTGAGTTGGCAAAGCAAGTGTCTAGCAACGTTGAGTTTGAAGCGTCAGAGATGACAGAAGAGAGCACTGAATTGCAAGCGCGCTTTAAATTTGAAGTCAGCGCTGAAAAGATTATTTTCGAACTTAAGACACGCTCATTAGCACGTTAATATAAGCAATCATATTCATATAATTAAAAGGCGAGTTTATTACTCGTCTTTTTTTATTATTTCAACCCACCTAAGCGCACCATTTTGCTCAAAATCATTTTCGACCGCACATTTAATCACAACTCCGCCGATCTCTAACACGGCACCAATACTATAAGCCTTATCATCATAATAACAAACTCGTTGCTGTTGACCGCCTTGAGTCACCAATACTGCAGCCTTTGCGGGTGTTGAAATTACTTTGTTCGCATTCACAGACATTGAACCAAACGTTGAAGCCGCGATCAGAAAGACCTTAAATATTTGTTTTTTTACTCTAGTCATTGATTTACCTGCCATTGTTGACTTCTCACTATTTAACCACACGATTTGATTTAATCTACCATCAAGTTGGTAAAATACTGTGCGAGAATAATTTTTCCATTATAGTGTTAACGTCTATCGTAATAAGAAGCCCGTTATGCTCAGAATAATTGCACTTATTATTGGTGCCTTAACCATAACAAATCTCAGTGCCGAACCGCTCGATCACTCTCAAATATTGAACCATCTCGATAATTACGGAAACTTATATCTACGAAACAAGCCTTATACATCACTACCAACGGGACTGATCATTGATGGCAATCTCAATATCGAAAAAACCGCAATTGCTCGCCTACCTAAAGGATTGGAAGTGAATGGCAGCCTGAAAGCATCTAACAGCCAATTAACCAGAATTCCTACCGGGGTTAAGATAAAAGGTTACGCTGATCTGATTGGTAGCCAAATAACCAGCTGGCCAAGAGGTGTAAGAGTGGGCGGGTTTATTAACCTTACTGACACCCCACTGCAGAGGCTACCGAATGGTTTTAGAGTGAAAGGAGACTTGAGTGTGATTCGTACGCCTTTAACAGAGCTACCTAACGGAATCGTGATTGATGGCGACTTATATATAGGTGGCTCTGCTATTACGGCGTTTCCGGACACCATGACAGTCAAAGGCAATATTTATCTAGGTGGGAATATCATTACTACTTGGCCAACAAACTTAGAACTCGGTGGCGCAGTCGCTCGCTAGCTCAGGCTAAAGCTATAAGGGCTTGGTCTATACTTGAGCAGACAAAAAGAACAAAGAACAAAGAACAGAGAACAAAAAAGGAGCTCAAAGCTCCTTTTGCAACTCTAGTTATTCACTTACCTGCTAGAGCTATCTATCTCTTATACGTAAACCAACAAGAGCATTAACTAGCCAATATTCTTCACTGGGTTCGCATAGCTATCAATCAAGTACTGGCGAGCACCTTTTGGTAGGCTTGATAGCTTCTCTTCAAACTCTTGCTTCACTTCAGCAGTAATCGACTCATCTTCTTTTCCTGCTGCCAACAGGTTTACTGGGAACAGTTTGTAGTTTTCGTGGATTTGACGATCGATCTCTTCAGCCAATGCTTCCGGCGTCGCAAAATCTTGGTCGATAACCTGACCGAAACCAACATGAACACGGCCTTTGTTACCAATGATGCCTTGAATGATACTTTCAATATCTTCAAACTCACCCTTTTCGTAGCTGCCGTTGACGTCTTTTTCAAAAAGCTCGACGGCTTTAGCCATGTCACACGGATCGTTTTCGTAAGAAATAGCCACAGGGACAATCTTTAATGATTTAACGTATTCAGGGAATTCGATTTTTTGTTTGCGCCCTTCAACATGGAACATCTTCAAAATTGCAGGCTCAGTAAAATCATTACCGTCTTTGGCACGGCCTTCTTTTTGAGCAATCCAGATAGAGTTACCTGTTTCTAGAGAGTGTTTGATGTAAGAAGACAGTTGGCCTAGCGCTTTCATCATTTCACGCGGCCCTTTCAAAGAACGCTTTACGATAAAGCTCTTGTTCAAGCGCATCAATTCCGTCGCACATGGCTTCTTTAGCAGATTGTCACCAATTGCGATGCGACAAGTCTGATGATTATTTTGATGCAAAGCGTAATTTACTAACGCCGGATCCATTGCAATGTCACGATGGTTTGATACAAAAAGGTAAGCTTGATTCGCATCCAATAACTCTACACCCGTGTACGTCACACCATCTGTAGTTCTCGCTAGCGTGTCTCGCAAGTACTTTTTCACTTCAATCTGAATGGTTTCAACACTCGTCAGCTTGCTCCATTTCATTTTTAAGTACACACGCAGAATGGGGCTCATTAATGCTTTGAACCAAGACGCATGGTTTGAAAAACGGTAGTGCAGAATCGCACTGATAAATTCTTCATCATTAATTAGACGGTTTAATGCCGCTGGAATTTCATTATCGCCGTAAGGACGAATATCAACATATGGATCGGTTGGAGAGGTCATTTTTTAATTCATATAATAAAAAGCTGGCTCATTCTACGCGTTGTTTTGACTTATCGCAGCTACAGAGCCCATACTTTTGACAAGGTCAGACCAGAAATATTGAAAATCCCCTGTTACTGTTGGCATTCTTTAAGATTAACGGTAATCTTGACGCCCCAAAATTAAGGTACTATCTATGAACTTCGCTATTGAATATACATCGGCTTACTTTTCGCACTTGGTGATCACACCACGCAAGAAAGTACTTAAACATAGCCTTGTATCGGTTCAAAGTGGCTTGGTTTTGATTAAGCTGGGTAAACAAGAGTATGCCGTTGAGCCAGGCCAAAGCATCTGGATTCCATACGACTGCTTAACATCACTGACCTACTTTCCAAACACTCAGATTAACCGTGTTGACTTCTCTGTTCGTTTGACGGACTCATTTCCAAGACAAGCGGGTTACATCACGCAAACTAACCTCTCTTTAGCGCTACTCGAAAAGTTGGAACTGACCAAGTCCCACGCTTCAAGTGCCAACAATACCGATCAAGCATGTAAAGATATGCTTTCTGTACTGAAGCAAGAGGTATTGTCGTTTAAGCCACTGCTTTATGAGAGTGCCCTGTCTCTGCGGTTCAATCAATGGAGCATTGATGATTCAAACTTACCGCAAGAACACACCTTAGTAATGGTGATGCGAGAAGCAAAGAAGCGCATGCAGTCTGGCCAAAAACGTTCGCTTGTAATTGATGACTTGTTTTCAGGGAAAGAAGAAGAGTTCGAACAACTGTGCATGCTAGTGTTTGGTGAATACCTATAAGCAAGGGGAAGCGGGCCCACCGTCTTCACTCGTTAAGAGTACTCATTTCCACTTCAAGCCAGTCTGTAAATCAAGCCCAAAATAACAAGAAACTAAAAAGCCGCTTAACAGAAACGTCCACTTTATGGAGGCACTTCAGTTTTGCGGCTTTTTTAACTTTTTAATGTCTGCTCAAGATTCAGAGCAAATCTGTCGTCTCATTCGTTAGAAAGGTAACTCAACTTGCATCATTAGGTCGGCGTCACTTGAATCATGCCAACGGTAATCAAAACGCATCCGAGGTTGCCCTTGGACTTTTTCGCCGAAGCCTATGCTTAATTGCAAACCATGATTGAGTAACCACTCTTCGGTAGACATCTCATACTGTTCGTCTTCCAGATCTTCAGGAAACCACATACCCAAACCAACATAATTTGATTCTAGGCTTTGTGTGAGAAATGGTGCCTCTTTGCTTTGAAGTACCCAGTCAGTCCAATAATCAGGTGTACTCTCCGCTTCCTCATCGCTCAGCCCACTGATTTCCATCATACGTTGGCCAAAAGATTCGATGCTCGTAGAAAAATCCAAACAATTGTTTTCACTATCAGAGGTCAACATGATCGAATCTAAGCTAAAAAAACCACATTCAGCATACGCAGGCATACTGCATGCAGCTATAACCAACGCCGCTGGTATCGTGCTCTTTAGCATAGTCCTCTGACCTCTTATTAATGAGCTCACATTATCTGATACAGCCCACCATCTTGCAATATCTTTGTAACTGACTTAGTGCTCAGTTTTGCAACATCGTTTCCATTTACCAGCGCATTACGTATGTCTGTGCTGCGGATTTTGACTTTTTCAGGGCAAGCCATTACGGACCATCGCTCAGTAATCTCATCGGACTTATAGAAAGATGAGAACTTAAAGAAGTTGTCAGGCCCAATAACAAAGGTGAGTTCCGCGTCACGATGTAACTTTTGAAGCTCGTTGAGAACAGCATAAGTCGTCACGCTTTCACCGGGTGTAAATAGGCTCTTTTCGATCAACGAAAGCTCAACTTGATCCAGTGAAAGATCACTGATAAATGCGTTAACTAACTGACATCTCGTCTCAAAGTCTAGCATCTCTTTTCCCCAAGCATGGGCAATACTTGGAACGAGTAGAATTTTGTCGAAATGGGCCAACGAATCAATCACACTTTTATGCCCTAAGCTCGGTGGGTTAAACGCACTACCGAAAATGGCTATTTTTTCCATTATTTATTACTGCCTTCTCTTTCTATGCTTGTGCAAAGAGGTTTTTAAATCGGATGATTTAGGTATGATAACACTAGATTTTTAATTTGCTTGCAGGAAAGGAATACGAATGAAACAGTTAATTCGTGACGAAATGCGCGTACTACCTTCAATTGACCCTCACTTCGAAGTGACTCGTCGTGTGGACTTTATTAAAACGAAACTTCAGCAGTCAGGCTGCAAGTCTCTCATCCTTGGTATCAGTGGCGGTGTAGACTCAACGACCTGTGGCCGATTGGCTCAAATGGCCATCGACAGCCTAAACGAGAGCACAGGCAGTAATGACTACCAGTTCATTGCGGTTCGCCTGCCTTACGGCGAGCAAAAAGATGAAGATGAAGCTCAGCTTGCTCTCTCTTTCATCCAGCCTTCTCAATCTGTTTCTGTCAACATTAAAGCAGGTGTTGATGGGCTTCATGCTGCTTCTCACGTAGCGCTTGAGGGTACAGGCTTGCTACCAACAGATTCAGCAAAAATCGACTTTGTGAAAGGTAATGTGAAAGCTCGCGCTCGCATGATCGCGCAATACGAAATTGCAGGTTACGTTGGCGGCCTTGTGATTGGGACAGACCACTCAGCGGAAAACATCACGGGGTTCTACACTAAGCACGGTGACGGTGCCTGTGATTTAGCACCGTTGTTTGGTCTGAACAAACGTCAGGTTCGTGAACTTGCAGCAACGCTAGGTGCCCCAGAAACACTGGTTAAGAAAGTCCCTACTGCCGACCTAGAAGAGCTTGATCCACAGAAAGCCGACGAAGCAGCCTTGAACCTTTCTTACGATCAAATTGATGATTTCCTTGAAGGTAAAGAAGTCCCTCAAGACGTGTCAGATCGCTTAGTAAGCATTTACAAAGCGACACAGCACAAGCGTCAGCCAATCCCAACGATCTACGATTAATTTTCTGAATTAGTCTCAGAATCAAAAGGTCGGAAGTTCATTTTTCGTGAACTCCCGGCCTTTTTATTTAATGTGCTTTTCTTATTGAACTGAGGAGTCTTTAATCCACAACTTCGATATCAGTTTGAGGAACGCTGCAACACGCTAGTATCTGACCCATGTTTCGTTCGTGCTCTTGTAGTGCTGGCACATCGGGGTGGTGAACTTGTCCTGACTCAAGAGTCACTTTACAAGCGCCACAGAAACCCGCACGACAACTGGAAGCAATAGGTACGCCCGCCGATTCAGCTTGCTCTAGCAAAGTTGATTGGTTATTACCTTCGAATAAGTAGCCGTTCACACTTAACTGCAGTTGTTTCACCGCTTCTTCAGTTGACTGAGCGATACCAAACGCTTCTTGGTGATAATGCTGAGGGTTTAGGCCCATTTGAATTAGCAGTTTCTTTGCGTTATCCATAAAGCCATCAGGGCCGCACACAAACGCTTGGCGCTTATGTAGCTCTTCAATCTTAGCGATATGCGAAATGCTCAAACGGCCTGATAAACCATCCCACTCTTTGCTTGGCTGACTTAACGAATAAATCACACGTAGGCCTGCATGTTCGCTAGCGATCTGATCAATCTCAGCTTGATAAGGAATATCTTGTTCGTTGCTGCATTGATGATAGAAAACCACATCATCAATCTGAGCGTGGTCGGCTAAATAACGCAGCATCGACAACATTGGGGTAATGCCACTACCTGCAGACAACAGCAGTAATGGATGAGTTGGATTCTCTTCTAAGTAGAACGCACCGTCTGGGTTTTGCGCGACTAAAGTATCACCCACTTGGAAATGATCATTTAGCCAGTTAGATATTTGACCGTCATCCACTCGCTTCACAGAAATCGCTAAACGACCCGCTCGTGAAGGGCTAGAAGATAGCGTATAACGACGAGACACTTTTTTGCCATCAATCACCATTTCGATCGGTAGGTGTTGGCCTGGCTGGTAGTGTGGTAGTGAGTGGTTTTCTTTCGCAGGCTCTAACCAAAAGGTTGTAAAGTCACGTGCGATCTCTTCGCGCTCAACACACGTTAGATGCAGTGACTCAACCCAAGTGTCTTCATAATGCTCTTTCTCTTTGCTTTCGAGCACCTCGACCACATCGCCAGCTTTGATTAAGCCTTCATTTTTCGCCACTAGGTTTTGACCAAAGAACACCCCACCACGCTCGTTGGCTCTAAAAGTGGAGAAAGTATTGAGCGGCTCTTTTGTTGTTCTAAATTCGCCACGTTCAACATCCACCGTGGTTAGAATGCAGCGCTCACAAGGTTTCACTGCTTCGAATTCAACCTCGCCAATTCGGATACGCTTCCAACCATCTTCAGCAAAAGCTTCGGTATTGGAAACAACAAAGTTGGTACGGAACTGATCCATGGAGTGCGTTTCAGGGCTGCGACGATTCAGCTCATCAAGAGAGGCTTGACTGATTATTAACATTGGATAGCCGTCAGCAAAACTCACGTTATGACCGAGCTTTTCACGGACACGATTCGATTGCTCACCAGAAAACAGTAGCTCAACACGAACACCCAACACGTCACTGAACCAATCATCGGCGTCATCATTGGTGGTGTATGCGGTAAAACTGTCTTTCCAAACCGTTGCTGGCGCTTCTTGCATCTTGAAATTCGCATACTTTAGGCGCAGCGGCTCTTTACCTTCGTAAGTGAAAATCAAACCGTCAGGTTGCAAACTTGAAGATACCTTGACCATTTTCGGGTACTTACGTGCCGTGACCATTGAACCGTCAGCCAATGCGAGCATAAAGCGTCTGTCGAAAGTAAGGCCTTGTTTTTCGACCCAAGCAGAAGAGAGCGAGATACCGCCCACTGATTTTACCGGAAACACATTGATTTGAGATAAAGAAGGAGCTTGATCAGAAGGCTCTTGCTCCAAAGCCCTTTGATCTAACGCCCTTTGACCTGAAGATAGCTGCGACATAACGATTCCAATGTTTTGTTGTTTGTCCCAATGCTAGCAAATGGTTATAAATAGATAAACTGGCAGGTATTAAACACTTGATACTAAGCTAATATATTGAGATGTTTAAACGACTGTCTTATATACATAAAGACACCAATACACTAACTCTTTCCATACGTTCTATAATTTGAACACGTTTATCGCATTGAACTGTCATTGAATAAAAAAGGATTTATCATGAACAAACTCGTCATTATTATTTTATGTGTACTGCTTCCTCCTGTTGGTGTGTTCTTCGCTCGTGGTGCGGGTAAAGATTTACTAATTAACATCATCCTTACTTTCTTCTTCTGGGTACCAGGAATGATCCACGGCCTGTGGGTGGCCACCCGCTAACCCATATCCGGGAATAAATAGTGAATTAAAACCCCATAAAAACAAGCTCCTAACCATGAAGAGTTAAAAATAGGATGAAATGAAAGTGCTTTTCCACTATCATCCTGTCGCCTAAACGTAAGCGATTGCTTTCACAGATTTCGCCGAGTTTAGGCTCCAACTACATAACACTTCAATTGGTGGGAGCCTTCAATGACACAACTTACGATTACTCGTCCTGACGACTGGCATGTTCATCTACGCGATGGCGACGTACTAAAAGATACAGTTCGCGATATCAGCCGTTACAATGGTCGAGCGTTAATCATGCCAAATACCGTCCCACCGGTAACCGATACCGAAATGGCGCTTGCTTACCGTGAACGCATCATGGCAGAACAGCCAAGTGAACAGTTTCAGCCTCTAATGGCACTTTACCTGACAGACAACACAACACCTGATGAAATTCGCAAAGCGAAAGAGTCTGGCGCTGTCGTTGCTGCTAAGCTTTACCCAGCAGGCGCAACAACAAACTCTGATTCAGGCGTAACCTCTGCTAAAAACATCTACCACGTACTAGAAACAATGCAAGAAGTGGGTATGTTGCTGCTTGTACACGGTGAAGTAACGGCTCACGACGTTGATATCTTTGACCGTGAAAAAGAGTTCCTAGACACAGTTCTAGCGCCGATTGTGAACGATTTCCCTAACCTGAAGATCGTTCTAGAGCATATCACGACTGCAGATGCAGCGACTTTTGTTAAGAACGCGAACGACAACGTAGCGGCAACCATCACCGCTCACCACCTGCTTTACAACCGTAACCACATGTTGGTTGGCGGCATTAAGCCACATTTCTATTGCCTACCGATTCTTAAGCGCAACACGCATCAATTGGCGCTTATAGAAGCAGCTACGAGCGGCAGCAAGAAGTTCTTCTTAGGTACAGACTCTGCGCCACACGCGAAAGGCGCAAAAGAGTCAGCATGTGGTTGTGCCGGTTCTTACACAGCGCACGCTGCGGTTGAACTGTATGCTGAAGTATTCGAATTAGAAGGCAAGATTGAAAACCTAGAAGCATTCGCGAGCCACAATGGCCCAGACTTTTATGGCATGCCACGTAACACAGATACAATCACTCTAGTAAAAGAAGAGTGGAATGTTGCTGAAACAATGCCTTTCGGCTCAGACATCGTGGTGCCAATTCGTGGCGGTGAGACGATTGCTTGGACAGTTAAGTAAACAGAGTTTTAAGCTGTTTCAGTTCATCAATTATGTTGTTGAGTTATCAAGCCCTTCACATATGTGAAGGGTTTTTTGTTGTCTTAACAGCCTAAAGCTTCCAAGAATAACGACGTTTAGAAACAGTATTTAGAATACCAATCGTTCGAAGCATAAACTCACTCAATAAAAGTTGCACGATCTCGCTGCGCTGATTATTCTCACTTCACCACAACGTCCCTGACAGAGATAAAACAATGGAAAGTACTTACACCTACCCTATTGGTGAGCCAGGAAAAAAATGGCAAGAAGCAGAGCGTCAAGCATGGTTTGCTCAAAGAACGGCTAAGCGTGAATACCAACAAGAAGTCGTACCAAAGATTAAAGCACTAGCAGACCGCTTTGACATCGAGCAATACGGAGCACTGAGCTACGACGAAGCTCGCTTCCCACTCTTCGCTATCAAAAGCAAAAACTGGGACGCATCAAAACCAACCGTTCTTGTAACGGGTGGGGTTCACGGTTACGAAACCAGTGGTGTCCATGGCGCGATCAAATTCGCAGCTACTCAAGCGGAAAAGTATACAGCGCACTTCAACATTGTTGTCGCACCTTGTGTGAGCCCTTGGGGTTACGAAGTGATCAACCGCTGGAACCCAAATGCTGTTGATCCAAACCGCTCTTTCTATGACGGTACGCCAGCTGAAGAATCAGCAAACCTACGTGCATTAGTTGCATCTTTACCAGAAGTGTTGGTTCACGTTGATCTTCACGAGACAACCGATTCTGATGAAACTGAATTCCGCCCTGCACTCGCTGCACGTGATGGTATTGAGTACATCGAAGGTATGATCCCAGACGGTTTCTACACGGTGGGTGACACTGAAAACCCTCAACCTGAATTCCAAGCAGCTGTCATAGCTTCCGTTGAAAAAGTAACCCACATTGCGCCAGCAGATGACGAAGGCAAGATCATTGGTTCAGACGTCACTCAACACGGTGTGATCAACTACCCAATGAAGAAGCTTGGCTTATGCGGCGGTGTGACTGATTGTAAGTACGGTACAACCACTGAGGTTTACCCGGACAGCGACAAAGTGACAGACGAAGAGTGTAACGATGCTCAAGTTGCTGCTGTTGTTGGTGCTTTAGATTACGTTATTCAGCACGAATTGGATGCGTAAGCGCACATTAGCTAATAGCTAGAGCCTCGCTCCTAAGAGTAAGAGTTAAAAGAGCCATAAGTGACTATTCACTTATGGCTCTTTTTATCTTTATTATTTCTTGTTTCTTGTTTCTTGTTTCTTGTTTCTTTGAACCATAAAAAAGCTCCCTTGCACACAGTACAAGAGAGCTTTGAAATAATGTTAAGTAAAATTAAAGCGTTAGCTGCTTATTTCTGCGTCGCAGTTTACTCAGATGCAGGGCTAACGGTTTCCTGCCCTTTACCCACTTCCGTCAGTAGGCCTTTCAACAAGCTCACACAACCAATCAGAAGAATGATCGTAAACGGTAGTGCTGCAATAATCGTAATAGATTGCAGCGCTTGGATTGATTGAGTTCCACCAATCCATAGCATTACCATCGCGATGGCACCTGAAATAACCGCCCAAACTACTTTCTGCTTCACCGGTACTTCAAGTTTACCACCCGCCGTCATACCATCAATAACGATAGAACCAGAGTCTAACGTTGTAACGAAGAATACGATAATCAACACGACAGCGATAACAGACAGAATGCTACCAAACTCGTAAGCATCTAACATGTAGAACAAGCTTAGTGATACGTCTGTGATGCCTTGGTCAAGGCCAAGTTGCCCCACCTGATTAATCACTTGCTCGATAGCCACGCCACCGAAAATAGACATCCAAGCTGACGTTACCAATGTTGGGATAATTAGTACACAAAGTAAGAATTCGCGAACCGTACGACCTTTAGAAATACGCGCTACAAACATACCGAAGAAAGGTGCATACGCTACCCACCATGCCCAGTAGAACACAGTCCAACCATGCAGCCAGGTTGTGTCTTCGCGGCCAGAGCTTTGGCTCAATGCTACGATGTTTTTCACGTAACCCGTTACTGCCGTCGCCATTGAATCAAGCACCGTTGTAAAGTTCAATACTGCGATAAGGCCAAGGAATACGAACGCAATAACCATGTTCAGGTTACTTAGGAACTTAACACCACCGTCCATGCCTCGCAGAACAGAAATGATCGCCAAACCCATAATCAACACGATAATAGCTTGCTGAAGGAAGATGTTATTTTCCAAGCCGAACACATGGCTGATACCACTTGCCGCTTGTGTACCACCTAAGCCCAATGAAGTCGCTAGACCAAACAGAGTAACCAGTACGGTTAGTACGTCGATCACATCACCAGTTTTGCCCCACACTCGCTCACCCAGTATTGGATAAAACACAGAGCGCATTGATAACGGTAGGCCTTTGTTGTAAACAAAATATGCTAGGCAAAGCGCCGTCATACCATAGACAGCCCACGCATGAAAACCCCAGTGGAATACTGTCGCGCCTAGCGCTAACTCGCGGCCTGCTTCAGTGAAGGGTTCTGCATTCAATGGCGTTCCGAACCAGTTCGTGAAGAAGGCGGTTGGCTCTGCAACACCCCAGAAGATAAGTCCAATACCCATACCTGCAGCGAATAACATCGCAATCCAAGATGGCATTGAGTAGTCCGCCGTAGCTTCTTCACCACCTAGACGAATTTTACCCAACGGTGAAAATGCGATAACAACAGCAAACGCTAGCATGATGTTGGCTCCCCACATAAACAGGAAGTCAAACTTTGATAGAACAGCACCCTTAATAGAATCAATAGCAGCTTTAGCATCCGCAGGAGGAAGAGCAAGAAGAGTGATGATAAAGAGAAGAGATAAGCCAACCGAGGCTACAAAAACTGTGTTATGGACATCCATGCCCCATTTACTGACGTTGTCTTGACCAACTTGATAGTCAGTAGAATCGATACTGTATTTTTTTGATTTAAAACTCATAAATTATGATGTTCGCATATCCGAATCAACGAATATAAGGACGTTCTCCATATCCAACTACTACTTGATTGGCTCGCCATACCACTTAAATAAACGTGATAAAAACCACCTTGAGAGGCGACAAATGGACTTAATAGCTCAATCCCAGGCCGCGCATAATAGCACAGCACGAAGTATTTTGACTGAGTTTTTGCTCAATAGTCACTCAGCGTACTGTCATCCATGGTCATTCTCGCTATAAAAAAAAGACTAGAACTTACAGATAAATCATTTAATTACAAATACTTATACCAACAAAGATATGGGATAAAATTTTAAAAACTTTTGTTAGATAACTTTAAGAAGCGCTTAATTTACTTATACCTCTAATAAAAAAGCCCCGCTATAGGGGCGGGGAAATTACCAAAGGTAAAGAGAAATCGATAGTGCGATATTAGCGCCACGTATCGCAGCGCTCAGTTATTTAAATCACCGAAGTTCAATTCAGTCGCTAAAGAGCGTTAGATCGCAAAGCAAAAACCTAGGTTGTAGTCTTCGCCATTTTTCGCCGTGAACTCTTTGTCTTCACTCGATGCATTCGGTCGACCGATTTCATCGCCTTTCACCAAGCTCACCCAGTGACGGATTCCTGAAGAGCAACTGGCCTCAGTTTGGCCAAACGTGGTGCATGTCTCTAGCTGAATATCTTGAATATCAACCAATTCTAGGTGACCCGTACCTTTACGAGCACCTATTGTCACTTCAACGTGCGTGCCGCTCTCATCACGGAACAAGATTGCAGAAGGTTTAGATTTATCGCCAGTGTAAGCCACAAAGTGCTTAGCACGTTTCAAACCTGTGTGTTCGCCGTTTTTGAAGTAAACTTGAACGTGTCTGTAGTCAATCTCATAGCTTACTGCGTCTTCGTGCGAGCCTGCCTCTAGAGGAAATAGAGTATCAAGCAACTGTTTTGCCATTTTCTGTTTTTCGAGTTGCTTGTCTGCTTTCACCATTTCGACGGCAAAGACAGCTTCAGCAATAAATGTTGAATGGTTTCTGTGAAGTTCTGTTTTGTCTAGTGTCAGCATATTCATAGTCTATCCCTCGTACGGCTTTGAATTTCATTTAGGTCAAACATCCTGATTGACCTTTTTAAAAATTATTCTTTACTGTGTGGCTTCCATGTATTTCATACTACCTGTATTTTTGAAATAATTTCACAACAAAAATTTCACACTGTTAATTTTACTAAATTGCTTTTTTACACACACTGGTATTTTGGGCCCCTAGCCCTTTATTTAACAGGGCTGAGGGCTCGTTAGAAACCATTTTACGTGTTGTTTGATTTTGTGTAATAACCGACCCCGACCAACTTATTGTCGATGACTCGATAATAAGTATGCTTGGTTTCAACTTTACTCGACTGAGGGTTCAACCAGCGATAAGTGTAAACACCTCGGCCGTTTTCTTTCGCAAGGTTCAACATCTCAGTAAGAATTGGCTTATCGTCAGGGCTTAGAATCTCGCTGTGTGACCGCCCGACAAGCTCAGGAGATACCCCATGCGCCAGCAACTTTCCAGAGCTCATATCCATCACAAACACATATAAGTCTCCTTCTACAAAACTGCCATCGGCGTCATTGAATTCTGCCAGGCTCTCTTGTTCTGATTCCACTATCGCGGTCATCGCTCTCGCCAATAAATTCTTTGCCTCGGCCGCACTCGAACGTTCTGGGTAATAACCGACAGCGACAATCACGTCACCCACACGCTCAAAGAAAGTAGTTTTCGGTTCACCCATACGATCGGTCGGATTGGTCCAGTGATACTTCACTTCACCAAAACCGTTGTGTACTGCTTTGGTGATCATTTCTCGGAAAAAAGGATTGCCGTAAACGTCTTGCGTATCTAAAACACTGTCACCAACCAACACCATTGACGAGCCACCGCTGGCAAGGAATTGGCCATCAATACCCAAAGCAAAAACATAGAGCTCCCCATCGATATATTCAGGGTCACTCATGAAGTCTTTAACACTATCGTCACCCTCTTTTTGAACGTGTATCACTGCCTTCGCAAGCAAGGTTTTGGCTCTTCTTTCAGCTTTACTGACAACATGTGGTTCAGAAATATCGAGCACATTGACAGGCTTGGTTTCTTTCGCTGTTTCAGAATGTTCAGCACGTAAACCAATACCACTCACGACAGCAAACACGGCACAACCAATGAGGGTGATTCTGGATAAATTCATGGTTATCTCTCCTAATAGCCGACTAAGGACGGTAGCCAAAGCGTAATTTGTGGGAAGAAAGCGATAACGAAAACGCCCACAACAGAAGCAAGAACAAAGGGATGGATCTTCGCGGTGATTTGCTCAACCGTAGCTCCGCCTATCCCCGAGGCAACAAAGATATTCTCCCCCAGTGGCGGCGTTGCAAAACCTATCGATAAGGTACACACCACCACGATGCCCACGTGAGTAGGATCAGCACCCAGCATGTACATTATCGGCAGCAAGACCGGTACGATAATCATGATCGCGGCTAACGTTTCCATAAACATGCCGACAAACAACAACAAGGTAATGGTTAGCGCCCACACCATGTACATGTTGTCGGTAAAACCGAGTAGCGACTCCGCCACCACTACTGGAATCTTTTGCTCGATCAACAAGCGGCCAAACACGGTAGCGGCAAAGAGGATCAACAATACACGCCCTGTGATCCATGTCGTGGTCGACAGAGATTTCATCACGCTTTTGAACGACAGTTCTCGGTGAATGAAAAGCCCAACAAACAACGAATAGAATATCGCGACAACCGCTGATTCTGTTGGTGTGAACATGCCGCTGTAGATACCGCCAAGAATTAAGAACGGTGCTAATATCGACCATAATCCGCGGCGTAAGTAATGCCTTACATCGCCAAACGACCACGTTTCAGTCAGCCCTTTATAGCCTTCTCGCTTAGCAATGAAGTAGTTGGTTACCACCAGCGTCGATGCCATGATGAAGCCCGGTACAACCCCAGCGACAAACAGTTTTGGAATCGATAAAGAAGCAAACTGACCGTGTTGAGCAATGGCTTCTGGTGGCGCCATTAAGCCCATTGCCGAGATACCAAAGATAACCAATGGAATGGATGGCGGGATGATAATGCCCAACCCTCCGGATGCAGCCGTCACTGCCGATGCGTAGCTCTTATCGTAATCACGCTTGACCATCGCAGGCACCATCAACATGCCTACCGCAGCCGTGGTTGCTGGGCCCGAACCCGAGATAGCACCAAAGAAAAGACACGCCATTACCGTTGCCGCGCCAAGGCCGCCTGTTACGGGACCCGCTAAGCTTTCGGCGATATCCACCAGACGTTTGGAGATACCTGCCGCCTCCATTAGTGCACCTGCAAGAACAAAGGCTGGCAGGGCCATTAACGGGAAGTTACCCACCGAGGTAAACGCGATTTGTACTAAAGCGATGGGATTTTTGTCGAGCAACATATAGGCCGCCATCGAAGCGCCGGCCAGTGATACTGTGATTGGTGCGCCTAGGATTAACAGCGTTAAAAAGCCACCAAATAAAATTAGAGTTAAATAGGATTCCATTATTACATCTCTCTATTACGACTATTCTCTGTGATGACTATTGCGCGGACTTTTGTGCCGTCATTTTGCGCAGCTCTTTGACTTCTGGATCTTCGTTGGTTGCGCCTTTGAATAAACGCTCATAGTTGTTCCAGATAATTCGAATCATCATCAGTGAAAACGCGATAGGTAAAATCATGTAGAAGTACTTCATCGGGATACCTGTAGTCTGAGACTTCCAAAACAGATTCATTTTGTTGAACACGAAGTCGTAGCTGAGGTAAACGAAGTAACCGTTGAAACAGAGCCATAAGAAGTCAGCGATGGTTTCACTCACGGTCTGCACGATTGGCGGAAAGAATTTAAAATGAAAGCTCACTCGGTTGTGAGCTGACATTTTGGCCGCCACAACAGCCCCTAGATAAGCAAACCAAACGAACATGTAAGTCGCGACTTCGTCACCCCAAGGGATGGAGTAATCAAAGAACTGACGAGTAAGAATTTGTGTGAACAGCAATAGGACAAAGCTTGCGAGCAGCAGACAACAGGTATATTCCTCAATGTTGTTAAGGTGCTTTTTTATTGTTTTAGCGACTGACATATAACCTCCAATGTTGATTTCCACATGACAACCAGTCGCTCACGGTCCTAAAAAGATCAGGTACTGAGCAGATCAACGAGTAAAGCCATGTAAATGCCCTATCCACTGCTTTTCGCTAGGTAATTATGTAGCGGAGAACAGCAGGTAGGGCGTATCTAATCGTTACTTTCTACCTAGTAACTCAAGAACGTCGTCTAACTTATCTTTACCTCCAATGCTTGAGTAGAACTTAGGCCAAACTGATTTCGTTACATCGCTGATCCACTCTTGCTCATTGTCTGCTGGGTCTGTGAATACCATTCCTTTTGCTTGTAGCTCTTCGCGAATCTTGTTTTCCGTATTTTCTAGGTAAGCAAAGCTGTGCTCTGTCGCTTCTTGACCCGCTTCAAGAATGATTTTTTGCATTTCAGGCGTCTGTTGCTGGAACACCGTTTCACTAACGATTAATGGCTCAAGTGAGAAGATGTAACGGAGGTTGGTTACGTACTTTTGTACTTCATTGAACTTCATGGCATGAACAGTGATATATGGGTTGTCTTGACCATCAACCACGCCTTGTTGCAGGCCAGTGAAAGTCTCAGACCATGCCATTGGCGTTGGGTTTACACCCCATGCTTGATAAGACGCGATCATGATTTCGTTACGCGGTACACGAATCACTAGCCCTTTTAGATCTTCTGGTGAAGCAACGGGCTTTTTCGAGTTAGTCAAAACCCTGAAGCCTGAATAAGCCCAACCTACGATGCGAACGCCTGCATCACGAATCGTGTTATCGACTAAGTCTTGGCCTACTTGACCTTGAGTCAGTAGTACCGCTTCTTCTGCGCTTTGAATGACGTAAGGCATGGTCAATAGACCAACGGTTGGAGAGAAAGGCGTCACGTTGTTGATCGCCAGTACAGAGAAGTCGAGTAAGCCGATTGCCGCATCATTTACGGTGTCTTGCTCATTGCCTAATTGGCCATTCGGGAACAGATCGATTTTGACTTTACCGTCTGTTTTTTGCTCCATCAATTCAGAAAATGATGTCGCTAATTCCCACTGCGTACCACCAGCAGCATCGCCGATAGCCATTTTAAAATTTGCTGCTGCCGCGGCATGAGATAGCATCGCTGTTGCTACAATTGTGACGCCAGCAATAATTTTATTTTTAATAAATTTCATAGTCTTAACCTTTCATATCATACAGACTTCCAGCCTGTACTTTGCTCACAAGGTGACCTGGTACAACTTTCCTGGTCGTAGTTCTATTTCCCTATTTTGGAAACAATGTTCGAGTCGCGATTACAGCTTTTCATCCTTTAACGAATACCACTGATAAAGGAACTGTTGCCCTACTCTTCGAAATGGTGCAAACATCTCTGATTCCACCACTTCCCTCACGTTGGGGAACGGAAGTTTTGATTCAAATATTGGTAGGTCGAGTTTATGACCTTCACCTGCGATCCACTGGGCAAGGCGTTTACCTGCTTGAGCGGAGTACATCACACCATTGCCGCCATACCCTAGTGCGTAGAATATGGATTGCTTTGGATTCGGCTGATAAATTCTTGGCATCATGTCGTGGCTAACATCCACCCAACCCCACCATGAATAATCAATTTTGATCTGATCGAGAGACGGGAATTTTCGGGTTAAATCCGATCTCAACATATCTTCGTATTTCTTTTCAGGTGCGTTCTTGCCACTGATGGCACTGCGTGTACCAATCTGTACTCGGTTATCCGGTAACAAACGGTAGTAGTGGCGCAGAATTCGAGTATCAGTAATCACTTGATTGGTTTTGAAGTTACACGCGGCGATTTCGCTTTGAGTTAACGGACGCGTCACCATCGAGTTAGAAAGGACTGGTAATAGGCGATTCTTAAGCTCGGAATGCAAACCTTGGCTGGTATACCCACCCGTACAAACACCAACAGAACGAGCCTTCACAACACCACCCGGCGTTTTCAGGTAGTGCACACCGTTGCGAGTTTCCCATCCCATCACAGGGCTTGCTGGGTGAACTTTTACGCCGAGTGCTCTCGCCTTTCTTAGATAACCAAACGCCAATTTCCCAGCATGAATGCCAATCCCTTCGGGCTCATGCATCGCGCCTGCCGCTTCTTGATCACCAACATAATCACGCTTGACGGTTTCCGCATCTAAGATCTGCGCATCGTAATCGAACGTGCCACGCAGCAACTTGGCTTCTTTCTCGAGTGTTGCCATCACTTTTGGACGGTGAGCCACATATAAGTGGCCACCCGGCTGCGGGTCACAATCAATGTCTTTGATTAGAGACTTAAATGTGTTCATGCCATCGACGCATTCGCGGTGCATTTTTAGCGCGGTTTCGAGTCCCCAGCGTTCAATCCACTGAGAACGCTTCAAACGTCCTGACGCACACTGAGCCTGACCACCATTTCGGGTACTGCAGCCCCAACTCATACGGTTAGCTTCAATCACAGTCGCTTTAATGCCGTACATTTCAGCAAGGTGTATCGCGGTACTTAGGCCTGTGTAGCCTGAACCAATTATCGCCACATCGACATCCATATCCGACGTGATTGGGCCATCATCTTCAGGTGGTGCACCTGCGGTATCTACCCAATAAGTCGGAGCGTATTCCTTACCGTGACCTGGGCTTTTATCTTTAAGTGGATCGTATTTTGGATCGTATTTATCTTTTGCTTGGGTGCTTTCTTTTGCTTGGGTGCTTTTCACCTTTGGCGGCACATCGGCTGCCGGTTGTTCCATTACTAAACTCATAATTCGACTCTCCTAGTCATAACACGTGAACGGGTTGTGGTTTCGTGTCTAGCTCTTGGGAGTGTTGTTAGGAGTTAAAAGAGGTCGTGTTTTACGGAAGGCATTTTTTACGCTGATTTTTCCATCTTTCAGGGTAAACACATCAACCATGCGAGCTTCGATGACGCTGCCATCCGGGTTCGTTGCAGAAAACGTTGACTCACTCACTGCTTGGTCACCACACACAAAATGCACAGGGTCGCTCCAAGCCGCATCTGGAAAGTTCTGCCAAACCAATTCAAAGCTATTTCGGACCGCTTCGTACCCTTCGATAGTGTTTCCAAGCAAGCCTTCGCCTGCCACCGTGTGGAATACACAGTCTTCCGTCATGAAAGACATGAGCGCCTCAATATCATGGTTATTCCACGCATCACTGAAAGACTGTAAAAAAGCGGTGTCGACTTGGTTTTCCAGCACGAATGTTGGTGCATTGGTTTGCATATTCATATTCCAGAATCCTTTATGTTTTCGTTATTGGTTTAAATTTCAGTAGCTTTACGCCACTTTTTTATTAGAGTGTTTAAACTAGATCTGCGAGAATTTAACAACCTGATAACAAGGTTAGTCACTCTAACTTCGAGTTAGGTTATAAACAATCTCTAAGCTCACAGATTTCATTTTTTTATAAATTAATTAGTGTTCTAATTTTATTTGCTCGGATTTTCACTCTCGATATCAAAGATATAATTAAATTGGAACGTGTTAGCCTTTAGTCGAAATCAAAGTCTTGATGATACTTTCGACCATACTGTTCAAGTTGACGATCATGAGTATTAACTTGTAATTCGATACTGCCGTCACCTTTATTTATGACTTGGTTGTTATCTACATGTTCTTCGTTTTTTAAATCTGTTAGTTTCTCTTCGACATATTCTGTCGGTTCATTTAAAACATTCATGGATATTAACTCCTTTATCAGGTTTACTTTCACAGATGGAAGAATATGAACGGACACTAGACCGTTTGAATATTCTTTCTCATCGTACAAAGGCTGAATGGCATCATTGCCACCTTCCTTAAATGGGTGAATGGAATACCACTTGTCCTTGCGTGGCTCTTGTTTATCGCAATCCGCCACATTAAATATCTGAGTTTTGTTGAGATCACACGGCGAACTGAAGAAACTAACCCGCTGATAATCAATAGCTTTAATTATATTTATGCAGTCTTTACTTTGACTGTGACACATCGACCACAACGCATTTAACAGGTTATCGGTCCATTCCAGTAAACGGGTGGGAAAGCCCTGTTTCTTGGCTAAACACATCAATAACCAGTCATTTATGTCGTGTGAGCTCAGTGAATGCCCACCATAGACACGAACTGTTGATAACAACTCTTGTTCGACACGGCGTATGTTCCTACGATTTGAACGGCCTAAACTTGGCATCAGATTACTGTTTTCATAATCACACACGTTATACATCAAACCACATTGGTCACTGCATTCAGTCATTAATGAATCAATTATTTTATACAGTTCTTCGAGTGTGCTTATATAACGTTTATTGTTCATATTTTCTTCCAACCACTCGACAATATAAATAACTAAATTTAGTTTATTAAATGAAAATCAATGCCTAATAAAATACACAGACTAAAGTCTAATAACTCTATCGACTTATCGGTAATTACTATTTAAAAGTTATTCATAATAATCATTGATAAGTCTCTATTAATGAAACCGAGTACTATTAATCTTGATTATTTCATTAGGGCTCTAATATTTAGGGCGAAATAATAGAAATATATGACCCAAGACTTAGATATCAGTACTATTAAGAATCTTTGAAAACAACTCGGTCGTTTAACCATTCTGTTTCATTATCCAATTTGAAATTAATACTTAGTGTTAGAACCTAATTCATTTGCCCGACCATATTCTCGATAACTCTTTATCTTGCATTCACGAGACTGTTTTGGTCGGGCAAATTTCTTATGACTTATACGTAATCTTTGTACTTATCTAGGAAACGAACCGGCGTTGATAGTGCATCTCGGCGGAACGGGTCGCCCAATTCCTGAGTACACATGATTTCAATGATGGTTGTTTTGCCTTCATTCATTTGCATGTCGATGGCTTTTTGAAGAGTTGGGCCTACATCTTCTAGCTTATCAACCGTGATACCTTCAGCGCCCATTGCTCGTGCGATTTCCGCAAAGCTTTGGTTGTCCAGTTCACCAGCAACAAAGCGTCGGTTGTAGAAGTCGACTTGGTTCTTCTTCTCTGCACCCCATTGACGGTTGTGGAATACCACGGCTGTCACTGGAATGTTATGGCGAACACATGTCATGGTTTCCATCAAGCTCATACCCCACGCACCGTCGCCTGCATAAGAGATAGCTGGACGATGAGGAGCTGCCGCTTTCGCACCAATGATGGTTGGGAAAGCGTAGCCACAGTTACCGAAACTCATTGCCGCAAAGAAGCTACGTGGTTTTTCAAAGCGTAAGTAGCTGTTTGCCACTGAGTTGATGTTACCGATATCCGTTGAGACCATTACGTCTTCTGGCATCGCTTTTTCTAGTTCACGCAGTACTTGGCGTGGGTGTAGGTATTCACCGCCAGAAAACGGAGTCTCGTGAGAGTTTTCTTCAATCATATCTAAGCTGAAAGAGTCACGTTCGTGTGTCCACTCATCAAGCTCTTTTTCCCAAAGTGCTTTCTCTGTTGCAACTGTATCTTGGCGATCGCCTTTGTTGTCATCACACAACAGTGCACGACCTTCCAGTCTTTCAGCTAATGCCACAGCCGCTGCTTTTGCGTCGCCACAGATACCAACAGAGATCTTCTTAACCAAGCCAAGCATCTTGTTGTCGGCATCGATCTGGATGATTTTCGCGTCTTTCGGCCAGTAATCCATGCCATGTTGAGGCAAGGTACCGAATGGACCAAGACGTGTACCCAAAGCGATAACCACATCCGCTTGAGCCATCAACTTCATTGCTGCTTTCGAACCTTGGTAGCCTAAAGGACCACACCATAATGGGTGACTTGCAGGGAAAGAGTCATTGTGTAGGTAGCTGTTTACTACGGGTGCGCCTAGTCGTTCTGCCAGTGCAGCACACTCTTGAACTGCGTCAGCCATAACCACGCCGCCACCAGAAATGATGACTGGGAATTTCGCTTCAGCAATCAGGTCTGCCGCTTCATTCAGAGACTTCTCACCACCAGGACCACGGTCTAAACGCGCGGGTTTAGGGATCTCGGTTTGAGTTTCGCCGTAGAAATAGTCACGTGGAATATTCAGTTGAGTCGGACCCATTTCGCTCATTGCGCGGTCAAAGCATCGACCTGTGTATTCCGCCATACGGTCTGGGTGCGTTACGTGTCCTTGATACTTAGTAAACTCTTGGAACATTGGAAGTTGGTTACACTCTTGGAAACCACCTAAGCCCATTGTTTTGGTACCTGTTTCTGGCGTCACAATCACGACCGGGCTGTGTGCCCAGAATGCCGCGGCAATCGCAGTTACACAGTTACTGATACCCGGGCCATTTTGCCCGATAACCACACCATGGCGACCAGATACACGAGAGTAGCCATCTGCCATGTGAGCAGCACCTTGCTCGTGTACCACTGGGACCAATCGAATGCCAGCAGGAGCAAAGATATCCATTGCGTCCATAAATGCTGACCCCATGATGCCGAACATGTCGGTAACATCATTAGCAACCATAGTTTCAACGAACGCTTCTGATGGTGTCATTGTTACTGTGCCGGAAACAACCGTACGTTTTTCTTGCTCACTCATTCTTCCATTCTCCTTGAGTTAACCAAAATTTCATTTTTCGGAATGAATTGTCTCTTTTTCGAATTCATTTTCACCTTAGTAGTAGATTTTTTGCGCGTCAACTTTTTATATTAAATTGGAACAAATCATTCTAATTAATAAAACCGGATCACATTATTGATAGTTTTTCGTACAAAAAGTGTCGTTAACTTAGAGTGAGCTGTTAATAATCGGTGACATATCGCCCATCGAGGCAGTCAATGGAAGCTATTGAGAGGGAACAAAAATGAATGATCCGGAATTGATACCTACACAACCAGTAAGTGTGAGAGAGTGTTTTGGAATCGACAGCAACCTAACGGTATTGGCGTTTGAACATGCGGGAGAGTATGTACCCAAGGTCGATCCTAACTACTGTTTTGATCCTGAAGTAACGCTAGCGATATTGGCGGGGTTCACCTCTAATCGCCGCACGCTGATACAAGGTACACACGGAACGGGCAAGTCTTCTCACATTGAACAAATTGCCGCGAGATTAAATTGGCCGTGTTTAAGGATCAACTTAGACGGACACTTAAGCCGCTTGGATTTCATAGGAAAGGACAGCATCGTCATTAAAGATGGAATGCAGGTGACGGAGTTTAAAGAAGGCATTCTTCCGCAAAGCATCCAGCAACCCATCGCTCTGGTGTTAGACGAATACGATGCTGGCCGACCAGATGTGATGTTTGTGATTCAACAACTCTTAGAGCAAGACGGCAAATACACCTCTTTAGAGCAAAACCGAGTGATCACACCTCACCCTTCTTTTCGCCTATTTGCTACCTGTAACACGCTGGGGTTGGGTAATTTCTCGGGGTTATATTCCGGAACTCAAGTACTTAACCATAGCCAACTTGACCGATGGAACATCATCGCCACGCTTAACTATCTAGATCCGCGACATGAAGCCAAGATCGTGTTATCCAAGCGCCCAGAACTGAACAATGAAAGTGGTCAGCAATTAGTTGAGAAAATGATCGCAACCGCTGGTTTAACGCGAAATGGTTTTATAGTGGGCGATCTGTCGACGGTAATGTCTCCGAGAACCGTGATCACATGGGCCGAAAACATTCGAATATTCGACGATGTAGCGACGGCATTTAGACTGTCATTCTTGAATCGCTGTGAAGACGAAGAGAAAGAACTGGTTAGCGAATACTATTTCCGTTGCTTTGGTGAATATTTAGAAACACCTACTCAAAACTATTCACACTCGGAGTCGTAAACCATGGCCAATGTTTCTTCTCAGCAGAAAAAGATCCTCGACCTTGGTGTGTCTGTCGCTAGAGCGATCAGTGGTGAACTGAACCTGAACTATCGGGGAGAGCGTCTCTATAACGGCAACAGCCCCTGCTATTATCAGTCTGCACACACCAACGATCTCACCTTTGTGTCTCGCCATGAGCTAACAAACAGCAAACTTTCAATGCAAGGCAAGATCGATTCATCGGCGCTGCGACTCTTGTTTTCAGATACTGATCTTCACTGTTCACTGCGACCTAAAAACGAAGTCGAACGTCTGCTGTATGATTTCTGCGAGCAGGTACGAATCGAGTCACAAGTCCCGTCTTACCTAAAAGGCGTGACTAAGAGCATTCAGTTCAACTTTGCGTATTGGAGCGATCAATATCATCAGAATGGCTTCACTGAATCACGAATTGGGATGTTACTGTTCACGCTGATGCAGGTCATCCACACTCACTTAACCGGTGTTCCAGTTTCTGAGCAGATTGCTGAAACCATTGAATCAACTCGTGCGGGCATCGTACCTATTTTCGGAAGCAGCCTGAAGCGCTTGAAGGAACATCGAGCCGACCAACAACAGTTTGCTCACTGCGCCAATGAACTCGCCTCTGTAGCGCAAGAGCTCATCAACCAAGAACAAGAGAGTAATAACTCACCGACACCTACGGTTGAAGAAGACATCAAGATTCTCGCGCAACTGGCCCTTATCGTTGATGGTGACATTCAAGATGAAGACATCGATGCCGACATCACAGGCAACAGCAAGGTGTTCGAACTGTCGGGCGCCAATTATCAGGTCTTTAATTCAGAATTTGACCAAGTGGTCGCCGCAGATAAACTCGTCAGGCGCGCCCTATTACTCGAACTGAGGCAAAAGCTCACCGATGACATTATGGCGAGACAAGTGAACACTCGCCGCTTGGCCGCTATGCTCACCCGCTTTGTTGCGACGCCCCAAAGGAATCGACGTCAGGATCATTTAGAAGAAGGCATTGTTAACGCCACCACCATCACCAAGCTCATCACTTCGCCGTTGGATCGTGCTGTTTTTTATCAGCCAGAGATTGGCGCATCCCATCAATGTGCCATCACGTTTTTGATGGACTGCTCAGGCTCAATGCAAAAACACAGCCACAAACTGAGTCTACTGATGGATACGATTCTCAAATCCGTTGGACTGGCCAACGTTCCTTTTGAGATTATCGGCTTCACCACCAACAACTGGAACGGTGGCAAGGTTTACCGACAGTGGCTCAAGCAAGGTCAACTGAAACACCCAGGCCGTTTAAACGAAGTTCGACATATCGTGTTTAAGGATTTTGATACCCATTGGAGACGCTCTCGCCTTGGCATTGCGAGCCTTCGCAAAGCAGACATCTTTAAAGAAGGGATTGATGGCGAGGCGGTTCAGTTCGCTAGTCAGCGCTTGCAACAGCACAGTGCTCAGCGAAAGGTGTTGATTGTGTTCTCAGACGGCTGTCCGATGGATACCGCCACCAGCACAGCCAATGATCAGTTCTATTTGGATAACCACCTAAAACAAGTCATTGAACGTGAGTCGAGCAAAAACGATATTGAGATTCATGGCGTGGGAATAGGCGTCGATTTAAGCCCGTACTACCGCAGTAACATCACTTTAGATGTGCAAGAGAGCTGCCTATTTGGGTTATCTAGGAGCATCTTTGAGATGCTAAAGCGTGTTTAAACAGGAAAGCTTAGGCTAGCGAACCGCTAGCCTCCTTTGTCGAGAATGGTTAGGAAGAGAATGGTTTACGAAGCGCCAAGCAACGACCATGCAGAAACAGCCATCAAATACCCACCAATCAACATCAACACCATAAATACCAACTTCCTAAGTTGGTCATTCGACAACGGCGGTGGGAAGCGCCGAGCAAACATAGTAACAAGCGCCACCAAAGGAACAGCAATAGCGGATAACCACAGTATGCTCGGTTCCATGTCGCCTGCTGCGTAGACATTAACGGTACGAGACATCGACGTACAAGCGAACACCATCAGCAATATACTTCGTACCAGATCGAGCGTAAAAGGCTGTCGATAGAGATGATAAACAATCGGTGGGCCCGCCATCCCAAACAGCCCGCCCGCTAGCCCAGAACTAAAGCCAGACAACAAGAAGGATACCGTTGCCGAGCGGTCTTTTCTGGTTTTAGGTTTGAACATAAAGCTCAGACCTGCGAATAACACCATAGCGCCCAATAGCCCCCTCAGGATATGTGTTGCTGAGTCGCTCAATTCGTCCAGCAAAAGCACACCAAGCGACACCCCGGGAATAATACCGATCACTAACATCACCAGAATCTTGAGTTCACCAAGCAGTGGCTTGCCCATCAACGCAACAAAACAATTAAACAAGGTCACAATACTGACCACGGCAGCAATCACGGGCAACGAAACCAGATTAAGGCTGACCGTAAGACCAATCACGATAATGCCGAGTCCAAACCCCGTGACAGTTTGGAAATAGGTACCCACCGCAATAGTGGCGAGAATGGCGAGTAAAACAGGTAACTCCATTGGCAATCCTAATTAGGTGTTTTTACTTAGTATGTAGCGAGCTTTGAATTTGAGTCTTAGTACCTAAACTCAAATTCTGATTCTGCTCTTTCTGTAGCTTCTTGAGTTTCTTTAGAATCAGCTTCAATATCCATCGTTGGACTTGCCGTTTTGCCTTGCTGTGCTTGCACGGCAGTCACCGCGATTACATTGAAGATATCTTCGGCGCTGCACCCTCTGGATAAGTCATTGGCAGGTTGATTCAGCCCTTGCAGCAACGGGCCAATCGCGACCGCACCACCTAACCTTTCAGCAAGTTTGTAACCAATATTGCCAGCTTCTAGGTTAGGAAATATCAACACGTTAGATTCGCCCTTCACCTCTGAATCGGGCAATTTTTTCGCTGCTATTTCAGTCACAATCGCCGCGTCGAGTTGAACGTCCTGATCAACCGCAATTCCCGGGCAACGCTGCTTCACTAACTGGGCGGCATTACGCACCTTATCAACCGATTCATGCTTGGCACTGCCATTGGTCGAAAACGAGAGCATTGCCACTTTCGGCTCTTCCATCAACAGCGTTTGTGCACTGTTTGATGCCGCCACTGCAATTGATGCAAGCTCGGTTTCATTGGGGTTAATCACCAAACCACAATCACTGAAAATCATGCCGCCTTTAAGGTTGTGGAAAGGCTCGCACAACATCATTAAAAAGAAACTCGATACCAATTCACTGTCTGGTGCTGGACCTATGATCTGCAACGCAGCTCGCACCACATCAGACGTGGTATAAACCGCGCCATTGACCGTGCCGTCTACTAACCCTTCTCTCACCATCAAGTTGGCAAAAATCAGTGGGTCTTTGACCTTCTCCAATGCACCTTCATAAGTCATGTCTTTGGCTTTTCTTAACTCATACAGACGTTCAGCCAACACAACTTTAAGTGCTGATGTTTGTGGTGAAACAATGTGAATGCCCGCAAGGTTAATATGATGCAACTGAGCGGCTTCGATAATCGCCTTTTCGTCGCCCACCAGCGTGATATAAGCGAGCTGCTTATCTATCGCTAATCGTGCCGCTTTGAGTACACGAGGGTCTTCCGCTTCGCTCAAAACCACACGCTTACGATCTAAGTGCGCCTTATCAATAATCCGTTCAATTGCTTTCATCTTAAAATTCCATTTATTGAGATTAATTGTTCCATAATTTACATTTATATTATTGAAATAATAAAAAAGGTCAAATTTTATTCAGATAATTGAAGAATATTGATTTGATATGTACACTCTTACACATAGACATATCGCAAGGATGAATCACTGTATGCAAACAGAAACACCACAAGTTCAAGGAGATACGCCCACTCTCCGACTTTTTGCACTATTAGAGGTGATAGCGCAAAAAGACGAGTTTATTTCCCTTCAAGGGCTCGTTGAAGAAACCGGACTACCGAAACCCACTCTGCACCGTATGCTGCAACAATTAGAATCCGCAGGCATCATTCAAAGAGACGGTGATGAAAAACATTACAGCTCTGGTATTCGACTCAGAAAGTTGGCTGAAAACCTTCTGTTCAACAGCACCATGCACAGCGCAAGACGCACGATTCTTGAAAACCTACGAGCAGAAGTCGGCGAGAGCTGCAACCTAACCGCACTATCAAGCGGTGAGATCATCTACCTTGACCGCGCAGAGACCGAAGCGCCACTTCGCTTCCACTTGCAGCCTGGCTCTCGCGTTCCTGTGCACTGCTCAGCGACAGGCAAACTGTTTTTGGCTCACATGTCGAAATCACAACGCAGAAGACTGATCGAAAACGTGCCACTGACTCAGTACACAGTCAAAACCATCACTGACTACTCAGTGTTAGAGCAAGACATCGAACAAGCGAAGATCCAAGGCTTTGCGATTGATGATGAAGAGTTTCTACCGGGTTTGGTGTGTATTGCGGTACTCATTCCATCGCCAACCGGTCAATCCAATCTCGGTTTAGCAATCCAAGCACCAGTGATTCGAGTGAAACCAGACGAAGCGATCAAGTTCCTACCTGCTCTACAAAAAGCCGCGAAAGCATTGGCAAAGATAGAGGCAGACAACTGGGCGCAAGAATAACCTTGGTAGGCTAAAGCGAATCATCAGCACTGCCATAGACATCAACTCAATAACAGCACCAACACGTGTTAAGTAATCATCAAGAAGGAATCACATGCTAGAAATTAATAACCAGCGCTTACTCTCTTTTATGGTGACAGAAGCGAATAACGCGGTTGCCGTGAGCAATCCAGCAACGGGTGAGCTTATTGGGCATGCGCCTATCTCATCTGAGGCGGAATTAGACAGTGCTATCGAGCGAGCTCATATTGCGCAGAAAGAGTGGGCGAAAATTCCTGCTAAATCTCGTGCTGCGATATTGAAGGCTTGGCATCAACTGATCCTTGAAAACAAGGATGATCTTGCTCACTTAATGACGATTGAACAAGGCAAGCCGTTGGTAGAAGCTGCTGGCGAAGTGGTTTATGGTGCAAGCTTTATTGAATGGTTCGCCGAAGAAGCCAAGCGCACTTATGGTGACTCGATTCCAAGTACCGCTGGGGATAAGCGTTTAGTGACAATCAAGCAGCCAATTGGCGTCGCATGTGCCATCACACCGTGGAACTTCCCGATTGCGATGATCACTCGTAAGGCTGCGCCTGCTCTAGCGGCTGGGTGTAGTTTTATTGTGAAGCCTTCTGACGAAACGCCACTTTCTGCGTTTGCTGTTGTTGAGCTGGCTTATCAAGCGGGTGTCCCTAAAGATCTGCTTCAAGTGGTATTGGGTGACAGCCCAGAACAGATTGGTGAGCTATTCACATCACATCCATTGATCAAGAAGATCTCTTTTACAGGTTCTACTCGCGTCGGCAGTATCTTGATGGCTCAAGCGGCAAAAGGCATCAAACGTACCTCGATGGAGCTTGGCGGTAATGCTCCATTTATTGTGTTTGACGATGCCGATATCGATGCTGCGGTTCAAGGCGCAATGGCTTCGAAATTCCGTAATGCAGGGCAAACCTGTGTTTGTGCTAACCGATTCTATGTTCATAGCAAAGTGCACGATGAGTTTGTGGCTAAATTCGACCAAGCGGTGCAGCAACTCAAAATTGGCAACGGATTAGACGAAGGCGTAAATATTGGCCCAGTGATCAGTGAAAGAGCGAAACAGAACATTCAAGGTTTGATTGACCGCGCCATTGAACAAGGTGCATTGCCTGTCACCCCAACACAAGAGCTTGCGGGCCGATTCATTCAGCCTGTCATTCTTAAAGACGTGAAGCACGATATGGACATCGTTCAACAAGAGATCTTTGGCCCTGTCGCTCCTGTTATGAAGTTCAATAGCGATGAAGAGCTGATCGAAATGGCGAACGACACCATTTATGGCTTGGCGTCTTACTTCTACAGCCAGGATATCCACCGAGTGTGGAAAATAGCAGAAGCGCTTGAGTACGGGATGGTTGGAATTAACGACGGCATGATCTCAACTGAGGTTGCACCTTTCGGTGGGGTTAAGCAATCAGGTATTGGCCGCGAAGGCGCTAAAGAAGGCATCGATGAGTACATGGATATCAAGTATCTTTGTTTTGGTGGAAAATGAAGTTAGTTGTGAATACGTTTTATCACTAAGTCAGTTCTTCCCTTTCCATTCCCGAAAACACTCAAAAAAAAAGCCGCGCTATATAGCGCGGCACCTTGGGCTCGGTTTAAATGGGTGTTTCTTTTCTTAGTGGTTTTATTATTGAGTGACGTTGTTATTTAGTTATTCTGTAACACGGTTGCTTCGCTATTTTGTTCTCTAGCTATCTAACAATTTAGCAGCCTTGTTTTATGCAAGTGCTTTTAACTTCAGTCGCATAGCATGCAATACAGGCTCGGTGTAACCACTTGGCTGAGCACAGCCTTCAAATACCAACTGACACGCAGCTGAAAACGCAATGCTGTTTTCGAAATCAGGCGCCATGTTTTGGTAGCTTGGATCCCCTGCATTTTGCTCATCAACCACTGCTGCCATGCGCTTCATGGTTTTCATTACTTGGGCTTCATCGCAAATACCGTGACGTAACCAGTTAGCGATGTGTTGGCTTGAAATACGCAGCGTCGCTCGGTCTTCCATTAGCCCTACATCGTTAATATCAGGTACTTTCGAACAACCTACGCCTTGGTCAATCCAACGCACTACGTAACCAAGAATACCTTGCGTATTGTTGTCCAATTCATTTTGGATATCTTGAGCAGTCAGCTTTTGATTGCCTAGCAACGGGATAGTTAGAATATCGTCAACATTTGCTCTCACACGCTCGCGAAGCTCTTTCTGACGGCTTGGTACATTCACTTTATGGTAGTGCAAAGCATGCAGAGTCGCAGCCGTTGGTGATGGAACCCAAGCAGTATTTGCACCCGCTTGTGGGTGTCCGATTTTTGCATCCATCATCTTGGCCATGTTATCTGGTTCTGGCCACATACCTTTACCAATCTGGGCTTTACCTTGCAGGCCACAAACTAAGCCAAGATCAACGTTTTGATCTTCGTATGCGCCGATCCAAGTCATGGTTTTAAGCTGTGTTTTAGGAGCAAACGGACCCGCTTCCATACTGGTATGGATCTCATCACCCGTTCGGTCTAGGAAACCTGTGTTGATAAAGACGACACGATCTTTGGCTGCGCGAATACACTCTTTCAAGTTCACAGAGGTACGACGCTCTTCGTCCATGATGCCAACTTTAATCGTGAAGCGGTCTAAACCTAATGCATCTTCAATGCGGCCAAACAACTCATTGGTGAAAGCCACTTCTTCTGGGCCATGCATCTTAGGTTTTACAATATTGATGCTGTTCGCGGTCGAATTTTGGTACGGGCTATTACCCTTTAAATCATGCATTGCAATGAGCGATGTCACCATGCCATCCATAATACCTTCAGGCACTTCATTACCTTCGGCATCAATAATCGCAGGGTTCGTCATTAGGTGGCCCACGTTGCGTATGAACAACATGCTGCGACCTTTAAGTGAGATTTCCCCCCCCGTCACACTGGTGTATTGACGATCGGGATTCAGATTACGAACAATGGTTTTACCGTTTTTCTCTAGCGACTCTTGCAGATCACCCTTCATTAAGCCTAACCAGTTTTGGTAAGCCAATGCTTTGTCTTCACCGTCAACCGCTGCGACCGAATCTTCGCAATCCATAATCGTGGTCAGTGCCGATTCCACCAGCACATCTTTAATACCTGCCACATCGACGCTACCAATTGGCGCGCTCGGGTCGATTTGAATTTCGATATGGAGATTGTTGTGTTTAAGCAGGATACAAGAAGGCGCGCTTGCGTCTCCTTGATAACCAATAAACTGGTTACGATCAATTAGAGTGACTTCTTCGCCATTATCTAGCGTTGCTGTCAGCGTGTTGCCGATGCTCACATTGCTGATGCTGTATTTGGTTACGTCTTTATGAGAAACACCATTCAGCGGTGCGGCGTCATCAAGGAACCCGCGAGCATAGCTCACGACTTTAGCGCCACGAACAGGGTTAAAGCTTCCACCTTTCTCTGCACCGTCGCTTTCGCTGATCACATCGGTGCCGTAAAGCGCATCGTATAAACTGCCCCAGCGCGCATTAGCCGCGTTAAGTGCAAATCGCGCGTTCATAATAGGCACTACAAGCTGCGGCCCAGCTTGTGTTGCAATTTCAGGCTCTACGCTTGTGGTGGTAACTTGGAAGTCTTCGCCTTCAGGCACTAGGTAGCCAATCTGCTGTAGGAACTGTTTGTACTCGGCCGCATCCAGTGTTTGACCAGCACGTTCTTGGTGCCACACATCGATTTGATGTTGAAGATCGTCACGCTTGATAAGCAGAGCTCGATTCTTTGGTGCCAAATCTTTAAGGATGGCTGCGAAAGATTGCCAAAAGTCTTCTGCAACAATGCCTGTTCCAGGAATGACTTGCTCATTAATTAATTGGTAGAGGGTGCTATCAATGTTCAAGCTTCCCTGTTGAATACGACTGCTCATAAAATCTCTCTCAAGCTAACTGATGACTACTCAATATATTTACTTAACTGACTTAAATTTAAATAACTCGTTTAAACTTACTTAACAGGCGTAAATTTAGCTAATTTATGCCAGTTATACTGAATATTCATATAAAAAATACCATGCAAGCTATGTTATTCCGTCACACCGCTTTCTATTTCATTGGCGACGCTTTTAATCAATCGGCGCATCCACTGATGGTCTGGATTGGTTTGTAATAATGGGCTCCACGCCATTTTCACCTCAAAAGGTTCAATCGCAAATGGGGCTGGTTTGATTAACAAATTAGGATTGTTGCGCTGCAATTGCGCGGCTTTAGTTGGAATAGTAAGGATAAGGTTTTTCTGCTGAGCAAAGAGAATCGCAGATAGGTAATGTCGGGTAAACACCGTGATATTTCGGGTTTTACCAATACGCATTAACGCTTCATCTATCCAACCGAGCTTTTGCGCTTCACTTGGGTTGATCCCGACTCCGGTTCCCATCCCCGTCTTACTTACCCAGATATGTTGCGCCTTTAAATAAGACAAAATATCAAAGTTATCGGCTATTGGATTATCACAGCTGAATAGGCAAGAGAACCCGTCATGCCAAAGGCTCATCTGGTGAAAGGATTGTGGAATGTCATCAAAACGGTTGATGATAATGTCCACAGTGCCTTGCTCTACATCCTGATAGCTCACATCACTTGGCGTCATTATATCCAGTCGTATTTTCGGTGCTATCTCACTCAACTTCTTGAGCAACGGCTGAATAAGGGTTGATTCAGCATAATCACTCGCCATGATACGGAACACACGTTCGCTATCTTCTGCCCTAAACTCAGTGGTGGGCTGGAGTGTCTTTTCTACATTCGCCAATATGTTGCGAACCAGCGGCTGCAACTTTTGCGCGCGCTCAGTTGGAACCATTCCTTCACTGGTTCTCACCAACAGTGGGTCTTCAAACAGATCACGCAATCGGCGCAGTCCATTACTCATAGCTGGCTGAGTGATTCCTAATTGATTTGCCGCTCGTGTTACGTTTCTTTCGCGTAGCAGCATATCTAAATACACAAGTAAATTAAGGTCTATACGAGCAATATTCATAAGAAAAATACCGAATATAATAACTATAAATTAACAAAATTATCACATACATGGTTATTCTTTGTCCATGGTTAGATTTAATCCAAATCAAATGACCTCGCCGAATTGGCCAACATGTCCACGTGAAACTAAGGAATAGTTATGTCGCAAATTACACAAGATATCGAAAAGATTGAAGTTGCAAAAAGCGCTGCTGGTGCTCCATGGGATGCAATTAACCCTGAATCTGCTGCTCGTATGCGAGCTCAAAACAAATTCAAAACCGGTTTAGATATTGCGCAATACACGGCTGATATTATGCGTGCAGACATGGCGGCTTACGACAAGGATAGCTCTCAATACACTCAGTCTCTGGGGTGCTGGCATGGTTTCATCGGCCAACAAAAACTGATCTCAATTAAAAAGCACTTTGATGGCAAGACAGATCGCCGCTACTTATACCTTTCGGGTTGGATGGTAGCTGCACTTCGCTCTGACTTCGGTCCACTTCCAGACCAATCAATGCATGAGAAAACATCGGTTGCAGGCCTAGTAGAAGAGCTATACACCTTCTTGCGCCAAGCGGATGCTCGTGAACTGGGTGGTTTATTCCGTGAACTAGACGCTGCACGTGAAGCGGGCGATGTTAACCTTCAAGACACTATCCAAGACAAAATCGACAACCATGTGACACACGTGGTGCCAATCATCGCAGATATCGATGCAGGTTTCGGTAATGCGGAAGCAACATACCTAATGGCTAAGCAGATGATTGAAGCGGGCGCTTGTTGTCTACAAATTGAAAACCAAGTTGCCGATGAGAAGCAATGTGGTCACCAAGACGGCAAAGTAACGGTGCCACACGCTGATTTCCACGCAAAACTTCGCGCACTTCGTTACGCATTCCTTGAATTAGGCATCGATAACGGCATCATTGTTGCTCGTACTGATTCACAAGGTGCTGGTCTAACAAAAGAAATCGCCGTAGTGAAAGAGCCGGGCGACCAAGGTGATGTCTACAACTCATACCTAGATGTTGAAGAGATCGATGTTGCAGATATGGCAGAAGGCGACGTTTGCTTTAACCGTGACGGCAAGCTAGTTCGACCTAAGCGTCTACCTTCAGGCTTATACCAATTCCGCGAAGGTACCGGTGAAGACCGTTGTGTATTTGACTGTATTGAAGCTATTAACGCAGGTGCTGATCTACTTTGGATTGAAACTGAGAAACCACACATCGGTCAAATCAAAGAGATGATGGACGGCGTTCGCGAAGTTCACCCTAACGCGAAACTGGTTTACAACAACTCTCCATCATTCAACTGGACACTAAACTTCCGTCAGCAAGCTTACGATGCATTGGTTGCTGAAGGTAAAGATGTATCAGCTTACGATCGTGCGAACCTAATGAGCGCGGAATACGACGAAACTGAACTGTCTGCAAGTGCTGACGACAAGATTCGTACATTCCAAGCGGACGCATCTCGTGAAGCGGGTATCTTCCACCACTTGATCACTCTACCGACTTACCACACTGCTGCTTTGTCTACCGACAACCTAGCTAAAGAGTACTTTGGTGACCAAGGCATGCTGGGTTACGTTGCTAATGTTCAACGTAAGGAAATCCGCCAAGGTATCGCCTGTGTTAAACACCAAAATATGTCTGGTTCTGATATGGGTGACGACCACAAAGAATACTTTGCTGGCGAAAATGCACTAAAGGCAGCGGGTGAAGCGAATACGTCTAATCAATTTGATTAATCGTTAACAGCGTTTCCCCTCTAAAATCTCCCCTTCCCTTTTCCCTGTTAGGTGCTGGGAGGGAGGAGGTTTTGGGATGAAGCTAGTACTGCCAGCTTCATCTCAAAGCCTCAGATTTGTGTTCCACACCACTGTTGCCCTGAAAAATTCTGTTTAAACTGAGCACATTCTGTTTGATGATTTTCCTATTTATTGAGAGTGCCTATGACTTCAATACCGACACACCTACAAGATGCTAAAACACTGCTGTCAGAAAATGGTTTCGCTACTGGTGAGACTTGGTATCACGGTACATCTTCTGCCTTACTTGATTCAATTAAAGCTCAAGGGCTCAAGCGCTCTGGCGACAAATCACTCACCGAAGCTGCCTTAAAAACCATGGCTACTATCGGAAACGACTACACAGAATCCGTCCAACCTATCTTTTTAACTCAGAGTAAAGAGCTCGCGTATTACTGGGCTCAACAAACCGTTCGTGAGCGCAGTGTTCGTTTTGCAGGTACAGAACTACCAGTCGTGTTAGCGGTGAACCTATCAGAACAACAACGTGAAAAAGTAAGACCAGACGTTGGTGCTATGAGCCTACTAATGATGAATACGGGAGAGCAATTCATAGAACACTTGGGTCAGATCTATCAAGAAAACAACATTGTAGGCCCTGACATAGAATTACGTACTGCTGATCGCATGGACTATCTCAACAAACTTGGGATGGCCTACATTGATGAAGACATAAGTCGTGCTTGTGTGAAAGAGTTATAGGAGTTCGAATTCAACAATTTTTATGGGATTCACTACATAGCCCCTCTTCAGAATCAAAAATGGCTCCCGTTACGGAGCCATTTGCTATTCTCTGTCTGCAAGCATAGCTTATCTATAAATATAGATTCTCTAAAAATATCAGATCTTAAAAACTAAACTATGAGCACAAACGACCTTGTTGTACGGCTTGCATTATTTCGATATCACCTTGAAGAGAGCGATAAACGATGGTATTCCACACTTCACCATTATCCATTTCAAACTCGATAGCATAGTTTAAACCAGCGACTACCTGAGTTCGAACACCCACTATTTTTTTGAGCTTAGCAGTGGTATTCATTTGCCCTAGAACCACATCTAACGCTTGCTTAGCTTCTCGTGTGATGTCACTTTGTGACCAACCGCCGGTCAGGTTCTTAGTGCTACAAATAGGATTCGTTTTCTCTTGTGATTGTTCAGAAACCTC
Organism: Vibrio toranzoniae; assembly: GCF_024347655.1. Lineage (NCBI taxonomy): Bacteria > Pseudomonadati > Pseudomonadota > Gammaproteobacteria > Vibrionales > Vibrionaceae > Vibrio > Vibrio toranzoniae. Next base: position 1,133,649 of record NZ_AP025515.1, on the reverse strand, counting down.
AGTTTTCTGACTACATCCAGCTAACGCAACGACACTAAACAAGGTTGCCAATAGTACTTTCTTCATAAATTCTCTCTACATCTATCATTCACGAGAGGTCACTCGAAATGATGTTTTATATGCAGGAAAGCTTAAACCTCGAATGTCATCACTTCATCAGAGATTACGCTGTAACTAACCCATAAACACAGAACACTGTCAGAAATACAAAGCCGGACACTGAACTGATGTCCGGCTTTTATCTGTCTACCTACCAGATACTTAACCATTTAAGTAGGTGATGTTTCAGTTAATACTGTTTGTGTTAATGTCTGTTTTATTAATGAAAATACACCAACATTTCGACTTCATCCCCTTGTTGCTCTGCATCAAGCAAGAAGTGCAGATAACCCGCTTCAGTTATCGGTATTTGTAAATATTCATTGCTTCCATTGGAGTCAGACTGATATTCATGTTGCCCTGCCGTTGGCCAATATGAATTGCTTGCGTATAAGTCGACGTTGCCTGTGTTTGACTGTCCATTTTCCGCATTATTACTTTTATCATTCAGCCACACTCGAACTTCTTGTACACCTTGCGGAACATAGACTGCAGCGTAGCGTCGTTGATGAACGGTAAGGGTTTGAGCGTGACCGGATTCCAATACTACCGGTGTTAAATCATCTTTATCTTGTGTTGGTGGTGTTGGCGTTTCTGTCTCCACAGATGCCACCAATGTCACATTACTAAAATCAGATCGACCTGTGATACTCATGTAGTAGCGACCTGATTTAATATAACCTGACGGCTCAGGATCAAACGTCACTAACTCATTACTGTCGTCTCGATACTGGCTAAACTCAAAGTCATAGTAATGTGCTTCTCTGTTATAACTCATGTACAGATCCGCATCGCCGTGTCCTTCACCTTCGCGTCGAATTGCAACCTCAAAATGCGTTGCGTTCTCTGGCACATCAACATAGAACAACTGCTCGCTGTACGCCTCACCGCTCAACACCACACTTTGATTTTCAGCAAGTACTTTGACTTGATCTGTCGGTTTTGTAGGGTCCGTCGGCTCTGTAGGATCAATCGGACCTGTTGGTTTACTTGAAACTGTGTCTAACCAACGTTCAAACTCACCATTATATTGCAACCCAAGGGCTCTCACTTGTTGCGCCCATTCAGCAAACTGACCAGAGCGAGATAATACCAATAAGCTTTCTACGTCTTGCGGATGTTCTTCCAACATAAAGCGCACCGCTAAGTAACCCCAGCGATAGATACGATTAGTGTCGTGAGAGTATGTAGTCGCGAACACATCCGACAGCGTCATTTTTCCATTGCTTATAAGGCCAACCGCTGCATCGTAACCTTGCTTGTAATGCATGTACTCGGCAAATCCCTCTAACCACCACACCACATAACCGTGTGCCAGATTGTCGTTAAACGATCCATACTGGTTAAAGCGTGCATCGAGGTAGTGAGTGTATTCATGCTCTAAGTTGAGAATAGAAAGGTCATCGCCATTGGCGTAACGATAAGCCACAAAACGCGCTACGTTACCCACCTCTGCAGGGTTGCCCTCTAAATACTGACCGCCGTTGTCTGTGGTATTACCAAATAAGAATGAAGAGTAATCTATGTAACTGCCTTTGCTGCTGAACACCGCCACTTCAACTCGGTTGTTGTTATCGTCGGCGACAGGTTGTTGCCCCGTATTCGCGACTTGGTGGAAATCGGCCTCTTTGGCAGCCAACACATTACAAGCTTCCATCGCTTGTGCTTGAGTTAAATCTTGTGAGCGAATAATCGCAGGCCCTTGACACTCATGACGATTGGGAAGTACACGTGTTGCTACGTCGTGTTTCGCTTGCTCTAAATCAAGCTCATTCAGCCCTTCTGGTGCATAATAGCCCATCATATCAACTGCCGCTAACCATAGCTTATCGTGCTCGCTACCCAGTGGGTTTTGTGCCATCACTTGTTGCATCACTCGCAATGCTTTGTCTTTGGTTGCTTTATCTGGACTTGCCAACAAGCGACCCGTTTCACGCACGGCGTTATAAACCAGAAAGCTCGCATCCGTGTCCAAAGCCCACATGTTATCACGCGCGAATACCGCCAACGTATCGATGTGTTGTGTATGGTTAGCCATGTAATCGTAGAAGTCATCTCGAGCAACATGTCCTGCCATTGCGCGAAATAGATTGTTGAGACCATCAACCCACTGAGTATCTTGTGCGGTTTCTCGGTTGAATTGACGAAGTGCCGCAAGCTGTGCATCCATGGTCAGTGGTAATTGCTTAACGTTATCGACCATCAACGTCAGGCTTTTCATTGCCCCGACTTGTTCACGACCTTGATCTAGCGCGTTAGGGTTAGCTAAAAAAGCGTTGGTTGATTGAGCAAATCGCTGACTCAACGCTTCGCTGAAGTCTTGTGCTTGCGCGTTATAGCGAACGTAATAAGCCGCACGAATAAACTCGCCAAGGTTCTCCAGTTTACGTGCTTGCTCAGCTTCACCTCGGTAACGGGCAATTTCTAAGTCAAGTACAGTTTGAATACGGCTTAGACTCGCTTCACTGTAGATATTATCTAATGAATTATCCGGGGCTGAGAACCAAGAGCTATAACAGCTACTGTCCGCAGCTGAAACAGCGAGGGTGAGATCAGGAGATCGCTGAAGGTCAGTAACATCACACTGATGTTGAGCAAAAGTAAAACTGGAAATACTGGCAAGAACAAGAGCCAGTGCCAAACGATGACGTGGAAATAAACGGGTATGAGACATAACAACACTCATGAATTGATTATATATTTAAGGCCGCCGTTATATTCCTTGCAATTCATAAGGTGAATTCTGTTGCGTATTAATTATGAGGTTGGTTCAAAAAATAGATATTTCACACTCATTTATCGAACCCAAAAGTGAGTGCTCGACATGAACACGTCAGGCTAAAAGTATAAAAAACTAACGTAAGATACTGATAGTAATATAATTTAATAATTAACATCTACATGATAAAGCGATGTTGTTAAGGGTAAGCGTAAGTAGTAAACTTGGCCCGATTATGCAATTTATGCTTCACGTAATAGATGAGAGTTGTTGTTGCTCACTCTATGTAACGTTACATCACATACTTAAAATAAATGTCCGGTGACTGGTGCCAGATCGAATAAAAATCAATAAACCCAGGCTAGGCTAACTACATGAAATTAACGTCGTCTTTAGACTCACTGTTGGCTAGCAGTCTGTCTATCGAAAAAAAACAACGAGCGCTAATAAAACTCGTTATTGATGCTTATCAGCCACAGGAGCGCGCAGCTCTTTTCCATACCGTCACAAACTATCGTAGAAACCAATTAGAATTACTCTTCTCTGAACACCAAAACAAGAGCTTCTCTGTATTATTTGAATTAATGGATTACCGGGATCTCATTCAGCGCTATCCAAGCACCTTATCATCCGAGATAACTCAACTTGAAACCGTCGTAGGCCAGTGCTACATGCATTGGTTAGAATTTTGGTGTGAGTGTGAAATTGCCGTAATCAAAGCAAAGTCACCATTAAAAGCACCGCTCCACTCTTCTGTAGATCTTCCCGTTGAAGATAGTGCTTACTATGGTGCGATCATTGAACAGATAGAGAATGATCAACTTATCGTACAAACACCGAGTCACCCACAAGGAATGCCAATATGCGATGCTATCGCTTTGAGCAATCTTGAGGTATTCATAAAGGGTGAAAAATGGTTTGAGATGCTGCCTTTACTGCACCTATCTCAAACGGGTAAGCACTTTATTCTGCTCAAGCACCCAGCTAACGAAGCCTTTCCTACACTGGTTTCTTCTGCGCTCATTCAAGACTGGTCAAAGAATGAAACTTGGTTAAGTTACGCACCGCCGTTCAGTAATGAGCAATGGCAATATTGTTTACCAAGTCATGGTTACGAGCAATTAGTAAAGTTACAGCTTTTCACGCCGTCGACACTGTCAAAATGTTACTCTTTGCCTGAATTTGATAATCAGTTCCAATTACAATTGACCGATGAGAGCGCTATTTGTGAAATCCTCCGTCTAACAGTAAGCGGGAATACCCAACAAAAGCTCTACTTCCTCTATCTCGCTCAAAAAGAGTTGATGAGCGTATTACACCAAGTTGGCTACAAAATCGGCTTCACCATTATTGAGCAACCTTTCATGCTTCAGTTTTATCAAGCTATCGACCCGAAAGCCTATTTTCACTCTGGATATTGCGAGTTAAATGGTGACGGTACAACAATTTATCGCGGGTTCTGGAATTTAGAAATGTTGGTAAAAGTGTTCAATGACACAGATTTTCGCCGTTACAAACACCGAGTTCGTGAAAGCAGAAAACTTGTCTCGATAGAAAAACCAAACTCTGTACATAAACCAAGCTCGGTAAATAAGGATGAACATGTTTGATTTCGGCTTAGAAGCAGTCATCCACGCCAAAGCGATAACGCTTCTTGCGACGGTTGCTGTGGTCGTAATGTGGTTACTCTACTATTGCTATCGCCTTAAACAAAAAAACGAAGTGATCGCAGGTACACACCATGCACCTTACATCGCGTACTCGGTTTGTATTGTTGCGTGGATCAGCAGTAACGCCTACTTTCATACCGACTTGTTGCCGGATCTTGGCACTTCAGCCGCAATATTGGCCGCAAAAATTGCCAATCTTGCCTCGTTCTTTGCATTTGCCTTCGCCTACTACTTTTCGTGCCAACTCGCTGCAGAGCAGCGTAATGGTAAGGTCCGCCTGTGGCAACAAGCTATTTTCGTTACTTTTACGGTCTACTCCTTCTTTATTAACTTAAGTCCGGGGTTAACCGTTGAAGATGTCACCATTACTGGCCCTAGCAAATTCGTTATTGAATTCGGTCCGCATACGCCATATTTTTTCATTGGAATGATTAGTTTTGTTGTTCTTACACTAAGTAACCTAATGGCCATGCGCGCCAACAGTAGCAAGCTCACATTAACTAAAACCAGCTACATGATTGCAGGTATCTTGGTATTCATGCTGTCGACCGCGACAATCCACCTCGGTATGACCTATTTTTTGCGTGATTTCTCACTCACTTGGTTGCCTCCTGCATTGTCTATTAGTGAAATGTTATTCGTTGGTTATGCCCTGCTAACCTCGCGCTTCTACAGTGTGAAGTATCTCGCCTACATGAGCCTCAACGCGCTGTTGGCTTGTATTATTTTAGTGATACCTTTCGGCGCTGTATTCATCCCATTGACCGACAACAATCAATGGCTAGTAGCAGTCCCAATCTGCGCACTTATCGGTATCACCTGGCATGTTCTCTACAAACGCGTGAGTCGCTATGCCTCTTTCTTGATTTACGGAAACCCAAAAACACCAGTCCAGCAAATCCTTGCTCTGGAAGAAGATTTCAAGCTCTCTATTGATGATGCGATGCGTCGCTTAGGTCACCTACTACAAATTCCAGAGGACAAGCTACGGCTCATTAACAGTAACTACAATGAAACCCTCTACGAGGATTACCTTTCGACAAACAAGTCAGTTTTGGTGTTCGATGAACTTTCTGAGGAGCTAGGTTACACAGCGCCGATGAAACGCTCAATAAAAGCACTTTATGACAAAATGCGTTCCAACAACACCGCCTTGGTGATGCCGTTGTTTGGCCAGGGTGAGTCAGTCACACACTTATTGGTTTCTTCACACAAGAGCAATGATCAGATGTTCTCTAATGAAGAGATCTCTGCGCTACAGACATTATTAACTCGTGTACAAAGTACCATCGAAGCAGATAAGCGCATTCGCCAAAGTCGAGCACTGGCTAACTCCATTGCCCATGAGATGCGTAACCCGCTTGCTCAAGTACAACTGCATTTCGAAGTACTAAAACAGCACATTGACAATCAAGCGCCTGCGAAACAGATCCTACTTGATATCGAGAACGGCCAAGCTGCGATCCAACGTGGGCGACAGCTGATTGACATCATCTTACGCGAAGTCAGTGATAGCTCACCAGAACATGAACCAATTACGATGACCTCTATTCACAAAGCCGTAGATCAGGCTGTAAGCCACTATGGTTTCGAAAATGAGAATATTATTGAGCGGATTCGTTTACCACAACATGATGATTTTGTAGTAAAACTGAATGAGACCTTATTTAACTTCGTTATTTTTAACTTAATACGTAATGCGATCTATTACTTTGACTCGTATCCAGATAGCCAAATTGAAATCAGTACCACAGTCGGATCTTACGAAAACGTACTCAAATTCCGAGATACAGGCCCAGGCATTGACGAAACCATTTCTCACAAGATCTTCGATGACTTTTTTTCTCACCAAAAAAGCGGTGGTAGCGGCTTAGGCTTAGGTTATTGCCAACGCGTTATGCGCTCATTTGGTGGTAGAGTTGAATGCCAATCTAAACTTGGTGAGTTTACTGAGTTCAAGTTGTATTTCCCGGTTGTGCCTAACGCTCCCAAAGCAGCCACGCTGCGTACACCTTACTTCAATGGTTGGAAACAAAGCCAAACAACGGCAGAAGATAAAGCCAAAGCCGACGTTCAGCCAGTAAAACAAGCAGGAAGTGGTAGCCAAGCACCGACAGTACTTATTGTCGACGACAAAGAAATACAACGTACGCTTGTTCAAATGTATTTAACTCGACTTGGGGTTAACAGCATACAAGCAAAAAACGGTGAAAATGCCATCGAATTGTGTAGAACGAACCAAGTAGACTTGATCTTAATGGATGTGCAAATGCCAGTAATGAATGGCTTTGACGCAAGCCAAGTAATCAAGGCTCGTTCGCCCCATGTACCTATCATTGCACTGTCTGGAGAGTCAGGACAATACGAATTAGATATGATACGTAAATTGATGGATGGCCGCCTAGAAAAGCCGACTTCATTGGATGCGCTACAACATGTGCTCGACAACTGGTTAAGCAATTACGTTAAGCCCAACGCTTTTAAAATAACAGAAAGTGATTAGTGATGCCGCTAATCATTTGGCACAAGCAACCAATTAAATACATGACTTAATAAACAATCCATTGGTTAGCTAAAATCCCTTCAAAAGTTTTACTTGAAGGGATTTAATTTAAGTAACAACAAGGTAGCCTTCATGCTAAGGCCGATATATCTATTATGATTAAAATATAAATCATGACTTAACATTAACTACACTACTTTGTTATTGACTTGATAACTTTTCAATAAAACAGAGTCCAATTTTTTATTTTTCGCTACATACATGGCCTTATCAGCTGAATTAATAAGTTGCTCGTAGCTATCACCGTCATCGGGAAAGTAGGATATACCGATACTTGCACCCACTTGGTAATCAGTACTGTCAATAGAAACTGTTCGCGTTATAGCGCTAACTAATTGTGTTTTTTTGTCTAAGACTGACTCTTTATCATCAAGCAAATCTAAACCAATAACAAACTCATCACCTCCGTATCGACTGACAAGATCGGTACATCGAGTATTTTCTCGCAAACGTTCGGCTACCTTAACTAAAACTTGATCACCAACTCGGTGTCCGTGATTATCATTTATAGATTTGAATTTATCCAAATCTATAAACAGAACTCCTATAATTCTTCCCGTTCGTTGGGCTCTTGATATCATCGCCTTAAGGCTCACTTCAAAGGAACGTCGATTCATCACTCCGGTTAAGGAATCGTGATCTGACAAATATTCCAGTGCAACCTTTTGCCGTTTAAGCTCTAGTGTTTGTTTATTAACTTCATTTTCCAATACAGATTTTGTCACTACATTTTGCTCTAATTCCTCACTCATAGTGTTGAAAGCTTCACCTAAAGAACTAAATTCTAGGTCAATATTGGCACATTCTATCCGATGAGAAAAATCGCGAGCCTTGATCTTCATTATCCCTTCAGATATAGCTGTCGATCCTGTCCGGAACTTTCTAAGCAAACGGTAAGAGATTGCTGTGATAGCGAAAAAAAACAGAGCGAGTACTCGCGTAATATCAATGATTGTATTTTCGGTCCTCTTCTCCGTTTGTAATAACTCTCTTTTTTGCTGGGTCGCTAAGTGTTCATGTATGTTTTGTATTAACATGTTATATCGAGCGTTTAGTAATGCACGCCTTTGCATCAGGGAGTTTGAATCTTGAATCGAATTTTTTACAACTATTTGAAACTTCTTATCTTGCTCAATCAATTCTTCGAGTTGGGTATTTAGCAATTTAATTTTTTTTATTTGAGGTTTTGGAATATTAGATTCTTCTATACCAAGAGAAAACTTGGCCTGCTGATTAACTAAGTTATTATAACTCTTATTGTCTTGATACTCTAAGAATAGCCATAATTGCCCTTGTAGAGAACTGACTTCTCTTTGAAGATTAACAAGCTGGTTTTGGTTATTAGTCGCAATGATATGGCTGTTGTAGAGTTCATAAAGCAACCATGCTGTCGAAAAAGCCATCACCACGCTAATACCGAGTAAAATTTTCATCTTAAATATTAAAGAATGAATCATTTAATAACTCCGCTTGTTTGAAGATCACTATACGCAGCATCGTCAATAAATGACCTAACGTCTATGGGCTCTCCTTCTATTATTTTTCTTTCTGAGGCCCACCTCGCTTGTAGCTGTAAATTTGAAAGCAAAGTATAACCGTTAGTTAATTCAAATATATAATCCCCCCACGCCCACTTAACCTGCTGAGGGTTAACTCCTAATTCATTTGAGATCAACGAAATACTTTCACTAGGGTGATTTTCAATCCATTGAGTCGCTTGATAAATTGCAGACAAAATTTCTTTATCTGTCGAACTTAATATGGTTCTAGGAGATTTTGCGAGTAAATTGAAAGAAAGTTGATAAATACCCTTTAATCCTAAATCAATGACAGGCGTCGTCGATAATAACGAAGCTTTATATCCATATGGCTCCCAGACGGATATGGCATCAACTTGAAAAGAAAGTAAAGCGGATACCATTTCATGAGGTTGAAGATATACTCTTTCAACATCGAGTTCCTGAAGTGCATTTGATATTAAGAGAAAGTCAAAATACAATTCGCTGGCACTTGATTTGATAATTCCAACTTTTTTCCCTGATAAGTCTTGAAGGCTATTTATCTTTAATTGATCAAGGGTCAGTAGTTTTATATCGTTGCTCGAAGCAACGAAGCTTGCAAGTATTAATATATTATTGTGTTGATGCTGATTAAATAGAGCAACAGTCCCAGACGCCGTCGCATAGTCCACAGTATTATTTTGAAGTAAGTTTGCGCAATTTACGCCACCTTCACATGGGATGAGTTCAACATCGATACCGTTATCAACGAAAAAGCCCAACCTTTCTGCTATAAACAAAGGTGTACTAAGCGGAGTTAAAGAAACGGCAATTTTTACCTTGGGAATATGGCCTGTTTGGGGTGTTCTGCTTACGCCAAAACTCGACCATCCACAGATTAAGGTGGCAATCACAGCAACTATAATCCCTTTCATTTTTAAAGCCCTGCAGTAACTTATCGTATAATTTCAATCTTAGACTACAAAAAACGAGGAAGCTATATCTACCCAAATCTAGATTAGATTTTGTATTGGCTATGTAGTTGTGAGAATTGATGAACATAACCCTCAATAACGTGGTAGGTAGACTTGCCCATGACAGATTCCAGTTATTGAGTGTAGGAGTATACCAAACACCTCAATCTCAAGACAAAATGCCGAAATCGTTCAGAAACAGAATGCCGATAGTTTTCACCATACCCGCCTAGGTGAATCACTCGAAGATGTCGATGAACTATTGGTATACGAAGTGATGACGAAAAATTGCGTTACGCATACTTCAATATCAAAGAAAGCAGAAAAATATACAGTTTTAGCGAGATAAGTGAATTACAACAACCGATTCTTATATTGTTCAGGGGTACTTCCCGAATATTTTTTGAACATTGAAATGAACGGGCTGGCTTGGTTATAACCTAAAGTGAGAGCAACCTCTTTGACTGATTGGCCGTTTCTCAACAAATCCATAGAGTACAAGTAGCGTACTCTCAATCGCCACTCCGTAAAACTCATCCCTAACTCACTCTGGCAATGTCGTGACAAAGTACGCTCTGTCGTGTGTACTTTTTCTGCCCAATCTTTTAAGGAAATATCATCAGTCGGGTTTTCTTCTATAGCGGATAGGATCGGCGCTAAGTATTTGTTGTCTGTCGATGGTAAAAAATGATGCTCAACCTGACGCTCAGCCAATTGATCCAGTAATACTTGGATTAGCCTTTGGTCTTGCTCGCTCTCAGCAACATTGATGCTTCTCTGACGAAAGTCATCAATGATCGAAGACACAATTGGAGTAATCGTTATTAAGCTTGTTTTTTCAGGCAAGTGATGAGTTAGCTCACGAGCAATATTTAGTGAACAGTAGTCCAATGGCTTACGGTTGTAACTACAGTGCGTCACCCCAGCAGGTACCCAAATAGCTAAATGTGGCGGTGCTAGGAAGCGAGTATTTTCAGCTTCCATTTCAAGAATTCCACCGCTGATCAACTGCACTTGCCCCCAAGGGTGGCTATGTACACGAGTTTCGGTGTTCGATAAGAACGCTTCGAAATTCATAAATACGTTGGATGGTGCCTTATCAATTGATAAGGATGGATGAAGGTTTCTCGAGTGTTTTTTCAAACTTGTCTTCCTATCGCGTCTGATGTCTTTTTAAAGATATCTATAAGTATAACGACCTGTCAAACTAGCCGCATCAAATCATTTGCAACGGAACTAACATGTATTACCTCTTACCATTTTTTACGGTCTGTATATGGGGCGCAAATGCAATCGTCAATAAACTTGCAGCAAGCGCCATTGAACCTAGCGCAATGAGTTTTTACCGCTGGTTCATCGCGATGTTAATTCTTACTCCTTTTTGTATACGTTCAGTGATAAAACAATGGGCAATAATCAAGCCTAACCTACCTAAGCTCGCTTTCCTTGGCTTTTTAGGCATGGCGATGAACCAATCTCTGGGTTATTACGCGGGTTTAACGACAACGGCTTCTAACATGGCATTGATCACTTCTTTGGTACCATTGTTCAGTGTCTTCTTGAGCGTTCCTTTACTACACAAATCGATTTCGCGCTTAAGTATTATTGGTGGTGTATTGTCATTGTCGGGTTTGGCACTAATGCTTGGTAAAGGAGATCCTCTGTTCTTCATCCATCAAGAACTCACTCAAGGTGATGGGTACATGCTGATTGCAGCACTCGTTTACGCTTCTTATTGTGTTTTGCTAAAACGTTGGAAAATGCCAGTTAGCAGCGGAGTTGTGATTTATGTTCAAGGTTTGTTTGCCGTAGCGATGTTGACTCCACTTTGGTTGACAAGTAAGCAACTAATACCATCACAGCAAGCCATCCCGCTCATAGCTTACGCTGCGGTTGCTGCTTCTATTCTCGCGCCATGGATGTGGGTGAAGGCGATTGACACCATAGGAGCAGATTCCAGTGCGATGTTTATGAATTTAATGCCTGTTGTCGCGATTGTACTGGCTGCTACATGGTTAGGTGAAGAGATTAATCAATTCCATATCATTGGCGGTGTGATGGTGATCTCTGGTGTTATTCTCGCGCAAATTAAAAGAAAACCGATACTTGAAGCGCCTTTGCCACAGCAAAGCTAAGATCGGTTAGATTACGACATTTCCTCAGTATCTGCTCCTTAGCTACAGTGAGCTTTTGCAACAAGTTCACAAGGTGGGAAAATCAACTTAAACGTGTAACGTGATTAAAAAATCACTTAATGTACTTTTAACATTAATGCCTTTACAAGATTGAAGTTAGTACCAAGTGTACATAAGTAGTGACCAATCAATAATCCGAAAGGCAAAACTCACGCAAAGGATCTATACTTTGTAAAAGAGTAAAAGATGAGCTGATTAACAAAGCAACCTAACTACCACTTTAGTGGTAAATAAGTTAGAATCATTTAAACTAAACCGGACAAACAGCGGTTAGTTGGCAAATATAAAAAGGTACCAATATGAGTATCTAACGGCTTAAAAACACCTAGCATTGCGCTAGGTGTTTTTTCTTCTTCTCAGCTTACTCACAAAATAGCCACCTAGCGTTTACCTCTCACCTCCCACACCAATAGACATCAATACTCACCGGTTTGTCATCTGTTTGAACAAATAGTCTTAACCGTGAGATTATCCGCTTTAATTTATGTCATCTTAAGTATATTGTTATTAGCAAGTAACAAACATGTTATGCAGCACAATAATAATGAAGGAAGATAGATGAGCAGTAACAATAGCCAAAAAAATGGTAAACGAGACGTTATACTGCGTTTTTTAGCTGAGCCTGGGGACGTGAACTTTGGTGGTAAGGTTCATGGGGGAGCAGTAATGAAATGGGTCGATTTAGCGGCTTATGCCTGTTCTGCAGGGTGGAGTGGTAAGTATTGTATAACGGCCTATGCCGGCGGTATTCGATTTGTCGCACCAATCCATGTAGGCAACTTGGTAGAGGTCAGCGCGAAGGTAATCTACACGGGTTCATCTTCAATGCATATTGCAATAGACGTTCAAGCGAGCGATCCAAAAGACCTTAACAACCGCCTGACGACTCACTGTATTGTTATTATGGTGGCTGTAGATGAAAATGGCACTCCAACTAAAGTGCCTGAATGGGTTCCTGAAACACCAGAAGACATCGAGTTAAGAGATTCTGCTATTCGCCTAATGAAAATGCGAAAACAAATTGGCGAAGAGATGGAAGCGCACGTGAAGTACCTTAAATAAGGTCATACTACACTACGTAGATTTATTAATATGCCAAGCACATGCTTGGCATTTGTGTATCTAATACCCCACACAAATAAAACCGCTAAAAATTCAATGTTGTCGATAGAACGTGATATTCAGCCAAAGGCTGGAATGATTTAACGCTGGTTCACTGATTTATTTTGACTGTAATAAAGTCGTCATTTTGCTCTGATTAAATACCACCACTCATAATAGATTGTATTTTATTTCCCCGGAGCCAAACTTGAGCGTGACACCCCCTACTCTTAGCGAAGCTACACTGAACAATTTGAAGGCTGTTGAGTATCAATGGGTTAGAACGTTGTACGTCGAAGGCTACGACAACAATGAGATTAACCACTATATCCAGACTTGTTTCGGCGGTGACCCAACTTTTGCGGATTTATTTCGTCGCGTTGCACTCGATCAAGAAAGCATTTATGTGTTGTTGCAGCATTTGGGTTGCGCGCCTTCGAGTCGAGAATTCTAATATTAAAAATTACTGGGCTATCCAAAGTCGATAAAAATCGCTATAACCTGTATTTCTAACTTGAACTCCTCTGACTTGTTGAGTTTTGGACGTTTCCTCATAACCACAAAATAAAGGCAGATAGGTATAACTTAAACGTAAACTCCTTTCTATCTCCAACAGCTCATTAGATGCTAATTCGCTACTTATCGCTCGCTTTATCCTAGCTTGATGCTCATCCATTTGAAAACGGTCAAAACTAAACCGTAATCCCGTTGACACACTTAACCATTCGTAAGTTCCGTAATCGATTGGAGCCTCTATTACATCTTCAATAAGGAGAATATCCGCTAACTCAGACACTAAATGAGGGTGACTTATGTTATCGACGATAATAACTTCCAACTCGAGTCCTGTTGAACGGATAACATCATGTAGCCATTGAGAATTACGAATTAAATATGGAATTGTCCATCTGGGTTCAGCTAAGACGATCTTCCCTCTCAAACTTGGGCAAGCGATTATCTCAGGCTTAGCTTTACAAGGTTCAAATGCCAAGCTTTCGACCGCATTAATAGGATCATATAGCTGTTTTTGCTGATGGATATAATCAGCTAGCTCACACCACGTCTCACGAGAGATGCTCGAACCAAGCCTTTCGCGATAAGTTAGGTAAAATAGAGAGCTAATACTTTGAATTTCAACTTGATCCGATGGGCAATTGAAACTGATCATATGTTGCATATCTACATCGGCATACGACAAAGTGACTCGTTCTAACAAAGCTCGAGTAGAGAAGTAATCTTTATGTGCTTGCAGCTGAATACTGTCTTGGCACCAGCGTTCAATCTTGAACGGCCCAGTCCCAATATGATAACTGTATTGACCGTCAAAGTTTTGTATATCTCGACACACAATAGATGCGTTAGACATAGCTAACATATAAGGAAAAAACTTGTTAGCATACTTTAGAGTAATAACTAAACAGTTAGGTGCGACTGCATCTACACGTTCAGCGCATTGCCATAAGTCTTTTATAGGTCCATCACCCTCAATTAAACGCCTAATACTCCAAACCACATCTTTAACTTGCAAAAGCTCACCATCATGTCGGTAAACACCGGGACGCAGCCAAAGAGTCATTATTTTGTCTTCCATTACCCAATCGTGGGCTAGGGAAGGCATTAAGTCACCATCTGGACTCTGAACCAGCAAAACATCATATACACTTTTTGCGATATGCAGTTCTGCATGACGAAAAGTTTTGATTGGATCAATAGTGTTTACCCACGGATAGGCAGCTATCAATACAGCATTACTTGATTCGTTTTCTTGGTTGAGGTGTTCGGTCGCCAAAGTAAGGGCTCGGACGGCTGTCGAACCATATAGATCGACAAGGCGGGAAACTAATTTAAAACTGCCTTTATTCAATTCGCTAATCAATAATTCGGTAATTGCTTGTTGCAAAGATCTTTTAATTGTAAGTTTGCTAGGATTACTCCTACCTACTGCAGGAGTCCATTCTATCCAACCTTGTTCGGACAGCTTTTTCATAACAATTGATACATTGCGTTTGGAAGTACATAACGCAATCTCTAATTCGCCTAAGCCTACCGAATGGGATAAGTGAACCTCAAAATGCTTAAGTAGCTGATCTAAATGTCTAAGGTTTACATCATTCACAAAACAATTCCAATGATACTCCTATCAACAGAAACATAGCAAAGGGAGCTACATATTACTAGCTCCCTATATTCTAGAGATTAGAGATTAGAGATTAGAAGTGGTAATTCATTCCAAGAGAGAAAACACTAATCTCAGCGTCAACAGAAGCAGAAGTTCCAAGCAACTTAGCCACTTCTAGATCAGGTTTCATGTAGTCCCATGTAGCTTCAATTCGAAGGTTCTCTGTCAACGAAAAATCAGCCCCTAAACCATACATCCCCGTCATTGTTGTATCAGAAAATGTTGAATGGCCGGTTGCACCTACGAAAGAGTTACTTACTTTAAATTCTGCATTAAAATAAGCTACTCCTGCTTTAGCAAAAAGATTAAAGCGGTCATTAACTGGTAAAATGATTTTAGGTTGAATCGCTGCAAACTTCATGTCACCAACAGTCACTGAACCACCGTCTAGGGCATCATAACCTCCAATTGAACCTTCCAAAGCAATGTAACGGTTGAACTGATACCCACCGTAGATTTTGCCCGCTAAACTAGAATCATCATCTAACTTTAATGGCATTTTGGTAGAGCCGTGTGTTGAATCTACAGAAAGGTTCGTACTATCAAAATTGGCTTGACCAACAGACGCTCCAATATATGGGTTTGCGTATGCTGCAGAAGTTAACATAAGGAGAGTTGTTGTGATTATGGTTTTTCTTAACATTGTATTTAACTGCCTATCTAAAAATATTATTTATTATTTTTCCATATCCTATAGCAACCAATGCAATCCCTTTCACTGAGTTTCGAAACAGGATAATTTTAATCAATCAGACACCATTAAAACATGTAATTGTTTGCCATCTTTTTTCTACATATCAACACAATCAGACACAACTATTCATACCCAAATTGCTAACAATAAGGATTCTTAGCTTTTGGCTAGTACGTCAAGATCACGAATCAAAGTGTAATGTAAGTATGAATACTCAATATTTACGCTTTACGTCGCATGTTGATTTAGCTGAAGTGTTGTTCGGAAGTGAGATTCTTATAATAAATAAACTAAAATCTAGGCATAAAAAAACCCAAGTAAGTACCTGGGTTAGAGTTACAAAAACCACTAATCATTAATAGCGTAAGGAACCTGATTAGCAGCCAGCTATGCGTAACCTGAGGGTTATTTTTATTACTGATCGGCGGCCAAACCAAATGGTGTAATAAAAATGCCAATATAGAGCGACCTAGTGGTCGCTCTTTTTCTTTCTTATAGGCTACAGCTTATCCTTTTACACCACCAGCCGTCAAACCGCCCACTAACCAACGTTGAGCAAGTAAAAACACGATAGTAATCGGAAGTGCTGACAGTACAGCGGCTGCCGCAAAGTCACCCCATAGGTAGTTCTGAGGATATAGGTATTGCTGCATACCTACTGCTAGCGTGTAAGAGTTCACATCTGTAAGCAGGATAGACGCTACTGGTACTTCACCTACTGTTGCAATGAACGACAGGATAAACACAACCGCTAGGATTGGCACAGACAATGGCAGTAGAACCAGTCTGAATGCTTGCCAAGGCGTTGCACCATCCAGTGCTGCAGCTTCTTCCAACGAATTATCAATCGTCTCAAAGTAGCCTTTAATCGTCCAAACGTGCAGTGCGATACCGCCTAGGTAAGAGAAGATCAGACCACCATGCGTGTTCAAGCCTAAGAACGGGATGTATTGACCAAGTTTGTCGAACAACGCGTAGATAGCGACTAGAGCTAGTACCGCTGGGAACATTTGGAAAATCATCATCGCTTTCAGGATAGTTTCTTTACCCTTGAAGCGCATACGAGCAAATGCGTAAGCCGATGTCGTTGACAGTGCCACAATTAGAATCGATGTAACACCCGCCACTTTTATGGAGTTCCATAACCAAGTAAGTACTGGGAATGGCGGCGCTGTTACCGAACCATCTGCGTTCGTCACTGACATACCCAGAGCCAATTTCCAGTGCTCCAATGATGGGTTATCTGGAATCAAACTACCGGTTGCGAAATTACCTTCACGGAATGAGATCGCGATGATCATCAATAATGGGAAGATAATCATTGCCAAGAAGCACCACAACACAGCATGCGTTGCCCACACTCGGTATTTAAGGCCTTTACCTTGTACCATAGCCATTGTCGTGCTCCTTAATCTTGAGACAGTTTAGTGAAACGAAGGTTGAGTAACGCTAGTGCACCAACCAATAGGAAGATAAGCGTTGCGATTGCACTTGCTAGACCAAAGTCTTGACCGCCGCCACCTTCGAATGCAATACGGTACGTGTAGCTTACAAGCAAGTCTGTGTAACCCGCAGGCTCAGAAGTGCCAATCATGTTCGGTCCACCATTGGTCAATAGTTGAATCATTACAAAGTTGTTGAAGTTAAACGCAAACGCTGCAATCAATAGCGGTGTTAGCGGCTTAATCATCAATGGGAACGTAATGCGCTTGAAGTTATCAAGAAAGTTCGCACCATCAATCGCTGACGCTTCATATAGATCATCAGGAATCGCTTTCAACAGACCCATACATAGAATCATCATGTAAGGAAAACCTAGCCATGTGTTAACAATCAACACCATGGTTTTCGCAAGAATCGGGTCAGAGAACCAGTTCGGGCTTAAGCCGAAGATGTTCTCTAGCACCATGTTGATCTCACCAAAGCTTTGGTTGAATAGACCTTTAAAGATAAGAATCGAGATGAACGCGGGAACGGCGTAAGGCAAAATCAGTAAAACACGATAGATAGAACGACCTTTCAGCTCTTCCCATTGCACGATGTTTGCCAGCACAAGGCCGATAACAAGCGTGAACGCTACGGTACATACCGAGAAGATAACCGTCCAAATAAAGATGCTGATGAAAGGTTCTTTGATGCCATCATCTTTCCACACACGTTCAAAGTTATGCGTACCAATGCTAACTACAAAACCTGGAGAGATGGTATTACCTGTAAACTCACCGTTTGCATCAACAGGCTGGTAGAAACCCACATCCATATTTGGCTTGAGAACTTCACCCGTCTCATTGTTGATTAACGTTTTTTGATCGTCTTGTAGCGTATAGAGCGGAGCAACAGAAGCAAACTTACGTAAGCCGCTCATGCGGATGTCATCACCGTTTGGTAGATTGAAATCAACACCACTGATCGCTGCTCGGTTTTGGATGATCGCTTTGATCTTCTCTTTTTCACCTTGCACAGACTCGATGATAGACAGGTCCATCTCTGTCGCTGTCATATTGTCTAGAGAAAATACGTCAGTCGCTAACAGCTGATCGCCATCTTTAACCACGATCTGATGACCGTCATCAGTCTTGTACAAAGTAAATGGGTAGCTCTCACCACTTTGGAATGAGCGATCTAAAAGAACGGTTTGAGTACGCTCTAAAGAAAGCTGGTTTTTTGCGCTGTAATTGGTAAATGCAAGCCCGACTGTGTATGCCAATGGGAAAAGAATGAACAGGATCATTCCGGCGATACCTGGATAAATATAACGGTGGGCGTAAGTTTTTTTACTGCCAAAAATGTAAAGTGCCAAAGCCGTTAAGATCACAGTAAGCAACGCAAAAGCGAGCTCACCACGAGAATACATTAGAATTGTAGCGTAGCCGTTAATTAAGCCAACGCTACCAAGCAACCCCCATTTGATGAAGACGCTTTTACTGCCTGGAAGGCTTGATGGTGCTGGAATAGCATCTGTACCTTGAACTGACTGCATAGAGGAACCTGCTAGCGATATAGATAAAAAATAGAAAAGTAAGGAGAGGTTACCCTCTCCTTAAAAGGTAGTGCTTGGTTATTACTTAGTCATACGACCTTCAGCAGCTTTCAGTGCTTGGTCTACTGATTGACGGCCGTCAACTACGTTGCCGATCGCTTCTTCCATGCTGTACCAGAACGTTGTGAACTGAGGGATGTTAGGCATGATTTCACCGTTCATCGCGTTGTCCATTGTTGCTGCAATACGAGTGTCGCTGTCTAATTGACGTTGGAAAGAGTTAAGAGCAACAGCGCCTAGTGGCTTGTCGTCGTTCAGGCTCTTCATACCTTCATCAGTGAGTAGGTAGTTTTCCATGAACTCAACCGCTAGGTCGCGGTTTGGAGACGCAGTGCTGATACCACCCGCCCAAACACCAACGAAAGGTTTAGACGCTTTACCGTTGAACTTAGGTAAAGTTGTTACGCCGTAATCTACGCCAGCTTTCTTGATGTTTTCCCAACCCCAAGGGCCGTTGATTGTCATTGCAACATTACCCGCAACAAATTCAGACTCAGCAACTGAGTAATCCATGTCTGCAGAGATAACTTTGTCTTGTACCATCTTCTCGATGAAACCTAGAGACTTCTGAACACCGTCAGTCGCTACGCCCGCATCTTTAATGTCGTAACCTTCTGCAGTCTGTTTGAATGCGTAACCGCCATCAGCTGCAAGTAGAGGCCATGTGAAGTAAGCGCCGCCACGTAGAGGCCACATGATCGCTTTTTTGCCATCTTTTTGAAGCTCAGCATCAAGTGCTGGGATTTCTTCCCAAGACTTAGGTGGGTTAGGAACAAGCGCTTTGTTGTAAATTAGAGAAACTGACTCAACCGCCACAGGGTATGCGATTGTTTTACCTTCGTATGAAACAGCGTCCCATGCGAAATCTACGATACCTTCTTTCGTTTCTTTAGAAGGTTTGATATCAACAAGAAGACCTGCTTCTGCATAGCCGCCAAAACGGTCATGTGCGTAGAAGATCACGTCTGGGCCATCACCAGCCGCTGCAACTTGAGAGAATTTCTCTTCTAGTTTGTCAGGGAAAGCCACTGTTACTTTAACACCAGTATCTTCTTCGAAACGTTTACCTACTTCAGCCATGCCTTCATAAGCTTTGTCACCACCTACCCAGATTGTTAGTTGTCCTTCCTCGATAGCAGCATTTGCACCAAAAGAACCCAGAGCAACTAATGTACCTAGAGCTACAGCGCTTAGAGCGTTTTTCATGTGAATATCCTTTTTATATTTATACGTAGGGCACATCAACCAAGACGAGCCAGTTTTCAGCGCTTATGATCTGAGAAAATAGACTTTAACTCATCATCCTAGCCACTACGCCCTAGCTATTATGGCTTAATTTCGTGATCATCATCCGGTCGGATTAGAGACTAAAATCACAAAATGCATACTCATCGTGATCAGAGTCACCGTTATGCCGTGGATTTATTTGAACTGGATCGCCTATTATCAATAACCTTATTTATCTACTCCTCCCCTCCTACTCCCCCTCGTTAAATTTTCATTGGGAGGATGTACGATTGCACCAATTAACCGAAACTGCATTCATCCAAGAGTGGATAGTAAGAACCCTTTACCAGCAGATGTTGTGCGTTTAAGCATTGTTCATTTAGTTGGCTTCACTGCCCGCTGTTGTCTTTATTAAGCATCGAGCTAAATCTGTGATTGAATCACGGGGGAGATTTAGCTGGATGTGGGGGAAATAGGCACCAGTTTGGCTATGACGGGTGGGCTTGGTTACAGAATCCAAGTCTCACCCACTTTTTTCTTACTCACTCAAGACTTACCAATTCCTACAGTTACTGCTGACCCAAAAATTTCTTATAATGATAAGCAGTAAAACTTAAAATTTGATCGATCGAGGACTAGCTAGATGGCGAATGTCACGTTAAAAAACGTTTATAAATCATATGGGGATGTACAGATTTCTAAGGACGTAACCTTAGACATCAACGAAGGTGAGTTCGTAGTATTCGTGGGGCCATCAGGTTGTGGTAAATCGACGCTATTACGATGTATCGCAGGTCTAGAGGACATTACGTCTGGTGATTTGTACATTGGTGACCAACGCATGAATGACGTTGAACCTTCCAAACGTGGCGTAGGTATGGTATTTCAGTCTTACGCGCTCTACCCTCACCTAAACCTTTACGACAACATGTCTTTTGGCCTGAAGTTAGCAAACGCTAACAAAGCTGAAATTGATAAGCGTGTTGAACATGCTGCTGAGATTCTTCAGCTTGGTCACTTACTAGAGCGCCAACCTAAAGCACTTTCTGGAGGTCAGCGTCAACGTGTTGCGATTGGTCGCACTTTGGTTTCTCAACCAAACGTATTCCTACTTGATGAGCCTCTATCGAACCTAGATGCTGCACTACGTGTTCAAATGCGTTCGCAAATCACTAAGCTGCAACGTCAACTTGGTTGTACCATGATTTACGTGACCCACGACCAAGTCGAAGCGATGACAATGGCCGATAAGATCGTTGTTCTTGACGGTGGTTCCGTATCTCAAGTTGGTAAACCACTTGACCTATACCACTACCCTCAAAACCGTTTCGTTGCTGGCTTTATTGGTTCGCCGAAGATGAACTTTATGTCTGTACACATTGAACAGGCTGAAGCAGAACGCGTATTGATACAGCTTTCAAACGGCATGACTTTCTGGATCCCTGTTGATGGTACAACCGTTAATGCTGGTGACCGTATGTCTATGGGTGTTCGTCCTGAGCACTTGATGTCTGCTGAATCAGGTGACGCGACAATTGAAGCTGAAGTGATGATGGTTGAGAAGCTGGGTAACGAAACTCAGGTTTACCTAAACCTTGAAAGTGCCGATGCTGACGTTATCTATCGCCAGCCAGACACGTTAACAATCGAATCAGGTGACAAGTTGGCGATTGGTATTCCAGCGCACCGTTGTCACCTGTTCCACAGCGATGGCCGCGGATGTCGTCGTTTGTACAAAGAGTACGGTACAGATTAACCAGTTCGCCTTTTAAGATATAACTTGCCCATATCAAATCCCTCTTACTACATAAGGGGGATTTTTTCATTTTCTAAAACTCGTTTCTCTTTCATTGAATAGGCGGTTTTTGATAACGGCAATAAAAAAGGTCTAGCATGTACTAGACCTTTATCTATTTAATTTGAGCTTCAACACAACCAGGTACTTTAAGCACTATAGCTTGTTTTAAGCTTAGTGGATTGGCGTATCATTTTTTTTATTGAACTGGCCAAAATGCTTTTCTAACACTTCAGGTGTTAGCTTGCCTTCCGCTTCTAGTCGCTTAAATTCAGCAACGATCGCTTTTTGCTCTTCAAGTGATGGCAGTTTTACCTCTGGCTCATCGCCCATCTCTTGAGTCATCTGCTCTAGTTCTTTTTCAAAATCGCTCATGATACTTACCTAAATATTAAACCTAATCAGATTTTACTCATTTACGCACTGTGATGCTAGGGTGATGGAGTTTAAAGCCCGAAACCAGATCAAGCTAAGGTCAGTTAGAAGAAAACAAAACCACAAAATAAAAAGAGCTGGATTCACGATTAAATGAATCCAGCTCTTCGTCTATGTAACTATCTAAGCCATGCTATGACCTACAGTATGAAAACTTAAAGGTATTAAAGCTTGAATGAACCAACCATCTTATCTAGACGAGAAGAAAGGTCGCGAAGCTCTTGGCTCGCTTCAGCAAGTTGCTCAGCAGTGCCGGTCGTCACTTCGTTGATCGCATTGATCTCTTCAATGTTCTGGTTGATGGTGTGAACCACAGTCGATTGCTCTTCCGTTGCCGTAGCAACTTGCGTGTTGCGGTCGGTAATATCAACGATACGGTCTGAGATACCACTCAGTACATCTACCGCTTCATCCGATGCTGATACACCTTCAAGCGTAATAACCTTACCTGCACTCATTGCAGTTACCGCATCTTTCGCATCGCTTTGCAGTTGGTTGATCATCTTCTGAATCTCTTCCGTTGAATCTGCAGTACGGCTTGCTAGGTTTCGTACTTCATCTGCTACCACGGCAAAACCGCGACCTTGTTCACCCGCACGGGCTGCTTCAATCGCTGCGTTCAGTGCAAGTAAGTTAGTTTGCTCTGAAATATCACGGATAACACCCAGAATAGAGCCAATGTCTTGCGTTGTTGAAGCAAGCTGCTCAACCACTTGACCTGTACTTTCAATGTCTTGAGCTAATCGGCTAATCGCGTCTTTTGCTTTGTTCACAACAGAACGACCCACTTCAGTATTGCCCGAAGCTTGCGTGGCTGTTTCTGCTGCTGTTGCTGCATTTGATGCAATCTCACTGATGGTCATGCCCATTTGGTTAATGGCAGCAACCACTTGAAGCGTTTGGTCACGTTGTTCTTGGCTATTATCATGAGTGGTATGTGCTTTGTTAGAAACGCTCTCTGCCGCTACTTGAAGTGCTTGACTGGTTGAGCATACCTCTTTCATCGACTCATGGATTTTTTCAATGAATCCATTAAAGCCAGCAGAAAGCTGTGCAATTTCATCATTGCCTTTCACTTCAATACGCTGTGCAAGATCGCCATCACCTTCGCCAAGGTCACCAAAACGCTTAGCCAACAGCTTAATCGGTTGAGTAATGCTGTTTGCTAGCACTACGCCCATTAGGATAAAGACTAAAGCAACGATAGCCGTCATGATCAGCATCTTTTGCGCGGTAGCATCGAGCTCAGCAAAGACTTCATCGGTTGGTACTACACCAACAACAAACCAGTCCATTGACGACACGTATAAACTCGCAACGAACAGCTCTTGTCCTTGGCTTTCAGTGGTAATCAGGTTGAAACCCGACTTGTTCAATAATTGGCTTGATTGAGAACCGTAAAGTTGTTGAAGTGAAGAATCACTACGAGAACGTTCGCGGTGAATTTGTACGTCACCTTGACTATCCGTTAAAAACACAAAGCCTGTATCTTCAATCTTAAAACTGTTAAGTAGGCTAACCATGTCATCCATCGATTTTGATAAGCCAGACATCGCCAAACCTGAAGGCTGTTGGTAGTTAGCGAACATTTTCACATCACCATTGGCTTCTTGGAACATACTGACCATTGTCTTCTGACCAGATTGTGTAAAGCCAAAGAACCAGCCATCTTGTTGTTGATTAAGTTGACGTAAAAAACCATCTTGATTCCAGTAGTAAGCCGTTTCGCGGTTAGCTACCGAGGCATCGTTCAACTGATATTGATTACGAACATTATTCAGTTGTTTAACCAGCTTATTCTCTAATACTGCATCGCGATCGGTCGATTCGATAGCATCAGAAACAAATTCATTTGAAGCAATTTGTTCCGCCGCCAACAACAGCTGAGAGACTTCGCGATCAACTTCACCATTGATTCGCTCCAGCATCCCAGGAAGCTCAATATCGATCAATCGATGACTCAATACATCTCTTGCTTGTTGCTGAGCCATCGCACCAACAATCACTGTCGATGCAAGAACCGCAAAGGTAATTCCAAGTACAACTTTTTGTTTGATACTCAGAGAGTTAGTTTTCAACATATTTGGACCTTTAAAAGAATCGCTCGTTATTGGTATACCCAAAACAGGACTTGTTGAGTGCACTCCAACAAGCAATGCACAACCTGAGCAATGTATCGGCCAGAGCCTATAAAACTAGAGAGGATTCTCGCAAAAATTTGCAAATACGATGTAACAACTGGCTCCGTTTATTCTTAAGTCATGATAACCAAGGCAAATATAATGATTTTTGTTATGAATTTTTAATCTGAACTTTAGATTTCACCTAACTCACACAACGATGCACTTTTTTGAGCTTTAGTATATAAAAAGTGATTGATATGATAAAAATCATTGCTAACGGTATTTTAGCTAACCGCGCGTAAACCACTCCAATTTTGGAAAAATAAATTCCGCAAATGTACTGGAACTTTTTCCTACAAATCAGTGACTAATACTCAAAATAAAAGTCAAATGGATACCCAGAGAGTCCAAAATGCACAAAACAAATTTCGAAGTCCTTCAAAACTATTTAGAGTCTCAAATCATTGGTCAACAAGAACTAGTGAAACAACTGATGATCGCTCTGCTGGCGGATGGTCACATCCTTGTTGAAGGACCTCCCGGCTTAGCAAAAACTCGCGCAGTAAAATCACTGGCAGATTGTGTTGAAGGAGATTTCCACCGCATTCAGTTTACGCCTGACCTACTGCCTGCAGACTTAACGGGGACCGATATCTTCCGACCAGAGACCGGAGAGTTCACTTTCCAATCTGGCCCGATTTTTAACTCGCTTATTCTAGCGGATGAGATCAACCGTGCTCCGGCGAAAGTACAAGCGGCAATGCTGGAAGCAATGGCTGAAAAACAAGTCACTGCAGGTCGAAAAACCTATGCTCTGCCTGAACTGTTCTTAGTAATGGCAACGCAAAACCCGATTGAGCAAGAAGGCACATACCCACTGCCAGAAGCCCAGCTAGACCGTTTCTTACTGCACCTTGAAGTTGAATATCCAGATATGGAAAGTGAACTTGAGATCCTTCGACTCAACCGCGGCGAAGCTCAAGGCAACGAATCGGTTCAGCCACAAGAGATATCTCAGCAAACGATCTTTGAAGCACGCCAAGAAGTACTCAATATTCACATGGCAGATACCATTGAGCAGTACATCATCAGACTGGTGATGGCGACTCGCCAACCTAAGCAATACAGTAACCAACTTGACCAGTGGTTAGATATGGGTGTGAGTCCGCGTGCAACGATTGCCCTAGACCGCTGTGCTCGTGCACATGCTTGGCTTGCTGGCCGCGACTATGTTACTCCACAAGACGTTCAAGCGATGGCATTCCCTGTACTGCGTCACCGCCTACTTCGTAGCTACCATGCACAAGCTGAAGGTGTCACTGCAAACCAAGTGATCGCACACCTTATTTCACTGGTTGGTAGCGCATAGGAGTACGCGCATGAATAATCAACTACCAAACCACAGTGACGGTGTGATGCTGAATCTGGATGAGCTGCTGCAATACAAGGCGCAGTCTGTTCGATGGTTGCCTCCGGCGAAAAGCCTCTGGTCACAACTTAATGGCCAACACGAGAGCAACCGCAAAGGGCGCGGGATGAATTTCTCTGAAGTTCGTCAGTACCAAGCGGGCGATGACATTCGCAGCATTGACTGGCGCGTGACAGCAAGAACGGGCAAGGCACATACTAAACTGTTCTCTGAAGAAAGAGAGCAGCCTGTCATTTTGTTCTTGGACCTATCAAGCAGCATGATTTTCGGCTCAACCTTATTGCTGAAATCGGTTCAACTTGCGCACTTTGCTAGTCAACTGTGCTGGTTAACTGTGGCGCAAAAAGACCGAATTGGTGCTGTGATTGATACGGGCAAAGAGATCATTGAGATTAAACCCAGTGCAAGCAACCATGCTCCGCTGCGTATTTTGCAAAAAGTCATAGAAATCAATAATTCGGCACTGACTAATCACGACCATCATAGTGACACGACCTTAGAGCATGGACTGAAATCTCTGCACCAGCTTTGCCCGAAAGGGAGTGACATCATTATGCTCAGTGACTTTGTACGTTACCAAGAAAGTGATTACTCACTTATCAGTCAAATTCGAAGGCACAACCGAGTACGTCTGGTGCATTTTTACGACCCGCTAGAACAAGGTCAAACGACCTATAAAGGCTCGAAACAAGTCACAGATGGCAGTAAAACACAGTGGTTCAACTTCTCCTCTAATAAAGAGAAGGAAAAGCTTAACCATGCCTTCTCGACCAAGCAGCAACAGCTACAACAGATGGGGTTATCTCTCGCGATACCCTATAGCTCACTGTCGAGTGCACAGCCACTGATGAGCCAGATATCGGGAGCCCAATCATGAAGCAACTCTTAGATTTAAGCCCGGTTATTGCGCCTGACGCACCAACATGGTGGCCTTTGGCGTGGGGTTGGTGGGCCGTAGTTATCACAGCCATTATCCTGATTGCCTTGGTGTTTTTTATTCTAAAACGCAGAAAAAACAGTCAACAGGCGAAGCAAGAAGCGCTGTCTTATTTTGGCAATCGTCAACCTTCAAATCGCTTGTCTCCGAGCGAAGCACAACACATCCTTCGTCAGGCAGCATTGAGCTATTTCCCACGTGAGAAAGTAGCAAGCCTAGCGGGTGATGATTGGTTGAAGTTCTTAGACGCACAACTAAAAAAGCCGTTGTTTGTAGAAAAACAATCCCAGTGGCAACAGTCGCTCTATCAAGATCCAACTTCAATAAATGACGAGCAACGTAAGGTTCAACAGCAATTAGTTAATGACTGTGAGACTTGGATTCGTAAAGCTCTTCCTCCAAAGCGAGGTCGTTATGAATAACCTTTTAAACACGAGCTTACTCAACATTGAATTCGTGTGGTGGTGGATGTTTTTCCTCACGCCACTGCCGTTTCTCGTTTACTTGTTCTCACCTAAGGCGGAATCAAACAGCGCTCTTAAGCTTCCATTTCTGCCAGAGGACAGTAATACCAAAACGCCAAGCACTCGCTTGCCAAAGGCGTTGTCCGTCATTATCTGGCTTTTCTTGGTGACTGCACTCGCACGCCCCGTTTGGTATGGCAAACCGGTGGAATTTCAACCGAAGCACCGTGACTTGATGTTGGTTGTCGACCTCTCCTACTCGATGAGCCAAGAGGACATGCAGTTCAATGGTGAATACATCGACCGCTTATCAGCAGTCAAACATGTGTTGAGTGACTTTATTGAACGCCGCAAAGGCGACCGAGTTGGGTTGGTGCTCTTTGCCGACCATGCGTATTTGCAAACTCCGCTGACTCTAGACCGAGACACACTGTCACAGCAACTCAATCAAGCGGTACTGAGACTAATCGGTAATCAAACTGCGATTGGCGATGGCATTGGCCTTGCGACCAAGACCTTTGTTGATAGTGATGCTCCGCAACGTGTGATGGTGCTACTCAGTGACGGAAGCAATACCGCTGGGGTATTAGACCCATTAGAAGCTGCGGATATTGCCAAGAAATACAACGCGACTATTTACACCGTCGGTGTTGGCGCAGGCGAAATGATGGTTAAAGAGTTCTTCATGACTCGTAAAGTGAATACTGCTCAAGACTTAGATGAACGCACGCTAATGGAAATTGCTAAACGCACAGGCGGTCAATATTTCCGAGCACGTGATAGTAAAGAGCTGGCGACCATTTACGACACCATCAACCAGTTAGAACCCGTGACAAATGCCACCAAGGTTTGGCGACCACAACAAGAGTGGTTTGTATGGCCTTTGTCTGCCGCCATGTTCCTCGCATTTATGCTGTTAGCCATTAGGAGAAACAATGTCTAACTTTACTTTTATCTATCCATATTGGTTCTTGGCGCTTGCCGCGTTGCCCGCGATTTGGTGGCTTAACAAGAAGCAATCTAAGCAAGGGTTATTGGCGTCTCATATCGCTCGATACTTGGCGCCAGAATCAAGTAAGCCATCGAAAAATCGCAGCACTTACTTTGGTATTTGGTGGTTAGTCGGTGTTATTGCACTAGCCGGACCAAGCTTTCAAAACAATGAACAGCCGAGCTTCGAAAAAACGCAGGCGCGAGTTGTGATGATGGACATGTCGATGTCTTTATACGCTACCGACATAAAACCAAATCGCCTGACTCAAGCGCGATACAAGACTCTTGACCTGCTCTCATTATGGAAAGAGGGTCTAACTGGAATGGTCGCGTACGCTGGCGATGCTTACACCATTAGCCCGCTAACGTCCGACATCAACACCATCAAGAGCCAAGTGCCGAATCTCTCCCCGGATATCATGCCTTACCAAGGCAGTAACGCACCTGCTGCGGTAAAGCTTGCCATTGAGATGATAACTCGCGCGAAGATATATCAAGGTGACTTGGTATTGATTGCTGATGACGTAGATGACCAAGAGAAGAAAGAGATCGACTCGCTCCTATCTGATGGCAATTGGACGCTATCTATTTTAGCGGTAGGCACTGAAAGTGGCGCACCCATCTCTTTGCCAACAGGCTCAATGCTGCAAACCGACTCAGGGCAAACCGTGGTCGCGAGAACCCACTTAGAGAACATGCGCGACCTGACTCGCAGTTATGGTGGCACGTTCACTGAGGTTCAATTTGATAACTCAGATGTTGAACACATCGCGAGTTACCTCGACCGAGTTGCAACAACCTCTGAGGTGACCAAGACCAATAACTCACTCAACACCAGAGTCAACAATGGCTTCTGGCTTCTACCATTCCTATTACTACCCGCACTTGGGTTATTCAGGAAAGGGGTTATTTGGTGCGGATTAGCTGTGGTTTTGTCGTTCAGCCAACCGAATACTGCGTTTGCGAACCCTTGGAAAACCGACGATCAGGTGGGTTATCAGCTTTATCAAAATGAAGACTTCCAACAAGCTGCAGAGCAGTTCCAACAACAAGAGTGGAAAGGCATCGCACAATACAAAGCGGGAGACTTCGAAGCTGCAGAGCAGACACTACAAGGTTTGAATGGCGAAGATGCTCGCTACAACCTAGCGAATGCACAAGCGCAGCAAGGAAAGTACGATCAAGCGATAGAAGAGTATCAACACATTCTAGAAAACAACCCTGAGCATACTTATGCGAAGAAGAATCTAGAGATCGTCAAACAAGCCCAACAGCAACAGCAACAGCAACAGCAAGGCAATTCTGAATCCAAAGATCAAAAAGACCAAGACCAGCAGAATCAGCAAGGTCAGCAAGGTCAGCAAGGTCAGCAAGGTCAGCAAGGTCAGCAAGGTCAGCAAGGTCAGCAAGGTCAGCAAGGTCAGCAAGGTCAGCAAGGTCAGCAAGGTCAGCAAAATGATTCTTCGCAAGACTCGTCGGATCAACAGCAAAGTTCTGCAGACAATAAAAACTCCCAGAACCCAACAGATGACCAAGCTGAAAGTGCAAACCAAGCACAAGCCAAAGACCAACCGGATGCAAATGCAGGCGAACAAGAAGGCGAGCAAACAGCACAGTCTAAACAGCTAAGTAAAGCCGAGCAGTCAGAAGATCAAGAGCAAGATGAATCACAACCTCAAAGTGCGAGCACACAACAAGCTTCAAGCGAAAAAGGTGAAGACGATGCTCAACAAGCTGTAGCACAAACTTCAGGGCAACCGCTATCGAGTGACCCAGATATGCGAAAGCTTGAGCAAGTAGAAAGCGCCCGTGACCCGAGCCAGCTTCTTAAAGCACAAATGATTTTACAAGCACGACAAAAAAGTGCTCCTAACAACCAGAACAAAAAGTGGTAACCATGCGATTTCTTAACAAGCCATTTTTATCCATACTCCTAACGCTGCTGTTAGGAGCTTTCTCGTCATTTTCGACATTGGCGGCAACTGCCGTAGCGAGCGTTTCACAAAACAGTGTCACCAAAGATCAAGTATTCCTACTTAGAGTCGCAACCGATGAAAAGGTCTCTTCTGATGCTTTAGATCTAACGGCGCTCCAACAGGATTTCTATGTCGGCACACCAAGCTTTGGGTCGTCGATGCGAATCGTCAATGGTAGCCGTTCGGTGTCAAGTGAATGGAACATCAGCCTAGCTCCTCTTCGTTTGGGCAAGGTTCAGATCCCTAGCTTCGATATTGAAGGGGCAAAAACCAAGCCAATCACCATCAATGTTGCCGTTAATAAAGCGGCACCCACTCAACATGATATGGCTGAGTTCAAGCTTAACCTGAGTAAAGACTCGCTGTACCCACAAGAAGTCGCTGAGCTGGATGTAAAACTCATTATTAAAGCTGACCCAAGAAGGCTGCAAGACCCTAAAATAGCGCCACCGAGCTCGCCGGGCTTAGATGTGGAACCTATTGGTGAATCGAAGCAATTTCAAGATGTCCTCAATGGACAAGAGGTGACGGTTGTTCAACAGTCTTTCCGTATATCTTCACAAAAATCTGGTCAGTTTAAGCTGAACGGACCGAAGCTGACGGGAGCCG
Source organism: Vibrio toranzoniae (assembly GCF_024347655.1). Classification (NCBI taxonomy): domain Bacteria; kingdom Pseudomonadati; phylum Pseudomonadota; class Gammaproteobacteria; order Vibrionales; family Vibrionaceae; genus Vibrio; species Vibrio toranzoniae. The sequence continues at coordinate 1,102,928 of NZ_AP025515.1, read as the reverse complement.
TTGTCTACTCGACCAACAACTCCAGTACAACGCGATTGTTCCAACTCGACACTCCCGTTGAAACCCTAGATTTAACCGTAAAAGAGGTACCAAAAGGCTACCAAGGTGAGTGGTTACCAACATCGAACTTCAAGTTGATTCAAAAATGGTCAGATAGCCAAGGTAACGAGCTAACCAATAACAATGGTTTGGGAGGCGACAACCAAACCATCGAAATGGAAGCGGGTGATTCGTTAACTCGTACCATTACTATGACGGCTAGCAACTTAACCCAGCACCAACTGCCGAAACTCAATGTCACCTACCCTAAATCGGTTCGTGTTTATGAAGAGAAGCCGCAATTTGGCACAACGCAGTCAGGCGATGCTGTGGTGGTTTACAAGCAGGTACTGATCCCGAAAGAAGCCGGAAATATCTCGCTTCCGGAAGTATCTCAAGCTTGGTTCAACACTGATTCACAATCGGAGCAAACCAGTAAAGCGCTTGGGCTAGAGTTAGCGGTAAAGGCAAGTGACCGTGCGACATCTAGCACACCACCAGTCACAGCACCGCCAGCCCAACAAGTCAGCCCAACGCTTGTGACTGTTGATAATCCAGGATTCTGGCCTTATCTCACCGCACTATTCGCAGCCTTGTGGTTGATTAGCTCAGTGATGGCTTTCTACTTCTGGTTACGCCGCGGTGTAACGACAAAACCAACCCACGCTGTTGAACGTCAATCAGATACAGCAGAAGCGCTTATTGAAGCTCTAAAAACAAAAGATGGCGTGATGAGCAGAACCTTGTTTGAACAGTGGAAAGCTGAAAATCCAGATTTGAGTGATAAAACGTTAGAAGCCGTTGAAGCTGAGCTAAGCAAGCTAAACCAAAGCCTTTATGGTGAAGCTAACTCGACAAACCCATCATGGAACCCTACTGAGGCAATCAAAGCGGTTAAGAAACCAAAGCGACTCTCTAGCAAAACGCGTAAAAACACGTTAGAAAGACTTTAATTAGGCAGAAACCGCTGTCATAAAACAGGAAAAGAGCGAAGCCGTGATGAACACTTACTGTTCATCACGGCTTCATTCGTTTTTCAGAGCAGAAAAATAAATGCCACACTAAGTCAGTGGCGTCGTAACTTTTCTTCGCTTCAAAGCAGAAACGATCCTATTTCTTCCCGAACCTTTAGCTTGATATAAGGCTTTGTCTGCCTTGCCATACAGCAAATCAAAGTCGAACTGGTGTTGGTCAGAAGTTATCGAGGCATACCCAACCGATGCAGTTAAATACTGGCTAGTACTGCTTTCACAATGAAGGATCTTCGCCTCTTCAATGCACTTTCTAATAGACTCTGCGCGCTGTTTAGTTTCAGAGTAATTAGTGCCGATCATCAACAACATAAACTCTTCACCACCAATACGGCAGAAAGTCTCATTATCACGATAAACGTGGGCATTAAGTATCTTGCCGATGGTTCGCAGAGCAGCGTCACCCTTAGTATGGCCATAAACGCTGTTGTACAAACCAAAGTGATCTAGGTCGACTAAAACCAATCCAAATGTGACTTCGCATTGCGTGGCGAACGCGCCTTGATCGTCGCAATTTAAATCATCTAGAACCTGAGCCAACATTCGGCGGTTGCCAAGGCGAGTCAGCGGATCGAGCTTAGAAATCACATCCAGTTGCTCATTGGCCAACTCTAGCTCTTGAGTTCGCTTACTGACTTCTTGCTCTAGCGTTTCATTGAGCTTTTTCAGCTCCTCTTGCGCCATGGTTCTTTGCAGCACCTCGGCAAGGCTTGAAGCAAAGATACGTATCACTTCACGAAGCTGTGAGGTTAAAGGGCTGCGAGTTAAAAGGTTATCGGCAGCAATAAACGCAATCGGCTCACCTGTATTTGTGGTGAGCATGGTCATTGCCGTCCAACCGACTCCGACAATATTGAAATCGTGATAAATAGGAACAGACTCTTCAAACGCCACTTGGTTAGGACAAGCACGCGCTGCGGCTACGATGTCACGTTCCACCAGCTCAGAGCGATAATAGGACTCATCGACTATGTCTCCTTTAATATCAGTGCCCCACGTGCCTTGCATGTAGCTACAGTTTTTATCCGTGAGGAACACCGCTAATCGGTCAATGCCTAAGTGTTGAATAGCGAAGCTCACTGCGGACTTACATACTTCACTGACGGTGTCGCAACGAGACAGCTCAACCATACTCGAATGCAACATGCGGATGTTCTGCTCTTGACGCTTACGTATGTAGATCTGAGAAAGCAGAGATCCAAAGGATTCAAGCATCTGCTTTTGATAATTAGTAATCGGTGAACGATGAATGTAGTTATCCATGGCGATCCAGCCGACAGGTTTGTCTCCTTCACGCAATATAAGCATACCGTTCCACCCCTGCCCGACTACGTTTCCTTCTGTATATAAGGGGGCTTGTTCGATGACAACCAGACTAGTGTGATTATCTGACAACGCCTCAATGTATTCAGCATCTAATTGATGTAAATCGTACTGAGTATGGTGTTCGCTGTTTGTTTTGCCGGCTTCGTCAGTGCCATAAGTACCACTGAAACAACGCTTCTTCATATCGAGTAGCATGAAAATGGCACGATCAAAGCCCAATCGGTCGCGAACCGCTTCGACTGAAGCCTTGTACAACGCATCCAATGACTCAGGGTTAGAAAGCTCTAACGCCACCTGATGGACTAACTTCATGTTGTCGACAAATAGATCACGTAGCTTGATCTCATCGAGGTATTGAGCTTCACGAATATCTCTGTGTTTTATCTCAATTGCCGCATTTTTTTCTGCGCGAATACCCTGCCAACGGGCGGCGGCTAACAGAAGAATATCAAACCTCCGCTCAAAGGCTTGGTTGAGTTTTTCAGTATTACAATTGTGAGCCATTAAATACGTTCTACAATCAGAGGCATTGTCGAGCACCATGATGAATGACTCACCACCCAATACGTCTATATGCTCCCATAGACATGGATTAGTGGCCATAGGCAACATTCCATCAGCAGTATCAAATTGTGAAATCCATGACCAAAATGGCGCGGGGTAGATCGACAATGGAGTTAGGTTACCGAAAGAAAATAGCAGCAACGATTCACTTTCCGGTTTCGGCTCAGTAAATATTCCAATCCCTTTAGGAATAAGCACTCCAACAAGATATTCAAAAAGAGATTCAGCCAATAAGCGATGATCACGAATAGCAGATATTTGCTTTGCAAAGGCTTTTACAGACACAGCTCTCGTCCATTGGCTATTAAGAATAAAGCAAAAATACCGAAGGCTTAATATGCAATCAATATAAGTAAAAATGAGATGTTAAGCGGCTCGCAATTTCACTTTTAACATTATTACAGACATGAGAAGCACTACAAAAATGGGATTTCTTGCCCAAAGTTACATCGACATAAGTGCTTTTTTAGAAGCACAAAAAAGCCCCACCTAAAGTGGGGCAAAACTTCCATCGCTTATAGTTATAGTGATAATTCTGTCGATCTATTCGATTATCTAACCTGCGTTTCAGTTAGCGTGCTTGGGTACTTGACAATGAAAACAAAAGCCAAATACTGCACTTAAATAATCAATTAACCAAAGTCACCGTTTACGTAACCTTTAGTACGATCATCTTTTGGTTCGCTGAAAATAACACTCGTTTCGTTGTGCTCAACAAGCTCTCCCATTAGGAAGAAAGCAGTACGGTCTGAAATACGACGCGCTTGCTGCATTGAGTGCGTTACGATAACGATAGTGAAATCTTTCTTCAGATCTTCCATCAACTCTTCAATCTTGTGTGTCGCGATTGGGTCTAGCGCCGATGTTGGTTCATCCATTAGGATTACATCCGGTTCCATTGCAATGGTACGAGCGATACATAAACGCTGTTGCTGACCACCAGATAGACCGAATGCGTGCGACTTCAATCGATCCTTTACTTCATCCCACAATGCCGCACCACGAAGTGAGCTTTCCACAACTTCATCAATGTGCTTTTTATCTTTAATGCCTTGAGCACGTAACCCGTAAGCTACATTTTCATAAATGCTCATTGGGAATGGGTTTGGCTTTTGGAATACCATACCCACTTTAATACGCAAGTCTGCAACATCGATGTTGCCGTAGATATTGGTACCGTCCATCTCAAGAAGGCCTGTAATCTTAACACCTTCAATTAGGTCATTCATGCGGTTAAGACAACGTAATAGCGTTGATTTTCCACAACCAGACGGGCCAATAAGCGCAGTAACTTGACGCTCAGGTACGGGTAAATTGATTGACTTAAGTGCTTGGTTATCACCATAAAAAAGGTCTAGGTCTTTAATATTAAATTTGTTCATGTTCGTAATCTCGTAATTCGTCAAAGTCTGTACTGTGTTTGTTTTATGAGCTCATTTAGCTCTAGAAAAACCTGCTTAGTAAGTTGCAGTATTAAAACGTCTTGCGATCAACTTAGTGAGTGTGTTGATCAGCAGTACAAGAACAATCAGTACTGTTGCTGTGCCGTATGCTTGATTCCATTCTTCAATGGTAAACAGTTCGGTCGTTAACTTATATAAGTGAACCGTTAGTGTACGACCAGAATCCAATAATGAATCTGGGATACGAGCAACCATACCTGCGGTCAAAAATACTGGCGCAGATTCACCAATTACACGACCAATACTAAGAATGACCGAAGTTAAGATACCTGGCATTGCACTTGGAAGAATCAAACGCCAGATTGTATATATTTTAGAAGCTCCCAAACCATACGAACCTTCACGGTAAGTTTGAGAAACAGCCATCAACGCTTCTTCTGTGGTTCGAATAATCACCGGGAGAATCAGGATACTCAAGGTCAACGCACCCGATAGGATAGAGAAGCCTAAACCTAAAATAGCTACGAAGAATGTCATACCAAACAAACCGAAAATGATCGACGGGATACCCGCTAACGATTCAGTGCAAAAACGAATGATCTTAACCAAACGACTGCCAACCTTTGCATACTCCGTTAGATAAATTGCCGTCATAATGCCAAGTGGAGCGGCAACAGCAATCGAAGCGATAACCATATAAATCGTAGAGATTATCATCGGGAAAATACCGTGCTCATCGCCAGTACGAGTGTAGTCATCAGTAATGAACTTCCAATCTACGTGTTGTAAACCGTTAGAAAGGATGTACCACATAATCCAGAACAGGAAGCCAACAGTTAAAGCGGCTGCCGCCCAAATAAAGCCACTTAGAACTACATCTGTACGTACACGTGCTTTCTTTAATGCGACTCTATCCATCTTGCTGCCTTGTGACATTATTGTTTTAGCTTGAGGTGTTACGTTATTTTCTAAAGACATAATGTTTACCTCGCCTTCTCGCGGTTCAAGTAAAGGAGAATCGCATTTAGAGACATAATGAAAATAAGAAGAACAACACCCGTTGCGTATAGTGCACTTGCGTGAACACCACTTGCGTAAGACATTTCAATCGCAATATTCGCCGTCAGTGTACGAGCAGAATCCAAAATACCTTCCGGCATAGCTGGCGCATTACCCATCACCATGATGATTGCCATCGTTTCACCTAACGCACGACCGATACCCAAAATCACACCAGTCATAATGCCTGAACGAGCAGCAGGAACGAGCAGCTTAAAAATGGTAAAAATCTTTGAAGCACCTAACGCTAAAGAGCCTTCTTTATATGTTCTTGGCACTGCACGAATGGACGTTTCTGACACCGTGATTACTGTCGGAAGGATCATCACACCGAGTACAATGATTCCCGCCAAAATGGTGTTACCCGCAGGGACTTGAAATACGTTTTGTATCAAAGGGACAATAATGACAAGGCCAAAGAAGCCGTAAACTACTGATGGGATACCCGCTAACAATTCAACAGCAGGGCGAATGATGTCTGCCAGACGCTTTGGTGCAATTTCCGCAATAAATATTGCCGTTAGTACACCAATAGGGACACCAACAACGACCGCACCTAATGTTGACACGACAGAAGCTACAATCATGGTAGCAACACCGTAAAGTGCAGGTGGTAGCCAGTTTTGCCCTAAAACGATACCTGATAGGCCCGCTTCTTGGAATGCGGGGATACTTTCTTTAACGATGAAGTAAGCAATAACAGCAAGAGATACAATGCCGATAATTGCGCTTGTAAGAAATAAGCCGTGAAAAATACGCTCTTTCCAATCTACACGCTTCTTTTGACGTAAGCTGCGTTTCAGTTGAGTCGCTTCGCTATTCATAAGCTGTTCACTATTCGTTGCGATGGTCATAACAAGTCTCACATATCGATAATCCCTAGCACGCAACATGAGCGCATGGGGTTAACTCGAAGTGGGATAGAAAAGGCTCAGCCTGAAAAGGTAGGCTGAGCAATATTATTAATTTAGGTTTAGATTAGTTAATTGAGATGTAGCCGTTGCTCTCAACTAAAGACTGAGCTTCGTCTGTTAGCATCCAATCTAGAAACTTTTGAGTTTCAGAAGAAGGCTGGCCTTCTTTATAAAGAACTAGGAAAGGGCGAGCTACTTTGTAAGAGCCGTTTTTAACGTTGTCCACAGATGCTTCAGTACCGTCAATTGCAAGCGCGTTTACTGAGTTATCTACTGTACCTAGAGAGATGTAGCCGATTGCGTAAGGGTTAGATGCAACCATTGTTTTTAGTGCGCCGTTACCGTTAGCAACTTGAGCACGTTGAGAGATTGCTGATACTTTCTTACCAGAAATCTTCATTTTAAGAGACATGATGTCTTCGAATGCACCGCGAGTACCAGATGCTGTATCACGAGTGATTGCTACGATTGGCTTGTCTGCACCGCCAACGTCTTTCCAGTTTGTAACTTCGCCTTTGTAGATAGCTGTTACTTGCTCAGCGGTTAGACCCGGAAGGCTATTCTTAGAGTTAACAACGACTGCGATACCATCACGAGCAACCACTTCTTCAACTAGAGTTGCTTCTTTTTCGCTGTCTTTAAGGTTACGAGAAGACATGCCTAAATCTGCACTGCCGTTCTTAGCCGCTTTAACACCAGCCGAAGAACCAGGGCCTTGCACTTCAATAAATACATTTGAATTCGTTTTCATGTATGTTTCAGAGAAAACTTCCATCAGTGGAGTCACGCTGCTTGAACCAACTGCTGAAATAGTTTCTTTAGCTGAAGCTGGAGTCACTGTTAGTGCACCTAGAAGGGCGATTGCACCGATAACTGTCTTTTTCATCACAAATTTCCTTTAGTGGCGTTATTGCCGTAATGTTATGTTTTGCTTGAACGGTGCCCACTTTAGAATCTAAATGTGACAGTTGTGTTTCACTAAATTGAAGCCTATATGACAACTACAGATTAATGACTCATTTCTCCCCTACTCCACCAGTTGATAGTCATAGCCATTGATTCACTTATTCCATCCATTTTTCACAAAAATCTAAGTGCTCAACTTCAAGTAACGGCTTTACTTATCTCGAACCCTTGCCACTATTTCTGACTAAACAGCCATAAATGAATGATCGAAATATTTAGCAAACTGCCATTTAAAACGAGAAATAATAATGTATATCAAATATCTATCGCATTTATCAAAGCAATAGCCATTACTGATTGAATTATCAATCTTATTAGTTAAAATCGCCAATTAATCCTAATAAGAACAATTCTCATTTATTCGTTTATTCAAAGAGGGACAATACATGCGCCAACTACTCAGTGGCTTATCTATAAAAATACAGATTCTTATTCCAGTGCTATTTTCCGTTGTAGTACTTTTAGCGGGCGTCATTATTGGTGGTGATAAGCTGGAAAGCGCATTTAAAGATGTATCAACAGCAACGGACCAACTCATCCTACATAAAGAAGAGCTTAGCGAAATCGTCGACAACAGCTACGGTATGCGCATTAAAGCAATTTACAGTCTATTTAACGCTGATGATGTAAAAACTCTAGTAGAAACGCTTAACCAAAAGCTTGATCAGAATACTCGCCTATTGGATTCATTGGACACCGTACAAGGAATGCAAAACGAAGTCGCGGGCATGCGTAAGGCCATGGAACACTACGTTGATTTCTCACGTAATACGATGCTTCCTCTATTAAGAATGAAACACAACACCAACGCCCAGCCTTCCGATTTCGATGCTCGTTATCAAGCTGCCACTGACCAATACCGTCACGCTGGCAATGAAATGGTCAAAGCAATCAACCTGCTTTCAAAACAACTTAACCACCTCGCTACTCAAGCAATCAGCGTGAATGGTCAGCAACACACCAACACACTGGATACCGCGACCATAGCCCTGCCAGTGGTTCTTTCTATTGCATTAGTCATCAGTTGGACGCTTGCAGGCATCATTGTTAAGCCGCTGAGCAATATTCAAGAAACCATGCGTGAAGTCGCCAAAGGCAATCTTCTGGTTAAAGCCGAAGAGTATGGCGATAACGAGATTTCACGCCTTGCACAAGACGTAAACCAGTCAGTTGAGCAACTACGTGATACGGTAAGTTCATTGTCTCGCATCAGTATCGAAGTCGCTTCTGCATCTACAGAGCTGGCTGCAGTAATGACACAATCAAGCGCCAACTCAGACCAAGAAAAGCAAGAAGTCGAACAAGTCGCTTCTGCTGTAAACCAACTTGAGAGCACAGCATCGCACGTTAACGAAAATGCGGTACAAGCCGATTCGGCTTCGAAACAAGCAGATGAAATGGCGGCTCACAGCATGAGCTTGTTCAATGAAAGCAGCCAAGCTAACGAACAAATGGCTATTCAACTTAGCGAAGCCGCTAACGTTGTAAGCACACTGAAAGAACACTCTGAACAAATTGGGAACGTCATCGAAGTGATTCAAAGCATCTCAGAACAAACCAACCTGCTTGCGCTGAATGCAGCCATCGAGGCCGCTCGCGCAGGTGAAAGTGGCCGTGGTTTTGCCGTGGTTGCAGACGAGGTACGATTACTAGCGGCTCGTACGCAAGATTCAACCAAAGAGATACAAACAATTATCGAGGGCTTACAGGTTCAATCAGGTAACGCAAACGAGAGTATGAACAGTTCACTGTCAATGCTACAGCGTAACCAACACTTAGCAGGTGAAGTTAGCTCAGCGCTTTCAGGCATTGCCAACTCAGTAACCGACATGACAGAAATTAACACTCAAGTAGCCTCTGCTGCCGAAGAGCAAAGCCAGGTGACGTCAGACATCAACCGCAATATCTCAAACATCTATAGCTTGGTGAGCCAAAACGTAACCGGTATTACTCAAGCCGCAGCAGCAAGCTACGAGCTATCTAACCTAGCTGAGCAACAGAAACAGCAGTTGGATTACTTTAAGGTCTAAGGTCTAAGGTCTAAGGTCTAAGGTCTAAGGTCTAAGGTCTAAGACTTAAGTTAAGACCTATATACCAAAACCTAAAAGGCCGTGGAAAACCACGGCCTTTTTATTTACGGATTAAGAACTAAATCATTCTGCAACTAATAGGACGCTAAACTTGTATTGTGCAGCGTTGTACTGATAAACCTCACCGTTAATGGAATCAAACGTCATCACGCTCTGACCATCACTCGCAGGAGTTGAACTCCATATAAACGAAGCTAAGTTTCCAGCTTCAACGTTAAACGTATCACCAAACACCTTGTGACTTATTGCTGGAGAGTGGCAAGCCACTTCTTTTAATGACACTAACTCTTTGATGTTTGGCATGCGCCACTCTTTTTCACCACCGAACTGATGCAACGCATGGCTGCCACTCTGGTCATTAATTGATTCAACCATAGCAAGCGCACTCTGCCAGTGGTACGTTTCAGCCGGTCCACTACAAGCTAATGTCTTCGTATCCCAAGTTTTGCCCAGCTGGCAACGCATCCAAGTTAATCCTGTCAGTTCATCGCTAAACGTCCCATTATCATTCGCGACATAACGCGTGCTCGGCGCCGATTTTTCCATATCTAAACTGCACTCTTGTGCCATTGCACCCGCAGAAAACAGAGCCATTAAAGTGATGGAGAGTAAATTTTTCATATCTATTGACCTTGTAGTGAAACTAAACGAACTGGAAATTGGTACGAGTCATAATTATCTGAAGAATCAACATCACCTGAATAGATCTCTATAGAACCAACAACTCCTCTATCTGAGCCTTGTGTTCCAATCTCGTTATAATAGAAGCCACCTTCAACAGCGCCATTTGTGTATTGGCTATAAGTTATGGATTGAGTCCATACTGAGCCAGTGTAAGTTGTATAATCAATACCAAGGGTTTGATATGGGAAGTACTTGTAAGTTAAACCATAAACTTCACCGTCCGAGTTGGTTTCTGTCTCACCGAAGTCGAGCACGTTGTAGAATTCATGGAACGTTGGTAAGCGCCAATCTGACTTGCCGCATAAGTTCATTGCATTGATATGTTCAACGTAATCTTGAGTGGTACATATCGCATCACCTTTCGTTTTACACGTCGCTAAATCAACATCTTGATCGTAAGGCGTTACTATTCCGGGTAACTCAAGCGCTAATATGCGATCTTTATGTTGAATAGAGCTTTCATCATCCGTTTTCGACTCCCAAATCAAACCACTGCGTTGATCCAGAACACAAGACCACTGGGTCGCATCATCAGCAAGCACCTGGCCACTTGAATCTAGCTTTGCGAACTGGAAACCATTGCCGGTATTGGTATTCAGCTCTGTTTTATCAAATCCGTATTCTGCATCTTGACCTGGGAATGAACTCTGTGGTTCAACGACATCTTGTGTGTCATCGATATCTGAGAAATAGCGTAAAACACCAGTATCATTCAATGCTATAGCTGCTTTTAGCTCTCCTTCGAGGAAATTTGCAAAAGCCGTAATTTGGTCAGTATCTAGGATTCCCCACACATAATCGGACGCACTCTTATCAAATTTCGCACTCAATTGAGCCAGCATGAATGCACGATTAGAGTGTTTAAATGCCTTAATAGTTGATACGACATTTTGTTCCAGACTCGCGAGTTCAGACGCAGATAAATCGTCTTGAATATTGCCAGAGATAGTGATGCCGCTTTTCGCCAACTGCGCTTTTAATTTGATATTGGCATTCGCAATTGTCAGTCCATCAGCCACATAACCCGCAAGTAGTGAGCTGATACCGTTAATCTCATTTCCAGACGTCTTTTGAAAACCTGGGGCTGCAATGTAAGCGTAAGACGATGCAGAACCACCCGAACTATTGGCTGCTATACCCGAATCCACTTGAGCTAATAAAGGAACCGATAAAATCGATTTCTTAGTGCTGGTGATACTAAATTCGCCACTCGTGTTTGCCGTCGAACTTGGTTCCCCACTATCACACATGTAGTTTTGATTTAAGTCTGCGCAGACCTTACTTTGTAAATCTATATTCTGTGCTGTCACTGTACCTGACACTGTATAGGTTGGTGCTGCTGATGCAGAGGTATCGGAACCGCCTGAACCACCGCAGCCAGCAAGAGCCAAAGAGATGGCCAAAATTGTCAATTGAGGTTTCATAGAGTTATCTTCTTGTTTTGTTTTTAAAGAGCCTTGCCATTGAAGACAAGTAACGTATAGAAAATGACCTGCTGAACGAGAGCAAGGACATGAATAGAATCAATATGGGTGAAGCTGAGCCACCAGAATCGCCACTAGCAACGACGGGCTCTTGCGGTGAAACCGTCGTTTCGCCACATTCGTATTTCGAAATAGCGCCGAGTCCCCAACGCTTTAGGTTCCCAGTTTCACCATTCACATAATCGGCGATCTCTAAACGCCAAGACCCGTTAATCGGCTCACCCGCAAACGAATCAAGAACCGAGTCATGCTTGAGTGTGAAGTAACCATCAAAACCAGAAAATCGCGTCGAATTATGGTTAAGCAAATCGACTCGTGTTCCCTTCGGTGAAATCAAAGTGACCACCAAATCGCTCAAACGAGGGTGCTCGATATCTAAGTACAGTCCGAAATTCTCGTCTGCGATCTGACCCGTTCCATTTAGAATGAAATTGAATGTTTTAAAGCCAACGATCGGCTGATTTGTCGAGCTAAATCGACTATCAGGAAGGTAGCTGTTTACTTCTTTGATATCGGATTCGAGTACAGGTAAGCCATAAACAAGTGACAAATCATGTTGCCAGTTTTGTGATTTCAGTGCGTCACTGTATCGATAGTCAACACTCGTATTCATGGTGACTGAAGAACCACACATCTCGCCTTTCGGAAGTGTCGCTTCAATCGTTAGTTGGTTAACCGGAGGGCTAACAAACAACTTCACCAATTCAGAAATATTGATCTGACCATCGAGCTGAGCTTGCCTTAGCGCTGGATATATATCGATCGTCAACGCTTTATCTGGATCGACATAACGGCTAGGAACTTCTATCTTGAATGGTTCTATGATCAACCCATGCACATCAAATTTTTGCTTCAATATTTCGGCGTAATCTCTATTTGGATACAACTGCTTAGCCGTAAACAGTGTGCTCTCAGCTAGGTCGTGCATTTTCAATCCACGACCGAGGCCGTACATAGACTCCAGCACGATTGAATCAAACTCCTTAAAAGCAACGTCTCCATACTGTTCTACCGATGCTTTCAGGGCTTGGAATAGTGGCGTTGACCAAAGTTCATCCCCTAACTCACCCGCAACACTTTCATGAGGACGATACTCCGCTTGTCTAAAGTAGCGTGCTCTTTGGTTCCACAAGCTACGAGTGGTCTTCCTTACACCAAAGTACCCATCCCAGTTAAAAACAGTATCTATCTCGAACTCTTGTCCTCGAGTCTGGGCATTTTCATACTGAGTACGAAAGCTAAAACTCCCCGCCCAGTAGTCTCCAAACCCTTCACCGATGGCACCCGTATGCCCATATGCCCAATCTTTCACGATGTGATAGTGAATCCCATGCCCCAGCTCATGCAGAATCACATCACCGTCTAATGCGTCTGGAGATCCCCCGCCGATACCAAACAAGACAGCTTTAGGACCGTAATAATAGGTTGAGTTGTCTGCTGATAAGCCTCTGCCATCAAACTCAAGAGGTGAATCAAACACATCAAAACCTAAACTACTGATATAGCGTAAAGACTGGTCAAGATGAGCAAAAACCATTAATTGCGAGAATCGAGTATCTTGCCAATCTACATTGTGAAGCTCGTTCAGATCAGCAAACTTTGTGACACCTTCCGCGGCGAGAAAATTTGAGCTGTCACGGTCTGTTACCGAGCCAGAATCAGGATCAATAGAGAACAAAGCCGTAGCATCAACTTGGGATACGCGAGCATTAGTAAGGTAAATACCATCGCCATGACGCAATACCTCCACATCAGTTTGAACATAATGTGGAACATTCGGATACTGGCTCACATCCGTTAACAAACGTTCTGGTGGTGCCGCTCTGTCCATGGTTCTCAAATCAGGGCTGAACACATTCACGTGAGTCGACACAACTTGTCCACTGCTTAAACTTGGCGCGTGCTCTGCCTCCAATTGGCGGGGAGCTTCCAGTTCGGCGGCCGTTGTTGGCTTTCCATTCAGTAACACGGTATTTTCTAAACTTCTGAAAACTCGTGAGACCTGTTCATCTGTGTCAGTTGATAAAACAACGGACTTTTGCGGTTGATATTCACCTTCAATTAGCACATCAAAGTTATAGTGATGCCCTAATTTAGACAGGCTTTCATAGCGAAACCTAAAAGTACCCACCTCTGGGTAAGCTTGTTCTAAATAGGCTTTAGCTTCCTGTTGCGTTGTCACTACCGTATTGCCACTCGGGTAATCCCACTCAGCAGCAGAGCTGGTTACTGATGCTAATAATAGTGCTAAGTAAAGAGGACTCTTTTTCATATATCCTCCTTAAAATGCGTACTTGGCGTTGACGGTGAAGTAACGACCAGGTTCTGTGGAGTAGGTTTTATTGCTGTTCGCAATACCCGCAACGTCTTGGTAACGAATATATTCTTTGTCGAATAAGTTCATCACATTGGCGCTGATATCCAAGCCAGAGTTCCAAGAGTAACTTACCCCCAGATCGACACTTGCCCAGCCAGAGGTGGTCGCACAATCAGTAACGATACCTAAATCATCTTCACATTGAGGTGCGTCATCCATCGCTTGTGCCCAATTAACTTGTGCATACGCTGATAATGCGTTGTCATCATAAGTAACGCTGGCATTGCCTTCCCAAGGCGTTAGTGTGCGAACTTTTTCGCCATCCTCATCTTCCCCATCAACATAACCGGCTTTGGTCCCCACACTCCAAAACTCGCTTAAGCGGTGCGAGATAGAAGCCTCAATGCCATATGTCTCGACTCCATTTACATTTTGGTATTGCTTGTAGTAGTTACCCGTATTTGAGTCAGGGACAAATGTAACCTGCTTCACGTCGATAAAATTATCGAACTTCTGATAAAAAACGGCGGCGTATAATTGCGTCTGTCCATTGTCAAACTTACTGCCTAATTCAAATGAATCACTGGTTTCGGCCTCTAAATCCATATTTGGCACAATGACAAATGGGGTAATTGGGACAAAATCATGATTCTGATAACCATAAATTTTGTCATAGCCTGGTGATCTAAACCCGTGGTCGTACGAAAGGTAGGTATTTAATGATTCCGTTAGCTGATAGCCAACCGATAAGCTAGGAGAAAACTCACTCGAATTTTGCTCCTTCACTTCATAGCCATTAATCGAGTTCTGTGATTCAGGGTTCAACTGGTGTAAATCAAAACGGGCACCTGCTGTCACAGTCCAATCATCAATCTCAATCGCATCACGGATAAAAGCAGCAAAATTGTACGAACGAGCTGGAGCAAAAGGCACATCCGCGTTAAGTGACACTCCATTCCAGTCTAAAACAGAAGATTGGCTAGGGCGCTCATGAAGGTTCGACTCCATATTCACCCCATAAGACAGCGTATGACTCATATCGTGATGTTGAAATGCGCTAATAAAATCAGCGTTTGCACCCAGAAGTTGATCCGAAAAACCACGAAAATCAATCGTTCTACGTAACTCAGAAACGTTGTTGTTGGTTCGAGACATCAAACGATTGGTGGTATCTTCATTAGTCATATCGCGCCAATAGATCTTGGCATCTAATTCCTCAAACCAAGTATTGGCAGGTAGGTACTCAAACCCCGCATACGCAGAAAACGTCTCGGTATAAGACTGTTGATCAAAATCTTCAGTGTCCCATTCTCCGTCTTTTTGGATCTTAGAGGGTCCTTCTTTTCGACTTAGATTATCTTTGTAGTACTCAACATTGCCTTTGAGCATCAAGGCATCACTTGACCAGTAATTCAGGGTGTAGCCACCACCGACGCCATCGATACTTCGGTTATATAGGTCTTCATCAAAATTACGGGTTTCTTCACCTTCCCAATAAGAAAGATTGACCAAGCTTTCGAATTTCCCCGAACGGAAGGCAAGGTTTGTCGCGCCTTTGTATTTATTACTGATACCGGTATAGGTTGCAGAGACGTCGCTATAGAAATCTTTGTCGTCGAGGTATTCTCCCGGCTTTTTCGTCCTAACCACCACGACGCCACCGATAGCGCCTGAACCGTAGACGGATGAACTCGCCCCTTTTATAACCTCAATACTTTCCAAGTTAGACATATCAAACGAGTTACGCCCTATTTTGTCGTTGATGTCATTTGCCCCAAAGCCATCAGCAGACTTTATTCCGTCTTTCACAATCAAAATCCGGTTGCCTGTCATACCGCGAATCGTAATGTTTTGAGGTCGACCAGCTCCCCCAGAAACACTGACTCCAGGTTCATTCTTTATTGCATCATAAAGCTCTGTTGCGCCTTTTTTCTCTAGATCTTCACCCGTGATCACGGCTACTGAACCTGCGACTTCAGATAACGGTTGCTCTATTTTTTTCGCCGTTACGAGCACTTCTTCAAAGTGGTATACCTCAGATTCGGCGTGCACGACGTTGACAGCAAGTACGCTCAGTACTGCCGCTGATAGGGGGGAAAGCTTCATTTACTGCTCCGCTTTAATGTCTTTCAGGGTAAGTGATAAAAGGAATGCGTATTCAAACGCTTGTTGTACTAAGGAGCGTCTTCTGTCTGTCGAATGTCCTTGAGTAAAGTTTGTCGACAATAGATAAGGCCCGCTTCCAGTCGTTAGCTCGCTTAATTTTGCGTAATATTTAGCCCCTTCCCAATAGGGAACGCGGCGGTCGTTAAGGCCAACCTGAATCAATATCGGTGGGTAATTTTGTTCACGCAGGTTTAAATAAGGATCGTATTGCTGCATCACGTTCAATTCGTCAGTAATGTGTGGATTTCCCCACTCACCGTACTGCTGAGCAGTTAAAGGTAACGACGAGTCAGACATGCTATTCACAACATCAACAAATGGCACTTTCAGGACCGCACCATCAAACAAGTCAGAAGCCTCATTCAATGCTGCAGCAACCAGAGTGCCTCCAGCACTTCCCCCCATCGCGTAAATAGATCGCTGACCTTGGTGATACATTTTCAAATCTCGCGCAGTGGCAACGAAATCCGAAATGGCATTCTTTTTGTTTATTCCTTTCCCTGCTTGATACCAAGACTCATCATAAAATCCGCCTCCACGAACATGTGCAATCGCATAAATAACACCTTCATCAAGTAAGCTCGTAATTTGTGGCATGAAATAAGGCTTCATCGTCACGCCATAAGCCCCGTACCCGTACAAAAACACAGGCGTGGTATCGGTAAGTTTATCTTTACGATAAGCCAAAGTGACCGGGATCATTACCCCATCAGAGTCCACCATAATTTGCTCTGTGTGATATTTAGATTTTTGATATTCTGGGTAATGATCCTGAGAGAAGACTTGTCGTTTTAGAGTGCCAGTGTTCAACCGGTCCCACTTTGCTGGCTGAATCAACGACATACTACGAATGTGCAATTTATTACTTTGATAGTCACCCACTTGGCTTACCCAAGCAACTTGACCCGGCTTTGCTAGCAGCTGACTTGCTCGATGGCGGTTATCCGTATCGAAAAAGTGTAAAGACTGAATTGCTCCACTTTGACTAATAATCACGACACCAGACTCAAACAAGTAAAAGTTACTGATTCTAGCCCCGTCATTCGGTTCAAAGATAACTTGCCAATGATGAGTATTCGAAGCTAGGTTGAGTGGCACGGAGTAAAAAGCAAAACCATGGCGAACATGGTTGCTATTCGCGAACAAAGTAGAACCAACAACATCAACGTAGTACTCCACCCCAGTTTTACGTGACAAAAGCGGTTTGGAGAGCTCGCCTGTATCAAGGTTTAGTAGACGTTGCTCGCTGGAGTTTTCACTGTTTGCCTGAACCACAGCAAATTGCTTATCACTGGAAAGGTAATACGAAAGCAACCATGCGGAGTTTGCCTCTTCAATTAGGCGAATTGGCTTTGACTTGTTTAAGGAGTATTTCGTTAACGCAAAAGGTCTAGACGTTTGCTTATCAAGTTCAATCAAATACAGAAACTGACCGCCTTTCGACCACGCCAGTGAGCGGTCTACATGTTGAGCAATGGGTGTCACTTGATGAGTTTTAAGATCGACAACACTCACTCGGTACTGTTCTGCACCGCTTACATCCTCTGCTATTGCAAGCTTTGTTCTGGTTGGGTCTAATGCCCAAGCACCGAGCTGGTAATAGTCGAGATCAGCAGCTCGAGCGTCAATGTTAAGCAACTCGGTTGAATCTTCACTCCCAACTAATCGAGATAGTAAGGTTCTTTTACCATTCCGGTTTAGGATCGCATACTCATACCCACTGATTTCCTGCCATGGTTTATCGGCACGTACCGGACGCTTGTCTTGCCAATCTTGTTGTAGAGATTCACTCAGAGATCGAATTTTTTTTTGATACAGATGAGTCCTATCATTTTGCTTATAGAGATAATCGAGGACTTTGCTAGCGCTACGTGAATCATCCTTAAGCCAAGAGAACTCATCAGAAGCGCTAACCGTTCCCGAGAGTGCGAGAACAAAAACTAACAACACAAACGCTTTCATAAATACAACAAATCCACACGCTAATTTAATAAATTTCGCGTGTACTGCACTCAAACGATAATGAGATCAATTATCATTTGCATGCTTATGTGACAGGGGTCACAGGTAATATGTCAATTAACGATCGGTTGGGCTTGCAATGAACTGAAATATTGGAGGGGTGATGAGTCTACGTGGTTGGGAGCTTACTCCTTTTATAATCAATTAATTAGCTAACATTTAGGAAAAATAGTGACTATTTGATTCTGGGAAAATGTTACTGGCTAAGCTCTGCTGCTCTGATTCTTTCAATCGCTTCTACTCTTCTAAACTCCTGTGGCAGAAAATGTGTATTCCTGAGTTGAGTAATCCTCTCTTGTTGTTCAAGTGCCGAGAGTACTGAATCATCCAAAATCTCATTTCGTTCTGTAAGATATATTTCTAGGGTTCCTTCAAAGTCCGCTCTTTGCTTATCAAGTGCTTCAAGCCGCAGAGCAGCCTTTTCACCCACGAGTTCATTTCTCAGCAAATATTTGTCCTGCTGATCCATGTCCTCGGAATTTGATAGCTGTTGCAGTAATCTCTGGTTTGTAAAACTCGACTGCACATAATCAGGCTGATCTAACATATATAACTCAAGCCGCTGCTGGTACTCCTCCCCTTGCAACCCCTCTTGTTTAAGTAACAACTTTTCAAGAGCGATCTCCCTCATTCGATTATCATGCGTAAACAGGATACTTATCTCGCCCTCATTAAAAAACTGAGCTTGAAGGTCGAGCAGCGCTTGATTAAGCAGACGTAAATCCTCAACGGAAATTGAGACAATGTTAACCCCCACATCCAGTGAAGCCAGTGCCGACTTATACGCTATATATTTTGAAAATAGTGCTTCATCAACAACTGCAACTTGTGATTGCGCGTAGTGTTTCTCGACGTTAGCCCGAATATCTTCAAGGGTTAACTGTGTATTACCTGATACGAAATATTCCATCATGTCTTTGGCTGATGCATTATCAATTTCGGTATCTTGTTGAGAGGTAACCTTCAATGAGGAGGCGTTCTGTTGTTTGTTGTTTGAATTTAGATTGTCTGTTTGTTCGGGCGAAAAGGTTACATATAAAAAGACCGCCGCTATACTCATCAGGGCTATCGTAGTTATCGAAAAAATGGCGGTCTTTGTCATCATGGTTTCCTTGTTATCTTAATCAATGACACTGCGAACTACAGGCCACTTAACTTCAATCGATTAGCGTGTTGACGATATAAAGTCACCGGATCGGTTTCAAAGAGGTGGTGAATACCCAGCATTCCATTGATCTCATCGAGGTGATTCATTTTGTAGTCATCCCCTATCACTTTGCCTAAATGCGCGCTGCAAGTGCCGACTAACCCATCATTAGGTTCATTGAACGCTAAACCAAGAATTGTCATAGCGCCATCGGTAGGATCAAGAAGGTTGGTAAAATTGGAAGATCCTGTCCACGAATAGTAATAAACGCCATTACTCGCCTGCCACTCACCATCACCACATTCAGAGGTAGGAACCCCCTCAGGGTAAAACTGATTAAACGCCAATGAGCCCTCTGTCGTCAGGGCTTCTAGGGAAGCAAGCCCGTCTTGGTCCAGGTCTGAACCACCAGACAACAAGTTAATAAGTGTCGTTAACCCACCAGCTAGCTTAACGGCAATATCTTCTGTTGGTGAGCCTTCTGCGACAGTTCCACGTACTAGGTCGGCCACTTTTGAGCCTTTATGGACACCACCGATACTCGTAACAGACGAGACGAGAGCAGGGCGAACCGACGCCACATAACGGGCTGTCGGTCCTCCATGACTATGCCCTATCAAATTAACCTTACTCGCCCCCGTCGCTGCTATAAGCGTTTCAACTTGAGCAAGTAACTGCTCTCCTCGAACTTCAGAGCTGTTGGTCGCCGATACCTGAGCGACGTATACGCTCGCGCCATCTTTCGCTAGAGATTCTGGTATGCCATAAAAGTAATCAACACCAGCCAAGGTATCGAAACCAAATAACCCATGTACTAACACAATAGGATATTTCGTTTCAGTGTAACCGCTTGCTTCCAATGCCGAAGCACTCGTACCAGCATAGGCACTAAAGCAAAATAGGTAGGTAATTGCCCAAATGAATATCTTTTTCAATGTTCTTTCCTTAAACAGATTAGACCTCTGATGAGTAAAAGAACCGTAGGTTATAATTTTGTAAAATAAAAAATAAGGGATCGATATTTGTGATTTCTAACTTAAATTAAACAGCTGCAATTAACATCGATAATTGTTACTCGTAAGACAAAAGATAAATTAGCACATTCCGTCTCTTACCTTGGTGATTGCACAACTGAAAACTCGTTGAAAATTTGATGTTTATGCCAGTTATGAATCGAAACAAGCCCGAATGCATTGACGTAAGTTATTGATTTTAGGTATAGGTCGTACTAGTTACACAGATGTTCAATTATAAACAAGCAACAACGTCTTTGTTTGGCTTACCTAAATACAACAAGAGATCCAGTGATGAAAAATACCGCTTTAATACTCGCGTTAACTATACCTTTTGGTGCTTATGCAACTGAAGATTCGGTGCCAACACCGCAATCCATCACATCCGCGCAGGTTCTCAGCACACAGGGTTCAGAAACCTATTCGTATGTTCGATGTTGGTACCGAACCGATGCATCGCACGACTCTCCAAGTACAGATTGGCAATGGGCAAAAAAAGAAAATGGCGATGATTACACGATTAACGGATATTGGTGGTCTTCTGTTTCCTTCAAAAACATGTTCTACAGCGATGTACCTCAATCCGAAATCAAAGAGCGTTGTGAACAAACTCTCGACATCCAACATGATGTCGCAGATATCACCTACTTTGCGGCAGACAATCGCTTCTCTTACAACCACTCCATCTGGACCAACGATAACGCTGTCCAATCCAATACCATTAATCGCATTGTCACTTTTGGTGATAGCCTTTCAGATACAGGGAACCTATTTAATGGCTCTCAATGGATTTTCCCCAATGCGAATTCATGGTTTTTAGGCCATTTTTCAAACGGGCTCGTCTGGACTGAGTATTTAGCAAAAGCCAAAGATGTCCCGTTGTATAATTGGGCTGTCGGTGGAGCGGCCGGGACTAATCAATACGTTGCGCTGACTGGCGTTTATGACCAGGTAACGTCGTACTTAACCTATATGAAATTAGCTAAAAACTATCGTCCGGAGAATTCACTGTTTACTCTAGAATTTGGCCTCAATGATTTCATGAATTACAACCGAGAAGTCGCTGATGTCAAAGCCGATTTCAGCAGCGCTTTGATCCGCTTAACAGAATCTGGTGCAAACAATATCTTGCTGTTCACATTGCCAGATGCCACAGAGGCTCCGCAATTCAAATACTCGACAGAGCAAGAAATTATCAAAGTTCGTGGCAAGATTTTGGAGTTCAATAAATTTATCAAAACCCAAGCCGAGTATTACCAAAGCATGGGAAAAAACGTGGTACTGTTTGACGCAAATGCACTCTTCGCAAGTATTACCGATAACCCAGAGCAGCATGGATTTCGAAATGCGAGTGACGCTTGCCTGGATATTAGCAGAAGCTCATCAACCGACTATTTGCAAAGCCATAACCTAACAAACGATTGTGCTACATATGGTTCTGACAGTTATGTATTTTGGGGAGTTACACACCCAACGACAGCAACGCACAAATACATCGCAGATCATATCTTGGCGTATTCATTCTCGACGTTCGATTTCTAATCATTGAAATGACCGTCAAACGTAAATGAAAGGTTCCCCTGTTTTAGTTCACTTTTTCAATTGGTGGCGCCTTCAATAGCAAAAGTCGATACAAATAAGCTTCAGATACAAAAAAACCGCCATTCTCGGCGGTTTTTATTTACGTCAGTTTATCTCACACTGATTGGTTACTCGTCGTCCACTTTTGGTGCGACTTTCTTCTTAGGGATAAAAACAGTATCGCCCACAGCCACGTTCTTGTGGAAGCTCTTATCGCGCTTAACCGGTTTCTTAGGTGTTTTCTTAGCTTGAGTGTTCGTTTTCTTCTTCGCTGGAGCACCTTTAGCAAAAGCAGGTTTACGTGGTTTAATGCCTTTGAATTTGCCTTTTAGACCTTCTAGTACAGAGAAAGTCAGGTCTTGTTGCAAATATAGTTCAACACGCTTAAAACTATCCCAGTCTTTTGGGCCAACCAAAGAAATCGCATCACCTTTATTGCCTGCACGGCCAGTACGACCAACACGGTGAACATACTCTTCCGTATGCTTAGGCATATCAAAGTTGATAACGTGGCTTACATTTGGAATATCAATACCACGTGAAGCAACGTCTGTTGTTACTAAGATCTTATAAACCGCACGCTCGAACTGGCTCATGATGGCATTTCGTTGCGTTTGGTTTAGATTGCCACTCAGGGCCACCGCTTTAAGCTTCTTCTCGTTCAATCTTTCTGTTAAACGATCAGTATCTGCACGAGTTGCTGTAAAGATCATCACCTGACGATATTCAGCTTCTTCTAATACACGATCTAAAATAGCTTCTTTGTGGTCGAGGTGATCACACAGGTAAAACTTCTGAGTAATATCAAGGTGCTGCTCGTTAGAAACACCGACAGAGATTCGCTTAGGTGCGTCTAGCATTTCATTCGCAATGCCATTTACTTCGGCGTGATCTAACGTTGCAGAGAACATTAGTGTCTGACGACGACGATGTTTAGCGGCATTGGCAATACGACGCAGCTCTGGTGCGAAGCCGAGATCAAGCATACGGTCGGCTTCATCAAGGATTAACGTTTCAACGCCATCGAGAAACAATGAACGATGTTCTAGGTGATCAGCAAGACGGCCTGGAGTCGCCACGATAAAGCGAGGGTATTTACGCAATGCTTTAACTTGGTCGTTAAAGTTTTCACCACCTAAGATCAGTGCCGCTTCATAAGATAGGCCACCAAGCATGCTGCGTAATTCGCCGTAGACTTGCTTCGCTAATTCACGAGTAGGAGCCAAAATTACACCACGAGGATCACGAGCAGAAAACGCTTTGGTTTTTAATGCTTTGTGTATCATTGGCAACACAAACGCCAATGTTTTACCTGATCCCGTTTTTGATGAAGCCAATAGATCCTTACCGGCAATAACAACAGGGATCGCTTTCGATTGGATCTCTGTCGCTTTCTTAAAGTCGTAATGTTTTAAGTTCTTCAGTAAGCGATTATCTAAGCCTAAATCTTTAAAGTGCAAAGGACTCTCCAGTCATGATGGTATTGAATAAAATTATTTTAACGTGACATGATACCGCGAAAGTACTTTCTAAGGATAGAGATCACAGTAAATTTATCCCGTTATCTATGAGTTCACTGGTGCATTGTATGCATTGCTAACAAAGGGATAGCTCTACTAAATGAGACAAAAATCGATTCCAATATCGCCATCTCAAAAATGAAACAGACTGTGATAGCTAGCTAATTACCTCAAAAATTTAACAATTTCTTTAGTTATTGATTTTGCGCTTAAAAAATTAGTCGCTACAATCATTAATGAAGCGACTATATGATAAAAAATGTATAGCGCATCTTTTGATGATAAATAAGCAAGGAGTTCTTATGAATAAGACATTAATCGCAGCTGCAGCCTCAGTTTTCATTCTAGCTGGTTGTTCTTCTGAGCCAGAAGAAGCTGCAATGTCAGAAATGGATCTATTAACGAATCAAGTTGCTGAACTAAGCAACGAAGTTGAATCACTTAAAAATGACAAAGCTGCAGCCGAAATGAAAGCTCAACAAGCAGAAGCAGCCGCTATGGCAGCAAAAGAAGAAGCGGATCGTGCTAACGACCGTATCGACAACATTGCAGAGTCTTACACGAAGTAGTTGAGATACAAGCGCTATTGAGCTTTAAATCAAATAAGTCGTAGAAGTAAAAAGCAGTAATTAGATAGCACCACCTCTTAACGGAAGTGGTGCTTTTATTTGAAATAAAAAATGAAGATTAAGGAGAGAGGAACGCCGTATCGCTTTCCACAGGAGTCATCGAATTAAAACTCAATCACAGGTGGTGCTATCTCAACAGGCACACCATTTTGAGCAAAGATAACCGCTTTCGCTTTTGAGTTAGGCAGCTCTGCATCTTCAAGCCACCATTTCAATTCAACCGGAATTTGTAGAGATTTCTTAGAACCGTCACTTCTCGTCAATGGTTCGTGCGCTTCAACGAACACACTTCTGTCTGGTTCGAGTGATACTTTAATCGGCTCATCAATTATTGTGACTTGCTCACCACGGCTGACCTGCTCAAAGAGCCATTCAATATCTTTAGGTTCCATACGGATACACCCAGAACTGACTCGCAAGCCTATTCCAAAATCTTTGTTCGTGCCGTGTATCAAATAATCCCCGATACCATATGCAAGTCTTAATGCATATTCACCAAGCGGATTTTCCGGCCCTGCGGGAACCACTCGTGGTAACTCAATTCCCTTCTCTAGATACTCTTTACGAATTGAGTTGGGAGGGGTCCAAGTCGGGTTTGGTCTTTTCTGGCTTATCTTGGTGATCATTTCTGGAGTATCACGCCCCACCCGCCCGATTCCGACAGGGAAAACATGGACCAGATTTCTAGTAGGCTCAAAATAATACAACCTTAGCTCTGCAAGGTTAATGACAATCCCTTCCCTTGGAGTGTCCGGTAAAATTAAACGGCTAGGAATACTTAATACATAACCTACCTTTGGAAGAAAAGGGTCAACTCCTTTGTTTGCCGCCATCAACGAAAGAAATCCAATATCGTACTGCTTTGCTATAATCGCTAACGTTTCACCCTCAACAACTTCATGTTGCTGTATTCTGCCTACGATACGACTTTCAGCAGAAGGTAACTCAAAAGTCGCCGCTGACACCCACGATGAAGCCGTCGTCACTCCTACAAGCAAAGTCGTTTTCACGGCAAACAGCGCGATCTTACGTAGTTGTGTTTTCATAGAGATCAAAAGCGTCGAGTTAGCACAATAGGACATACAATTCCTTGGTTTGTCTTTTATCAAAGTTTAGATTATCGCTGATAAAACGTCTCTACAATGATTAGTTGACGTAAATGCATATCCATCTTGCTCTTAATATGCGTGTTCTTCTTTTGATTCCAAGCGATTTAACCACACAAAATCGATTGCCTTTACGATTTCAACATATTTAGTTATCTATAATAATAAAACTGTAAGTGCAGAACCATTTTGTGACAAACATCTCATGGAGCCTCGTTTTAACTCGCTAATATTGCCTCAACAAAATGAATTCAATTCAACAGAATCGGTAATTTACTCAATCTTGTTCCTATCATTACCGTTTAAACTTTGGAGAACGACCATGGCAACCCCTCATATTAACGCGCAAGCTGGTGATTTCGCAGAAACAGTACTTATGCCAGGCGACCCGCTTCGCGCAAAATACATTGCAGAGACATTCCTTGATGATGTGAAGCAAGTTTGTGACGTTCGTAACATGTTTGGTTACACAGGCACTTACAAAGGTAAAAAAGTTTCTGTAATGGGTCACGGTATGGGTATTCCATCATGCTGCATCTACGTACATGAGCTTATCGCTGAGTACGGCGTCAAAAATGTTATTCGTGTTGGTAGCTGTGGCGCAGTACGTGACGACGTTAAACTAATGGACGTTGTTATTGGCATGGGTGCATCTACCGATTCAAAAGTTAACCGAATTCGTTTCAACAACCACGACTTCGCAGCTATCGCTGATTTCGATCTTCTAGAAGAAGCGGTAAATCAAGCACGAGCGCAGGAAGTTCCAGTAAAAGTAGGTAACGTATTTTCTGCAGACCTTTTCTACACACCAGAAGCTGACCTTTTCGAAAAAATGGAAAAAATAGGCATTCTTGGTGTTGATATGGAAGCGGCTGGTATTTACGGTGTTGCTGCGGATCTAGGTGCTAAAGCACTGACTATTCTGACAGTTTCTGATCATATTATTCGTGGTGAGAAACTAAGCTCAGAAGAGCGTCAAAAATCGTTCAACGACATGATGAAAGTCGCTTTAGAGACTGCAATCAACATCTAATCATTAGACAATAGATGCATTTCTAACACTAACTGTATTTTTGCTAATAGATAGTTTGAAACGCAATACCACGCAGCCAAGTTCGCTTGGCTGCCTAAATAACCCCGAGGGGGCGATTGTGTCCAACGACAAGCTGCCAAAAGATGCGGATGGATTACAACTCAACTTTTGTAAAACATTGGCGTGTGACAACTTTGGCTTGAGCGATGCAAAACGATATGTTTTGCAACATGCGAATCCTAAGCGTCCAGCGATGGTTTGTCGTGAGTGTGGAGCTTTCCCCCCCTTACTTAACAATCGTGAAGTGTTAAGCGAACTTCATCGCCTACGACAACTTCACAGCGATGGCCTTCCTGCTTGTCGCAATGATGATTGCGATAATTTCGGCTTATCGGTCCATACCCACAAGCACCTTTATCATGCCTTTGGCTATAGTGGCGACAAGCAAAGATATCGATGCAAAGACTGTCAATCCACCTTCGTTGACAAGTGGTCTGGATCCAATAAAAAACTTCAGTTTCAAGAAAACCTTATGGGCTTATTGTTCATGGGCTATTCCGTTCGTGAAATCTGTAGAAAGCTTGATATCAACCCCAAGACTTTCTACGATCATGTTGACCATATCGCGAGCCGTTGTCGTCGCAAGTTAGCGATGATAGATGCACGATGGGTTAACCATGCTCAAGACTATCAATTCGCTTCCCATTATCAGCGCTTGCAGCCGCAAAGTAATAATGGCGTCGTTTGGATCGCGACTGGCGAGGCCCATTCCGGTTATATCCTTTGCCAACACGTTAATTACTCTCAAAATGAAGAACCGTCAGGGAATGTTGATCATAACCCTTATGATGATGTTGCGCGCTTTGTATCCAAAGAACACTCTTCAGAAGCTAACCTAGAAATACCTCAGCCCTCTGACAAACTGAAAGAACGCATTGAACAGCAATACCAAGTAATTCTTGCGAGAGGAAACGTTGAGGATCCTATGGGTAACCTCACCACGTTTAGCTACCCTTCGAAAGGGGCGTTAGTTCGACCACCTTACACCTCCTATGCTCACTTTCTACATGTACTTGATATGTGTGATGAGAATAAACACGTCGCTATCTATATGCCACAAGACCCATTACTAAGGTCTGCCGCCCTAAGCGTATGTTTGCCGCGCATCCAGAGTCAAAATATTGACCTTATGTATGTAGAGGAAGATTCGGGCTGGCAAGATGGTCAAAGTTTTGAAAAAATCGACATTGTTCATATGAGTTGGTGGCGTGATCGTTGGGCTATCGCAAATCAAGGTTATAATCAAAAAGGAATTTGCTATCTAACTGGTAGTAATCCCGAGCCAAAACAGTGGTTTAACATCGCCTCAATACAGCAAACTAAGTTCTATCAACAGCGTTTTCAAGTCTTATTTGATAGCTTCATTAATGAACCTAGACGTAAACTTCGTCCTGGGGGAATTCTTCCATTACTCGACATATTTAGAGCTTGGCACAATCTGTGCTACCAAGATAAGCAAGGGCTTACTGCAGCGCAACGTTTAGGTGTCGCGGAGCAACCATTGACCCTAAAGCAACTGCTTTCATAGAAATAGAACATGTAGCGATTTATTCGGGAACTCGTTGATTTAAAAGTAGCAACATGATGTATCCCCCATAATTGTAAAAGATAGATGTTCCTTTAACGCTCTAAGAAAGATAATTAGTGTTTATCCTAAATCACACTCTTATAATGGTTGTGCTATCAATATGCTCGATAATTATGGATCTAAGCCTTGGACAAAAATCAGTACCTTCTCGAAACAGAACTAGAACAACTCAAAACTCGCGTCGACTCTGAACCATTGGTGATCTTAGAGATTGCACAGCAATGCCTCGTGAGGTCAGAGCAAGTTCTGTTTGAAGAGGGCGCGATCCAGTCACTGATGTTAATGGCCAGATGCTGCTGGAACCTAATGGACTACCAGAAAGGTTTAAAGTACATCAAAGAAGCCCTCAAACGACAAAGCCGATTAGATACTGATCTTTTTCTCCCTGAAATACTCCATTTACACGCGCTCCAATTTTGGGGGCAAGCCAAGTACTACTCCGCCCAACAATTCTGGATCAATGCATTAGAGCAGTCCGCGTTGGTTGATGAAGTCGAAATTCAAATTGAATGTCTCATTGGCCTCGGCAATATTTGGCGGATGACCCATGAATATAAGCTAGCCCGCTCTACCCACCAGCTCGCCGTGAAAGTCGCTAACAACAGCCGTATTGGTTGGTTAGAAGGTAAAGCCAGGATACTGCTCGCTTGGGATTACTATCTGCTCAACAACTATGTTGAAATGCTGTCGGTACTCGACGGTGCAGAAGAAGCATTAAAAGATCATAAAGACAATACTTGGCATGCAGAGGTATGGGATTTCAGAGGCTTAGCACTACTTGGCCTTGAACGTTTGGATGACGCAGAGCGCGCGACAGCCAAAGCACATAATCTGGCAGTAAAACACAATCTAGTATGGATGAAGGCACACTCCTACATCAGCCGTGCTCGATTAGAGCTCCTAAGAAAAAGGCCAGAGCAAGCGGCAGAACTGCTCAGACTCGCCGAACAATCTGCAAACGAATTCGATAACGGTGAGTTACTTAGTCAAATTTGTTACCAACAGTCTCTCGTTGCAGAAGAAAACCAAGAGTTTAAAGTAGCGCTAATCGCTTTTAAAAAGTATCGCCAGTATTCTATCGATATGCTTCGAGAGCAAACCACCCGAGTCGGTTTAGATAAAGCACGCAGTTCAAAGCGTCAATTAGAGCAGAGAGCTCGAAAGCTGATTAACCGTATTCGTGGTCAACACGAGTATGATCCCGAAAAACACCTTTCTCATGTCGTTTCTGAAACCTTTTGGTGGGAGCAACTGGTGCTCTTTAAAACAGAGCTCAAACGTTCAAACCACAGCATTATTATGTTTCAGCACATCGATACCGATTACTTAGATGTCTGCACCGAAATTGCTCACACTTTATGTAACCAAAACGATTTCATTTCAAGGTTAAGTTCAGAACGTGTTGCTCTTATGCTTTCCGAAAAAGGAGAGGCTGCAGAGCAAACTTTTCAAACCCTTACCGCCATGCTTGATATATACCCATGGCACAGAAAAGGGTTAAAAGGTTCGAAGCCTACCGTTAGTCTCAACGACATATTGACGTTCCCGTTTACTCTTGAACAACTTGAAGAAGACGATGCAAAGGTAAGATTATGATGGAAACCCTATTAAGCAAGATCACGGATGCTGGTTTAGACCCGTCATCGGTTTCTGGTGAAGAGGCGATCATATTCTGGAATCATATTCGCCAGCACGTTTCAACAACAAAAACAGAACAAGCACACTGTTATATTATCAGCTCTGAATATCGTGCTGAGTTGCAACAAAACCAAACCAGTATAGAAGAGTTGAAACTTGCTCTCGACTTACTGCATTTACCCACTGACATAGAAGATATTCTTACGGTCAAGACTAGCCTAAGTGATCGCTTAGTTGAAATTGGTAATTACACCTCTGCACTGAATGAGTTCGTAAGTTCGTCGTCAATCGCTGTTGAATACGGCTACATCGATGAGTACGTAATGGCCATTTTAGGTATGGGCAACCTGTGTGACGCCTATGGTGATCACAACCGAGCTTTACGTTATTACCAAAAAATAAATAGCATTGACCATGCGATAAGTAGTCGTTCACTGCGACTCAAATTCAAACTACATATGGTGGCTAGCCTCTTGTTGCTCAACCGCATTACTGCGGCCAATGATTTACTGAACGAATGTGAAGAACTGAGTATTTTGGTAAGTGACAAACTACTCACCGCTCAGATACTGCTTTATCAAGCAAAAGTGCTCCGCGCCAAGAAAAAGTATCACGATGCACTACGCTGCCTATCTAAAGTTCACTATTCCGCTAACAACACCCAAGCAAGTTGGCTTTCTATCATGACGCGTCTAGAACTCGCGCATTGCTTCAGCGCGAATGGCAAACAAGAATACGCCAGCATGATTCTTTCGAATACAGACAAACGTGTAAACGAATATTCATCACCTGTGCTCGCCAAACGTTTCTACGACTCCCTGAGTGATGTATGTATGGATCAAAGACGTTTTCAAGAAGCGTTAAACTACGAGAAAAAAGGCTTCCGGATTGAAACGGATCTCATGAAACAGATCCCTATTAGCGAGCTTGGTGCCAGCCAACTACGCCGACTATCACGTTTTGAATTACAACTAAAGCTCATACTTTCTGAACAAGAGAATAGAGAGCTAAAAGAAACCACTGAACAACACAAAAATGCCGTTGCTCAGCTACAACAAGATGTATTCACCGATCCACTAACAGGTTTGCATAACAGACGATGGTTAGATGTAAAGCTTAAAGATATGCTGCTGCACGAAACACCTTTCGCGTTGATGGTTGTCGATATAGATCACTTCAAATCGATTAACGACGAGCTTAGCCATCTAGTCGGTGATAAAGCGATTGTCAGTGTTTCTCAAGAGCTACACTCTTACTTTAAGTTTAAAGGCGCGTCATGCGTCAGGTTTGGTGGTGAAGAGTTTTTGGTCATTCTTGAGAACACCAATCTTGAAAAAGCAGAAATGCACTCTGAAAATTATCGAGAACGCATTTTCCAATTCGGCTGGCATGAGATATTGGGAGAGCGAGGCTTAACCGTCAGTATTGGTATCACTATGCATCGCGAGGGAGAAAATACTCAACGCACCTTCTACCGAGCAGACAAAGCTTTATACCGAGCTAAAGCTAATGGCCGAAATCAAGTATGTACAGAATAGTATTCATACTATGTAAATAACGCTCTGTTCCTTCACTCCCTCTAAGGTCACAATGGACCAGCATACCGCTACTTATAGAAAATAGAACCATTGATAGAATAGAAAAAGAACTATTGATAGAAAAAAAGAGAGATTCCACCTAAAGCAGCAATTGTCCCAATAACACTCTGTTTTGAGACTCTTTCTCCTTGTAAGGCATAAATCACCAAAATAAAGACTGGGCTAGTCGCTATCAACGTTTGTGCGACAGCAGGGTTAGCATTTTTCAACGCAACTTGTTGAAGCCACAACGCCAAAAACGTTCCAACAAATATCGCCCCTGATAGCCAAAGTTTGTCGAGCTTCGTCATTTCCCATAAATCTCTTTTTATAGATGAGTAAGGCTTACTCTCAACAAAAGGAATAATGAACATCACAGCAAGTACACCGACGGTCAGGCGAATCAATGCCCCTAGCAATGGGGGAAGATCGCCCGCCACAAGAGCGTAATGAGAAATGACTACGCCTGAAGCCTGACACACACTCGCCACAAGCCCAAATCCAATACCTTTCCATTGTACTTTGTCATTATAAAGAGAGTCATCACCCGCTAGCCCAGACGGTTGAAAGACGACAAACGTCACCGCTACCGTCGTTATTACGACAGCAAACCAGCTTTGTAACGTCAACGCGGCACCAAGGAACATTAACGCCAGTACGCCAGAAAGAGGAGGAGCTAAAGACTCAAGTAACAAGGTCTTATTGGCACCGATTCTTTTCAATGCCGAGAAATAAGCACTATCGCCAATAGCGATGCCAATAACCCCCGAAATAGCCAATATCCAAAAATGGTTGGCACTGAGTTCAAATTCAGGCATTGGGATAAAAGGCATCACAAGCAGCATCATGCCTGAAGCCACAATACCCTTAACAATATTAAGCTGCATAGCTGAAAAGCGATGTCCGAATTGCCCATAAATCCATGTCGCGCAGGCCCACACAATCGCAGCACCTATGGCCGCTAATTCCCCGATATACATCCGTGTTTATCCTCAGTAGTTATGCGTTTCACTAAAAATAATAATCTTCATCACTTCAATTTCTGGTTGTTAACAATTACGAGTGAATAGGTTTACGACAAAATTCCGTTCTGACAACTCCAACCAAGATAACCGAAGCTTCCTAGCTAAACGTGAATAGGGTTTTATAAGATTTAACAAGGGTAGTACTCGTGTTAAAAGCAAACACATTTATTTTCAGCTTGGTAAATCATTTCTATAACAATTACTTGGATCATAGCGTAATATATTTATAACTAATATCTATCATTGGAAGGATCTGTTATGTTTTTAGACTACTTTGCACTAGGTTTACTTGTATTCGTAGCATTAGTAATCTTTTACGGCATCATCGTTATTCACGATATTCCCTATGAAATAGCAAAAGAACGTAACCACCCTCATCAAGATGCTATTCACGTCTCAGGCTGGGTTAGCCTATTCACCTTACACGCAATATGGCCGTTTCTCTGGATTTGGGCCACGTTATGGCGCAAAGATCGCGGTTGGGGCTTCGCTAAATTAGAAGAAGAGCAACACGACATTCATCATCGCGTCGATATTCTCATCGATCAAGTGAGTACCCTTCAGGAAGAAATCGTACAACTCAAGCAAGCGAGTACTGAGCAAAGCAGTCCAGAGAAAGAGACAAATAACGTTCAAGATCAGGAGGCTAAATAATGGATTTACTGCTGATAATGACCTATGCGGCACTTTGCATCACCATATTCAAAGTATTTAAGATCCCGCTAAACAAGTGGACTGTACCAACGGCTGTTCTTGGTGGTGTTATCATCATAGGAACTTTGATCCTGCTGATGAACTACAACCACCCTTTCACGCAAATAGGTAACCAAGTTTACTCGACAACGCCTGTCGTTTCAGGCGTTAGAGGTAAAGTTATCGAAGTGCCTGTAAAGGCAAACAAGCCTCTTAAACAAGGGGATATACTTTTTAAAATCGATCCTGTTCCATTCGAAGCTGAAGTCGCAAGATTAGAGGCTAAAGTAAAAGAAGCAAGCCAAGGTGCTCTTGGGATGGAATCAGAAGTAGCTGAAGCAGAGGCCGCAAGAATCAAAGCGATAGCAGAGAGAGATAAAGCCCAGCGTGAATTCTCTCGTTATAAACGTGGTTATGATAGCGGGGCCTTTACCGAGCAACAACTCGACACTCGCAGGCAAGCTTATAAGGCATCGGAAGCAGCGGTCAAAGTTGCCGACGCTAGCCTAGAACAAGCAAAAATAGCCTTAGATTCTGAAATAGGTGGCGAAAACACAGCCGTTTTAAGCTTATTAGCTGAATTGCGTAAAGCTAAGTTTGACCTTGAGCAAACCGTAGTTAGAGCACCAACCGATGGTTACGTGACTCAGTTAGCTCTCCGCCCTGGCGTAATGTCAGTCCCACTTCCTCTCGCTCCAGTTATGACTTTTGTTCACACCGAAGATCAATTCTATACCGCAGCATTCAGACAAAACTCGTTACAACGTCTAAAGCCTGGCTACGAAGCTGAGTTTTTATTCAGAGCGCTACCAGGGAAAGTCTTTAAAGGACGTATTGACGAAGTAATTCCAGCAATTGGAGAGAGTCAATTCCAAGCTAGAGGCGCACTATTAGGTACTGATGCACTACGCACTAACGGTCGTGTATTTGTTAAGTTATCCATAACGGACGATCTGTCGGAGTACCAGTTACCTATGGGTACCGCGGTTGAGGTTGCTGTTTATTCAGACAGCTTCACTCACGTGTCTATCATGCGTAAGGTCCTTATTCGCATGAAGAGCTGGCAGAATTTTTTATACCTAGATCACTAAGTCACTGCTCTCTAGGTCACTAAATTAACGGCACTTAGCCCTCAATTGGACCTAACATATTGTTGATATAAATGAAAAAGCCAGACACGTTCTGGCTTTTTTGTTGCTCAATTAATCGTGAAATTACGCATTTTTCATCATATTTAGGCGTTCAGATGGAATTTTAGACATCTAGACACTTATCTTCCCTTATGGAAGGGTTCTACTGTATAATGCGCGCCTTATTTTTCATATTTGCCCAAAAAACGTTCTCATTGAGACGAATATTAATAATGGCGAATATTCGTTCTTTATCTTTCAGTATTCGAGGTTACCTAATGAACTTTTCAGCGAAGACAGTCGTCGTTATCGCCATTGGCGCGGCACTGTACGGCATTGGTGGTCTACCTATGTTTGGTGTCCCAGTGTTTGCTAACACAACATTGAAACCAGCAATGGCAGTCCTAGCACTGTTTTCTGTTTTGTTCGGCCCGATTGTTGGCTTCCTGGTTGGCTTTATCGGCCACTGGGTAACAGACTTATTCGCAGGTTGGGGCGTATGGCTAACGTGGGTATTGGGTTCAGGTATCGTTGGGATGGTTATTGGTCTATTCCCTATGATGACTAAAAACCGTCTTCAACAAGGCGAACTGCCAATGAAAGATTTCGCGCTATTTGTCGTGCTTGCTCTCGCAGGTAACGTTGTCGGCTACGGCTGTTCCGCATTCCTAGATACCATTCTATACGCAGAACCGTTTACCAAAGTCTTTACTCAACTGTCTATCATCGCAGCGGGTAATACCGTTCTGATCGCAGTTGTTGGCTTCCTGATCCTAAAATCAGTCGCTAAGCGTAACAAACAAAGCCGTAACCTGACTGAGGCATAAGCGATAATGACTATAGCATTTTCGAACTTCTCTTTTAGATATGAGTCGCTGGATAAACCGACGCTAAAAAATATCAATCTAAGGATAGAGAAAGGAGAGAAAATCGTCATTATTGGGCCAAGTGGCAGTGGTAAATCTACCCTAGGCCAGTGTCTGAATGGTTTGATACCTCATGCTATTAAAGGTGAGGTCACCGGTTCTTTAGAGATCAACGGCAAGAACATCTCTGAATTTTCAATGCACGACTATACCGAGCAAGTCGGCACGGTATTGCAAGATACGGACAGCCAATTTGTGGGTTTAAGTATCGGTGAAGATATCGCTTTCGCATTGGAAAACCAGTTGATGTCGAACATCGATATGTATCCTCTTGTTAAGTCGACAGCAAAAATGGTCGACTTAGCGGATATGCTTGATCGATCTCCCCACGACCTTTCAGGAGGTCAAAAGCAACGCGTATCGTTAGCGGGTATCTTAGTTGATGACGTTGATATCTTGCTGTTTGATGAGCCTCTAGCCAGCCTTGACCCTAAAACAGGCAAGGCAACGATTGAGATCATCGACCAACTTCATAAAGAAACCAACAAGACTATCGTGATTATCGAACACCGCCTTGAGGATGTTCTGCATCGCGATATTGATCGTGTGATCTTAATGGAACGCGGCGAAATCGTTGCAGACATGACACCCGATGAAATCTTGGCTTCTGAACTGCTTGAGACACACGGTATTCGTGAACCGCTTTACCTATCAGCCCTTAAAGCAGCCAAAGCGCCTTTAACAAGCGAAGACAAGCTGTCCAACCTCAAAGCTTTGGACTACAAAAGGTTCCGTCCTACGGTTCAATCTTGGTTTGCTGAACGCCCTACTCCTGTTGCTGAAAAGCAGTATCAACCTTTGCTCGAAGTGCATGGCCTGACTTACTCTTACGACGGTGAAAAAAACGCACTCGAAGATGTCAGCTTTAAGATTGGCAAGGGTGAGTTTGTTTCGATACTCGGTAAAAACGGCTCCGGCAAATCGACCATCACCAAGATTATCATGGGTGTGATTGACGCGGATTCGGGCTCTTCGTATCTGAACGGCGAAGACTTATCTGAGCTTTCCATCTTCGAAAGAAGTCAGAAAGTCGGTGTCGTAATGCAGAACCCGAACCATATGATCTCGCATCATATGATTTTTGACGAGGTCGCGTTTGGCCTTCGTAACCGTGGCGTTACAGAAGACGAAATCAAAGAGAAAGTAGAAAACGTTCTTGAGCTTTGTGGCTTGAGCAAGTTCCGCCACTGGCCAATCGAAGCACTGAGCTACGGCCAAAAAAAGCGCGTAACAATAGCGTCTATCTTGGTTTTAGAGCCTGAACTTCTGATCTTAGATGAGCCGACCGCTGGTCAAGATTACCGTAACTACACATCGATGCTGGCGTTTATTCAAAAACTCAACCGCAACTTGGGAATCACCGTTGTGATCATTTCACACGACATGCACCTCGTTCTAGAGTACACCACACGCTCAATCGTGATTGCAGACAGCAAGCTGATTGCCAATGCCGCGATGACGGAAGTATTCAGTCAGCCATCGCTGTTAGAACGCGCAAATCTTTGTACTACCAGCCTTTATGAACTCGCGACCATGATGAAAATCGACGACACCAATGCATTTATGCAGTACTTCATCGACTACGAGAGAAGCACTCAATGAATGCATCAAAAGTAAAATTCGGCATCAATTACATTGATACTAAATCGCCGCTGCACGCTCTCAATGGCGTCACCAAGTTTGCGCTGTTTTTAGCTTGGGTAACCGTTGTACTTACAACGTTCGATCTCAGACTCATCGTTGTTTTGATCTTGATGGGCTTATATCTATTAAAGCTCACCAATGTGCCAGTGCGCGTATATAAGCCTTTGTTAGTGGGTACAGCGAGTGTATTAAGCTTGAACGCTTTGTTCATGTACCTGCTTGCGCCGCAGCAAGGTACTGAACTTATCGGCAGTGAAACGTTATTACTGACGCTTCCTGGCAATTACTCATTGAGCCAAGAGACACTGTTTTATTTAGTTACCGTGACACTCAAATACATGAGTATGTTCCCGATAGCGCTGATCTTTGTCTTCACCACGCACCCAACGGAGTTTGCAGCGAGCCTCAATCGTATCGGCGTTCCATATAAAATCGCCTATGCGGTAAGCTTAACACTGCGTTATTTGCCGGAAGTAAAAAAAGATTTTATTAATATCATGCATGCTCAACAAGCTCGTGGTGTAGAGCTTTCGAAGAAAGCCCCCCTAGTAACTCGCATTAAAAACGTAGCTAAGGTTCTAGGGCCGCTCATTTTCTCTAGCTTGGACCGCGCAGACGAAATTTCAAATGCGATGACGTTACGAGGCTTTGGCAGACACAAAGATCGGACTTGGTATAGCTACGCACCTTTGCAGCGTGTTGACTTCCTTTGTCTCGCTGTCATTACATTAGTAGTGGTAGTCGCTATCGCAAAGCGAGTACTCGAAGCGCAACTGTTCTGGTACCCTTTCTAGACTCGTACAACAATATAAAACATTAATAAACACCCTAAAGACCGCTTGATAAAGCGGTCTTTTTTAAATAAACAATAAATTAGTCTAAAATATGTATTAATTATATTTTTTTATGCGCGATTTTTTGTTTTTTTAAGGTCTATGGTTCGAGATTTTGTTAACATCCACTTTCCGTAATTTCTATACAGAATGTCACACCTAATATAGGTTTGTAATGGCTCGAATAACTCAACTACAGAAAATAGAAAACCAAAAGAAATACAACAACATTGTATTACAGCTGTTTCTATCTGAAGGACACGAAGCGCTCACCTATGCAAGGATTGCTCAAGAAACGGGCGTTAGCCTCACAACTTTACAGGGATATTTTCCTTCAACACGTGCAATAAGATCTGTTCTACACGAACATGTTTTGTCTATTATGATGGCACCTTTAGATTTCTCTACGAAGTCTGCATTCTATGATTCTTGGAAAGCAGCGTTGAATGACAAGCCATTCAAAAACGCTATCAAGCTTATGTTTTTCCATGCCTCACAGAACCCAGCTTCTGAAGAACTTAACCTACAGGTTAATGGCGTATTTCGTCACAAAATGATGGAAAGTTTTGGTGAAGATGCTCAACAAATCATTGAGATCGTTCTAGGTAGATCCCTTCTACAATTAACGAACCTTAGAGCACCGTAAGAAAGAGTTTTTAAGCAATAAAAATGGGAGACTAGTGCTCCCATTCCTTATTTTAACCGCTGGTTAATTTCACTTATAGGCTAATTGAGCTTGTAGAAAATCGTCGATAACGGTGGTAGGCGTAGCTCGATCGATGTGTCTAAGCCTTCGCTTTCTACGGATTCAATTTCAGCAGTCTGCTTCACTTCAAAACCACTACCAGCGTAATCAGTCGAGTCCGTATTCAACAAGAGTGAGTACTTGCCTTGTGCTGGAACGCCTAAACGGAAGTGCTCATGAGGAACAGGGGTAAAGTTAGATACCACCAAGACACGCTCACCAGAGTCACTAATACGTTCATGAGCTAAGACACTTGCTTCTGCAGAGTCTTGAAGACGCCACTCAAAGCCTTTCGGGTCAAAATCAAGGTCGTGCATAGCGGCTTCAGAGCGGTATAGGTTGTTCAAATCTTTGGTCAAGCGTTGAACACCTTGATGGCGGTCATAATCTAACAAAAACCATTGCAGCTGGTCATCATGGTTCCATTCCGCCGTCTGGCCAAATTCAGTCCCCATGAAATTCAATTTCTTACCCGGCTGTGCGTACATGTAGCCCATGTAAGCGCGTAAGTTAGCCGTTTGCTGCCATTCATCACCAGGCATCTTGTTATGGATAGAACCTTTACCGTAAACCACCTCATCGTGAGACAGAGGCAATACGTAGTTCTCACTGTGTGCGTAAACCAGTGGGAACGTAATTGTATTGTGGTGATATTTACGATTAATTGGGTCTTCTTGGATGTAAGACAAACTATCGTGCATCCAACCCATATTCCACTTAAAGCCGAAGCCTAAGCCGCCCATAAAAGTGGGGGCTGAAACACCAGGGAAAGCCGTTGACTCTTCAGCTATCGTCATCGCATTTGGGAAGTGTTTGTAAACTTCTTCGTTCATCCACTTCAGCGTTGCGATAGCGTCGTAGTTTTCGTTACCACCATCTACATTTGGAATCCATTGATCATGACTGCGCGAGTAATCGAGGTATAGCATTGAAGCGACTGCATCAACACGAATGCCATCAATGTGGAATTGCTCGAACCAGTAAAGTGCATTAGAGACTAAGAAGCGACGTACATGTTCACGACCTAAATCATAGATGTACGAATTCCAGTCTTGGTGCCAGCCGCGACGAGGATCCGGGTCATGGAACAATGGCGTACCATCGAAGTTTGCTAAGCCATGATCATCACTTGGGAAGTGAGCTGGAACCCAATCAAGTACCACACCAAGACCGGCTTGGTGACATTGGTCTACGAAGTATTTAAAGTCATCTGGTGAACCGAAGCGGCTGGTTGGTGCAAATAGACCTACTGGCTGATAGCCCCAAGAGCCATAAAATGGGTGCTCTGAAACTGGCATCAATTCAACGTGCGTGTAACCAAGATCCGTAAGGTATGGAATCAGCTCTGCTGCTAGCTCACGGTAATTTAAGGATTCACCTTCAGCGTTCCGCTTCCAAGAACCAGCATGCAGTTCATAGAATGAAAGCGCTTCTTTACGCTTTTGCGTCACTGGGCGATTCTGCCACTTAGCATCTTGCCACTCGTAACGAGCGTGATCATAAGTCACAGATGAGAACGAGGGGTATTGCTCGGAGTAGAAACCCCATGGGTCAGCTTTGTGTGGTAAGCCTTCGCCATTTGGTCCTTTTAATTCAAACTTGTATTGAGCGCCTTCTTCCAGGTCAGGAATGAATAGGCCCCACATACCGTAGTCCAGACGTTGCATCGGGTGACGACGACCATCCCAAGCGTTGAAGTTTCCCACCAAGCTTGCCGCTGTAGCATGCGGAGCGTACACCAAGAAACGCGTACCTGAAATCGTCTGCCCATCACGCTCTAGCGTAATAAACTGAGCCCCCATGTGATGATACATATCTTTCGGTGTATGAAGATCTTCATAGCTCGCGTACAGATCATGGTACTGGTATGGATCATCGATGACCTGCTCTACCCCAGCCCAATCCACTGCAAGCTTATAGTGAGTAAAGCGTAAGTCTCTTTCCTGCTTAAGAATGAAACCACTTTCACCCTCTCGCGCTAACTCTATACGAGGTTCCTTTCCAACAATCAATTCGACTTTATCTGCCCCAGGAATCCATACACGTAATGCACCTTGCTCAGAAGGTAGGTATGGCCCTAAAAATGCAAATGGGTCTGTGAAGCAAGCCTGTGATAGTTGGGCATATATTTGTTTTTGCTTTGAAATAGAACTTAGTTCCAAAACGCTTCTCCCTAACCAAACATCCAAAAAATATAATACAAAAATGCCCGCTATTAGTGCGGGCAATATAACGACGATTTATTCTACCAGATGAGCATTGATCATTGAGTGACCGAGGTTGTAGTTTCGTACGGCGTAAGCAAAAAACCACGTATATTCAAGCCACTCAATACCACTACTTAGCTGCTTTCTCTCGAACATCTGTCAGCTTAGAAGCAATACGGTTTACCCCTTCGTGAGCAAAGATTTCGTCCAAGTTCATTGATAATTTACGACGCCAGTTAGGGTACTCATCTACAGTGCCAGGAATATTGACTGGCTTGTCCATCTCTAACCAATCTTCCAGTTGAACACTTAGTAATGTTGAACCACCAGCCGCAACGTGCAGTTGAAGTGCTTCCGCAAGGTACGAGTCCATCGGTACTTGGCTTGCATCGCGGCCAACACCTTCAGGTAGGAAACCATGCCATGCCACCGAATCTAAGATCCCTTGTTTGCACTCTAGACGGTCATCGAACAGAGTTTCTAGCTGTGCTGCATCTGGGTATAAGCCAATCTCTTGACCCATCTTCAAGTCATCGCAGTGCCAAAAGCCACGTAGTGTTGGCATATCGTGCGTACACAGGGCCGCCATTGATTGTGATGCATAGTGTTTTGGAGAGATGAAACCACCGTCTTCTTCTGATGTTTCGAAGAAGAACACTTTGTAAGAATGCACGCCAGCATCTGCTAGGATGTCTACGATCTCATCTGGCACCGTACCTAAGTCTTCACCAATAACACTACATTGATAACGGTGAGATTCAAGCGCAAGAATCGACAGCATATCTTGCACTGGGTAATAGATGTACGCGCCTTTGGTTGCGTTTTCACCTTTTGGAATCCACCACAAACGCAATAAACCTAACACGTGGTCAATACGTAGCGCACCGCAGTGTTTCATGTTTGCACGAAGCAACTTAATGTATGCATCGTAGCTTGTCTCTTGAAGCACTTCAGGGTTCAGTGGTGGTAATCCCCAGTTTTGGCCTAAAGGACCAAGAATATCTGGTGGAGCACCGATGCTTGCATCCATCACTAAGTTGCCTTGATCAGCCCAAGTCTCGCTGCCTGAATCCGCGACGCCTACCGCGAGATCTCGGTATAAGCCAACGGCCATGCCTTTCTCTTCAGCAAGCGATTGAACATCGTTGATTTGGCAATCTGCTAACCATTGTAGGTACATGTAAAGATGTACCTGATCTAAGTTATCTTTGATGTATTTCTGTGTTGCAGGACTGTCGAATGTACGGTACTTCTCAGGAAATACCGGCCATCCCCACATGCCTGAGTCTTCAGCATGCAATTCACCATGCAGAGCATCAAACGCTGCCTGATGCATCAAGCTATCGCCGCCCTCTTCCACAAACGCTAGGAAGGCTTGAGCACGGTCACTGTTCTTGTCTAGATGACGAGTCTTAAATTCTGCGAATAACAGAGGCAAGATGCCCATCTTCAGCTCAGACACTTCGGTGTAATTCACCCAATGCGCTTCACGAGCTTTTTGTAGGCGCTGTTGGAACTCTGCGCTGCCTACAGTCTGTTGTGCTTCTGCACTTAATGCGAATTCAGGTACGGAGCTCACATCAATATATAAGATGTTCAACCAACGACGTGAAGAGGGACTATATGGGCTCGCACCTTCAGGGTTTGCAGGGAACAATGAGTGAATCGGGTTTAAACCAACGAAGTCACCGCCGCGAGACGCGATATCAGCAACCAATTGTTTTAGGTCACCGAAATCACCAATACCCCAGTTGTGCTGAGTTCTTAGTGTGTAAAGCTGAACACTTGGTCCCCAAAGCTTTTTGCCTTGCTCAATTGGAGACTGCTTGAAACACGCTT
The DNA here is from genome assembly GCF_024347655.1 of Vibrio toranzoniae. Classification (NCBI taxonomy): domain Bacteria; kingdom Pseudomonadati; phylum Pseudomonadota; class Gammaproteobacteria; order Vibrionales; family Vibrionaceae; genus Vibrio; species Vibrio toranzoniae. The sequence goes on along the minus strand of NZ_AP025515.1, from coordinate 1,060,929 downwards.
TTGGCGTAATGATCAGTGTCATCTCGTAAGGCTTCTTACGGCGCTTACGGCTCACAATTAGCTTGTGATAACCCCATGCCAAATCACTTGGCAATGCAAACACTAAAGGGCCACCCTCGGCACGCTCATCACGAACGACTTGAGATTGAAGATAGCCTTCGAGTACCTCTCCTTGCTCGGTCTCTAAGCGCCAGTTGAACTCACTTTCACGAGCACTAACCCCTAAATTCAGCGCCACTTCTACAGGCTCACCGTCACGCAAGACAAGAACTGGGTCTAGTACATCTTTTTTGTGTTTTCTTTCTGCAGACTTTAATAGTGCATCATCGCTGCTTGTATCGTAGCCCAATGAAGCCAATAGAGACGTAATAGTATCGTCTGATACTTGTGCTTCATCGCCCCACGCACTAACGTAACTATCGGCAATATTTGCCATTTCTGCGATTTGTTTTAATACGTTTTGTTCTTTCATCGCTCTCTCCGAAAGCGCCTTAACGCTTTCAATTTTTGTAGGGTTGTTTATTTAATTTTTTACTAATCAATTAGCTTGTGACAATCAGTTTGTAAGCAGCCAGTTTATAAACGACAAACGTCTCAACCATCTATTTGCCCACAAGCTAATTGAGCCAAGGCAGAAACTGCCTTGGCTACTTGGGAACGATTAACGTTTAACCGCTTCTAGTTTCCAGATGTTGTTCACATAGTCGCGGATTGAACGATCTGATGTGAACTTACCAACCAATGCTGTGTTAAGAATGGCTTTCTTAGCCCAACCGGCTTGGTCTTTGTATTGCGTGCTCATGTCTTCGTGCGCTTTCACGTAAGATGCGAAGTCAGCAAGACATAGGTATGGGTCACCACCGTCTAGCAGGCTATCAAACGTTGCACGTAGAAGACCTGGTTGACCTAGAGTGAACTCATCGCCAGTCAATAAGTCTAGAGATGCTTTCAGTAGTGGGTCTGCATTGTAGTAGTCGTATGGGTTGTAACCCTGAGCTTTCAATGCAACAACACCGTCAACGTCTAGGCCAAAGATGTAGATGTTTTCATCACCAACCTCTTCACGAATCTCAACGTTTGCACCATCCATCGTACCGATGGTTAACGCACCGTTTAGAGCCATCTTCATGTTGCCCGTACCCGATGCTTCTTTACCAGCCAGTGAGATTTGCTGAGAAACGTCTGCCGCAGGGATGATGATTTCAGCCATGCTTACACGGTAGTCTGGGATAAATACCACTTTAAGCTTGTTACCGATGCGAGGATCGTTGTTGATCTTCTCTGCAATCTTATTCACCGCGAAGATGATCTCTTTCGCTAGGTGATAACCCGGCGCTGCTTTCGCGGCGAAGAAACATACGCGAGGCTCACATTCGAAACCCGGTTCGTTAAGAATACGGTGGTACAGAGATAGAATGTGTAGCAAGTCTAGGTGCTGACGCTTGTATTCGTGTAGACGCTTGATCTGAACGTCGAAGATAGCGTTCGTATCTAGCTCGATACCCATGTTCTCTTGAACCCAATCAGCAAGACGCTGTTTGTTTTCTTTCTTAACCGCCATGAATTCTTTCTGGAATTTCGCGTCTGTTGCAAACTTAGCGATGCCTTCTAGCTGCTCAAGTTTTGCTGGCCATTCAGTACCGATCTTGCCAGTAATTAGCTTAGATAAGCCTGGGTTACAGAACTTCAGCCAACGACGTGGCGTGATGCCGTTCGTTACGTTAGTCAGTTTACCTGGGAAGATTTCGTTGAACTCAGGGAACAAATCTTTCTTAACCAATTGTGAGTGAAGTGCAGCTACACCGTTTACTTTGTAAGAACCAATTACACATAGGTTTGCCATGCGAACCATGCGGTGGAAACCTTCTTGGATGATAGAAAGCTTCGCTTGCTTCTCACCGTCACCAGGCCACATCTTGCGAACTTCTTGCATGAAGCGGTGGTTGATTTCAAAGATGATTTCCATGTGACGAGGAAGAAGACGATTGATCAAAGATTCAGACCAAGTCTCTAACGCTTCTGGAAGTAGTGTGTGGTTCGTGTAAGCGAACGTGTGAGCACTGATTTCCCATGCTTGATCCCAAGTTAAACCTTTCTCATCAATCAGGATGCGCATTAGCTCAGGAATCGCGATTGTTGGATGCGTATCGTTAAGCTGAATCGTTTCTTGCTTAGGCAGATCTTCTAAAGAGAAACCTGCTGCTTCGTGGCGGCGTAGAATATCGCGAACCGATGCTGCTGAGTGGAAGTACTGCTGCATTAGACGCAGTGTCTTACCTTTCTCGTGGTTGTCGTTAGGGTAAAGAACCTTAGTGATGTTACCTGCATCGATTAGCGAGTGTTGCGCTTCGAAGTAATCACCGTTGTTAAAGCTTGCTAGTGAGAATGGTGCAATTGCCTGACATTCCCAAAGACGCAGCGGGTAAACCGTGTTTGACTCGTAACCTACGATCGGTAGATCCCAAGGCATTGCTTTTACTTCCATACCTGGAACCCAAGTACGTACTTCTTTGCCATCAACGAACTCAACTTCTACGTGACCGTAAAAACCAATGTGTTGGGCTAGTTCTGGACGAGCCACTTCCCAAGGGTAACCTTCAACACCACGCCACGCGTCTGGTGCTTCTTGTTGGCGACCATTTTGGAAAGACTGTTTGAATAGACCGTATTCATAGTGAAGACCGTAGCCTACTGTTGGGTATTCTTGAGCGGCACAAGAATCCATGAAACAAGCAGCTAGTCGACCAAGACCACCATTACCTAGGGATGGGTCGCGTTCTTCTTCTAGAAGGTCAGTTAAGTTTTGACCTAGCTCTTCCATCGCATGAGTAATCTGTTCATATAAACCCATGCTGATTAAATTGTTGCCTGTCAGACGACCAATCAAAAACTCTAATGAAAGGTAGTTAACGCTCTTTGCGTTCTTAATTTTTTCGTCATTTTCAGTTGCTAGCAGGTCAAAGGTTGTTAATTCTGCTAACGCGCGGCCCATTGCTAGGTACCATGCACGGCTATCTGCGTTTTCAATTGTAGTTGCGTAGGTCGCAGACAAATGCTTCTTAACGCTCTCTTGGAACGACACTTTATCGAAAGTTTTTTGCTGAGTTGGTTTCATTTCAGAAATCTCGCTTTTAATAGTTCTAATTCATCTATGACATATCGTGCATGGTCACCATAAACTAAACATCCTCCCGTCCTTACAACTAACTAGGAGTAGATTAGAGGGCGTAGGGGGCGTACCGAGATTTGGTTAGTGATCTAACTCTCATGTTCTGAGTTAGAACAAAATCTTGGAGTGACCAAGATCACAAGCTCCCGTTGGATAACTTAACTTCAATTGATGTAACTTTTATTTAGGTCTCTTAAAGCCATTGCTAAATCTGATATTCAGATCACGAAAATTTTTTTAGCCTCTCATCTTTTACACAGAAACCGGTGTAAAAGAAGAAGAAGTCACATTCACAAACCACACCTAAAGTGACATAAATCACAAATAAAGGGCGTAGAGCATCAAAAACATGCAGGAGTGCAAGGTTTCTGTGGAGGATCATAGTCGGTATCGTTTCGCTTCACGTACCATAAACGAAGACTTAAGTAATTAGGCTAATGTCATTGGACAGCACTCAACAATAGATTGGGATAATCCAGAACATAAGCCCACGAAATAGGTGAAAAACTTCGATATGTGGATCCCTTCAAAACTGACCCGTCCTGGCCGCTTACACAATGCGATTCTACGACCTAGGGTTCTCGATCTGCTTCAGAACGCAGATTGTTACAAGTTGGTGCTATTTCGCTCCCCAGCAGGGTATGGCAAAACCACAATGGCCGCGCAATGGCTAGTAGATAAGCCTAATGTGGGTTGGTACAGCATTGATGATAGTGACAACGATCCATTTCGCTTTATTAACTATCTACTGCAATCACTCAATAAAGCGACTCAAAATATCTGTCCTAATGCCCAAAAGCTGGCAGAGAAAAGACAGTTTTCATCGCTGCATTCATTATTAAGTGAAGTTTTCGCAGAAATGTCTGAGTTCCATCATGAATGTTTCCTTGTGTTGGACGACTACCACTTGGTCAACAATGATGACATTCATGAAGCAATGCGCTTTTTCCTCAAACATATGCCCGACAACCTGACGCTCGTTGTAACCAGCCGAGGAACACCACCACTCGGTACCGCCAACCTTCGCGTACGTGACTTAATGATAGAGCTAGGTAACGATTCACTGGCTTTTGATACTGAAGAGACCACGCGCTTTTTCAACCAACGCGTAGCCGATGGCATTGATGACATCACAGCAGATAGCATTTGTACTTATGTAGAGGGCTGGCCTTCTGCCTTGCAACTTATTGCGCTGCAAGCCCAACATCAAAAACGCACTCTAGCGCAATCAGCGGAGTCGTTCTCGCACTTTAACCATGCTCACCTTTGGGACTATTTGGTGGAAGAAGTGTTCGACTTGTTAGACAAAGAAACTCGACAGTTCTTAATGCAGTGCTCTGTGCTTGATCACTTCAACGACGAGCTAGTATGTGCACTCACTCAACGTGAAGACGCACTCGGTATGATCGAGTCACTCAATCGATTTGGCCTGTTCATCTACCCTCTTGAAGGTGAGAAAAACTGGTACCGCTTCCATAACCTTTTTGGTGAATTTCTCGCCCATGAACGCCAAGCTCGAATTCCGCAACAAGAAGCGGAATTGCATCGAAGTGCAGCTAAAGCTTGGATCAAACAGAAAACGCCTCATCAAGCTCTTCGACATGCACAGCGTGCTGACGACCCACAATTGATTGTTCAGATCTTGAGTGATCACGGATGGCAGATGTTCAACCAAGGTGAGCTCTCTTCATTAGAGATGGCGATCAAGCAACTGACACCTGACCAACTTTACAGTGAACCTAAACTGTCAATGTTGCGCGCATGGCTGGCACAAAGTCAGCATCGATATGATCAAGTAGGCACCTTGCTGGAAGAAGCCGAAGCGCAATATCAAGCTCGAAATATTGAGCTTGATACTCAACAACAAGGGCAGTACAACTCCCTGCGTGCGCAAGTAGCCATCAACAGTAATGAACCGGAAAAAGCGCTAGAATTAGCCGAACTTTCATTAAGTCAACTAAATACAACGGTATACCGTAGCCGTATAGTAGCGACCTCTGTTGTTGGTGAAGTGAACCATGTTATGGGCAACCTTAGTCGTGCTCTACCGATGATGCAACAAACAGAAAAACTCGCACGCCAGTATCAAGTTTACCATCAGGCGCTGTGGGCCATTCTGCAACAGAGCGAAATATTAATTGCTCAAGGTTATGTTCAGGCTGCATTTGAGTTGCAAGACAGTGCATTTAAATTGATTGAAGAACACCAACTGCAATACGTGCCACTGCATGAATTTTTACTGCGAGTTAGAGCTCAGATTTTTTGGTGTTGGAATCGATTAGATGAAGCGGAAGAGTGTTGTTATAAGGGCTTAGATATTCTTGGCCATCACGCACCAAGTAAGCACTTACATAGCTACTCCATGCTGGCTCGAATCTCATTGAGTCGGGGAGAAATTGATAAAGCGTCTAAGTTTATTGACCAGATTCAGCACTTGTTGCGCCAATCAACTTACCACGTAGATTGGACGGCGAACGCTTCACTGTCTCTGATCTTGTTCTGGCAAGTAAAAGGCAATAAAGACGCCATCCGTGACTGGTTGAGCGTTGCTGTTCGCCCTGAATCAGCAAGCAACCACTTTTGTCAACTTCAATGGCGAAACATCGTGCGTGCTCATATCATCCTTGAGCAGTATGAAAAAGCGGAACAAGCGCTAACCTTCTTGAAAAGCGAAGCCCAACGTTCACACCTGATTACGGACACCAACAGAAATTTGATCGTCGAAGCCGTGTTACGCACACAGCTCAACGATGAAGACAGTGCTCGTGTGCTACTAGAAGAAGCCCTACACATGACCAACCAAACCGGTATGGTCGGTAACTTCTTAGTCGATGGTGGCACTATCGGGCATATCTTGGACAAGCTGAGTAACAAACCTGGCTTGGGTGATTTAGAACGTCACCGAGCCCAACAGATCATGAAAGATATCTCGACGACTCAACGCAGCCGTTCGGTTCACTTTGACGAAGACTTTGTGGAGAATCTGGTTAATCATCCGAATATTCCAGAACTGGTACGCACCAGCCCACTTACACAACGTGAATGGCAGGTACTTGGTCTTATCTACTCGGGGTTCAGTAATGAACAGATCGCTCAAGAACTTGATGTTGCAGGCACGACTATCAAAACTCACATCCGTAACCTGTACCAAAAGTTAAACATTGCCAACCGTAAAGAAGCCATTAGCACAGCAGAAAATTTGTTGCAGTTGATGGGATATTAAAACGGATTCGAGATTCGAGATTCGAGATTCGAGATTCGAAAAAAGCATAAGCTGGTCACCCATGGTGGCTGGCTTTTTTTCGCTTGGAGAATGAGGGGTAACCGATAAAAAACTAGAGATAGCCAAACGACAGGCAAAAAAATAGCCAACCGCAATAATCGCGATTGGCTCTATATATTTGTGAACAAATCAAAAGTTCACTAACAACGTCAGTTGGCTAGGTGACCCTCGGCTTAAGAAGGGTCAAATTTATTAATGCAGTTAGCGTGCCAACTTTAATTCAGCGTTTTATAAGCTCTAAATCTCATAAAAGCCTCTAATCCAACATGCCAATTGCAAAGTGCATTTGCATAATGCGATAAAAATGCAATATTGATAAGAGATCAGTTTCATCATAGAGCACTAATGATAGATCACTAAGTGATTGTATTTTAAATATTAGGCAAATGTTCACTTCAACTTATTGCCTTGCAATTAAGAAGGTAATAAAAACACCTCGCCAAAGGCATATTCATACTTTTTTTACCTTAAAGTTTGTATACTGCACAAAATCATTCTCAACTCTATGAATCAATGAACTATTTAAGTACTTTTTTTAAAGGCATGGCAATGGGCGCAGCCGACGTTGTCCCTGGCGTTTCAGGCGGAACCATCGCATTCATCACTGGTATTTACGATACGCTGCTAGAAAGCATTCGTAGAATTAACCCTAGCGTACTTGGCTTATGGAAGCGCGAAGGCTTCAAAGCCGCGTTTAACCACATCAATGGTTTCTTCCTGATTTCACTGTTCGCAGGCGTGTTCACGAGTATTGCGACATTCGCAAAGCTGATTTCTTGGTTATTGGTCACGCACCCTGTTCCACTGTGGTCTTTCTTCTTTGGGCTGATCTTGGTGTCGGTATTCCATATTCTTAAGCAGGTAGAAAAGCGCGATATGATTCGATTCGTCTTTCTATTACTTGGTGTAGCCTTCGCTTATAGCATTACGGTTCTTAAACCGCTACAAATGGAACCAACCAGCATCAACATCTTGATTGCGGGTGCGATTGCGATCTGTGCGATGATTTTGCCGGGTATCTCAGGCAGCTTTATTCTGCTACTGATTGGCATGTATGGCCCGATTCTTGGTGCCGTTAAAGAGTTTCAAATCGATGTGCTTGCCCTATTTTTAGGTGGTTGTGTGATCGGTCTACTGACTTTCTCACACGTGCTCTCTTGGCTATTACGCTCATTCCGCGATTTCACATTGGTATTCTTAACCGGTTTGATGATCGGTACGCTACCTAAGATATGGCCGTGGAAAGAAACCATCAGCTGGCGCATCAACTCGAAAGGTGAGCAAGTACCTCTGATTCAAGAGAACCTATCGCCGTTCGATTTTGAAGCTGTGACCTCGCAACCTTCTCAGCTCGTGTTGGCAATTGTGATGATGTTTGTAGCCATTGCCTTAGTTCTAGGGCTAGAGAAATTTGCAGAGCGTAACGTTGACTAATCATTCAGCGTACTTCTGGAACATGTTCAGAACGGATAGAACTTAGAAATACTAAGCTCACCTCTCTATTAAGCAGACAAAAGCGAAGCCAATGGCTTCGCTTTTTTAGTTCTACCATACGCACAAAATTGCTTTTTGATACAAGCACGTATTGAAGGGTATGATAACATCGCCGCTCTTATAAAATTAGATGAGAACACGACATGCACCCAGCATTAAAAGTGGCTGCTCTTGGAATCGCTCTCGTGGCAGGCTTTTATGGGCCACCCGTATTTCAAAAACTCAAGTCGGTCATTGAACATTCAACGGCCGAGGTCAACTTAGATGACTACTGCATGCTTTCAACAACCTCGTGTGAGCAAGAATCGATTTCAATGTCGCTTGACCGTGAAACCGCACAACCTCTTCTACCCACGAAAATGAAGGTTGTTTGGGAAGGTGCCGCATCTGAGACACTAATGTTGTCACTCACCGGCTTAGAAATGGAAATGGGCTCAGCGCGTTTTCAACTAAAGAGCATTGGCAATAATACTTATGAAGGTGATGTAATTTTACCTGTATGTACTTTAGATAAGATGACATGGATCGGTGAGCTCACTGATGGTGTCGAGACTGTAAACCCTGCAATAAGGATGGCAAGATGAGTAGAAATTGGTCGTTAGCATTGGTTGTTGCTTTTGTACTTGGCTTTGGTGTCAAAAGCTATCTTGATGGACAAAATAAATCTCAAGAACAACACGCAGCAAAGCAAGAGTTTTCCGCAACGACTCTTTTCGGTAAAGATAACCAGCCCACGGAAATCTTTGACCAAACCGATGACAGAATTCGTATCGTCTACTTCGGTTTCACACGTTGTCCAGATGTCTGCCCTACTTCTCTGGCGATGTTGGCTGGAGCGCTTAACCAAGTGTCAGATGAAGCAAAAGCGAAGATTCGCCCGATGTTTGTCTCTCTTGACCCAGAGCGCGATGCTGCAGAAGCTTCTTATGAATACGCACAATACTTCCACCCAATGATGGAAGGATTAAGTGGCCCGTTAGATGTGACAACGACGCTTGCCCATAACTACGGTGTTATTTTCAGAAAGACCAAGCTTGAAGGTTCTGAGCTGGAATACACCCTTGACCACAGCTCATATTTTTATTTTTTAAAGCCCGACGGTACCTTGATAACTAAAGTACCACACACGTTAACGCCAGCGCCGATTGTTGAAGCCATAAACACATTAACGCGCTAACGCACCTGCGACTCAGAACGTGTAGAAAAATAAACAACTTAATCGATAGAGTTCGAGAAAAAGTCAGGTCCCAGACCAAAACATAACAACTAAGGACAACAACATGAAGTTAAAAGCACTTGCTCTAGCAGGCTTATTGCTCACTCCTCTTGCTCATGCTAACGGTGACATTATGGTTCACGACGCATACGCTCGTGCAACACCACCTTCAGCCGTCAACAGCGCGGTGTTTACAACCCTAATGAACCACAGCGATAAAGACCGTGCTATCGTTTCTGCTGCAACACCAGCAGCTGGTAAAGTAGAACTTCATGATGTCATCATGGACGGCGACGTAATGAAAATGCGCCAAGTTCAAACCATCGCGATTCCAGCGAATGGCCAAGTTGAACTGAAACCTGGTAGCTTACACATTATGTTATTTGACCTAAAAGATGGTCTAAAAGAAGGCGAACAAATCGAAATGACGCTGACCTTCTCTAACGGTGAGTCACAAACCTTCGATGCTCCTGTTAAGAAAGTAATGAGCGGCATGAAAAAGATGAACCACGATCATCACTAATTGCTCAGCACAGGATGCAGAATATTCGCCGGTTGCGCACTAGGCGTGCGTGAAACATTTACCGACGTGGAAAATTTAGCCACGTACTATCGTTTTTCTCATTGCAACCATGAATCAGAAGCGGAGTGCAAACTACGCAGAGCGATTGAAAGTGGTGAACAGCCTGGAAGAAGGTTTACAAACTATCAAAAATTATTGAGAGAACAAGAAGCCCTTTGTGTTCATCACATAGGGCTTATTTATTTCAATTTGCTATCTATATTGCTATTGCTATTGCTGCAAACGATGATCTTATCAAAAGCTGTTTACATTCTTATACTCACAGAATATTGACCTTGATAAACATCAGCATGCAGGCTTATAACTCAATATATGTACATTTATTTAACATTTCAATCTAAAAACACCACGTAGCGCAAACAATCACCCTAAAAGTAAACTATTCCTAGACACCCTCTTAGATCTCGCTAATATTAGCGCCCATTCCACTAGTGTATAGTTGGAATTGGTACAGCTTTATAAAAAGATACATCACTATAATAATTTAACAATTGCAGGTATTTTATGCAAAATAGCAACATACTCGCCCGCATCGCTCGTGGGAACCTTGTCCTACAGATCCTTGCAGGTATTGTTTTCGGTGTCGTTCTCGCCATGGTTTCTCCTTCAGCAGCTCAAGATGCAGGTCTACTCGGTAGTCTGTTTGTTGGTGCTTTGAAAGCAGTTGCCCCCATTTTAGTTTTCATTCTTGTTGCAGCTTCTATCGCAAACCAAAAGAAAGGTCAGCATACCCATATGCGTCCAATCATTGTGCTATACCTGATTGGTACGTTCTCTGCTGCTCTTACAGCTGTAGTGTTGAGCTTCATGTTCCCAACCACTTTGACACTGGTTGCGGGCGCTGAAGGTGCCAACCCTCCTCAAGGTATTGCTGAAGTTCTTCATACGCTTCTATTCAAACTTGTAGATAACCCAGTTAGTGCGCTAATGAACGCGAACTACATCGGTATTCTTGCTTGGGCAATCGGTCTTGGCCTTGCACTGCACCACGCATCTGCAACAACTAAAGCGGTTTTCGAAGATTTAAGCCACAGTGTTTCACACATTGTTCGCTTCATTATTCGTCTTGCTCCATTCGGTATCTTCGGTCTTGTTTCGACTACGTTCGCAACAACGGGCTTCGATGCACTGGCAAGCTACGGTCAACTGCTAGCGGTTCTACTAAGTTCAATGCTGATCATCGCACTTGTGGTTAACCCACTGCTTGTATTTGTAAAAACGAAACAGAACCCATACCCACTCGTACTGCAATGTATTCGTGAATCTGGCGTAACAGCATTCTTCACTCGTTCAAGTGCTGCAAACATCCCAGTAAACATGAACCTTTGTAAGAAGCTAAACCTAGACGAAGATACTTACTCTGTATCTATCCCTCTAGGCGCAACAATCAACATGGCGGGTGCTGCAATTACCATCACTGTGTTAACGCTTGCAGCGGTACACACAATGGGCATTGAAATTGATATCTTCACTGCGATTCTACTAAGCCTTGTGGCTGCGGTATCTGCATGTGGCGCTTCTGGTGTTGCTGGCGGTTCACTACTGCTTATCCCATTAGCATGTGGCCTATTCGGTATTTCTAACGATGTAGCGATGCAGGTTGTTGCAGTAGGTTTCATTATCGGTGTGATTCAGGATTCTGCTGAAACAGCGCTTAACAGCTCAACTGACGTAGTGTTCACTGCTGCAGTATGTAAAGCTGAGCAAAACAAAGCATCATAAGCTTTTGGTTTTAGCCTTAGCGCTTAAAGCAAACAGCACACAAATAAAAAGGGAAGCATCGGCTTCCCTTTTTTGTTGCCTAGTTTTCTTGATTAGGGTAAGAACTACAATTAACTGATAACCAAAGAAAACTGCTTCACAGAACACCGTATAAAGCTACTGAACACGACTATTGATTTCTGTTCCAGTTAGACTCAACAACTGGCTGACTGAAGTCCAGAGGGTCGCTATTCTGGTTAGCTTGTTTATCTGTTAATGCTTGACCTGTATTCATCTGCTGTTGGCTGTAATCAACGTTAGAAATTGATTCACTCAGCTCTTTAGTCTTTATATGACTGTCATCGACACTTAAATCGTTATCTTCTTCATCAAGCACTTCTTTGACTTTCTTTGGGATAGGTATATTACGTTTGTAGAGCTTATTGAGCGCTTTGATGATTGAGTGCTTGGTTATCGCTTCTTGAGTTAACTTAGTCATTATTGGCTTAGTCAGAGCTTGTAAACCCACCACTGCATCCACACCAAGCTCACCCCCCACTTTGTCTCTCAAATGTTTCGCATCGGAATACCCAAAATGAGCCGATAAGAAGAGCCAAATATAAGCAATAGCGTTACCGTTTTCACCATGGTCGATCCAAGCCTCACCGGCTCTAAACATCGCTTCGGCACTGTTTTTTTCCGCCGCAGTCTCAAACCAATATATGGCCTCACCATGATTGGGTTCAACGCCAATACCATTCAAATAACACGAACCAAGCTTAATCTTACCTTCTAAATTATTCTTGTCCGCCGCTTTGTGATACCACTCGGCTGCATTCTCGGCTGAATAGTCCGGATTTTCTTTGTCTAGACACCAGTCCCCCATAAACAGCATTGCTTCGCTATTGCCACCAGCCGCTGACTCTTCGATACAGGCGTAGCCCTTGGGGATGTTTTTATCCGTTCCACGGCCAAAAACGAGCGCTTTACCCATCTCAAATTTCGCAACCAGATCATTGTCTAATGCAGATATAGCAAGTTGCCAAAAATTGGCTTTTTCTTTTAAAATTAGGTCTTCTTTACGCTTCATACTAAGGCGTACAATACCGTACATACCGTTGACATTATCTAAATGCGCCGCTTTATCGTACCAATACAGAGCTTCCTTGATATTGTTACGTTCAGCCTCTTTCGCCAAATACAGAATCGACGGAACATGCCCGGTTTCAGCTTTGAAGTGGCGCTCTTTTTGCTCTTGTATACGCGCTTTTTCAATCGCTTTTCGGTAAGCGACTGCACGTGCTTTACGTTCCTGTTCCAAGCGCTGTTTTCTTAGCGATAGAGAGATCAGCCAAACGGCCACAAGTATTAACGAAAGAGCCGTCGCACCAATTGCGATTCCCATTGTACTCATAAAGTTTTTTAACCTAACTCGGTTGATACAAGACCCAATCCAGAGGAGTACCCAACCCATAGTGAATGTTTCTAAATTACAGGGAGAAGCGCAGTCGTTAAAACGTTTCACCCTACAATGAACTTAGTATCTCAGGAATACATAGCGTTAAACAGATTCCTGATACATCTCAGTATGCACTCCATAAATGGTGTGATCTTACTTCAATATTAGTTTGCTTATGAAGATAACCTTTCAGCGAAGTCACCTTAAAAGCGGCCGCGATATGGCACCTATCACTGTCATTTCGTATCGTGGTGGCTATATGATTAAGTTAGCTGCCCATAAATATATGCCAACTCGGCAACCGTTTTTGCAGAAAATTTCTTCATTAAACTCGCTCGGTGTACTTCTACCGTTCTCATCGCGATACACAACTCGTCAGCGATTTTCTGGTTACGCTTGCCGTCAATAATCTGCTTAAGAATGTCGATTTCACGCTCGGTCAACGACGCATAAGCTTGGCGATACACATTCATATGAAGATGCTTTTCAGAAGCCTCTAATCCTTGCTTGATGGCCTCGGCCAATTCTCCACCTTTCACCGGCTTTTGAAAGAAGTTCACCGCGCCCGATTGCAAGGCTTCCACCGCCATTGGCACATCGCCATGCCCCGTCAGATAAATCACCGACAATGGACTCTGCGCTTTCACCATCAACTCATGAACTTGTTGTCCTCTCATCTCAGGCATTCTGCTATCCAAAATTACACACCCCGGAGCACTCAAGTCGACAGAATCTAGAAAGTTCGGGCCGTTTTCATAGGCTGACACCGTAAAATCATGCTCTTTCAATAAGAACACCAATGAATCACGCATCGACTCATCGTCATCAACCACATAGACCGGCAACGTTTGATGAAGTTCAGACATAACAAGATTCCTTATGAATCATTTGAAAGAGAAAAAGGTAACGTTACCTCAACGTGACAGCCATGAGGAGCAAGTGACACAATGGCCATTTTGCCACTGTGATCTTCAATCACGTCTTGGCAGATCGAAAGCCCTAGTCCCAAGCCATTTTCTTTACTGCTCACAAAGGCTTGAGTAACTTGTTGCTCGGTAAGATCTAACCCCGTTCCGTTATCAATAACCGACAACATCATTTTATCCGGTTGATACTCGGTAATCACTTTAATTGTCGCAAGCTTGCCGTTTTTGTTATTAATATCAGACATCGCGCTGTGTTCGCGTTGTTGCTGTATGTTACACGCATCTGTCGCATTATTGATCAGGTTTACAATTACTTGTTGTATGCCCACAGGATCAATATACAACGTACTAGGCTGTCCGACCGCGTAGCGTTCAATAGTGATATTGTGCTTCTGCAATCGAAATTGCAGCAACTCAATGGTGTCTGTGAGTAGCTGCTCGATGTCGGTTTGAGACTTCTCAGATGAGCGTTTCTTAATCATGTTTCTTAAGCGTTGAATGATCGCATCAGCACGATCCACTTGCGACTGAATCTTCTCGAACACAGGTTCAATATCGGTTAACGGTTTGTTCTTAGAAATCCGCAATAAACCGCCTTCGCTGTAGTTACGAATCGCCGCCAAGGGTTGATTGATCTCGTGTGCCAAACTGCTTCCTAACTCACCGACCACCGCGATTCGTTGAGAGTGCTCTAACTGCTCACTCTTACTTTTTAACTTGTGCAACGTGGCTTCTAACTGTTTTTTGCTACGGCTGAATTTGTACTCCAACCAGAAGTGGTACGTATTCAGTAACACCACTAAAATGAAGAACGCCCATGCCCATTGCTGATTGTACTTAAGCCAAATTAACGCTTCTTTCCACCAAGGCTGTTGCAGTGGGTGCATGTCGAGTTGCTGATAGAGCTTATCGATGGAAAGCAGACTAGTTGGTGGCGTCCAACCCGAAGCGTTTGCCGCAATGGCCGGTGCGCTGCTCTTTGGCATCGAAAACAACACCTGACTCATTTGTTTAGCCAGTGCCGAAGAGGCTCGTTCTGTTTTGGCGAACGACCAGTTGGAATACAGAGGCGTAGACACTTGGCATCGGAAGCCTTCAGGCGCTTGGTTACCGATGATTCGATATTGCCCAGCCACCAGTAAACCTTCGCTAATCATATTTTCAACCAAACAAGCAGGGACGACTGCCGCCTCAATGTGTCCTTCTCGCAATTGGTACAAACTGGCATCAATCGGGAAACCCAAGAACTGAGTATTAGAGAAAAAGTGGTTGGGATTGAGCCCCTCTTGCATTATTTGATAACGCATAGTCAGGTAACCACCAAACGCATTTTCTGACACGGCAGCAATTGGCTTTCCGCTCAGTTGCTCAAAAGAGATATAAGGTGACATTCTTCTCACCACCAAGGCTGAACCAATGCTTTGAGTATTGTTGGCTGCCAGCTGTTCGAAGTTATGACTGGTCATGGTCGCCATCCAAGAGAGTGCGTATTGACGCCCTAAACGAACGGCTTGGCCGGGATTGGTGACAACAAAATCGACCGTGACATCTTTTACTGCTTCCGCCATCTCTTCCAAATTAAAAGGCTTGAGAACAAAGTGCTTACCCGGAATGTGTTCAGACAACCAATCCATTGTTGGTTGCCAGCGTTGCTGCGCCGAAAGCTTACCTCGAGTTGCTAACACGCCAACCTCGATAATCTGGTCGGGTTCATCTGTATTTTGTCTTGGGCTTGGGCTTGGGCTTGGGCTTGGGGCTACTATCGCTTGTTCAGATCGAGCCGCGAAACACGCACCTGCGGTTAGACTTAACCAACAAAGGCTAACGATTGTCATTAGTTTTCGAACGCTCACTAAAATCTCTTTCTCCAAACGAACTGTTGATTCAATTTATTCTCGGCCCATTTTATGTCAGCAACATGTTGAACGCTCAACTTATGCGTTAGATCGCCTTAAATAAGCCTCTAAAACAAAGCATAACAGCTAGATTGGCAAAACCACATTTGTTCTAGATCAACTTTGATCTGGGTATGTGGAAATCCACAATACCCCATGAACGGTCAAAAACTGACAATGAGTCCAACAGAACGAATACCCATTTATAGGTACCAATATGGACTCATTGAAAAGACGGTTTCTCAGCCAATTCGGTAAAGTTTCCGCGGGTGCTGCGCTCATCCCCATTACCGGAATTAATACCGCGGTCGCAAGTACAGCCATTCGTAATAACAACCAACCAGACCGCAAAGGCGAAGTAGGAAAACGCTACGCCATGGCGATTGATTTACGTAAATGCGTTGGCTGTCAGGCATGTACTGTTGGCTGTAGCGTTGAGAACCAAGCACCTATTGGCCAGTTCAGAACCACCGTAAAACAGTATGAAGTCTCACTTGATGATGGCTCGACCGCTCAACAAGAGGTGAAGTCATTCATGTTGCCTCGCCTTTGTAACCACTGTGACAACGCACCCTGTATTAAGGTTTGCCCTGTTCAGGCGACCTTCCAACGCGAAGATGGCATCGTGATGGTCGACAACGAACGCTGTGTCGCCTGTGCTTACTGTGTTCAAGCCTGCCCTTACGATGCTCGTTTCATAAATAACGACACCCTGACCGCTGACAAATGTACCTTCTGTGCACATCGCCTTGAAGATGGGTTATTGCCCGCGTGTGTAGAAACTTGTGTCGGTGGCGCGCGTGTCATTGGTGATCTAAAAGATTCAAACAGCGAGATCAATCGCCTGCTTAATGAAAACCAAGACGACATCAAAGTGCTCAAGCCAGAGCAAAATACCAACCCACATGTTTTCTATATCGGCATGAACGAGCGTTTCGTTAGCCATATCGAAGGGCAACCTGCGATTTATGACCCAGCCGCCATTGATAACTTGTCCTCTAGCAAACAAGAACTGGCAATCGCGACACAAGGTAAACAAGGAGAGACAGCATGAATATCACTGAGGTGTTAGTTCCCGCTCAAGAAATGGCTTGGCTACCGTGGGCGGTTCAATATTTTTTCTACATTGGTTCAGCTTACGCGGCCGCTATTCTGTTTTTGATTGCACTGATATTCAAAGACTCAACCAGTCACCAATTCCGATCAGCGCTTGTGCTTGTCATGGCGATTGGCGGGATTGTTGGACCACTCGCGCTAACCGGTGACTTACACCAACCGGGACGCGCGTGGCATTTTTATGCTCACATCACACCTTGGTCGTGGATGTGGGTGGGTTCTCTGTTTCTGCCTCTATTTTCAGGCCTTGCTGTTGCTACCGCGTGGGTTTACCTACGTGACGACATCGCACAGCTTAGAGAGAGTGAAAATCCACTTTTAAAACGCTTGTCTTGGCTTACGCTAGGCCAATGGCAGGTTTCAACCAAGCTAATGATTGCACTCGCTGCTGTGACGGCTGTATCGGGCTTAAGCATTGCGCTTTACACCGGTGCCGAGATTGCAATTTTGGCGAGCCGACCACTTTGGCACCAACCTGCATCTCCGCTACTTTGGTTCTCCACGGCATTCTTTGCCGCAATAGGTTTAGCGCTATTGATTTGGGCTCTTTTGCCATCAAGTGAACCAAACCTAAAAACAACCGATCTATCACTGATACAGAAAACCATTACCTTAACAGGTGGCCTTGCCATCATTCTCACATCAATTTGGGCATCTAACCATGGCCACTTCAACCTATATGAGAACGACACGTGGGGTATCAATTTAGGCATTATGACCACGAGCATTTTGCTGTGCATGATTTTAGTTCTACCACTGCAGCGCCTATCGCGAAGCAAGCTTGGAATCGTCTGTATTGCGCTTGCGACCATCCTTTCAGCATGGGCTGTACGTTGGGTCACCATGATGGAAGTTCAAACCATTCCACGTTTTGATGTGGGCCCATTCCCTTATGAACTGCCTATGGGGAGCGCAGGTTTACTCGGCATTGCTGGTATGTGTGGTCTTTGGTTAGCACTTGCGCTGTTCGCTTCTGAAATCGTATCAACAAAAACCCTATCGGTTAAATCAGCTCATAAAGCATCGTCACCACTTAACCGCTCACATAGCTTGTAGTCTAAGGAATCATCATGGATAACAAACGTCGTCAATTTTTGAAAACAGGCCTTGCTGCCGGTGGTGTTGGAGCTTTTGCTGCAGGCTATGCGACAACCACAAAACACATGGTTCACGGTGCTATCGATGGCACCGCGGGTAAAAAAACCAACCACATCCACCACGGTAATTCATTAGAGACGGAATACAGTGTCGATGAACAAGGTAAGATCTCACCAAATCCAAACCAACGTGTTGCACCCTCTATGTGTTTTGGTTGCTGGACACTGTGTGGTCTACGTGTACGGATCGATAATCGTAATGACGAGATCTTACGTATCTCGGGCAACCCGTATCATCCGCTATCAAACGACCAACATATCCCCTTCACAACGCCTGTAAAAGACGCCTACATTGGCTTGTCTGGTGAATCGGGTATCAATAACCGCTCGACTGCCTGCGCCCGTGGTAACGGTATGTTAGAGATTCAAAACAGCCCATACCGAATCACTCAACCGCTCAAACGTGTCGGTAAGCGTGGTGAAGGCAAGTGGGAGCCAATCAGTTACGAGCAGCTAATCTCTGAAATCACCGAAGGTGGTGACTTGTTCGGCGAAGGCGAAGTGGAAGGATTGCGTTCAATTCGTGACATCGAAACACCACTCGACCCGAATAATCCTGAATACGGACCAAAAGCCAACCAATTACTAGTGACGAATGCCGGTAATGAAGGCCGTGACGACATTTTGAAGCGCTTTGCATTCAACAGTTACGGTACTCGCAACTTCGGTCACCACGGCTCTTACTGTGGCTACGCATTCCGTGCAGGTTCTGGCGCGATCATGAACGATCTAGACAAGTTCTCGCATTTAAAGCCCGACTTCAACAACGCTGAGTTCATTCTGTTCATCGGTATGTCTCCGGCCCAAGCGGGTAACCCGTTTAAGCGTCAAGCACGACAATTGGCTGAGGCTCGCACGAACGGAAAACTCAGCTACACCATAGTGACACCAAGCCTTCCTGCAGGGTCATCAAGTCTCGCGGCGGGCGATCGCAACAACTGGCTGCCGATCAAACCGGGCACTGATTCAGCATTAGTTCTGGGCATGATCCAATGGATCATCGAGAACCAGCGCTACAATCACGACTTCTTGTCTCGCCCAAGCGCACAAGCGATGCAAAAAGCAGGCACCACCCATTGGTGTAATGCATCTCACCTTGTGATCAGTGACGAAACACACCCACAAAACGGGCGCATGCTTCGCACATCGGATATTGGTTTGCTAGAAACAGGCGAACCGATGTCTGACGCTGATGGATTCGTTGCACTGGGTGTGACAACGTCACTATTAGCATCAAATATTAAGGTCGATGAAGCGGCGTTGTTTGTCGATCAAGACGTAGAAATCGATGGTCAGACCGTTCGTGTTAAGTCTTCTCTACAAAGATTGAAAGAAGAAGCCTTCAAATATGACCTTGCTTACTACAGCGAGCAGTGTGAAATCCCACAAGACCAAATTATTGCACTAGCAAAACGCTTCACTAGCTACGGAACGAAAGCCGTCGTGGATACTCACGGTGGTAACATGCACACCAACGGCTTCTACAACTCGTTCTCTATCTTAATGTTGAATGCGCTGATCGGTAACATCAACGCGAAAGGCGGGGCGATGGCGAAAGCGGGCGGCTACCCAACTTCTGTTGCTGGCCCACGTTACGACTTTACCAAGTTCAAGGGTAAGACTAAGCCTCAAGGTGTGTTCTTGTCTCGCAGCAAGTTCCCGTATCAGAAAACCAGCGAATACAAACGTCGTGTTGCAGCCGGTGAATCACCTTACCCAACACGCGCGCCGTGGTACCCAATCTCTGCACCGCTTTTAACTGAGCACTTATCAGCTGCCATTGATGGCTATCCTTACCGAGCAAAAGCGTGGATCAACCACATGGCGAACCCACTTTATGGGGTTCCGGGTTTAGACAACTTGCTGGGTGAAAAGCTTAAAGATCCAAAACAGCTTGGCTTGATCGTCTCTATCGATGCCTTCATCAATGAGACCACAGCGTTATCGGATTACCTCGTGCCAGACACAGTGACCTACGAAAGCTGGGGCATGGCAACACCGTGGCATGGCGTCGCAACTAAAACGATCACCGCTCGTTGGCCGATTGTTGAGCCTAAAACCTCACGTACTCAAGACGGGCGCGCCATCAACCTAGAGAATTTCTTTATTGATCTGGCGAAAACGCTTGGCTTAGGTGGCTTTGGCGACAACGTAATTAAAGATAGCCAAGGTAACTGGCACGGTATTCATAGCGCTGAAGATTTCTACCTGCGCTCAGCGGCTAACTTGGCATTCGTAAAAGGCGGCGTGCCGAATGTCGATGCTGAAGATATCGTTTGGTCTGGTTTAGAACGCCTAGTACCCGTGATGAACAAAACGCTCAAACCAGAAGAGATGCTTAAAGTGGCGTATATCTTTGCACGTGGCGGTCGTTTTGAAGATGCAACCAATGCGTACACCAATGAAACCATGAAGTACAAATGGACCAAACCATTGGCTATCTGGAATGAAAAGCTTGGCACCTCTCGCAACACCATTAGTGGCGAACAGTACATGGGTTGTCCGACATGGTATCCACAAAAGCTGGCAGACGGCACACCTTTAGCAGAGCAGTTCCCAGTAAAAGAGTGGCCGTTCACCCTGACGAACTTTAAATCCAACATTCACAGTGCAGTGTCTAACTTGTCACCACGTTTAGAGTCCATCAAGGGTGTGAACCCGGTTTACATTCACCCACAAGACGCCTCTTCAGCAGGCATCAAAACCGGTGACGTATTTGCTATTGAAACACCGAGCTCAACCACACAGGCGTTGGCAATGGTGATTGATGGTATCAAGCCAGGCACATTAGGCTTTGAACACGGCTTTGGACACAAAGAGCTCGGTGAACGTGCACACTGGATTGGTGACACACAACAACCGGTGAAGATGAAGTCTAACGATGGCGTTAACATCAATGATATTGGTTTAATTGACCCGACCAGAGAAGGCAAAGGCGTCATGTTGGATTGGGTTGTGGGCGCAGCAGCAAGGCAAGCGCTTCCGGCTAAGATCTACAAAGTGTAAGCAGATCTATACAAGGTCGAATTATTATGGGCACAACAGAGCAATCCGTCGTTTAAGGGTTGCTCTACTTTTCCCTCTTTTATATAGAAAGCAGGCAATCTTCACTTCACCACAACTTTTTTAGCCAGCCCCTATAAAGCGGCTATGCTTACACTATCGGTGCCATAAAAGAGCCTTAACAAACAGTGACACTGAGGCCAACATGGCAGCTCCCTTGCATTTCATTAACAGCAATTGGATCAGCCAATCGGACTTCACACCATTACCGCTAGGTTGAGTCATTACCAATAACTTAAGTGAGGTTATTAATGTGAGACTTACCTCAAGTTATTAATGAATTAATGTGGAAATCCACAATAGCGCCAACCATCAATTATGCCGAAAATGCGTGCATTATAACCAATAGCGACACTTCATGACTAAGCTGAAAATTAAAACTCAAACTTTAACGCTTTGCATCGCAGCTTTAGGAAGCCTTTCTTTAGCCGGTTTTGCACAAGCAGCGCCTAATCCAATGCCAGAAGCCGCAGAAACCTGCAGCGGCTGCCACCAAGCTGACGGAAAAGGCATGCCCAACATCGCCCCGATGCTTGCAGGGCTTAATGCTGATTATCTCGAACATCAACTGGTTTTGTTTTCCAGTGGCGAGCGTCAAAGCGCGATCATGAAGGGTATGGCGGATGGTGTGTCCGACCCTGCTATTCGTCGTGAAGTTGCAGAATACTTCGCATCATTACCTTCTTACGAATTCACCGATTTAGAGCAGCGCGGCTCACAGGCTGATATTGATAATCCGTATCGCAAGCTGGTATTCCAAGGCGATTGGGATCGAAACATTCCCGCTTGTGCAACCTGCCACGGGCCAAGTGGTATGGGCGTGGACAAGTTCCCACGTCTAGCGAGCCAGCACGCCGACTACATTCAAACTCAGCTCAACGCTTGGAAAAGCGGCACTCGCAAGGGGGATGATTTGAACATGATGGGCAATATCGCTGGCAAGTTGACCGACGATGAAATCAAAAACCTATCTTACTACTTCGCATCTTTCCGATACTAAAGGGCTCGCATGAAAACATTACTTTTAATTACCGCAACCCTTGCCTCTGGAATCGCTTATGCCGAAGGTGAATTGCCCGATCGTCAAACCGAACTGCCAGCTGTTGAGAAACCTCAAGATCACAAATACCTAGTGCCACGTGATTTAGTCAATATTCCTGCAGGGGAATTCGGCGACAAAGTAAAACAGGGCTATTCACTGTTTGTCGACTCACAGCAGATGCGTGGTACGTTCGTTGGCAATGAACAAAACTGTGTAAACTGCCACATGCAAGCGGGCATGAAGCCAAATGCCGCGCCTCTTTGGGGTGCATACATGGCCTACCCTGCTTACCGTAAGAAAAACGATAAGGTAAATAGCTACGCGGAACGTATCCAAGGTTGTTTCACTTATTCGATGAATGGCTTACCACCAGCCGTTGATTCAAAAGAGATAGTCGCACTTACTGCTTATTCATACTGGTTAGCCATGGGAGGAATCTTAGACAAGAATGGCCTACAAGATACGCCCGTTCCTGAGATAAGCGATGCAGACTTACAAGTCGGTGGTAAAACTGAAAGCTTCCCTCTTCCTGAAGAACTGCTAAGCAAATACCCAATCGATGACCGCAGCAAGTTGGCAGGCCGTGGCTACCCTAAGATCGATAACCCTGAAAAAGAACCATCAATAGCACGTGGTGAAAAGGTTTACCAGGCGAGCTGCCAGACGTGTCACGGTCAAAATGGTGAAGGCATTAAAGGCGCGGACGGTCACTCATATCTACCACCACTTTGGGGCGAGAACTCGTTCAACTGGGGCGCAGGTATGCATCGCGTAAACACGGCTGCATACTTTATTTACGAAAACATGCCTCTTGGAAAGAGCCAACAGCTTTCTATTCAGGAAGCATGGGATGTGGCTGCTTTCGTCAACAGCCATGAACGTCCACAAGACCCTCGATATAAGGGGGATGTTGCTGGCAATGCTAAGCGTTACCACAATCACCAAGGTTACTATGGTAAAAAAGTCGACGGTACTGTCACAGGTTCTAAAGCTTACCCGAGCGGAAAAGACGTGATTCATTGATAGAAATTTGTGAATACAAATAGCCGATCACGCCAGTCATAGCTATGCTTTACATTGTAAATTGGTTCTCGCGGGAATAATAAAAAGGAGCCAGATCGTGTGACGTTCTGGCTCCTTTTTCACGTTTGATATATTTAAAATACAACTAACCTTGCTGCATTTTCTCCCAAATCGTTGGAGATCCAATATAGTCTTGAACTGTAGTGATGAACTCTTTCACCAGTTTAGTCTGCTTGCGGTGCGGATACACAGCGTAGATAGCCGTATCTATCGTAGAAATTGGGTAATCAGGAAGTAAGGTGACCAAGCCCAGCTCTTTCATTGAGGCGTACAGATTAGATTGGTCAACAAAGCCATACCCTAAGCCATCTTTAACGCAAGACACCATAGTGCGGACATCGCTCACCTTATAATTGCCACGAATCGTTAGACTTTGGAAAGTGTTACCATGCGGCTCTTCGCTGATACGTAGATGATCGACCGTCATATCGCCATTGGTATAAATAACAGCAGGTAACGCGAGCAAGTCTTGTGGCGTCTTAGGCTCACCATGTTTTTTCACAAAGTCGTTTGACGCAACCAGCATGAAGTTACTATCGGCAATCTTCTTTGCGATCAAATTCGATTCAACAAGTTTGCTAAAGCGAAATGCGATATCAAACTGACCAGCAATAATGTTGGCTATCTTGTCGTCCAGCGACAGCACAATCTGAACATCAGGATACCTTCTCATAAACTGAGTGATGATAGGTTGCAGGTATTGCTGACCAAAATAGATCGGCGACGTAATTCGTAGCACACCTTTAGGCTCAGACTGATAGGAATCAGCAATGCCTTGTATCTGATTGATGGTATCTTTTAACACATAGGTTTGCGCGAGAATATCTTCACCCGCCGACGTTAAAGAAAACGAGCGCGTAGAACGATTGAGCAGCTGCACACCTAAGTCTTGCTCAAGCTTTTTAATCTGTTTAGAGAGGGATGAGTTATCCATATCATGTAAGGTTGCCGCTTTGGTGAACGATCCTTGTTGAACCACATCTAAGAACAATAACAACTGATTAGTATTGGGCACTGCGCCTCTCCTGACATACAACTCGACTAACGTTCGTCTTTAGGGGTATCCATGACCACCATGGTCGTTATAGATTGAACCTGAGCACACTCCCCAAGTACATTGGCATGAAACTTTTTATAGGCTGGAAGATCTTTGGTCTCGACCCTGATCAAGTACTCATTCGCACCGGTAATATTGTGGCACTCCACCACCTCTTTTTCCAAACTGACGTGCTGTTCAAATTCTAACTGAGCCGATTTGCTGTGACTAGAAAGCCCAATAGAAACATACGCAATAAAGCCCACCCCCATCAGGCCGTTATCCAAAACCGCGCGGTAACCTTGAATGATACCTTTACGTTCGAGATCTTGTACTCGCCTGAGCGTTGCTGAAGCCGACAAACCAATTCGTTCAGAGAGCTCAATGTTGGAGATTCTGCCGTCCAATTTAAGCTCTTGCAATATCCTTTCGTCAAATCTATCCATAACTGATTATTATTGTGCATTAAGTGATAATAGAGATAATAAAAGCACATAATTGCCTCACTTTCCACATACTATGTTTCTCAACACGTGAAAGTCATGACCGGTCAGTCACCTTCGTTCATTTTATTGCTGGAGAACCATAATGCCTTTAGAACAACTTAGCGCGCTTGCCTTATTTGCGTTTGTCTCGACCTTCACACCAGGTCCCAATAACATCATGCTCATGACATCAGGTGCCAATGTTGGCTTTGCACGCACGATTCCGCACATGCTTGGCATTGCTCTGGGATTTGCAGCGATGTTGCTATTGGTTGGTTTGGGCTTAATGGGTATTTTCAATGCATACCCAGTGACACACCAAATTCTGAAATACCTAAGTCTTGCTTACCTCGTGTACCTTGCGATTAAGATAGCATTGAGTGGCAAAGCTAAAAGTACCGAAGCTTATAAGCCCATGACCTTCATTGGCGCAGCAAGTTTTCAGTGGGTAAACCCGAAAGGTTGGTCAATGGCACTGACGGCGATTTCTGTTTATAGCAGTGGTAGTTCATGGTGGGAGCTTGCGATCATCGCGGCAATTTTCACTCTCGCTAACTTACCATCAGTGACCTTCTGGACGGCAGCAGGCAAGCAACTGCAACACTGGCTAACAACGCCAGTCCGCATCAAAAGCTTCAACTATGGGATGGCGGGCTTGCTGTTAGCATCAACGATTCCAATGCTCTAATCGACTCACTATAGCTATTGATGGTTAGCACACAGCTGCTAGCCATCATAGTTTTTAAAGAAACCCGGTAATTTCGCTAACCCAACGACCAAATATCGCCTGCCCGCTCGGCGTTAACGTCCACACAAACGCCGCTACATTCATTGCTACTGTTAGCCAATAAATCGCTCTGAACGGCTGCTTTTTCGTTTTATGACGCAGTTTATCTTGAGCAATCAAAGCCCCTAGCCAACCACCAGCAAAAGAGAAGATGTGCAGAGTTTTCTCAGGCACACGCCAATTGCCATTAATTGCCGCTTTCTTGTCCTTTGCATACACAAAAAACGTTACCACTCCGACAGCTAAATACCACACTAATAGTACTTTCGAACTTTTTACAAACAACACAGACACCGCTACCATCACCAGATAAGTGATGGCGATTTGAATAGATGAAGACAACATCGACCCCCTTTTGGCTAACAGCTCACATACTCTAGCAATTACGCCCTATCAATTGTCATAAGGATGATTAAGACAGACTACTCATTTACTATTCGACTTCGCAATCTCATAGTAAAACCCTATAACGCCCTAATAAAAGTGGCTCAATTATAAAGATACTCAATCAAAATGCTCACTTTATCTATAAGGCTAATTTTCAACGATATTAAAGATCTTTATTCCTATTAAAAAATAAGCACTTAACATAGTGATAATTACCTCACACAAAGAAGGATGAGTACTCCCCCTTATTACCTACGCCTAGGTTCTACGCCCTTGATAATATACTTCTTTTTTATGTGTTATCGACCCAATAAAATTTGAAATACCCGACGCAAATTGTGATTTGCTCACTAAGTTTCTTATATTTACCCGTTGAAAATAACTTTATATATAGCGGTCACAAATAGCTGACCATAACAAACACTACGATATCCAACTAATTAAAAGTGACATATGGATATCAAACGTGAACATGAACAATAGAACTATAAATCTCAATAACACGGTCAATATTTTGAATAAAAGACGCTTCAAACGATCTACCTTGGCCAAAGCGATTTTACCTCTCTTCACTGCTACTTTAATCGCGGGATGTGGCAGTGATAATAATAGCGACAACGGTACAGACGCAGGCAGCAGTGGTTTATACAAAGCTGGCGAAAACGAAGTCGTTGTTTACTACAAACGTGATATTGCCGCCGCAAGCACATCTGGCTCAACTTACGACGGTTGGGGGTTGCACCTTTGGAATGGTGAAGGCTGCACCAGCACAGATTTAGTCGGCATGGGATTAAATGAAACCGGAACCAACTGGGAAGCACCTTATGAATTTGACGGCATCAGCGATACCTACGGTGCCTACTATGTGTTGAAAGTCGATCCAGATGCTTCTGACCCGCATAAATGCATGAACTTCATCTTACACAATGGCGACGAAAAAGCGTTTGGTAGTGCCAATTCGAAAATCGAGTTAACCAAGCTTGGTGACTCGCAAGGTGTATTCGGATTCCATGGCAGTAGCGAGTTGTACTACGACCCAACCTCAGAGCGCCCGGTGAATATTGATGGACAAAAAGCACACTGGCTAGATGCAACCACGATTGGTTGGGAAGCAGCGAGCAATGCTGATTCTGTAAAACTCTTCTATGCACTAGACAACAGCATCACAATGAACGATGACAAAGAGATTGTCGGCGGAACTGCAATTGAACTCAGCAAAGACGGAGAACTATCTTCTGAATTAAAAGAGCGTTTCCGACACCTAGCAAGCTTACCAGCAGTGGCGATTGATGTTGATGACACAACACTGCGCACCATTCTGAAGTCTCAGATAATTCTTGTTGCCTACAACGCGAATGGCGACGTTACCTCTTCAACTGAGGTTCAAAAGCCGGGTGTGCTTGATGCGGTATTTGCAAGTGAAGATGCTGGTAATGCGATAAGTGAAACACTCGGCGCTATTGTGGAAGGCAGCGCAGCGACCTTCAAACTGTGGGCCCCTACAGCGCAAGATGTTGAGCTCGTCCTATACAGCGAAGATCTACAAAGCTCACAAGTTATTCCTATGACGGAAAACACTGAAACGGGCGTTTGGACAACTGATGCCGTGTCGAATGCAGTGAACAGTTATTACCGTTACCAAGTGAAGGTCTACCATCCAACTACAGGCAGCATTGAAACGCGCCTTGTGACGGATCCTTACTCACTCAGCTTATCTAAAAATTCAGCTTACTCTCAGGTCATCGACCTTGATGATTCAGCCTTGATGCCTGAAGGCTGGGTTGGATATGAGCGCCCGACTGTAGAAAAAGACGAAGACCACGTACTTTACGAATCTCACCTTCGTGACTTCAGCTTCAGCGATAAACTAGGTACAGCGAACCTAAATGGAAAATACCTCGCTCTCACAGAAGCAGACCGTGAGTCGGTCAAACACCTACAAGCGTTGAAAGATGCGGGTTTAACGACGCTGCATATCTTACCGGCATTCGATATCGCTACCGTTAATGAAGACGAAGCGAGCCGTGTCGATATTACCGATACGGTCGGTAAGCTGTGTGATGTAAAACCGACGGCTACCTTATGTGGTAAAGAAAATGAAAATAGAGTCATCGAAGAAGTACTCAATGGTTATGATCCTTCAACAGGCGATGCGCAAGCGTTAATGAACGATCTGCGTATGCTCGACAGCTTCAACTGGGGTTACGACCCATTCCATTACACAGTGCCTGAGGGAAGTTATGCGACGGATCCAAATGGCTCTAAGCGTATTCTCGAATTCCGTCAAATGGTCAAAGCCACGCACGACATGGATCTTAAGCTGATCATGGACGTGGTATACAACCACACCAATGCATCTGGCGTAAACGATAAGTCAGTACTGGATAAGATTGTTCCTGGGTACTACCACCGTCTTAACGTGAACACAGGTGGCGTCGAAAACTCAACCTGTTGTGACAACACCGCGACCGAAAACCTAATGATGGGTAAGTTAATGGTCGATTCACTCAAGGTGTGGGCTGATGATTATAAAGTGGATGGTTTCCGTTTTGACTTAATGGCCCACCAACCAAAAGACGTGATGGTTAAAGCATTGGAAGAAGTGCGCAAAATCGACCCAAATACCCTGTTCTACGGTGAAGGCTGGGACTTTGGCGAAGTAGCAAACAATGCCCGCTTCGACCAAGCGAACCAAATCAACATGGCAGGCACAGAGATCGGCACCTTCTCAGACCGTTTGCGTGACGCCGTGCGTGGAGGCAGCCCGTTCGATGGTGGCGTCGACTCTGAGGGCAATCACCCACTTCGATTTAACCAAGGTTTTGGTAACGCAGCGATTGCCAACGAAGAAACCAAAGTCGACCAAAACTCTATCAATGGTCGTTTACATAACCAAGATCTTGTTCGTTTGGGTATGGCAGGTAACCTCGCAGAATACGTGCTGATTGATTACAAAGGCGATACCAAACTGGGTAAGAACGTCGACTACAACGGTGCACCTGCGGGTTACACCAAGATGCCTTCAGAAAACATCTCTTACGTTTCAAAACACGATAACCAAACGCTTTGGGATAACAACGCCTATAAAATCGCTGCAGGTACGAGCTCTGCAAACCGCGCGCGTATGCAGTCTGTATCGCTCTCCACTGTGATGTTGGGCCAAGGCATACCATTCATCCACATGGGTTCTGAACTACTTCGTTCTAAGTCTATGCAGCGTGACTCTTACGATTCTGGTAACTGGTACAACCGAGTCATGTTCGATGGTACTGACAACAACTGGAACGTCGGCTTGCCACGTGAAGACAAAGATGGTGCCAACTGGGAGCTGATTAAAACCATCATTGCTGACAGCACCGCTAAACCAGACGCAGGAGACATTGACCTGACTAAACAGCAATTTCTAGAGCTATTAAAAATCCGTAGTTCAAGTGAGCTGTTCCGTTTAGACACAGCGGATGAAGTCATGAAGCGTGTCGACTTCCGCAATGTAGGCCAAGATCAAGTCGAAGGCCTGATTGTCATGTCTATCGATGATGGCGTGTCTGCAGGCGAAGACCTTGATCCTGCAAATGATGCGATTGTGGCAGTTGTAAACTCAACGAATGAATCTCAATCGTTCACAATCACAGGAGCAACAGGCTTTACACTACACGACGTTCAACAAAACTCTGCTGATGATGCTGTAAAAGGTGCAAGCTTCGCTTCTGAAACCTTCACAGTACCGGCATTAACCACCGCTGTATTTGTACAAGCTCAAGGTGACGCACAAGGAGCAGGTCTGCCAGTTGATAACTCTGATAAAGATGTGTCTAGCATTCCACCATACGGTCAAACAACCGTGTATGTTCGTGGTGATATGAACGGATGGGGCACATCTGATGATTGGGCGATGAGCTTTGTGGCTAATGGGGTTTATTCTGTAACGGGTACTTTGGAAGCGGGAGACTATGGTTTCAAGTTTGCGGATGCAGATTGGAAAACACCTAACTTTGGTTGTGATTCTGTTGAACTTTCTGATGGTTCAATCAACCTAGGTACTGACGGTAACTGTCAATTGAGCGTAGCGGAGAGTGGTGATTACACGTTCACCTTGAATGCGACGCACGAGCTAGATGACAATGTAGATAAGGCCGTGGTTTCAGTCATCAAGAATTAAGCCTAAAAGCTTAGAATCTAATAAACAGATAATAAACAGATAATAAACCAGCGAAAGCTAGCCTTTGGGGAGACGTCAGTCTCCCTTTTTTATCCTCAACAAATACCAATCCAAATGCACCACACAATGGTCTTTGCCTATCATAGATAAATACTCAGAGTTAAGTGATAAACGAGCCTTCTTAGTTCTTAGTTCTTAGTTCTTAGTTCTTAGTTCTTAGTAGAAAGCATAACGACTTCGTGTAAGCGGCTAATTTAAGTGTGTTCAAATTTACGAAACCAAGTCTAGATCTGCAAATAGAATGACTACTAGTCAATAGAAATCGTATTCAGCTATTCAAGAAGAGTCAAAGAGGCGAGAGTGTTTTTAATTAACACATGATCACCCATAACTATAAATAGCCAATAAATTCCACTTATACTCGCTATTGATAATTATGTGTCATTCAGTAATCATCTTAAAATCAAATATTCTGTGGATATAACTATTCTTATTCCATTTATCACAGGCAATAAAAAAGCTCCTATTTAGGAGCCCTTGTTCAAGTATCAATCAGTATTGACCAACTATCCGACTACTTTTTATTGACGGCTTTGACAAACACTTCTTGTGCGCCTTCAATACCAAGTGCTTTTGCTTCATCTAATAGGCTCAGAGCTTTTGGAATATTATCTGCGTCTACTGCCGTTTGAATCGCGTTGTGGTAGTAAGTTTGCGTCTCTGGTTGAATTGTCTCAACCTTAGCTGCTGCCGCTGGTTTAGCGTTAGATTCACTGTTTGATGAACCAATTGAGAAGAAGCTCGCTTTATCGATTGTAACTTCTATCTTACCCACGTTCGCATTTGGAATCGGGATATCTTTCACTTCAGGTAAATAATTACCACGGCCTTCCGCATCTAAGCGAGCCGGATGAATTACATCAGTAACCCCCCCAAGGTTTTCTTGCTCTGTATAGATAACTAAGTAAACCGATTCAGCCGTTGTTGGCGGGTAAAAATCATTTTCAGCAACCAAACGGTTCCCCAAGTGTAGTCTTGGTTTAGCGTACTCGAAGCTCTCTTTACCGTAACGCTCGAGCTCACGGCCGTTTTCGTCATAGATAACCGCATTAGGAACAAACGCTGTGTCGCCGATCATGCTAGTGAT
The DNA here is from genome assembly GCF_024347655.1 of Vibrio toranzoniae. Classification (NCBI taxonomy): domain Bacteria; kingdom Pseudomonadati; phylum Pseudomonadota; class Gammaproteobacteria; order Vibrionales; family Vibrionaceae; genus Vibrio; species Vibrio toranzoniae. Next base: position 1,029,741 of record NZ_AP025515.1, on the reverse strand, counting down.
ATTAATCGAGTACTCACCGCGATCTGCAGGCAGTTCAATCGCGACTACAGGGCTGTTTATGCCTTGATAGTTTAATACTTGGCTATCGGGTGTCACATCGAAAATAGCTGAACTTGGCAGCTTCATCGGAGCAAATTGAAGATCAGCAATAGAGTTAACTTGTTCAGATTGTGCCACTTGCACTTGCTCGACAACTTGCGCAGATTGACAACCGGCCAACGCAACACAGCCACTCAACATTAGAGCTTTAAAATACATAACCCTTCCTTCTTGTTATTTTTTTAAGAAATTTACTCACTTTAATTACCACAAAGAGAACTATTCACCTAGGGAACGATCAACTTAATCGTACATTCCTTAAAAAAATAGCCGACGCGAGCCGGCTATGAATTAGGACAGTTTAGGATTTTTTACACTAAGTGTTTACCACCAAGCTTCAACTTGGATACCAACAACGAAATCATTGTCTGCACCTTGACCAGTCACAACACCGTTTGCATCTTTAACCTCACCGAATGAATCACCTTCTAGATCCATCAAGTAGCTACCGTATACACGGATTTCAGGACGAGCCCAGAAGCTGTCACCCATTGCCCATGCTTGAGCAACAGTAAATTTAGCGCCACCAAAGTCAACGTCATCTACTTCACCAGCGTTATAGCCCGCTTCGAAGATAGTACGCATTGTGTCGTTCCACTTATACATTGGACGAGCCACGATAGAGTATTGGCTTGAATCATGCTTATCAACACCTAAGTCAGAACCTGCTAGGTATGCAAGTTGGTGACCCATTTCCCAAGATTCGCCTAGGTTCATTACACCCCAGTTCAGAATACGGTAACCAAAACCATCATCTTGCTCACCAGAGCGATCATAGTACGCACCTGAACCCCAGAAGTTAGCCATTTGAACGCCGTAACCAGCAGTACCTAGCTGAACAACAGTTTGGTTAAAGCCATTGCTCATATTTTGATGGATAATACCTGTAGCAAGAAGGCCATCATCGCCATCGTATTTGCCATTTTTGTTTTCAGTACCGAAGTTGTAAACAACACCAAGCTCTAAACTAGCATCTTCCCATAAACCGATATTAGCTAAACGAGCATCAGCCATGTAACCAGCACCGTTCTCATCTTCGCCATCTTGAATAATTGCTAAAGAAAGTTTTTGGTTACCAACTGAAATATTTTCAATACCACCACCAGTACCAGATGTATTTAGGAAGTAGAAGTCAGTGATGTGGATATCTTTACGTTGGTAGTATGTTTTACCAGCCCAAAGCGTCGCTTCTTCATCAAAAGATAGAACGCCTTTTGCTTTAACAGCAAACTGAGCGACGTTGAAGTCGCCGTCTTCCCAGCCATTTGCGCCATCAGCACCAGAAGCAATCATTGACTCAACTCGCCAAGTTTGCTCACCAGTTTTTAGCTCTTCAGCCAAGCCAAACTCAGAATAGTTATCGCTTTCATTACCTAGACGGCCAATACCGCTCTTCATGAATGCAACATCACCACCGTCATTACCACTAATACCAGTACCAGCACGCATGTAACCATTAAAATCTACAGCGAACGCAGAGCCAGCAGCTAATGTAGTTGCCACTGCAGCAGCAATTAAACTTACTTTTTTCATTCTTAACTCCATTAAGGACGATTTATTTTAGGTTTTTATATTTTTGCTCTCTTGCGGCAACCAAAGGCAGTAATGGCGGACGTAAGATAGAGAGGTTTAGGGTTTCCCCTGATTCGTTTCAACGGGGTTTATATTAAGAGGGGATGACAAGTTTGGCTTCCTCCACCCTTAACTAAATTAAGGGGGATGAGAAGGGAGTAGAAAACATACAGAACGGTGTTTTAAAGAGGTAGATCACTTAATCTAGGAGGAGTAGACAGCACACAGATCTAATAATTCACCTTAAGTGAGATCTACTTCAAATATATAATTTGAACTTCATCGATGAATTATTTTTATAACCGTAATTATTTTATGAAGTTTCTTGACCTTACTGGGACAAAGCTTTTTACTTATAGTTCACTGATGTTGATCAACGAACAAGAAATCAATCAATGACTAGAACGCTCGCTCGCCCATACCCGCTAGGCGCAACGCTAGGTAACACTGGCTGCAACTTCTCTATTTATTCTCCTGACTGTCAATCCATCTCGCTCGCGCTTTTTGACGAGAGCGATGAATTCACCACTTATAGATTGGAATATGAATACGCTGATATTCGATATGTATTTATTGACGGGATCAAAGCGGGACAAAAATACGGTTTTGTCGCTGAAACTGAAGATGGCCCTATCCTACTTTCAGACCCGTACGCCAAAGCAATCAGCGAACCCCTTCATTACGCAACGCCCTATACCAATGAGAAAAGCTTTGCGATGGCGAAATGCGTTGTTGTCGATGACGCCTTCGATTGGCAAGACGTAGAAAAACCTCGTATTGCACGCGAAGAGACCATTCTTTTTGAAACTCATGTAAAAGGCTTATCTCAGCTTCACCCAGAAGTCGAAGCCAACACCAAAGGTCGTTATTTGGGATTAGTTAGCCCTGAAATGCTTACGTTCTACAAACAGCAAAACATCAACTCGTTGCAACTTTTACCTATTGCGGCGTGTATGCATGAACCACACCTATTAGATATGGATAAGGTGAACTATTGGGGTTACAACCCTTATTTGTTCATGGTGCCAGACCCTCGCTACGCAGAAAAAGACGCAGTCTCTGAACTAAAGACTGCGATTCGTGAGCTGCACCGCAATGGCATCGAAGTTATTCTAGACGTTGTATACAACCACACGGCTGAAGGCGGAGAAGGCGGTGCCACCTTCAACCTAAAAGCGCTAGATAGCCGCTACTACATCAAACATGGCAGCCATTATGCGAACTTCACTGGTTGTGGCAATACGGTTGATCTCACTCACCAACCAGCCTTGAACTTAGTGATGGATACGCTTCGCTATTGGGTAAGTGAGTTCCAAGTTGACGGCTTTCGTTTTGATTTGGCAGCAACACTGGGACGCGAAGGTGACAACTACAACCCTGAGGCTGCTTTCTTTAAAGCTGTCGCTCAAGATCCGGTACTCAAAGAGACAAAATTAATCGCAGAACCGTGGGATATCGGCCCCAATGGCTACCAAGTTGGTAATTTTCCGATGGGTTGGAATGAGTGCAACGACAAGCTCAGAGACATCACACGCAGCTTCTGGCGGGGTGACCAAGGTTACTTAAAAGAGTTTGCAACGCGCTTGATGGGATCGCGTGACATCTACAGTGCAGCGCATTGGCCACACAGATTAACGGTCAACTACATCACTTACCATGATGGCTTCACCATGCAAGATCTTGTCTCTTACAAGCATAAGCACAATGAAGAAAATGGTGAGAATAACCGCGATGGACACGGTGACAACCGCTCTGAAAACTACGGTGTTGAGGGCGAAACTGAAAATCTGTTAGTTATCGCGACGCGTGAAAAGCAGAAACGCAACTTCATGGCGAGCCTGCTGTTTGCCTTTGGTATCCCGCATATCCTGACAGCAGACGTCTTATCCCATACTCAAAAGGGTAACAACAACGCCTACTGTCAAGATGGTGTGACAAGCTGGCTAAATTGGGAAGACTCTGAGCGCAAGACGTATTTCAAGACTTGGCTATCGGAAATGATCTCTGCTCGTCAACAATACATGGTGCCATTTATTAAAGCATTCAGTGGTGAAAAACGTAACTCTAATCGCATCTTCTGGAGCCGTGTTGATGGCACTTTAATGGGACATGATGATTGGAACCGTTTAAGCTCGGTTGCACTGCACTTAGGCATTGGCAAAGATGGTGACGAGTTGATTTATCTAATCAACCAAACCAATGCTCCAGCTCGTTTTTCATTACCTAGCGACCGTAAACAAAACTGGGTCACTATCTGTGATACCAACTTACGAAATGTAAAACCAGGTCATGCAGAAGGTGAAATGCTACTCTCTCCAACTTCAATGGCTATTTTGCACTATTCGCCAAAAAGACGAATCCAGCTTAGTAAAATATCGAAAACCTAAAAAGCCAGTCGTATTGAACACTGGTTTTTTTAGGTTGAATATCACAAAACCCTTTTATTTATATGGAATCATTTGCATTGATGTGATTTTGAAAACTGTTTAGTATGGCCGTACTATAAAAATGAATCTATAACGTCTTTGGATATCATGGCTTTACCTAAAACACTTATTCGGCTTTTCAAACCATACATACTCTTGTTAACTGGAGTCATGTTTTACCTTGCAGTCGTTCAATTGGAAAAAGTTGAGAAAACTGCAGCTAATCAATCATCATCAAATATTCGAATCGCCAACTCCACCATTCGCTCTAACATCGAAGCGGTGTTTGGCAAGCTCTACCTCCTAGAAGCCAGCTTAGCCTTACCTAAAATTACTAGCATTGATGACAAAAAATTTCGCGAACTCAGTGACAATATTCTAAAAAGCACACCAAATTTCTCCGATATCATTCGATATCGACCTCAATCTAAGCGTTATATTTCCGCTCGAGGCCTTCCTCTTTCGAATGAACGAATCGCAGCGATACAGTGGCGTTCAATAGACAGTGTCGTTGAGGAATTTTACCTCTCTTCGGTTTATCAAAAGGCTGATGGTCGTTGGGTTTTCGCTGTCAAACACACAGCGGAAAGATTGAACGAAGAAATATGGATTGAATTTGACCTATTGCACACCACACAAGAGTTGAGTGATCTTAAAACACTAAACAACGGCTATGTATCCATTGTCGATCGAGCAACTGAAAGATTGGTATTCCATCCCGATCCTAAACGCATAGGCTCCAAGTCTACCAGCTACCACGCGGGCATAAGCCACCAACTTTCACAAGGTGAAACCAACGGTCAGAGTGAATACTACTATCAAGACAGCTTCAAGATATCGGAATTTGATGCGAACAACCGCTTAAATTGGGTATTCATTGCGAGCACTGATCGCCGCGATATTCTCACAAGCTCCCATCAATTTACGCTGACAGGCATCGTACTTGGCTCAATGCTTCTATTATGGATTGGAGCCCACTATCTCACTTATCAACTAAACATTTCACTTTCACGACTCAACAAGGTTGATGAGCTAGCGAGCTTCAAGCGTGAACTAAAGTCCATATTTGATGGCTTTACGCACCACAAAGGCATCCAATTCTGTCTGTATCAGCCTGAAAATCACTCATTCAGTACCATCGACTATCACGGAAACAAATCAACAGTACATTGTGATGACTCCCTCGCCGAGCGTTTTTCGCCAGACACCATAGCTTACAGATCTGGAAAATACGCCGATCCATTGGCGTGTAAACTAAAAATACACCAACGCCATTACTGCATTCCTCTGTACTCTCGTAAACAATTGATCGCGGTGATCTACGTAAACGTTAACTTACCAATCAGCCAGAGCATTCTGAGAATGATCAGAGATTACGCTGAGGTCTCGTTATCTAACTTGCTACTTCAGCAGCAACTGAACAGCAAAGACTTGATGACACAGCTAGACAACAGAAGCAGTTTCAACATTGCGATCGAGAGTTACGCAAGCGAGCCCGGTACCTATGTTGCTCTGCTTGATATCGACAACTTTGACCACGTAAACCGAGCATACGGTGAAGCGGTTGGCGACAAGATGATCAAGCTGACGGCAGAAGCAATACACTCTTATTTTCCTATGCCAAAAGGGCTTTGTCTTGCTCGTATAGGGGGGAAAGAATTCGCCATATTGTTCCAAGCTAATGATGCCAAGGACGCTAAACTCCAGTTAGAACAATGTCGAATTGGCGTCGCAGAGAAAGCGATTGTGACACCAAACATCACATTATCACTAGGAGTCAGCATCGGATTCTCACAGATAGAAGGAGAACGAGATTCGGCTTTGGCACTTGCGGAACAAGCGAAGCTTATTGCGAAACAGCTTGGTAAGAATCGAGTGGAAGGCCATATCAAGGCTGTCGCCAAAGCCTCATAGGTATACGCTAACGCACTCGTATCAAAACGATTCATACGATACTGACAACAACAAAGCGCCTAGGATTCATACCCTAGGTGCTTTTGTTTTTGTATAAAGTCATTACAATGCGCTTTCGATACGACAACGCCCTATCACTTTCTAACGACACAAACTTATGAAGCTCAGCAACCGACTACAAACTCTCCGCTCTCTTGTCAGTAATGACTACCAACACATTTGGGATTGTTGCTGTGATCATGGCTTCTTGGGTGTTCAATTGTTATCGGATAACAAAGCTCCTCAGATTCACTTTGTCGATATTGTCCCGTCTCTGATGAGTGAGCTGGAAGGTAAACTTACGCGTTACTTTCCTCAAGATAACAACGTTGAGCAACACAAGCAGAGTCAATGGAAAGTCTATTGTTTAGATGTCGCAGCTATTCCACTGGATAAGCACACTGGCAGACATTTGGTCATCATAGCGGGTGTGGGTGGCGATCTGACTCAGAAACTAGTCGATGATATTCACCGTCAACACCCAGACAAAGCGATCGATTTCTTGCTGTGCCCTGTGCATCAACAATTTGAGCTAAGAAGCCATTTAAAAACACTCAAGTTCAGTTTGATTGACGAAGTATTAATTGAAGAGAACCGCCGTTACTACGAGATTTTATTGGTCAGCAATAACTCCGGCAAAGCTGAAAAGAACCGAGCAGTGAGCGAAATATCAAACGTGGGTGACAAGATCTGGACACCGAGTTGTGAAACTCAGATGAAAGTATCTCAGCAGTACAAAGCCAAAACATTGCTGCACTACCTACGCATCCATCAAGGCCAAGAGAAGCAAGGTAAGCCTAGTGCAGTTAAACACATCATCGATGCTTACCAAACGATTCAACTGTAGTAAGCACTAACTTTATCGCTTACCTCTGATAGAGCCTGATCAATAAAAAAGCCGATCGTTCAATGAACGATCGGCTTTTTTGATGCTATCGATTTGGTTTGAGCTTACTGCTCTTGTTGCTTATAAACCGCATCAGGTCCATCCACCGTTTCAACCTCACGGGGCATATCAACCCCATAAATTGTATCAAGATAGGCGTCTTTCTCTTTCCACGCGTTGTTCAACCAACTGTGAAAGCGACGTTTAAACGCTTTATCTTCAAAGTAATTGCCGTTTACGTTCTCATCCATTGGGTGCAGTTTAATACGCACCACCACCTTGGTCATTTTGCCTTTCAGCATATCTTCAAACGGAGAGATTTGGTTTTCTGGGTAAGCCAACGTGACATCCACGATACCATCTAAGATTGGGCCCATTGCCGAAAGAGCAAACGCCACACCACCGGTTTTCGGTTTGAGTAGGTGTCGATACGGTGTTTTCGCTGTCGCCAGTTTATCGTGGTTAGCACGCGTTCCTTCCACAAAATTAACCAATGTTGTCGGCGCTAGCTTGAACTTAGTACATGCCTTGTTAATCGCGTCGAAATCATCATTACGACGCTCAGGGTTACGCAGCAAAAACTCGCGCGAGTGACGTCGCATGAATGGCATATCCAAGCCCCAACAGGCCAAACCGACAAATGGCACGTACAGAAGTTCATGCTTAAGGAAAAACTTCGTCATCGGCATTTTGTCTTTCAAGATAGAAGACAAAATTACAATATCCGCCCAACTAAGATGGTTCGACATCATCAAGTACCACTGCTTGGTCGAGATATCTTTCCCACCTTCCACTTGCCACTCGATGTTATTATTCACGTTCAGCATCCAAAGGTTGAGCGAAGCCCAGCACCAAAATGTAAAATTCGCTAAACGAGTACATGATTTTTGAACAAAAGAGATTGGAAGAATCAGTTTGATGAGGCCAAAGAAACTCACAGTAAACGCAGTCATTGCGGTATTGATGGTCACGAACATCACGTTCAAGACCATACGAAGATTATCAAGCATAAAACACAGCTATATTGAGATCGAAAGCCGCCATTATACGCATCTGCAAATTATTCTCTGTAGTTATTAATGCAATACTTCAGGGGTCAAACCACTTCACAGACCTTGTAAGAGCTGACTTTAAATCCGCGTTTACAACCTATCAAAAGACCACTTCGAGTCATATAGACCAACTCAATCATCAGTCTTTTTGACATGGAAAAATTAATATCAACCACGAACCTACAATTGATAAGCATTCGTATTATTGGCATGACACATGCAACGCCAAAAAGTAAGATAGTTGAGTATCCTTAATGACATAGCTTATCTAAATAAAGGTGATGATATGACAGATATTCCCCATGGTTTGGTAACTGGTAAAGTTTTACACAAGACAGAATGGACAGATAAACTGTTCTCACTCCAAGTCAGTGCTCCCGTCTCACCCTATCAGGCAGGCCAATTCACGAAGCTTGGCTTGCTTAACAGTGAAGGAGAGTTCGTCAGACGTGCGTACTCAATGGTGAATGCGCCAGAGCATGAGCAAGGGTACCAACATCTTGAGTTTTTAATTATTAAGGATCAGAGCGGCCAGCTCTCTCCTCAGCTTCATAAATTAAAGGTCGGCGATGACATCTTTGTCGGTAAAGACCCAAGCGGTTTTATGACATTAGATGAGATCCCAGAGATCGCCGACGATCTATGGATGCTTTCAACCGGAACGGCAGTGGGCCCATTTATCTCAATGCTTGAAAGCATGCAAATACAGCAACAGCATGGATCTAGTTCAAAAAAAGTGACCTCGTACAAAAACCTGATACTGGTTCACGCGGTAAGAACGGAGCAAGATCTAACTTACCAAGATCGTATCGCTCAACTCGTTAATCACTTTCAGGGGAAACTGAAATATGTGCCAATTATTTCTAGAGAATCAGTCACCGGAACTTTGCGCGGACGAATCCCAAGCTTGTTACTTAGAGGCGACCTTGAGCAAACCGCGTCTGTCGCTTTCAATCAAACCCATAGCTTCTTCTACCTTTGCGGCAATCCGCAAATGGTTCGCGACACAAGTGAAACGTTAATCAGCTTAGGGTTCGATAAGCACTTACGCAGAAAGCCCGGCCAATTCAGTAGTGAGAACTACTGGTAAACATTGGGCCGCCACCAGTTACATAAAAGCACAAAAACATAAAAGCGCAGAAGCACAAGCTTCAAAGAACAGTTAGAACCAGAGAGGAGGTTCAACCCGCGAAAGTAAGATTCATTCATATTGATGAACTTATGAGCAAGCGACTTCGTAATGTGATTTTCGGTGTTCAGAAGTGATGATAAAAGCCAAATAACCATAGTAGTTACAATAACTAATGTTGATAGACAAGGTTATAAAACTCTAGCACACTGAACAGAGTTGTTAGCTTTAACCCCACATCAAATCAAAATAGTTGGGGTATTCATTTTTTAGGTAAGAGAGGAAGCCATGCTTAACATTGCTTTTTTTAGCTCAAAGTCATACGACGAAAAATCATTCAATCTTGCGAAAGGTGAACTCAACGCTGAGTTTCATTTCCATGATTTTCGACTCACATCAACCACAGCGAAAATGGCGCACGACAACGAGGTCGTTTGTGCATTTGTAAACGACGACCTATCGCGAGACGTGTTGAAAATTCTTGCACAAGGCGGCACTAAGCTGATTGCGATGCGATGTGCGGGCTTTGATAAAGTCGACCTAGACGCGGCCAAAGCGTTTGGCCTACAAGTGGTTCGCGTTCCTGCTTATTCACCAGAATCGGTAGCAGAGCACACGGTTGGCATGATGATGTGCTTGAACCGTAAGCTGCACAAGGCGTACCAACGTACTCGTGATGCGAACTTCTCTCTTGAAGGGCTGGTCGGCTTTAACTTCTATGGTAAAACCGTCGGTGTGATTGGTTCAGGTAAAATTGGCCTAGCGACGATGCGCATTCTCAAAGGTTTGGGCATGAACATCCTATGCTACGACCCATACCCAAATCCGTTAGCCGCCGAGCTGGGCGCTAAATACGTAGAGCTGGATGAGCTTTATCAAGAGTCTGACGTGATTTCTCTACACTGCCCGATGAGTAAAGAGAATTACCATCTATTAGACGCGACTGCATTTGAGAAGATGAAAGATGGCGTGATGATCGTCAACACCAGTCGTGGTGAGTTGCTTGATTCAACAGCCGCAATTGAAGCGCTCAAACAGAGCAAGATTGGTGCGCTTGGCCTTGATGTGTACGACAACGAGAAAGAGCTGTTCTTCCAAGACAAGTCTAACGATGTGATTGTCGATGACGTATTCCGTCGCCTATCCGCTTGTCATAACGTACTGTTCACCGGCCACCAAGCTTTCTTGACCAAAGACGCTCTGTTCAACATTGCCAATACAACGCTAACCAGCGTCGATGCTTTCTTTGCAGGCAACACCAGTGGCAACGAACTGGTTTAATAACAGATTGGTTTAATAACAGACCGAGTTAAAACAGACTTGTTTCTAAAATATGAAGCCACGCTCATTCTTGATGAACAGCGTGGCTTTTTGGTTGATACCATTATCAGGAACAGAACTAAACACAAAAGTGACAATCCTCGGTATCAAAACCATAAATGCCTTTGCGAATGGCCAGGTGCTCTGCGCCAGCCTTTATCCCCATCTCATAACCTGCATTCAAAATGGTTTGATCCATCGTTAAACGCTTAACTGCGAACGCTTCAGGCGGCGCAATCACCTTAATGATCGCATCCTTTGGTGGATGACGAATAAAGTCGAGGGACTGATTATAATTCTCGGCACGAACCGCCATCGACTCAGCGATGTTCGGGTATTTCTTCAGCATCTTTTTCAGCATCCACTGGTACTTCTGCGGCTTCATTCTGTAGCTTAATGGGTGAGACAGAATCACGGTAATATCACGAGCACCACGACGATAGGCTTCACGAACAGGAATCGAATCGGCGACCCCACCATCGGTATAGCAACCACCTGAGAAACACGGTGTTTCACGGTAAGCTATTGGTAATGCGGTTGTCGCTTCAACCACATTTGAAAGGTTTTCTGGCTTAATGTGGTAGTAATCTGCACTGCCCGTATCCACATTAGTCACAGCGGCAATCAATGGGATACTTGAAAACATCTCACCACAATCAAGTGGATAGCGTTGGTTTGATTCATTCCATAGCCACTTCACGTCCACCAAATTGCCACCCTTGGCAAAGCGAGCGGGGTTGAAGAAGGTTTTGTCGGTCGCCATTGTGGTGATCACGTTATAGCTGCGTTTTGGTGCTTGAGATAAGTAACCAACCAGATTGGACACACCCGCAGATACGCCAATGGCAAAATCATAAGGGCGGAAATCGTCTTCCATAAAGGCGTCCAACACTCCGGCCGCGAAGATGCCTCTCATAGCCCCACCTTCAACGATTAATGCGCTTTTACTCATCTCAAACTCTACTATTTTATAAACTGATGACGGTAGGATAATCCTGTCCATCTTATAAAGATAATGGGATAAATTTATCAATTCGATAGGCAAAAGCTATTAATAGAAAAGGCAAGAAATTTCAAGCAATTGATGTGACTGAGACGGTTCTCCTAATACATATCCCCTATTACACAGCGCGATCAAAAAAGGCCATTGAGTGATTCACTCAATGGCCTTTCATTTAACTAATCAAGTTTGTTGATTACGACTTAAATTCGCTTACATCGATTTCAAGCAATTTACCAATGCCTTCGCCGTATGCTGGGTCGGCTTTGTAACAGTGTCTTAGGTGACGCAGTTGAATCTCTTTAGGCACGCCGCCTAGATTGCGAGCTGTGTTATCAAACAGAATCGCTTGTTTTTCTGGTGTCATCAGACGGAATAGGTCACCCGGTTGTGAGAAGTAATCTTCATCTTCGCGGTGATCCCAGTGCGCTGCTGCTCCATCAAGGTTCAGTGCTGGTTCTGCAAAGTCTGGTTGCTCTGCCCATTGGCCTTCGTTATTTGGCTCATAACCTAGTGTGCTACCAAAGTTACCATCAACACGCATTGCACCATCACGGTGGTAGCTGTGTACTGGGCAACGAGGTGCGTTCACTGGAATATGCTGATGGTTAACACCCAAACGATAACGCTGCGCATCACCGTAAGCAAACAAGCGACCTTGCAGCATCTTGTCTGGTGAGAAGCTAATACCCGGAACCACGTTTGCAGGGTTGAATGCCGACTGCTCAACTTCAGCGAAGAAGTTTTGCGGGTTACGGTTCAATTCAAACTCACCCACTTCAATTAATGGGTAATCTGCGTGTGGCCAGATCTTCGTTAGGTCGAACGGGTTGTAAGGCACTTTCGCCGCGTCCGCTTCTGGCATCACTTGTACTTTCAGTGTCCATTTAGGGAAGTCTTGATTATCGATGCTGTCTAGCAGATCGCGTTGGTGACTTTCACGGTCATCGCCGATCACTTGTGCCGCTTCTGCATCCGACAAGTTCTTAATACCTTGCTGAGATTTGAAGTGGAATTTAACCCAGAAACGCTCGTTATCTTCGTTAATAAAGCTGAATGTGTGGCTACCAAAACCATGCATGTGACGATAAGTCGCAGGGATGCCACGATCACTCATCACAATGGTGACTTGGTGAAGCGCTTCAGGTAGAGAGGTCCAGAAATCCCAGTTATTCTTCGCGCTGCGCATGTTGGTGCGTGGATCACGTTTCACGGCATGGTTTAGGTCTGGGAATTTAAGAGGGTCACGTAAGAAAAACACGGGCGTGTTGTTACCCACCATGTCCCAGTTACCTTCTTCGGTATAGAACTTCAATGCAAAACCACGGATATCACGTTCTGCATCAGCAGCACCACGCTCGCCCGCTACTGTCGTAAAACGTGCAAACAAGTCAGTCTTTTTACCCACTTCAGAAAACAGTTTTGCCTTGGTGTACTTTGTGATGTCGTGTGTAACGGTAAATGTGCCATAAGCACCTGAGCCTTTCGCGTGCATACGACGCTCGGGAATCACTTCACGATCAAAGTGGGCTAATTTCTCCAAAAACCAAACATCTTGAAGAAGTTGTGGACCACGTTTACCCGCAGTTTGAACATTCTGGTTATGAGCAACAGGGCAGCCTGCCGCTGTAGTTAGTTTTTTACTCATGATCTATTCCTTAGAGTTAAAGATGCAATCGTCTTACCACATCTTAGATTTGAGTGGGTTTCCCAATTAAAAACCACTAAATTACTATCAAAAAAGAATAGACCTGAGTTGGAATAAAATATAATCGTTTATATATATCGCTACTATTTATAAAACCTATCGAACTAGAATGTTAAGTAAGAGATTGTTTAACATAAATTTATTCAATGATTTCCTGGCCTAATTTTAATGTTGCAGCAATATTTCTCGCGGTTCGTGTTAGGTTACTATCCGCTTCTTGCAATACCTGATTGAGAGGTTGAGGGGAACGTACCGTGCCGAACAGGCTGCTCATTTCACCGTAAAGCGCTTCAACTTCGGAGCCTAAAGATCCAGCAACCCCTATGGTTGGAATGCCTTGTAAGCTCGCACGTTTAGCAATGCCATAAGGTGTTTTTCCTTGTAGGGTTTGGTTGTCCATTTGCCCTTCACCTGTAATCACAAGGTCTGCGTCCTTCAATACTTCGTCGGCTTGTAAAACATCGAGTACCATCTCGATACCGGGCTTCATCTGCATATCAAATAACAAACCAAGCCCCATAGGCGCACCACCAGCCGCACCATAACCAGCACGCTTATGAACGGGGTCATCACCACCAACGCAACCTTGCGATTCAGCAATTTGTGCAAAATTCGCTATCGCTTTATCAAGCAGTAAGACTTGCTCAGGTGTCGCTCCTTTTTGTGGGCCGAAAATATAGCTAGCACCATTCTCACCACACAGTGGGTTATCAACATCGCATGCCACAATCAACTCGACATCAGCGCAGCGCGTATCTAGGCCTGTAAGATCTATTGATGCTAGCTTTGAGAGTGCTGCACCACCTCGGTTAAGTTCATGTCCTTTGTTATCCAGTAGTCGGCCACCCAAAGCTTGAACAATGCCGGCACCACCATCATTGGTCGCACTGCCACCCAATCCAATTATGATGGTTTGAGCACCCTCTTCTATCGCTTCTAAAATCAGCAGCCCTGTACCGAAAGACGAAGCTAGCAAAGGATCACGCTGCTCTGGAGTCAGTAAATCCAAGCCAGATGCGGCAGCAATTTCAATGAGTGCGGTTTTATTGGGGTTGCTATCTGAAGCTTCGAGCATCGCCCATTCGGCATTAATCTGCTCACCCAATGGCCCTTGCACTTGATGCGTTCGTTTTTGCCCAGCCAAACCTTGCAGCAATACATCTACCGTACCTTCACCCCCATCAGCCAAAGGTAAGGTCACATAATCAGCGTCTGGGAAGATTTCACGAAAGCCCTTTTCAATACACGCCGCCACCGATACCGCCGATAAAGATTCTTTAAACGAGTCTGGTGCAATAACAATTTTCATACTAAGAGATCCAAAAGATTATTAATTTTGATGAGTGCCCGATCCAAAAATGCCCCTATTGAAGATCAGCAAGCCAATCAAGCAATAGGGGCAGTATATAGGCAAAAGAAGATTAGTTAGCAGTTGCTGGATTTACTTGTGATTTCTCTTTTGATTTTAGCCATACAAATACAGCACCTAGAACCGCGATTGGGATAAGAGGGTCAATCAACGTACCACCTTTACCAAAGATAAGGTTCAGGATCATGATGATACTTGCACCAATCGCCCATGCGACGGTTGAAGATACAGACCAGATCTTAATTTGGTCAGCAAGTTCGGTAATACCTAAAGTACGGTTAATAATATGGAAGTAAGAGTCGTTTAAGTGTGAGAAACCGACAGGGCCAACAGCACAAGCAAGCGCAACAAATACAGGGTCTAGGCCTAGAGTTTCAACCAATGGCAACGTCATAGTTGCTGCAACCATCATAGAAGCTGTTGCTGAACCTTGGATTAAACGAAGCATAGATGCAATCGCCAATGGCACAAGTAGTGGTGGGATACCGCTGCTTGCAATCGCTTCAGCCACTTGGGGACCAGCGCCAGAAGCTTTAAGTACCGCACCCATTGCACCACCACACCCCGTAACAACAAGGATCAAGCCAGTTGTAGACAATGCATCATCCATCGAGCTAACCATGTCTTTACGTTCGATGTGGCGAGTAAGACCGTATAGCGCCATAAGAACACCGATACCAACGGCTACCACAGGGTTACCAATCAACGAAATAACGCTGTGCAGTGCAGTGTCACCTTGACCAACAAGCGTATTGATTAGGATGAATGCGATTGGCAGCAGAATTGGACCGAATGATAAAAAGTTACTTGGTAGCGCTCTGTCATTTGTGTCTTTTACTTTTTCAAGGTTTGCCCAATCAGCTTGGTTAGTAATCCATGTTTCACCGTTTGGTACGCGATAATACTCGTTACCTACTCGGCGAATGTAAATCATCGAAAGTAGCATCATAGGAATCGAAACCATCAAGCCCCACAGCATGTATTCACCGAGATCAACGCCTAGAATACCTGCAACAGCAACTGGGCCAGGTGTTGGCGGCACAAGTGCATGAGTGATCAATAAGCCTAGCGCTAATGTCACCCCCAAACCTACCGCTGACTTACCTGTATCACGTGAGATTGCACGAACAAGAGAATGCAAAATGATGTACGCAGAGTCACAAAATACTGGGATAGCAACAAGTACACCGGTAAAACCAAGCGCCAAGTCTTCGCGACCTTTACCACATAACTTTACAAACGTTTTTGCCATTCTTACAGCAGCGCCAGACCGCTCAAAACATGCGCCCATGATCACGCCAAACGCGATAATTAAACCGATACCACCAAGAACGCCACCAAAGCCCGCTTTGATTGCATTAATAAGTTCTGTGGGTGCCATTCCAGCAAACAGGCCCATGATGATACTTGCGATAATCATAGCAAGCGCCACTGGAATTCTTGTTTTTATAATCATGCCCATCATGGCTAAAATGCCAATCACGATGCCTATCAGTGCTCCATCCATTGTGTATTCCTTTTTGTGTCGATTTTTGTTGTGTAGGGGTGCATACAAGAGAAATGGGTACGCCTCCTGCTGCACTTTGTATACAGCGGCTTATTATTTGGGCTGCTTTATTGTGTTATTACGTACTAAAGAATCAGTGCTAAAAGCTTATGCTTACTCACTGTCGCTATAAATAGGGCTTTAACCATCCCAAACCTTCTTCAGTCGAGGCTCTCGGGTTGTATTCACAGCCAATCCAACCTTGGTAGCCTGAGTCATCCAAAACATCAAATAGGTGCGAATAACTCAACTCACCTTCAGAAGGTTCATGCCTTTCAGGTACCGAAGCGATTTGAATATGGCCAGTACAAGCAGCAACTTCGCGAATCAATGTACTCAGATCACCATCCATGATCTGCGCGTGGTAAAGGTCTAGCTGCAGCTTTACGTTTGGACGCGCTACCAACTTAATGAGCTCAACAGCATCGCGTTGATGCGCCACAAAATAGTTAGGAACGTCACGGTTGTTAAGAGGTTCAATCATCAATTCGATACCGTGCTCGGCAAATTTATCTGCGGCAAATCGAATGTTTGAAATGAAGGTTTCTACATGCTGCTGTCGAGTAAAGTTGTCATCCATCAAACCCGACATTGCATGCACTTTTTTACATTTAAGTGCAATGGCATACATCAATGCAGTATCCACACTCGTCTTAAATTCGTTCTCACGACCGGGAATAGCAGCAAATCCTCGCTCACCCGCTTCCCAGTCACCGGGAGGCATATTGAAAAGGGCCTGTTCAAAACCAAATGTCTGCATTTTGTCTGCGAGCTCATCCGCTTCGAACGCATACGGGAAGAGGTATTCGACCGCTTTGAAACCCGCGAGGTGCGCTTTTTCAAAACGATCTAAAAACGGCACTTCAGTGAATAACATGGTTAGATTTGCTGCGAACTTTGCCATTATTTGCTTCTCCCTTTTAGATCCGATACCTCTTCATCTGTGAGGTATCGGATCTCTCTATCTTTTAACAAAAACGCTAATTTTGCGGTTTCTTCTAATTCTTCGGCGTTATCTACGGCATCAATGAAATCAGTTCCAGTAACAACGGGGCCGTGGTTCGCTAATAAGAACGCACGATAGTCTCCAGCTCGCATTGCTAACTCTTCAGCAATTTGCGGGTCGCCTGGGCGCAAGTAAGGAATTACAGGCAACTCACCAATTCGCATTACGAAATAAGGTGTAAACGCTTTAATTGCGTTGTTGCGATCCAAACCTTCAAGACACGACAGTGCAGTAAGATAGGTAGAGTGCAGATGAACAATCGCATTGCATACAGGATTGTTACGGTAAATCGCTAAGTGGAATTCGGCCTCTTTCGAAGGCTTTTTACCTGAAATATGGTTGCCATTAATATCCACAACCGAAAGTTCTTCTGCCACTAGTCGACCAAATGAAGAACCCGTAGGGGTTGCTAAAAAATAACCATTTGGCAGTTTGAGAGAGAGGTTCCCAGCACCACCAGTTGCGTAACCACGTTCAAACATAGAACGAGCGAGTGTAACCATTTGTTCGCGCAACTGCTGCTCGCTCAAAAGTGGCTGTACGTTCATTAAATCATTACCCATCGAATCACCACCCTATACAAAAAATGACTGTGCTTTAGCAAAGAAGTTTTCGTCACCAAAATTGCCCGATTTAAGAGCCAGAGAAAGCTCACCTTCAACCGATTTAACCCAAGGTACACCCGGTGCAATCTGAGGACCGATATGGAAACCTTTCACGCCTAAGCTTTGAGTTACGACACCAGAGGTTTCACCACCAGCAACAATGAAGTTCTTCACTCCATTCCGTTGCAACTTAATAGCAAGGTGACTAAAGAACTGCTCAACCGCATGACTAGAGGCATCCGCGCCATACTCGTCTTGAATAACTTTAAGTGCCGTTGCTTCAGCCGTCGCGTACACCAACGGTGCAAGTTCACTTTGGATATGAGTCATCACCCAATCAAAGACTTCATTAGCGTATTGCTTGTTGGTCAAACACGTTTTTACATCAATCGCGAAGTGTGGTGCGTGATCTTTGTAGATTGCAACTTGTTGATTGGTCATCACAGAACAAGATCCAGAGAATACAACAGTTGGTGCTTTGACTGGGCTACCTGCATGTTTTGCATCACTTTGGTCAGCAAGATGTTCCTTCCAATTTTTAGCGATACCAGCAGCTAGGCCTGAGCCACCTGTGATTAGCTTCAGAGATTTAGCGGCTTGACCTAACGTCACCAAATGCTCGGCATTAAATGCGTCTACCACGGCGTAGCGACTACCTTGAGCTTTTAATTCTTCAAAACGCGCCGTGACAGCACTAAAGCCTTGCTCAATTGTTTGGAAGTTCACTAAGCCAGAAACGCCTTCTGATTGTGCGTCCATCATGCGAACTACACTTGAATCCGTCATTGGTGTCACAGGGTGATTTCGCATACCTGAATCACTTAACAACTCACCAAAAACAAACAGGTGACCGTTGTAAACCGTGCGACCATTTACTGGCAATGCAGGGCAAACCATAGTGAAAGATTCTCCAAGTTCAGCCAAAAGTGCATCTGTTACGGGGCCGATATTGCCTTCAGCAGTGCTGTCAAAGGTCGAGCAATATTTGAAGTAAAACTGTTGGCAGCCTTGAGATTGAAGCCATTTGAGCGCAGTAACAGAATCAGTAATCGCTTCATCTACCGGACACGAACGAGATTTAAGGCTGATAACAACGGCATCGGCTGATGCATCAAAATCACCTGTGGGAATGCCATTTAATTGAATAGTGCGCATACCGTTTTCAACAAGGAAACCCGCTATATCTGTTGCGCCAGTAAAGTCGTCTGCAATAACACCTAACAACATGATTACTTCTCCACTTTTGGTGTGTTAATGCCTGGTAGGTCAATGCCTTGAAATACTTTGATCACAGCGCTGTCGTCTTCTTGACCAAAGCCAGCATTACTCGCGCTCACGAACATATTCAGCGCTGCACTTGATAGAGGAAGTGGGAATTTCAAGTCTTGAGCGGTATCCGATACCAAGTTCAAATCCTTAACAAAGATATCGACCATAGATTTTGGAGTGTAGTCGCCATCAACCACATGCTTCATGCGGTTCTCAAACATCCACGAGTTACCCGCAGCATTGGTCACAACGTCATACATCAAATCAAGAGGAATATTTGCGCGTGCCGCTAATGCCATTGCCTCTGCACCCGCAGCAATATGAACACCGGCAAGCAGTTGGTGGATAATCTTCACTGTCGCGCCAAGGCCAACCGCTTCACCTATGTTATAAACCTTGGCTGCCGTTGCATTCAGAACAGGATCAAGCCTATCGAATGTGCTTTGAGCACCCGACGCCATAATTGTCATCTCACCAGCTTCCGCTTTTACCGCACCGCCAGATACCGGTGCATCAAGCATTACAAGCTTATGTTCTGCGAGTTGGGCTTCAATCTGTTTTGCATCTTCAGCAGAGATAGTTGCGGACACCATCACTGGCGTATTTGGCTTTAATGCCGCAGCAAGACCAGTCTTAAACAAAACCGTGTTTACTTGTTGTGCGTTCACAACCAACACCAACACAGCATCAAGTTGATCTGCAAACTCGACAGCATTCGTCGATACTGCTTTTGCACCAAACGAACCCAGTTCTTCTAGTGCTTGTGCATTCAGGTCAAAACCGTAGACATTAAGGCCTGCGCATATACATGATTTTGCTGCGCCCATTCCCATAGAACCTAAACCGATCACTCCGACAGATTGAACTTCACTCATAATATCAATGCCTTCTTGGTAATTTCTGAAATCTTAACACTGTTAACTCTTGTTTATGTTTGTGATTATATGTGAAAAACCCACCAACAACTTAGTGATAAGTCACATATTTAACAAAACTTAACACGCAGACTCAATTTAGCCCTTTAGAGGCAGCACAAATTCACGTAAATAGCAGCTACCACACTTTGAAGCCCAAATAAGGAACATAAGTTCACATATCTTCACAAGCAAAGGAAAGATTGCTAGGATAATGAAAAACAAGAACATAGAAGAAAACCATGATTCCAGCAGAGCGTCAGAGAACCATTTTGTCACTGTTATCACACCAAGAGGTGATTAGTATTTCTGAGTTAGTCGCTCAGCTCGACGTATCGCATATGACCGTTCGTCGAGACATAGTAAAGCTAGAAGCTTCTGGGAAAGTCGTTTCAGTATCTGGAGGGGTTCAACTAGCTCAAGCCTTGCATCACGAACTTTCTCATGACGCTAAGGTAGAACAACAAACGAATGAAAAAGTACAAATAGGTAAGCTTGCTGCTCAACTTATCGAAAAAGATGCCACTGTTTATTTAGATGCAGGAACAACCTCATTAGAAGTCGCCCATCAGTTGGCAATACGTGAAGATCTGTTAATCATCACCAACGATTTCTCAATCGCGGCTTATTTGATGAATCACTCATCATGCGAGATTTACCACACAGGTGGCAAAATCGATCGTGAGAACCAATCGAGTATTGGTGGGAAAGTCGCTGAGTTCTTGGATGGTATGAATATTGATATTGCCTTCATTTCCTCTTCTTCTTGGAGTTTAAAAGGCTTATCGACACCAAACGAAAATAAAGTGTTGGTTAAAAAATCCATTGTAAAAGCAGCGCAAGCCAACTACCTAATATCTGACTCTACTAAGTATGGTCGAATTGCAAGCTTTCACGCCCTAGATCTGGATACACTTGATGGTGTCATTACTGACAAAAACTTATCCACTAGTGTTATTGAAGAACTTGAAGAAAAAGGCATTCAAGTTCTCTGTTAATGATAAGCAAGTTTTCCAAATAGCATTCGTCGAGTCCCAATTATCAGTATTGGGAAAGCGTCATCACAATGGCCACCACTCTGTGAGCCCCCACCAAAACGCTTACAACCTTATGTTCCATTTCCCTTGGTGATCACGGTCACAGTTTTCTTGTGTATCATAACTGACATGCTTATCGATATTCTTCAGTTGGATCCCAACCTGATTAAACGCCTTTTGGATGGCCTCAGAGACACTCTGCTTGCCTTCGCCATTCAAAAAGTTAGTTCTATCCTGATTGGTATCGAATACGCAGATGATTTTTAAGCTTTGCGGGAAAGAGGAAAAGTTGACCACGTGCGTTACCCACAAAAAACCGTCATAGCTTTTCAACGTGTCTTCGCAAACGTCCGTTAGTACGTCTCTGATTTGATTCTCTATTTTCTTATCTGATTTTCGCATGAAGCGAGCTTCCTATTTAAAACCTTAAAAAATAAGGTTTTTCGGTCAATATTGTTTTAACCGACATTGGACACTGTGACTATTGCAAATGCAAAGTATTTATCAAATCAGATATATCGAGGTTAAGCATTAAGACTTAACGGCGACCACTGTGCCAATGCTCCATCAAGCCTTGACCAAGGTTTGTGGGCGTGGTGGTGGAAACAATTATCTCATCACACTGATTGAACACCATAAAATGCTTAAGTTCATCACATAAAGCGTGAACTAATGCCTCATGGCTTGTAATCCTGTCTTCGACAGCCAAGTTACGGATATGAAGTATTCGATTCTTCCTGTCGACCTTACAATCCATTCGTGCCACCAGCTCACCTTGCCACAGAATCGGCAAACTGAAGTAACCAAACTGGCGCTTGGCTTCAGGAACATAACACTCAAGAAGGTAATCAAAATTAAACAGTGATTGCATTCGCTTACGTTGAATCAACAGGTTATC
This sequence comes from Vibrio toranzoniae, assembly GCF_024347655.1. Lineage (NCBI taxonomy): Bacteria > Pseudomonadati > Pseudomonadota > Gammaproteobacteria > Vibrionales > Vibrionaceae > Vibrio > Vibrio toranzoniae. The sequence continues at coordinate 1,007,952 of NZ_AP025515.1, read as the reverse complement.
AAACGGAGACAATATCTTTAACTTAGTTCTAGACAGAGACTGATTCAGCAGCTCAAAAGCATCGGGCAACACGTAGTAATCAGAGCCTTGAACATCCACCTTCACGACTTGTTTGTCTTCAAGCATCTGTTGGAGTGTTTTCTGAATCAGTGGTTTGGTGTTCTTAAGGAGATAGCTCATTTGCGATGCGATTCCTACCCCATTGGCTTCTAAATAACGCGTGATCAGATGCTCAATGTACTCTTGCTCAGTCGGTTCAGAGGTATCAATACCACTTGGCAAAACTCGCTCGGTTAGGTCATACACCTTATGAAAGTTCACTCGGCTCGGCACCATTAAGTCACCTTGCATAAACAAAGTCTCTAGCGCTTGCTTGGCAGGCTTACCGCCCCATCCGCCGGGGTTTGGTCTGTCCCCTTCAAAGTCTTTCGCCATCAATGGCCCTTCGCTCTCAATACGTTTGAGAACATGTGCCATGAGTGCGTCGTCTTTTTTATACCAATGCTTAAGCTTACCGCTCGCAAACCCGTTCTTTCGATGCAAACTGAAACGGTAATCTCGCATGGGTAAATATGCGGCGGCGTGCGACCAATACTCAAACACCTCTCGACGCTCTAACAGTTTATCCAGATGATTCAATTGATAGTCTTGATTACGATTCCAAAGCGTGTGGTGGTGAGCTCGTTGAATCACAGAGATGGTATCAATTTGCACATATCCAAGGTTTTCAATCGCAGACAGCGTGTTTGCCAAAGCGCCACCATTACGTTGCTTCTTAGGTGGCAATTTTTGCGAAAGCAATACCATTTTTTGCGCTTGAGCGAGTGAAAGTGATTCCATGAAATTCAGACCTAATTGATACCAATGATCGGCTTATGATTCGGCCATAAGCTCTTGAAGAATTTGCTTATACGTTTCTACCGTCTGCGCCCCAGTGACTGCACTCTTGCGGTTGAATACCACAGTAGGGACCGCAGAGATGCCCATGCGTTGCCATTCAAACTCTTGCGCTTCAATTTGCTTTAAGTTGTCGATGTTCTTCAAGCGTTTCAGTGCCTTCGTTGAGTCTAAACCAATCGCTTCAAGTTCTTGCGCGATAACCTCCAGATCAGCCAGATCTTTCTGCTCTGAAAAATGCGCAGTGAAGAAGCGTAGCTTTAACTCAGTCTGTTTACCGTGTGCTAGAGCAAAATCAAGCAACACATGTAGGTGACGTGAATTCACCATTCTCATGCTGTCATAGAAGTTAAAATCGAACCCAACCGCTTTGCCACGGGCAGCCAGTTGCTCACGTGAGCGTTGGCTCTCTTCCGCACTAGAACCGTATTTTCTCATGATGTGATCACGCAGGTTTTCACCTTCTTGCGGCATGTCTGGATTCAACTCAAACGGCTGCCATTCAAGTTCAATCTGTTGTGCTAAGCCAAGCTCAGAAACAGCTTGCTCTAAGTTTTTGTAGCCGACCACGCACCAAGGGCACATTACGTCAGAAATAATATCGAGTTGAAGTTTCTTGCTCATAATCTTTCCAAATGTCGTTGCTAAGGCGTATCCAATTCGAAGTGGATACCCATCTTTCTGATCAGACTACAACAAACTGAACACTCGTTCAAATTTAACTCGATAAACCATTAGCCAACAAAAAAGCCAACTCATATTCACGAGTTGGCTTTGATAAAAATAGGATTGAGCTTAACCGCGTGACGCTAGCAGTTTCTCAAGCACTTGGAATACACCAGCATCGACGTTACTTGGCGCACCAAAACGTGCGATCTCTTTCAGCTTAGGGTGTGCATTTTCCATCGCGTAAGAATGGTAGCTCTCTTTAAGCATTTCGTAGTCATTCAGGTAATCACCAAAGCTCATGGTTTGCTCGTAAGTGAAGCCGAGTGTGTTTTGTAGATGCTTAATTGCTGCGCCTTTTGACGCTTCAGCGTTCATCACATCAAGCCAGATTTTTGCGCTCACAACCACTTGGTAATTGTCACCGAACTTGGCATTGATACTTGGGTTCACTTTCTCTTGTGAACCGTCGAAGTGGCAGATAGCAACTTTGATGAATTCATCTTCTACCGCCAGTAAGTCTTCTACTTGCTCACGGCGGTGGTAGTACTTAGAGATCTCCGCTAAAGCGCGTTCGTCTTTGGTTTCGATGTATGCTGATTTCTTACCACAAAGCACCACATGCGCGCCTTCAATAGCACGCGCTTCTTTGATGATGTCTTTGATGGCATCAGTATCAAGCAAGCAGCTGTAGAGCTCTCGGCCTTTGTGCATCACTAATGTGCCGTTTTCAGCAACAAACATCATGCGATCTTTTAGCGGAGAAAATGTCTCCATCAAGCTGTAGTACTGTCGGCCCGATGCCGCAGCAAAAATAATGTCTTGAGCTTCTAGTCGCTCATAGAGATTGAAAAATTCAGGGTCTAACTTCCCGTGTTCATTAAGCAGAGTGCCGTCCATATCAGCAGCGATAAATTTGATGTTCTGTTGTGGCATTTCAGGGCTTACCTATAAGTAAAAATTAAAGTGTCAATTATGATTTTCGTTATCTTGTGTAACGGTTCTATGTTCGATTATATCGTTAGATCAGCCAAAGCATGCAAAGCTTTTCGATAAGGTTCTTTGTTTAAACCTAATTTTCCAAACTCGCTCCTCACGATAAGGCCTTCAATAAAGATCATCACCGATTCACTGCACAGCTCCAATAACGTATCATCTCCATTTTTATCATGATTTATTACGCGACGAATCGTGCTTTTAAGCCACACTTTATGTTGCTGGGATAGCATCGCTATATCATCTTCAGACGCTTTAAACTCCGCTAAGGCATGCATGAACATGCATCCTTTGAAATCAGGTTGCTCAAACCAAGCAAAGTGCCAATCTAATAACGCGTTAAGTTGACCCTGCGCGCCAGTACCCGATATAAGAAACGTTTCTAGGCTAGATTCAAACCTCTGATGACGCCTAATCAATACCGCCTTAATTAGCTTGGTTTTGGATCCAAAGTGGCGATACATCGATGTCTTAGAAACTCCAGCTTCATCTCGGATCATATCCACACCAACCGCGGTATAGCCAAATTGGTTAAACAAAGACTCAGCTACATCCAAGATCTGCTCTTTCTTACTCATGCCTGCCCCTATTTCAAATCGGATAAAATTTAGTGTTGCTAAATTTGCTGTTGCCAACAGTGTACAGATCTGTATCATTCAACTCAACACGTACAGATCTGTACACTTTGTATCCTTAATCTTAAATGAAGGAAATCGTGATGATTAAAAAGCTAACCGGCGGAGGTGAACTTCCTCCACGCGCAACGATCAGTCAGCTGTTAAAAGGCTTTATCGGAGGGACAACAGGGGTATTCGTATTGTGCTTACTCGCAGAGCAATCTGAAATACCTTGGCTAATGGCTCCGTTTGGAGCAACGTGTGTTCTATTGTTCGCAGTTCCAACATCGCCGCTAGCTCAACCCAGAAACATCATCGCTGGTCATTTTATCTCTGCCGTGGTTGGGTTGATCGCACTGTATGGGTTTGGTGATTCTTATTTAGTGATGGCGTTGGCGGTAGGATCCGCAATTATGTTGATGCTGTACTTTCGCGCCGTTCATCCACCAGCGGGAGCCAATCCAATCGTAATTACACTGGCAGGTACAGCATCCGTAGATTGGACTTTCTTATTCACTCCTGTTCTGGTCGGCAGCATTGCACTGGTTTGTATTGGAGCCATGCTCAATAACACGTCGCCGCAACAAAAATGGCCATTGTATTGGGTAGGGAAATCAAAAATCGAAAACGGCTAATAGCTGGTAGAGCCAAGTAATGAACGTCCATGCTAGCTAATGAATAAATTCGCATTGACCCCCAGAAGAAATAGTCTTACTATCAATCGTCTTTTAACGATTAATAGTAAATGAGCCACTTAAGTATGACCACAACATGCCAAGTAACTGAAAGCTGTTCTCTTCCGCTAAGTAATACTGAAGCAGAGAAAGAGATGGCCTCATTAGCCAAAGCACTCGCTCACCCAGCGAGAGTTCGCATACTTAGTATTTTGTCAGCTTTAGAAAAGTCTGGGGGCTGCTTGAACAGCGATCTGGTTAGTGAATTAGATTTGGCTCAATCGACAGTATCAGAGCACCTAAGAATATTGAAGAACTCAGGTTTTATTAGCGCCGAGTCCATTCCTCCAAAAATGTGTTACCGCATTAATCGAAACAATATTCAGCAGTTTGAGTCACTGATTAACACCATTTTAAAATAGATTCATCACGCTTAGTTCATACATCACACAGTGAAACTAAGCGTATTTTGGTCTTATTAAATCGAATTTCGACGATTAACGATAGAAATTAAAGAGAGAATACAATGCAACCAAAGTTAGGTTTTCTAGATCGCTATTTAACATTGTGGATCTTTATCGCCATGGGGATTGGTGTATTAGTTGGCACCATGTTTCCACAAATTGAACAATGGAATGAAGCTATGTCGGTAGGCAGTACTAACATTCCCTTAGCGATTGGCCTTATCTTAATGATGTATCCACCTTTGGCTAAAGTGAACTACAGCTTGTTAGGTACAGTGGTAAAAGATAAGAAAGCCATCAAGCTATCACTGATTATGAACTGGATCGTAGGTCCGATTCTGATGTTTGTATTAGCCATTATCTTCTTAGGTGATCACCCTGGTTACATGGTCGGTGTGATCCTGATTGGTCTTGCTCGTTGTGTAGCAATGGTTCTGGTTTGGAATGACATCGGTGGCGGTAATAAAGAATACGGCGCAGCATTGGTTGCTCTTAACAGTGCATTCCAAGTGGTGAGCTATAGCTTTATGGCGTGGTTATTCATCAGTGTGCTACCACCAGTGTTTGGTTACGAAGGCATGTTGGTTGATATCTCGATGATCGATATTGCACACAGTGTACTTATCTATTTAGGTATCCCATTCCTAGCGGGCTTCTTAAGTCGTAAGATCCTAGTGTCGATGAAGGGCGAACAGTGGTACAACGATGTGTTCATTCCACGTATCTCACCAATCACACTGATTGCACTATTAGCGACTATCGTTTTGATGTTCAGCCTAAAAGGCGAGATGATTGTTGAACTACCAATGGATGTATTGCTGATTGCTATTCCACTGACCATTTACTTTACGTTGATGTTCTTCGTCAGCTTCTTCATTGGTAAAAAGATGGGCATTGAATACGATAAGAACGCGTCAATTGCATTTACAGCGACAGGCAACAACTTCGAGCTCGCAATTGCAGTATCTATTGCTGTATTTGGCATCAACTCTGACCAAGCTTTCGCTGGAGTGATCGGCCCACTGATTGAAGTGCCCGTATTGATTTACTTAGTTAACATTGCTCTAAAAATGAAGACTAAGTACTACAACGGTCAAACGGTAAAACCTAGCATCTAGCATCTAGCATCTAGCATCTAGCACTAACAAAAAGCAGCATCACATAAAATAGAAAGGCTCACACGGTAAGCGGTGAGCCTTTTCTTTATGACGTTTCATCCAATTTAAGCCTCGTCCAGTTTATGTTTCGTCCAATAAGCCTTTCAAAGCTTGTTCAAGCCAAAGCAATGCTGGACCTTTCGAGCGTGTTTTAGACAAAACAAGATCGACAGGCGGTGACCATGTTTTGTGATCAAAGGACACATTAATCTCCACTAAACGTTGCTTATTCAGCTCCTCTTCGACAAGGTGCTTGGGTAAGTATGCCCACCCAATATCGCTGCCAAGCACCATCTCTTTGATAACAATAAAGCTGTTTGACCACCATACCTTACCGGCAATCAGCGGAAACTGATCCATCACTTTGCCTTTGTCTCCCCTCAACATCAACTGACGATGCGGGAGTAAATCAGAAAGTTTTGCGACACTTAATTTTGCGAGCAAGTGGCTAGGATGACACACGGCAATAAACGGTAAGTGGCCGATAAAGCAAGGCTCAGAGCCTACATCAAACGCCAAGTTGGTAAACATCAATCCAATGTCGGCTCCCTCTTCTATAACCAACGGATTAACCTCAGTTGTGGTACAGGCAACCAATTCAACTTCAGTAGCAGGGAAATAGTTACTGAATTCACTCAGGATCTTAGATAGGTTCGGGACCAATAATGAATCATCTAATGCAATTTTGATGAGCCCCTCTTCACCGCTACCCATCGCACTGACCGCCACATTCAGATCTTCAACCTGAAGCACAATTGCTTTCACCTGTTTAAATAATTGCTCGCCCGCTTTGGTTAGTGAAGGCTTTCGAGTCGAACGATCAAACAGCTCGACATTAAAATCAATTTCGAGATTACTGATACCTTGACTCACCGCCGACTGCACCTTCCCCAGTTGACGAGCACTAGCAGAAAATGACCCTAGTTCAACGGCATACACAAACATCTTCAGCTGTTCTATGTTGTACATTCAGCGTCTCCCAACACTTACTATCACTATATGTGATGCTAACTATCTTTATATTATCACTTAAATAGATATTATCTAACCAAGTCATTAGCCCATAGAGGCTAGAAAAACATAAAGAGAGTAAAAAATGTCACATAAAGAACGCATGTTGCACATGATGCTATTTGAACTAGTTGCTTTGATGTTGATGGCGGGGCTTGCAACGTATATCACCGGAGATGGTGCAGGAAAAATGGCGGGCTTAGCACTTGCGATGTCATTCATCGCAATGGCTTGGAACTACGTTTACAACTACGGCTACGATAAAGTATTCGGAGCCGACCGCAGCAAACGAACCAAGAAGACTCGAGTTTTACACGGGTTAGGGTTTGAACTCGGATTAATGACGATGACTCTTCCTGTTCTAATGTGGGTCCTACAACTCGATTTCCTAACCGTACTGGTTATGGATATCGGCCTAGTGATTTTCTTTGTACTTTACGCGATTGCGTTCAACTGGGCATATGACTCGATTCGAGATCAATTGGTAGCGAAAGGAAAAGTGGCCGCTTTGGTTTAAAGTGGTAAGTTTCTATCGTATAACAAAAACAAACACCCAAATTAAAACTGCCAAACTACAACATAGTTGGCAGTTTATTCATTTATGCATATAAGCTCATTTGTTAACGCCCCTGTTACATAGCAAAAACATCACATAGCCCTCCCTAATTAAGTCTAATAATCAGCCACTCACGAAGTAGCGTCACAAATCCAAACATAAACTCCTCGTACCAGTTGCGCATTCATTTACATATAGGTAGTTTGAGCGGCTTCGCAACCTATCATTCGAGCAATGACGTTCATGCGAGTATCTTTTCCGAGTAAAAGTGTTCGGATTAACATTTCAAGTGACTTTAATTAACAATTTTATGCTCAAACGCTCACTTTTCATGTTCGTTTATTTTCGAGTTCGCAAATATATGCACAATACACGTGCTAGATAAGCAAAAACTAAAAAGGACTCGAACATGACAACTAACAAACACCCTTCTTTATTTGGGCAATGCTTAGCCGAATTTATCGGTACAGGATTACTCATATTCTTTGGCGTTGGCTGTGTGGCGGCACTGGTATTAACCGGTGCAACATTCGGACAATGGGAAATCAGCATCATCTGGGGCTTAGGTGTTGCTATCGCAATCTACTGTACTGCCGGTGTTTCTGGCGCACACATTAACCCTGCAGTCACCATCGCACTGGCAATGTTCCATGGCTTTGATAAAGCGAAAGTTGTGCCTTACATCATTTCTCAGCTACTTGGCGCATTTTGCTCTGCGGCATTAGTTTACAGCCTATACAGCAACCTATTCACTGACTACGAAATTGCACATAACTTCGTTCGTAGCAGCCAAGACGCACTATCAACTGCTGGTATCTTCTCAACTTACCCACATGCTTCACTTTCTTTCTTTGGCGCTTTTGCTGTGGAGTTCGTGATTACGGCTGTGTTGATGTTTGCAATTTTGGCACTAGGTGATGAGAACAATGGCGCATCTCGCGGTGCAATGAACCCACTGCTAATCGGTATTCTTATCGCGGTAATTGGCGGTTCTTTAGGCCCACTGACAGGCTTTGCAATGAACCCTGCTCGTGACTTCGGACCAAAACTCTTTGCTTACTTTGCTGGCTGGGATTTCGCTCTGACTGGTGCTCGTGATATCCCTTACTTCATCGTACCAATTCTCGCTCCAATTGCTGGCGCGTGCTTTGGTGGTTGGTTGTACCCAAAAGCTATCGGTGCTTACTTACCAATAGAAGGCCAAGGTTGCACAATTCCAAACCAATGTGAAACAGAAGAAGAAGCTGAACAAGCTCAAGCTTAATCCCTAAGCGATCGTACATTTACTAAAATATAAATAACAAGACAAAAAGGATTCTTACCATGACCGAGCAAAAATACATTGTTGCCCTAGACCAAGGCACCACAAGTTCTCGCGCTGTAATCCTCGATCACGATGCAAACATCGTAAGTTCTTCTCAACGAGAATTCACTCAGATCTACCCTAAAGCAGGTTGGGTTGAGCATGATCCAATGGAAATCTGGGCATCTCAAAGCTCTACATTGGTTGAGGCCCTAGCGAAAGCGGGGATTCGAAGCGATGAATTGGCAGGTATTGGTATCACTAACCAACGTGAAACCACCATTGTTTGGAACAAAGAAACTGGCAAACCGGTTTATAATGCAATTGTATGGCAGTGTCGCCGTACAGCAGATATCTGTGAAGACCTTAAAGCACGTGGCCTAGAAGACTACGTACGTGACAATACTGGCTTAGTCCTTGACCCGTATTTCTCAGGTACCAAAGTAAAATGGATTCTAGACAACGTTGAAGGTGCTCGCGAAGACGCTGAAGCTGGCAAGCTATTGTTTGGTACGGTTGATACTTGGTTGGTTTGGAAAATGACTCAAGGACGTGTACACGTTACGGATTACACCAACGCGTCACGTACTATGTTGTTCAACATCAATGACCTATGTTGGGATCAGAAGCTACTTGACGAAATGGGTATTCCAACGTCAATGATGCCAGAAGTGAAGCGTTCTTCAGAGGTATACGGTCAAACAAACCTCGGTGGTAAGGGCGGTACACGTATCCCAATCGCGGGTATTGCGGGTGACCAACAAGCTGCACTTTACGGTCAAATGTGTGTAGAAGCAGGCCAAGCTAAGAACACTTACGGCACGGGTTGTTTCCTTCTAATGAACACTGGCCAAGAGAAAGTAACGTCTAAAAACGGCCTACTAACAACGCTAGCATGTGGTCCTAAAGGCGAACCTGCATACGCACTTGAAGGTGCGGTATTCATGGGAGGGGCATCAATCCAATGGCTACGTGATGAGATGAAGCTACTGGATGGCGCTGAAGACTCTGAGTACTTCGCGACGAAAGTAGATACTTCAAACGGCGTTTATGTGGTGCCTGCGTTTACTGGTTTAGGTGCGCCATACTGGGACGCTTACGCTCGCGGTACGATCGTTGGCCTCACTCGTGGCGTTAACTCTAATCACATCATCCGTGCAACACTAGAAGGGATTGCCTACCAAACTCGCGACGTACTAGACGCGATGCAAGCAGACTCTGGCATCAAGCTAGCAAACCTACGAGTTGATGGCGGAGCAGTAGCGAACAACTTCCTAATGCAATTCCAATCAGACGTGCTGGATACTGAAGTTCATCGCCCTGAAGTAACGGAAGTAACGGCGCTTGGTGCGGCTTACCTTGCTGGCCTGGCGGTTGGTTTCTGGGACAATATTGACGAGCTTCAATACAAAGCCGTTCTAAACCGTACATTTATGCCTCACCACGATGAAGAGAAGCGTAACCGCCGCTACAAAGGTTGGAAACGTGCAATCAAGTGTGCTCAAGTTTGGTCTGAGCTTCACACTGAAGATGAAGGCGAAGACTAAGGTACTAAGGTACGAATAGGCCATCTCGAACAGGCACAGTTGTTCGAGTCGCAGTAAACGAAACTAAAAAGAGCACTTTATTGTGCTCTTTTTTACGTTTCAGCGTTTGTTTTTGTATTTTAAGCTTCGTTTTTGCGGTTTAGACATGATTCCTTACCATCATTACTTCTCTCTACGTATCAATTCGAGCACAATAGCGCGAGGTTATGTTTAGAATTAGGTGCGCTAGAACACAGCAGCGCGCAGGGAGTGGTAAGTAAAGTGAAGCAAATACCAAGACACCAGCAAATAGTCGACCTGGTTAAAACACAAGGATATGTGAGTACTGAAGAGCTAGTAGAGAAGTTCGATGTCAGTCCTCAAACTATAAGACGCGACCTAAACGAACTCGCCGATAACAATAAGATTCGTCGCTATCATGGTGGTGCAACTATTCCTTTAAGCTCAGAAAACACCTCTTACAGCACTCGTAAAGCACTCAACTTCAACGAAAAAGATGTGATAGCGGATCAACTGGTTAAGCATATCCCTGATGGTGCTACCTTGTTTGTTGATATCGGCACCACACCAGAATCGGTAGCCCGAGCTCTCAACAAAAATCATAAGCAACTTAGAGTTGTCACCAACAACATCAATGTTGCGAGCATTCTTCTGTCTAATCCAGAGATCAAAGTTATATTGGCAGGCGGCGAAGTACGGAATCGCGACGGCGGTATCGTGGGTGAAGCCACTCTCGATTTCGTGAAGCAATTCCGTCTCGACTTCGGCATCTTAGGGATCAGTGGCATCGACTTCGATGGTTCACTGCTCGATTTTGATTACCATGAAGTTCGTGTGAAACAAGCGATCATCGACAACAGCCGTAGCATCTTGTTAGCCGTCGACCACAGTAAATTTGGTCGTAATGCGATGGTTAAGCTCGGAAATATATCTCAAGCACAAATGGTGTTTACCAATAAGCAACCACCAGAAGAGATTACCAATATACTTAAGGACTTCTCCATACCACTCGAAGTTATCAATACGACTCAAGTAACAGCTGAAGAATCGTAGCGTAAGAAACTCGTGAACAAGGAAATCACATAAACGCGCTCTTTATAAAAAACGCGATTATTGATTAGCACTGAGCGTGTATACCTTGCTGTTTCTCTGCACCAATTCTATGCTCGAATTAGACTTATTTAAACCTCTGCTTTCATAAGCAGAGGTTTTTTTATGCTCAAATCACATAAAACGCGCATAAACGAAAATAAATAATGACCAAAAACGAAAGTTCATATAGGATTCAATTATGTTCTAAAATGCTCGTTCGCTCAGAAAGAGGTCAAAATCATGAGTGCTCAACAAAATAATTCAAAAAATAGTACACCGTCCACTTTAGACTTGATCGTGATCGGCGGCGGTATCAATGGTGCAGGCATCGCGGCAGATGCAGCAGGTCGTGGTCTTAACGTTGGCTTATACGAAGCAAATGATTTCGCGTCTGCGACGTCTTCTGCTAGCTCAAAGCTTATCCACGGTGGCCTACGCTACCTTGAACATTACGAATTTCGTTTGGTATCGGAAGCACTTGCTGAACGTGAAGTATTGCTAAGAAAAGCGCCTCATGTTGCTCAACCCATGCGTTTCCGTTTACCCCATCGACCATTTTTACGCCCTGCTTGGATGATTCGTTGTGGCCTATTCCTTTACGATAACTTAGGTAAGCGCACCACGCTTCCTGGAAGTAAGACAGTCAACTTAGCGAAATCTGGCCTACTGAAACCAGAAATGAAGACAGGATTCGAATACTCAGATTGTTGGGTTGATGATGCGCGTATGGTATTGCTTAACGTTCTAGCAGCCAAAGAGAATAACGCTGAAGCACGTAACTACTGCCGTGTTGAGAAAGCACACCGTGAAGGTGGAATCTGGCACGTAACGATCCACGACGTAATGACGGATCAACGTTTCGAACGCAAAGCAAAGGCACTGGTCAATGCAGCAGGACCTTGGGTTAAACAATTCTTCGATGATGGCTTAGAGCAGGCTTCACCCCGTAATATTCGTCTTATTAAAGGCTCGCACATTGTTGTACCGCGTATTCACGACGAACCCCAAGCGTACATTCTGCAAAACAAAGACAATCGCATTGTGTTTATGATCCCTTACCTAGATAAGTTTTCGATCATTGGTACCACCGACCTTGAATACAAAGGTGATCCACGTGAAGTGGCTATCTCTGATGACGAAGTAGATTACTTGGTCGACATTGTTAACCAGCACTTTGTTCATCAACTAACTCGTGAGGATGTAGTTTGGACATACAGCGGCGTTCGACCACTTTGTGATGACGAATCTGATTCTCCACAAGCGATCACTCGCGACTACACACTAGAGTTAGATGCAGAGCTAGACCAAGCACCACTACTTTCAATTTTTGGCGGTAAGTTAACGACCTACCGTAAACTCGGTGAAGCGGCACTTAAAAAGCTTGAACCATACCTGAAAAACATGGGGGCTCCGTGGACGGCTAACGATACTCTGCCCGGTGGTAACTTCAGCTGCAGCAGAGAACAACTGGCGAAGATGATCCACACTAAATACCCTTGGGTGTCAGAAGCACTTCTGCTGCGCTATGTGACTCAATTTGGTACTTACACTTGGAAGCTGCTGGAAGGTGCAACGAGCGAAGCTGATCTGGGAGTTAACTTTTCAAACGAAGCACATGGCGTTTATCAAGCTGAGATCGATTACTTGATCAACGAAGAGATGGCAATGACAGACGAAGACATCTTATGGCGCAGAACGAAACTTGGCCTGTACTTAAACGAAGCCGAGCAACAAGCCGTTTCTGATTACTTGAAAGAGAAACTTCAAAGCAAAGTGGTGAAGTTTTCTCAAGTAGGATAATTATTCTTATAGAATTAATCGTTCATGAAAGTCACAAAGCTTAGCGCTACCCACGCTAAGCTTTTTTATTATCTGATTAAAAAAATATTAATAATCGTGTGCAAGTCACTCACATTGGCAGTTGGCAGCATTAGAGCGCTTTATGAACATGCCATTGCTCTACATTGAACCAAAATAATTAAACTCCCGAAGGAGTTTAATTATTTAAAACTAGAGCACGTCAACTAACTAAGCAGATAAACGAATATGCAATGAGTCTTTAAGCACAGAGCGCTCATGTTTTAGTAGCTGCATCGAACTGTCATCAATGGGTGAATCTTTCAGCTCTAGTTTACGAATCTCTTTATCAAGGTTGTCGTATGTCTTCATGTCTGTTGCAAAGCCATCGTCAGTTTTAGCAAGCTCAGCAATTTTGTCTTTCATTTCAGGAAATTCGTGAACAAGAGAGTGATTTTCACCTAGCATAGAAACCTCTTCAGTTGAGTAAAGTGATTGGGTATGTCTACTACATATTCACTAATTACCTTAGCAATTGACAGGAATAACAAATGGGATCCAGTACACAGCATAGAATATCGACAATTCAGATTCACAAATTTACAACATATACCTAGAAAATAACCTTGTTGATTTTAAATTGTCTCAATAACAAAAGTAGGCTCAAGACGGGTATTTCACCTCATAAGCACTACTCTTCTCTCTTTGTTTATAGGTATCGATTTTCAATAAACGTTACCAAGCAAACGTCTGAATCACGCTATCTTTAGCCATTAGCGCTATTTGCTCAGGCTTCATGATGTTCAATAACCTGGTAGTCTCGACATGTGTTCACGTGTACGATCACGTCCGCCAAGGCCGAAGATAAACGAAAGCAAGGTTTTAATACCGGCTTCTTTTGCCAGAGCCATACCTTCGAGTGCTTGTTCTGGTGTCATACGCTTTTTAGTGTTCTCGAGTACAACTGTATCACCCGACTCAAGACCTGCATAAGCCATGGTTAGACCAGCACTCTTAAGCTCTTTAAGTTCGCTCAAGCTTTTACGAAGGAAATCGTTCAGGCCACTATAAAGCGGTACTTTTCTGCTTTTAGGAAAGGTATGACGCAGCTTATCCAAAATCTTAAGAAGGTAATCCGTGCACAACTAATAAAAACTTCAATCTCATGTGGGAAGATCGAGAAACGACTATTTAGGTTCATATAATCTTGTAGGGACTTCCGTTTCACAACGCTCAAGATCATAATCTTGCGTCGTGCCACCACTACCTAGGAATTTCATTCTCACGATCATACCTCGATCGACAAACCAGCGAAGGTCTTGGCAAGAGTAACGATAGCTCGATTCCAAAATATGCACTTTTAACCATCGAGAGCTACCCGGCAGTGACGCAACATAATAAATCACGCCATTTTCTGTAATTGTCATTCCTTTTATATCGCTTAGATGCTCAATAGCGGTATCAATTGTTTCTTGATCCGCCGTTGGTTGTAACTCTTCAATTGGAACTGTCAAACAGCCAGACAGAGCAGTTGCAGACAGACAAGCCAAGAAAATAGATTTCAATTTCATTTTTATTCTCATTCGATTACATAGCCAAAATAACACTAGGCCGAGATTCTATTCATGAGACAAATAAATGTGTACTATCACATCTTAAAATTTATAGAAATTGTGATATAGAGTGCTTATTAAACTTAATTTTGGGCTTCATTAGGAGAAAAGCTACTCGTAATTCGCTCTCAGAGAACCATCAATAACCTTATGAAAGTTATATACTTTTAACTGTGCATCACCCAGCGGCCAATAATTGGCACCACCAATCAGCTTATGGTTGTAGCATGATCGAAAGACACGCTTAACGATCTGAAAGTGATTATAAGCTAATCAGTCGTCGCCAAGCGCACTGCCGCTTCAGCATGGATGGCAGTGGTATCAAACAACGGAACATCGGTGTGTTGTTGCTGAATCAACAAAGCAATTTCAGTACACCCAAGAATAACCGCCTCAGCCCCTTGTTGGCTTAGCTTCTCAATGATTTGATGATAAACAACTCGAGACTCTTCTTTTATTTCGCCTCGGCACAACTCTTGGTAAATGATGTTGTGCACTTGTTTTCGGTCACTCTCATCTGGAATCACAACATCGATACCGAATTTATCGGTTAAGCGCCCTTTGTAGAAATCCTGCTCCATTGTGAAAGCCGTACCAAGCAGTCCTACTTTTTGCACACCTTTCTCTATCAACTTCTGCGCCGTGGTATCAGCGATATGTAAGATAGGAATCGTGATCTTCTCTTCGATCTCAGGAACGACCTTATGCATGGTATTGGTACAAATCAGGATGAAGTCCGCCCCGCCTTTTTCAACCGATAAAGCCGCGTCCGATAAGATGTCTGCTGTCTCAGCCCAACGACCTTGGTGTTGCAGCTTTTCTATCTCATCGAAGTTCACACTATACATACAAACCTTTGCAGAATTGAGCCCGCCGAGTGTGGCTTTCACTCCTTCGTTAATAGATTTGTAGTAGCTCACTGTCGACTCCCAACTCATGCCACCAAGCAAACCGATCGTTTTCATTTTTCTCTTCCTTTAATTTCTGACTATCCCGATTAAAGCGTGAAGCGTTGAAAATTTATAGTACGTTCTTGCTTAAAATGAGACGAAGCCTTCGCTATTTCGAAAAAAAGCTCGAATTAAAAATCCGAGCTTTTTTGTTTTAGTGAAGAGTTAGCTAGGTGTTAGTACACCTCACACCAATCGGATTTCATGTCGATCAGCGTCCAATCATCTCTAGAGCTTGCTTCATCGAGTGCATTATCAAGCTTACCGACATGAGATTCGCGATCGTACTTCCACTCGCGCTCGGCGTCAGTGTGGTGAACAATCATTGCCATTGAATTTGGTTGACTGGTTGCCCATTGCATCATCGCTTGATCACCGTCTGAGTTACCCACCGCCAAAATCGGCTTCTTACCGATAATATGCTGAATATTAGTGACTTTTCCGGCTTTATCATCAATCGTCAAAATGGACGAGTCTTTGGTCACGGTCGACTTACCATCGTTGTAGCTATAGTTGTATTTAAGCGCGCTACCGATGATCTGCTCTGGCGGAATGTTATACGCTTGCGGAGCCCACGCTCTCATAAAATCAACACCACCTCCAGACACGATGTAAGTCTTAAAGTCGTGATCTTGCAGATAAGTCAGCATCTCTTTCATTGGCTGATAAGTCAGGTCTGTGTAGGCTTTGTTGAAACGCTCGTCTTTTGCTACCGCCAACCATTGCTTAACATCTTGTTGATATTGCTCAACGGTCATACCTGAGTGTGTCGCCATAATAATTTTCAACAACCCTTCTTCACCGCTGCCCAGAGCGCTCTCAATATCCCCTTCAAGTACAAACTTAAACGGCGCTTCTGTTTTCCATTCGGGGTGTTCAGGCGCCATCTCTTTTACACGATCTAGCGCAAAGGCCAGTTGGGAGTAATAAGGTTTTTCTGACCATAGCGTCCCGTCGTTATCGAACACAGCAATACGATCTTGAACCGCCACAAAAGTATCAGACTCTGCTTTGGTGGCTTGACCAACGAAATCCACAATGGCTGATTTACTCTCACCATCCTTCCAAGAAGGCAGCAAATTGGGAGCACAATCTTTAGCAAAAGATGAGAAAGAGAGGCTAGATAAAATTGCAACTGACAAAAGGGTTATTTTCTTCATAGCACTACCATGTGGTTGAATTAATTATCGGGTTTAATGTAATTCATCCTAGTTGGTCTGCTCTGATTTTCCACTTATAAACACTATAACCGATACTTATTTGTCAGTAGGGCCACAGAGATCCAACATTAAATCTTTCGCTCAAACATGATCGCGTTGAGGTTTACCCCAACCTCAAATGTCGTTATGGTGATTTGTAATACATCATAAAAAAGGACAGTCTGAGAGTTATGAATAGTACGATTGAGACCATTTTGGGGCACCGCTCCATTCGCCAATATACGGACCAACCAATAGAACAACAACACCTCGACTTAATTGTTCAGGCAGGCCTTGCCGCGTCGTCATCGAGCCTATTGCAGGCTGTTTCTATCGTGAGAGTGACAGACAAAGAGAAGCGTAAGCTACTAGCGGAATACGCAGGCAACCAAGCTTATGTGGAAAGTGCAGCCGAGTTTTTGGTGTTCTGTATCGACTATCAACGCCACGCTCAGATTAACCCAGAAGTAAAAACCGACTTTACTGAGCTAACTCTGATTGGCGCTGTTGATTCTGGAATCATGGCGCAAAACTGTATGCTGGCTGCTGAATCTCTTGGTTTAGGTGGCGTGTACATCGGTGGCTTGCGTAACAGCGCGCAACAAGTCGATGAACTACTGGAACTTCCACAACACACGGCCGTGCTATTTGGTATGTGTTTAGGTCATCCCGCTCAACAACCGGAAATTAAGCCTCGCCTTCCTGCTCACGTGGTGATGCATGAGAACCAATACCAGCCGCTGAGTCTCGATGAGATTGCACGTTACGATGATTCAATGCAAAGCTACTACGCGAACCGCTCAAGCAATCAGAAGCAAAGCAGTTGGTCACAACAGATCACGCAAAAGCTGTCTGGTGAATCTCGCCCACATATTCTGCCTTACTTAAACAGCAAACAACTGACCAAGCGTTAAGCAGCTCACATTCGACATCCAGAAAGCATAATCAAAAAAATGTCAGCGTAATATACGCTGACATTTTTGTTTATACGTTAATGGTATTGTTACAGATATTTCTCAATCGGTAGCAATTGTAAGAAGCCTGACTGCATTCGTTCCCACTTGCCGGTTTCTGGTTCACTGTCCCAACTTTTCTCGCCTGAATACCAATACACATCACCGTCTTCAAGCTCTAATCGCCAGCTGTTTTCTTCGCTCATTGCTTGCTCAATGGTTTCTGCTAATGTTTCAGCAACCTCTTTATTCTCGATGATCAAAACCGATTCCGTGTTCAAGTAGGTAGAACGCAAGTTGAAGTTAAATGAGCCAATACTGGCAATGCGCTTATCAAATACGACCGACTTCGCATGCAAACCATAAGCTGTTGATGGTGCACATTTAGAAGCGTCTTTGGTCGATGTCTCACATAACTTAGATTCAGGCTTCAGCTCAAATAATTCAATGCCATGCTCTAGCATATCGCTACGCCTTCCTGCGTAAGCAGAGTGGTTGGTCACCAGATCATTCGAGGCCATTGAATTAGTGAGCGCTTTTATTTCAACGTTGTTGTTACTTAATGAATGCCACTCATCAAGTTGGCCGTCGTCAAACACCAGGTAAGCGGATTCCAATAAGATTTCGTGTTTAGACTCGCGCGCTAAATCTGCCAGTAAAACTGCCGTAACTTTCGGTAAGTCGGTATTATCCGAGTCGATAGGCACTGGTGGATCGTATACAAAACGAGCATTAACCCAGGTCATTTGACTCAATGTACTTTTCAATAATTTAGCCGCTGATTTACCGTCTATTGGTAACTCAGGAAAATGTTGATAAGAAGGAGGTTCAGTGCCAATCAAAATAGAGATATCCGGCAACATCTCATCACCCAACATATCGATGGGATAAGACCAACGGCTATTCCAATACTCTATAAAGCTAGTTTGGATAGTGGTTACTACCGAGCCCATCACTAGCACATCGCGATCTCGGAAGTTGATTTCATCGGAAAGGTCGAAGTATTCATCCCCGATATTGCGCCCCCCCACCACAGACAAGGTGCCATCGACGGTAAACGATTTATTATGCATGCGGCGATTTAAGCGAGAAAAGTCACCAACAAAGCTCAACCATTTGCTGAAGCCACGGCGTGTTGGGGTTGGGTTAAAGATTCGGATCTCTACATTCGGGTGTGCATTCAGAGCCGACAACAGGCCTTCGCGCTCATTGAGGTTAATATCATCAAGCATCACTCGCACCTTTACCCCCCGATCCGCTGCTTCTAACAAACGACTGGCTAGATAACTGCCCGATTCGTCCGAGTTCCAGATGTAGTATTGAATATCGATGGTGTGCTCTGCACTTTCAACCAACGCTAATCGCTGTGCCAAGGCATCCCAACCCGATTCTTGTAAGTGAACAGCCGTCGTTCCTTGATCAATGGATTCATATTGATATTCTTCCGATAACACTGACAAAGAACTGGATGCTGGAGAGGTGTGCGGTTCTGCTGGGTGATCAATGCCTTCAGGGAGTGATGAACACCCACCTAAGATAGTCACTAAAAGTAGGGTTAAACTAATACGTTGGATAACGGGCATGCCTCTGACTTCCTCTCACGATGATGTCTTAAAACTTTTCCTTTAGCTTTGCGGTAAACAAGCCAATAGGTCTATCTATTAATTATTACTGCTAAAGCCTGATATTTATAGGTAATTATCCAGTATAAATGAAACATCACTACTCGATCGTTAGCAACACAGCACCAAAGTATCCCCTTCGCCTGTCAATCTTTGGTTCAAGATCACAACGATTTCAGCACTTTACACGGGTTACCGACCGCAACCACATTATCTGGGATGTCTTTGGTCACCACACTGCCTGCGCCAATCACACTGTTTTTGCCAATGTTCACGCCAGGGAAAATAATCACACCGCCGCCAAGCCAGACATTATCGCCAACGTTAATCGGAGTGCCAAATTCCACGCCATCTTCAACACGGCCTTTCACATCTAGTGGGTGGCCCGCGGTCAGGATTTGAACGTTCGGACCAAGCAGCACATTATCGCCAATGGTCACTTCAGCTACATCCAAAATCACGCAGTTAAAGTTAGCGTAGAAATTCTTACCCAGTTTGATGTTTGAGCCGTAGTCGCAACGAAATGGCGGTTCTAAATAGGCACCTTCCGAATCAGGGATCAGCGTATCAATCGCCGTGCGCCACTCTTCGGTATCTGGAATGCTGTTATTGAGTTTTTGCAATACCTTACGACACTCGATTCGCTCGCCATACAGCTGCTCGTCCCATGCTAAATAAGGCTCACCAGCTAACATTTTTTGTTTTTCTGTTTTCACGTTACTTACCTGCTTTCACATAACTTAGCTATTTTCACATTGATTAACTAATAGTGGTCAATTCATCGACCAAAAAACGCAATATCGCATATCTAATAAAACGGAGTAAGCAAGGTTTGATCTCGATTTCAGGGATGTGTATCCCATCACTTTTTGTAGGCTAACTATAAAATCGACTCTCTGTTAATTGAGCTTAAATACGCTGAGCGACTGAATCACGAATCACTAAACTGCCCGTCGTACTCAAGGCTTGCGCTTGCTCGGTTTCACCGACGATTTTCAGAATAGCCTTTTGCGTCATTTGCTCTAATGGCACACTCACCGAGGTAAGGCTTGGCGTTAAAAATGCGCCAACTTTACTGTTATCAAAGCCGACGATAGAGATGTCTTCAGGCAATGAATAACCCAGCTCGGTTAACGCCTTAATCGCGCCAATCGCCATGTCATCGTTTTCAGACAGAATTGCAGTGAAGCTTGCTTGGCTTTTTACCAAAGCTTGCGCGGCACGGTAGCCACTCTCCATCGTCCAATCGCCCTGAACAACTTTAGATTCGTTTAGCTTAATATCGTGCTTGGTGAGCACATCTTGATAGGCTTGGTAACGCAGTTCATCTGTCGAAGAACCGTTTTTTCCTCGAATCACTGCAATGTCCGTATGGCCTTGCTCGATGATGTGTCCCACCATCAAACAAGCACTCTGATAATGGTCTGTGGTGATAGCGTGCTCGGGCTTAGATCGCATTTCACGGTTGAGCACTAGAATCGGAGTGTGAGTGCTTTCGATGATCTGTGCGATCTCGCTTTCGGTTAAACATTGCGGATAAATGATGATGCCCGCGCATTTCATATCAAGCAGGAAATTGATCGCCTTTATTTCGTCTTCAGCACTGTGTTTACCATCGGTGATCACCAGTTGATGATTCGATTTTTCGCTATAAGAAGCCGCGTGATACATCAAAGAAGAGAAATAAGGGCCATTGAACAGCTCATTAGTGATAACAAAGCCGATGAAGTTGGTCTTCTTGGTCGCCAGTTGTTGAGCTAATAGGTTTGGTCGATAGCCCGTTTCTTGAATCGCATCAAATACCTTTTTCACCACATCTGGGCGCACGATATTTTTGCCATTTAAGACACGAGAAACCGTCGACTTTGATACACCTGCGCGGTTTGCGACATCAAGCATTGTGACCATTCGCTTCTTTTCCTCATATAAAAAATTAGCCGACATAAGCCGACTAATTTAATGCTAATTCATATTGCGCTTATCTTTATATTACGTAGAACGACGCAGCAAGAGGCATTCTAAATAGTGGCACCATTAGATGCAATCACGCCTTTGTACCACTCAAACGACTTCTTGCGTTTGCGCTCCAAAGAACCGGATTGATCGTTGTGCTTATCTACGTAAATGAATCCGTAGCGCTTTTTCATCTCACCAGTGGTGAACGACACCAAATCGATACAGCCCCAAGGGGTGTAACCCATCAGGTCAACGCCATCAATCGCAACCGCTTTTTTCATCTCTTTGATGTGGTCGCCAAGGTAGGCAATGCGGTAGTCATCATTGATGCTGCCATCCTCTTCGATTGTATCAACCGCGCCAAAACCATTTTCAACAATGAACAGCGGCACTTCATAGCGCTCATAAAGAGATGCTAAACAGAAACGCAAACCTGTTGGATCAATCGGCCAGCCCCAATCGCTCGACTGGATGAACGGGTTATCAACCGAGTTTTCATGGCCGCCGTCCATCGCTTCATCTGTCGATTGGTGAGAAGACGAATCCAATGTGTTTGACATGTAGTAACTAAAGCCAAGGTAATCCGCTTTACCTTCTTTCAAGATCTGCTCATCTTCAGGCTGCATTTCAATGTTGAAGCCTTTAAGTGCCCAATCGCGTTTTGCGTAACTTGGGTAGTGACCGCGAACCATCACATCCGAGAAGAAGTAGCGATCACGCATCGCTTGCTGTGCCACCATGATGTCTTCAGGCTTAGAAGAACGAGGGTAGAAAGGCACCATCGCACACATTGCGCCGATCTGAAGACCTGGGTTGATCTCGTGACCTTTCTTTACCACCAAAGCACTTGCCACAAATTGGTGGTGAACCGCTTGATACATCGCTTGCTGCGGTTTGTCACATTGTGGGAACTTCACGCCAGAGCACAGCCAACCAAAGATGTCTGCCGAGGTGTTCATCTGATTATTGATCTCGTTAAACGTCATCCAGTATTTTACTTTGTGCTGGTAACGCTCCATTACCGTGGTCGAGTACTTAACGAAGAAATCGATCACTTTACGGTTCATCCAACCGCCGTATTCTTTGGCTAGATGGTAAGGCATTTCGAAGTGACTCAGCGTCACCACGGGCTGAATATCATATTTCAACAGCTCATCAAACAAGTCATCGTAAAACGCTAAACCCGCTTCACATGGCTCGGATTCATCGCCATTCGGGAAAATACGTGTCCACGCAATGCTGGTACGGAAACACTTAAAGCCCATCTCAGCGAATAACTTAATGTCCTCTTTGTAACGGTGGTAAAAATCAACCGCTACTTGGTTTGGGTAGTTTTCGCCATCAATCACCCCATCGGTGATTCGACGTTGAACACCATGAGCGCCTGCCGTTAACACATCGACCACACTTACACCTTTACCATTCGCATCCCAGCCGCCTTCTAGCTGATGCGCCGCAACCGCACCGCCCCATAAAAAATCGTTCGGAAATTCGTTGTTCATACTGTTACTCGCTAAGAAAAATATTCGTTAAAAAGTAATTGGTTTCGGGTTAAAAATGAAAAACTTCAACTCTGAAACCGATTTCAATCAAAGAAAAGATATACGATGAAACCGATTTCAACAATACTTTAAAGATCTTTTTTGATCGAAATACTGACTCATTAACAATTGGCGTATCGACTTTACTTCAATCTAGTCTCTAAACTTGCCCCATTTTAGTTGCTCAACAAAGCCAGTGGCACGCCTTTGATCTAATACGACATCATAATCCAATGCGGTATTACATTAGTTTTGCTTAAAAAATTGGTTTGGATTGAAATATTGATAACCCATTTCGTTCTCAGTAACACATAGCTTGTAACTTCTGTCTGACTGGGTTGTCTGATATGGTGTCGTCAGAACTTCAGCAATTGTTTAGATAGTATTAAATATGAAAACACTAACCATACTTGATGGCGGCATGGGCCGAGAACTCAAAGAAATTGGCGCGCCATTCTCACAGCCTCTTTGGAGCGCTCAAGCACTGATTGAAGCCCCCGAATTTGTCAGCCAAGCGCATCAAAACTTTGTCGATGCAGGTGCTGAAATCCTGATCACCAATAGCTACGCCTGTGTACCTTTTCACTTGGGTGAAGCGCTCTTTGAACAGCGAGGTTTTGAGCTAGCGGCGCTTTCTGGCGAACTGGCTAAAGCGGTTGCTAACAATGCACCTCACACAGTACAAGTCGCAGGTGCGATTCCACCGCCATTTGGCAGCTACCGACCAGACCTGTTCAAGGTAGAAGAAGCGGCGCCAATCATTCAGACACTTTACGATGCACAAGATCCAAATATCGACCTTTGGATCGCGGAAACCATCTGTAGTCTGCAAGAATTCGAGTCCATTCATGCGGTGCTTAAGCAATCAAACAAACCGTGTTATTACGCCTTTAGCTTGGAAGACACCAAGGGCGATGTTGCACACATTCGGTCTGGTGAGAGCGTAAATGACGCCATCAAACTGGCCTGCCAGTCCAATGCTACAGGCATTATGTTTAATTGCTCGGTGCCTGAAGTGATGGATCAAGCCATTATCGATACTAAGAAAGTAATTGATGAGTTAGGCTGTGATTTAGACATTGGTGTCTACGCAAATAACTTTGCGCCGATCAGCAGCGAACATGAGGCGAATGACATTTTTCAAGAAATGCGAGAGCTGGATGGCCAAGGTTACTTAGCTTACGCAAAACGCTGGCACGCACTTGGTGCGAATATTGCCGGTGGGTGTTGTGGTATTGGGCCAAAACACATACAGGCCTTGGCAGACTGGAAGCGTTCGATACACAGCTAATCATGCACAGCGCAGCACAAACAAAACAAGCTAATTAAAAATAGAGAACAGGTTGAGAAATCTGTTCTCTATTTGTCTTGGGCAACTCTAAGTACACTTATTACAAAGCAAAGATTTGGAGTAAGTAATGAGCAACACGCAACGCAAGATCAAATGGGGCATCGCTGGATTAGGTAACATCGCTAACCGCTTTTCGACCGCACTCACCGAGCATTGCTCATATGGCGAACTCTACGTGGTGTCAGCACGAAATCACTCAAGAGCCTCTGTGTTTGCTGATAAATTTGGTTGCAACAAGGCTTATGGTTCTTATGAAGCCATGGCGCAAGATCCAGATGTTGAAGCGGTATACATCGCCACAGTTCATCCTTATCACAAGCCTTTAGCTGAACTGTTTCTAAGTCATAAAAAACACGTACTGGTAGAAAAGCCAGCCTTCACCAACCTTGGCGATTGGCTGGAGATGAAAGCCCTCGCAGAACAAAACGGTGTGATGCTGATAGAAGCGATGAAGACTGTCGTGTTTCCTGCTTATCGTGATCTCACGTCATTCTTAGCCAACAACAAGGTTAAGATTGATTCGATAGAAGCCAGCTTTGGTAACCATCACGCTTATGATCCAGATTTGTTTATCTTTAACCCGAACTTAGCAGGTGGGGCAACGCTCGATGTTGGCGTCTACGGACTGTGGTTTTTCTACGATTTGTGCCGCACGCTTGGAGTTACACCTTCCAGCCCTCAAGTAGAGATGTCGAGCCTTTATGAGGGTTCTAATGTCGATACCGATTCCTGCTTTCAGTTTTATGGCGAGATCAACGCCACCATATCGGCTTCAACGGTACATAACCTGCCACGCGCAGCGCGATTAACTGGCCCAAATATCACCATTACAATTCAAGAAAAATGGTGGAACCCAGCCTACATCGAGGTCGAATATCAGAATGAAACCTTCATCATCGAGCACCCAATTCAAGGTAATGGGTTCGAATATCAAATCGAACACTTCTCACAGCTGGTGCTAGAGGGAAAAACGCAATCTGATATCCTAAGCTCAGAGGTAAGTGCTCAGGTACTGGATACCATGGAGAAAGCACTCATTGATGCTGGCTACCAACATTTAACTCAACCTAACATTTAGGACTTCGAATTGGGCAACCTTAAGCGCAAGCTTGAACTGTACGAAAAGATATTTCAGGCTTTTGGACCTGGAGTATCACGCTGCCAAGTCAGCCAATTGGCAGCGTTACTGCATGTGAGTGAACGTCACGTTCAAACCTTACTCAAAGCGATGACAGCGCAATGCTGGATTGAGTGGCAAGCCAGTTCGGGACGCAACAAAAAGGCGCAGCTTACGTGTCTTATTGAGCCGATTGAAGCGTGTTACCAATACGCCCAAAGCCAAGCAGATTCAGGCAATATTGAGCAGGTATTTAACACCTTAAGCTTCAATGGCCGCAACGCTGGCGCTGAGCTACAAGCCTTTCTGAGCAGCAACAATCATTCAACACAGAGCGTAGCATTCATTCCCTTTCACCGAGAACTTGAAGCACTCCACCCTCAGCGTGTGCTAAGGCGTACTGAACGTTTCTTAGTGACGCAGATTTGCCAACGCCTGACCTCTATTCAACAAGGGAGGCTGAGCGGTGATTTGGCTTATCATTGGCAGCCTAATGAAGAGGCTACCGTTTGGTATTTCCAAGTTCGTAATGGTGTTCAATTCCATAACGGTCGAACGCTTGAAGTCCAAGACATAGTACGCTGTCTCTCCTTACTCACTAAGAGCAAACTCTGGCGTCGTTGCTATCAACATATTGTTGAAATGTCGGCTGTCACTGGCGATGTGATCAAAGTTACTCTGAGCGAGCCTGATTGGCATTTACCTCGATTACTGGCTAGAGCTGAGGCTTCGATATTTGAGCACACATCAGAAGATAAGCTAATTGGCTCAGGCGCTTTCGCGTTGGAGGTTTTCTCAAGCAAGATGCTGAGGTTAAACCGCAATAACGCATATTCACGCAGCGCACCTATTCTCAATCGAGTCGAGCTTTGGGTTTATCCTGAATGGTCACAAACTAAGGCATGTGCGCAAAACCAAGTGTGCGTAAAAATGCCAGAGAAAACGGTCAAGGCAAGTGGAGCGAGCGATTCAGATCTACAGAATTGCGGTTCAACCTTCTTTAAGGTTCAAAACCCGAAGTTGTCGAAAACTACTCGTGAGTTGACTGTTGAGGACACCTCTGAATGCCAAGCGCTTTTCGAGCAATTATCAGTATCTGGCGATCAAAAAACCAATGTCGAATATGGACACTATACAGCTGCCAAAGACATCGCGCTGTGCAGCATTATTGATGAAAACGACACCTTCTCCTCATGGTTAAGCTTCTTTACTCGTTTCCCTTTTGAGGCCTTATCTCTAGCCACAGAGAGGCTAAATACGATTGAGCAAAGGATAACTTCAATTCGACGCGAGCCCGACATCGTTCTGGCCATGAATAGGCTGTTAGAACTTAGACATTGGCTAGATGAAAACGGGATTGTGGTTGAGATCAAACAGGAGGCATTTAACTTGGAGGTATCAGAAAAGATACAGGGTGCACAAGTGAATGGTTTCGGTTGGTGCGATCTCGAGAAGGTATGGATTAGTCATATCTGAACCACTCCTTGATAGAGATAAATCATTAAGCACAAAGACTTATCTTTAACACTCCTCTGCCAATAACACACAACTAGAGTGATAGATTACGGTGGAAACTCGACTCAAATTCAATAGACCAATTAGAAGGTAAATCATGAATCGACATCTAAAAGGCTCAATACTGTTTCTCTATGCATTTTCATTCACCAGCATGGCAAGCACCGAATGCGACGCACTCACAGGCTGTGAGAAGAAGTTCTGTGAGATCGAATACCAAATAAAGAAAGCGGAACAGTACGACAATCAATACAAAGTCGAGCGATTGACCACCGCACTGAAAGCTGCGAAAGCTAACTGCACCAATGACGGCTTGAAAGACAAAATCGCTGAAAAAATAGAATCGAGTGAAGAAGATCTCGCTGAATACCGAGAAGATCTCAAAGAAGCGAAACAGTCTGGTAAGGCTCAGAAAGTGAAAAAGTATCAACGTAAAATTGAAGACGAGATTGAAGAGCGTGACCGTTTAGTAGAAGAGCTGGCTGAGATCCAATAAACATCGCAACGCTTCAGTGATGCATCGACTTTCTACTTGTCAGCCTAGCTTCACGCACCGGCTTCGCTTGTCTGCTGCTTGTCTGCTTAAGCAAACTTCAAATCCATCGCCTCTCAATTCGAGAGGCGATTTGCTTTATCTCTTAGAGAGATCCACCTAACCAAAAAGTGCTAACTCGGACTCTTTCAGTAAACGATTAGCCAAGAGGTTAGCGGAAGGCGTCGCTATTTGTTGGCATCTGGTTTCAAAAATTTCGGCCGTAATCATTTTTTCTTCCAATAAGTATTGCAGTTCACTCAAGTAGTTAGCCTCAAACACAGCTTGGCCAAGTGGTGTGCATTCGTATCGGCTAGACTCTTGGTAACCAATCGCGGTCAACACAGATTCTGGCAGCTCCCAGAACTTAGCAATGGTATAAGTCAGGCGAATAGAGTAGCTGTTCATCAGGCGCTTTAACGCTAATGAGTTAGGCGGAACAGAAGGGTCTACATGTTTAAAAGCTTCTACCATCATCTGGAAAATGATCATCTTGCCCAGATTGCGAATCAACCCAACAAAGTACGCCGCCGCTTGATCTTCTTGGGATGAAGAGTCTTTCATCAACTCCTTAGAAAATGACGCCGTTTGAACGCTGTGATTCCAAATCTTCTCACCGAAATGACGCCAGTAAATGTTATTGCCCGGCGTAAAGTTCTTCATGTAAGAATTCACCACTCCTTCAATTAGCCCTTGAGAACCCATATTTAGGAATGCTGTTTTTAGGTCGGTAACTTGTTTTTCACTGCGTTTGTAGAAAGCACTGTTAGCCAGTTTAATCACATCGGCAGCCATACTTGGCTCTCGCTCAATCACTTTCAGCAATGCATCGATATCAAATTCGTCGCTCTGTAGTTCTGCCATTAACGTAGTCACCGAGGCTGGCATCACTGGCAGTTCATTAAGCAGCGCTTTCGGAGAACGAATCAAACGTTCGATCTGACAAGCGACAAAATCGCTAAATGGATCAGACTCCGTTCTCAAGCGTGATTCTCCAAACAGATAATCAAGAAACTCACCATCGTGAAGGCTTATCGTTTTATCGACAAGTAATGATGATGGCTGAGCAGATGACGGCGGAACAAAGATTGAAGTGCGAGGAGTGACTTGCTCTGCTTTAACGTTTTCCTGCTCAGAGGTCATTTGTTGGGAGGTAGCTTGTTGGGAGGCACTTTCTGAAGAATGACTTTGCTTACTTTGATTAGCAACGAAAGGAGAAAATAGTGCCTGCAATACCCTTTTAAACATCAATACGGCTCCTAGATGAATACAACATAGATAGGATAGTTAACGGCAATGATTATCGCACAGTTAATTCATAAACCACACAGTGATAAATGAATCCTTAACTTTTCACCGATATAGGGTCTGTTACTCAACAATTTGTTAGGCCAAGCCCTCGATATTCGCCAGAAAAAAAGCGAGCAAATAAAGCTTGCTCGCTCTTACGTAGATTAGATGTATGACACTATCTAAAGTTAGATCTGGGCTACTTCCAACACGATCTTACCGTTAAATCTAGAGTCGACTGCGTATCGTCACCAACACAGATAACGCGCCACAAAGTACCAACACCATACCTAAATCTTGAATCATTCCCGCTAAAGCGAGCCCTGAACCAATCAAGGTGTAATACATCAAACCAAACAGTG
Source organism: Vibrio toranzoniae (assembly GCF_024347655.1). Taxonomy (NCBI): domain Bacteria; kingdom Pseudomonadati; phylum Pseudomonadota; class Gammaproteobacteria; order Vibrionales; family Vibrionaceae; genus Vibrio; species Vibrio toranzoniae. The sequence goes on along the minus strand of NZ_AP025515.1, from coordinate 979,174 downwards.
CGCCTGCACTTCCTGCTTGAGATTGGTAACGCACCAACGCTCGGCTCAATACATTAGGAATCGCAATGCTAAACGCCATAACCACCAACATCATCGGAAGCAAGAACCAGATCGTGTGTTGTGAACAATACACACCCACCGCACCTAATGTTTGAAGCCCTACCGCTAAGCCAATCAAAGAGATAGATGACACTTGTCGCTTCAAGAGCGCTTTGTTAACCAAGCTTCCCAACAAGGTTCCGAACCCAAGCACGACACCACTATAACCAAACTGCTCGATGCTGAATCCAAGCTGTAAGAAGGTGAATGAACCCAGTTGATAATACGAAAACAACGCAATGTTGAATGACGCAACAAGCAGTGCCGATACCCAAATACCGCCGTCTTTGATCATGTGACGACTGAGTGATTTTAATTGCAACGGCTGCTTAGATTGTTGTGTTTCAGGCAGCGACCATAAGCTATGTAACAGCAATGCTAATACCATAATAAACAATGCAATAAACACATATTGATGCCCACCGGCTTGGCTTAACTGGCCACCCAGTAGCAACCCGATGATTGGGCTAATCGACAACCCCATACCCATGTAACCAAATACCTTGGCTAGCTCTGTTCCGCTAAAAGCATCTCGAAGCATGGTTTGAGTGACGACAGAGCCAACCGCAAGTCCGAAAGCGCCCATCGCTCTTGCTATCATCAACCACGTGAAACTGTCGGTTTGCATAGCAATGAGTGCTGAACAAGCGAATAATCCCATCCCCAATAACATGGTAGGACGACGTCCCCATTTATCCGCTAACACGCCCCATACCACCACACCCACCGCAAATGCAGAGAAGTAAATCGATAGGGTTTGTGCCGCTTGTGTATAACTAACATCAAAGGATTTCGATATAGAATCCAGAGTCGGGCTATAGATGGTTTCTGCGATTTGAGGGAACATCAACAGCAGCACCATTTGCCATAAAGAAGGTTTTGTTTTCATCATTTTTCCAAGACCAGTGAACTTGACGGGAAGTCTAGAGGAAACTAACCTTGGCTCGTTAACAACATTAAAACCAAAAACAACAAGATTGGGACAAATGGCATTAATTAGTGAGACCATCGAGTTTGATGCAGATAGCTTACCCGCACCTGTCATTGGCATTGCCGCAGAGCTAGGCAAACATGACTCGGGCATACATCACCACGTTAAGGGGCAACTTCTGTATGCTCCACAAGGCTGCATCACCTTAACCTTAGAAAACGCCTTTTGCATTTTACCGCCGACCAAAGCCGTGTGGATCCCGCCCTATACCAAGCACCGAGCGCAGATGACTAATGTGGTTGCCTATCGCTCGCTCTATTTCGATAGCAGTATTTATACCTGCCCAGAAGCGATTGAAATTATTGAAGTGAATGAGCTTTTAAAGGCGCTGATTAATAAAATGGCCTTTTGGGATTGGAACATTGCACCAGAGCAAATCACCAATACCGCCAACCTATTCTGGGAAGAGTTTTACAGCGCCAATCAGTATTCATTCATCTTACCGATACCGACAGATCGCCGCTTTAAAAGCTTTTGTAAACGAGTTCGAACCGCTTCCTTTCTTGCACCTGCCCTCTCGACATTAGCGAACTCAGTTGGCGCAAGCCCCAAAACGATTACCCGATTATTCAAAGCAGAAACAGGCATGACCTATCAAGAATGGCGACAACAGTGGCGCTTGTTTAAAGCAATTGAATTGTTATCAGAGAGCCGACAAGTCGGTGATGTGGCACACCAATTAGAGTTTTCATCCAATAGCGCTTTTATTGCTTTTTTCAAACAGCAAACCGGACAAACACCACTGGCTTTCGTAAGACAGCAAAACTAACGCAATTTGCCTAACATTCAAATAGAAATATTAATAATAGTATCAATGACACATTTGAGCATCGATGAGACTCTCAGCCATTAACGTGTTTGATCGACAATTAACTCCCTCAACCATTTGTGACTTGGTTCAGAGTCAAAGTAACGGTGCCAAAGCAAGAACAAACCACCCGGTACTAATTCTATTGGAATCGGTTTCATCACCAGCTCGCCACTCTCGATATAATCTCGTACTGAGTTATAGGGATAGCACATCAACAAATCACTTTGCTTACACAGTTTTACTGCGCTGGTAATATCCGACACGTTCGCCGCTTTATTAATTTGTAACTGCTTGGCTTGCAAGACTTCAAGTAATAACCAGTCACCTACTCCACCCGTCACAAGCTGGATATGACGATGTTTTAGAAACGCTTGTAAATTCCACTCTTCTTGAAGTACAGGGTGGTCATTACGCATTAAACACACTGAGTAATCTTGTAGCAATTCAACATAATTTAGTTCAAAAGGGATATTCTGAATATGGGTACTCGCGCGCTCATCATGCTCAAAAATCCCAATCCCAAAATCAACCTCACGCTTTAGTAAGCGCTTAAAGGTTTCACTACTCCAAGTTGTACTGTTTATCGTGATGCTCGGCGCTTCTGCCAACGCATTAGGCATAAATTTGGGGTAAATCGCGGTATAAGCGGTTTCAACAAGATCGATATTAAAAGTGCGCTCGCTGTATTTTGGCTCAAAAATGTCCGGCACGGTTAGCTGTTCAACTTGCAAAAGGATCTGATGAATTTTTGGTGCCAGAGAGGTCGCTTTCGGAGTTGGGAACAGACCTTTTGACTCACGTTCAAACAGCGGGTCATCAAACAAGGATCGTAGCTTAGTTAGTTGCTTACTTACCGCCGACTGACTAAGAAACAACCGCTCTGCTGTTTTACTCACGCTACGCTCTTCAATCAACACATGTAAACACAGCAGTAAATTCATATCACATTTGAGTAAGCTCTTAACATCTACCATGATATTCCTTGAATTCAGATTAATGATGACTTTATGTCACTTTAAATCATATCACAAACTTGTTAATTTAAGTCCATGTAACCTATGAGTTAATAACTCAAAAAAATAATAGACCTAAGGAATACTCATGAACTTTCTAGCACTCCCGAAGATTGATCTGCACTGCCACCTAGACGGAAGTGTTCGCCCAGATACGATTATTGACCTAGCAAAACAGTACAATATCGAACTACCTGAAGATCGCGATGCGGTTGTTCAATCTCTAACTGTGCCAGAAGATTGCAAAAACTTAGATGAGTACCTGGCTTGTTTCAGCCTGCCACTGCAAGTCATGCAAACTGAAGAGGCGATTGAGCGTATCTCTTTCGAGCTTTACGAAGACGCTGCACTAGAAAACGTTAAGTACCTAGAAGTTCGCTTTGCACCAATCCTGCACGTAAACAAAGGCCTGTCTCTTGATACGATCATTGCAAGCGCAGTAAAAGGCATGAAGCGTGCTGAAGAGAAATATGACATCAAGGGCAACTACATCATGTCTGTACTTCGTATGTTCCCTAAAGATTCTATCAAAGATGTGATCGACGCAGGTAAACCATACCTTGATAAAGGTGTTGTTGCGTTTGATATCGCTGGCGGCGAAAAGCCAGGTTTCTGTGCGGAATTCCCTGAGTACACGCAATACGCTATCGAACAAGGCTACCGTGTGACAGTTCACGCTGGTGAGCAATGGCATGGTCAAAACGTTTACGACGCTGTCACTATGCTAGACGCTGAGCGCATCGGCCACGGTGTCCACATCCAAGGCAACGAAGATGCGTACAATATCGTTAAAGATAAGCAGGTAGCGCTTGAGACCTGCCCAACGAGTAACGTTCAGACTAAATGTATTCATCAATTTAGCGACCACCCCATTGCTGAGTTCAAGAAAGATGGCATCGTTGTTACCATCAACACAGATAATCGAACTGTGTCGAACACAACCATGACTAACGAAGTGAAACGTGTGTGTGAAACGTTCGGCCTAACGAAAGAAGATTACGTAGAAATCTACAAGTACTCTGTAGAAAGCGCTTTTGCTTCAGACGAAGTGAAACAGCACCTAATGAGTTTCGTAGAGCAGATCTAATTAACTTGTATTCCTAATCTCATTTAGTGATGAAAACCGGAAGAGAAAGGCTGAGGCTTTTCTCTTTTTTTATGTCTAAAAATCGCTAATCTTGCAGTATTCGTCATTTATACCAATCACAGTAAGTAAGTGATCATAAATAGCGCAGGAAAAAGGCTTAAGAACAAGGCAGAAATTTTCGATAAGTAGTTATTCTACAATCAAAATTTCTAACGCAGTTATTGAGCGTTTTAACCAGCTAGGATGACCAGTTATTTACTACGATTGGTATTAAACCGAGACTCTCGGAAAGTGGGCAAGCATGAGCAAAACTAACACTCAAACTGAATTAGAAAAGATGCTATCTGGACAAGTGTATGATGGCGCCGACCCAAAAATTGACATCATACGTACCAATGCAAAAAAATCGTTAATGGCCTTCAACAACCACCAAAAACCAGACCAACAACACGCATTGCAAGAGCGACTATTCGGGAAGGTCGGTAGTAACAGCTTAATCCAACCTCCTTTTCATTGTGAGTTTGGTAAAACCATTGAGATCGGTAACGACACCTTCATCAACATGAACGTGGTAATGCTCGACGGTGCTAATATCAAAGTCGGTAATAATGTTTTAATTGGACCAAGCGCTCAATTCTATACGCCATCACACTCCCTTGATTATCGTAGCCGCCGTAAATGGGAAACCTTTTGTTTACCAATAACAATCGAAGATGATGTGTGGGTTGGCGGGAACTCGGTGATCAATCAAGGCGTAACTATTGGCGCTCGCTCAGTCATCGCGGCTAACTCCGTAGTCAACAGTGATGTACCGCCAGATTGCCTGTATGGAGGCACACCTGCCAAGCTGATTCGAAACTTAAATACCGATAAGTAAAATAACTAACATGGTTACAGGCTCTAGAACAATGGCATCATAAAAAGCATGTCCCTGATCAAACCAATAAGCCCAGTAGATGTAAATGGTGTCTTTAGAGACATGCTGTTTTTAAAGACATGGTATTTTTAAAGACTAAGTTAAAAAGGCTAATCGTGGGGAGTTACCCAGTCTTTCTTTTGTCTATTTTAGTACCATATAAACTCGATTTTGGGTGGCTTAACTGATCAAAAAGTACATTTACACAAACAAGTAACGGTACGCCTATCAGCATCCCCATTGACCCCCACAGCCAACCCCAAAATACCAGCCATACAAACAAAACCAATGGGTTGAGACTAAATCTTTTTCCCAACAAAGTAGGCGTCACTAGCTGGCTCTCAATCAAGTTGATGGTTAAGAAAATCGCCGCAACGGTCAAGGCGTAACTGAATGACTCAAATTGTATAAATGAGACTAACGCGAAACACGTTACTGAAACCATTGGACCAAGGTAAGGGATGTAATTCATCAAGCCTGCAAATGCCCCCCAAAGAAAAGGGTCTTGCAGTCCCATCATATAAAAAACACAACCGACAATAAGCCCTAGGCAAACATTAACGATGGTGATCGAACCTATATAACGAGACAAATCCTTTTGCAGGACTTTAACCAACTCAACAGCCTTGCGCTTGTCTGAAAATCGTTCAAACAAAGATAAGCTTTTGGCATAAATTCTTCGGCCATAATTCATCATGAAATATGCCATAAGAAATGCCACCATTAACTGCGTGACAATAGTAGGCGTTGTTGTGAGCACCGATTTTATGATGGAAAAAGCCGTATTATTGGTAAGCCCATCATTAGCCACAGTACTACTCATAGACAACCCAGTCGCATCAGTCAGGCTGCTACTTTGAGCCGCTTCACTCACTTCATTGGATACATTTTCAAGCAACATCGGCAATTTCGACCACCATTGCTGAGCGGGTTCACTTAGCATATTTAGGCTAATCACAACAAAGCCGACAAGGCCAATCAATACTGCACTTACGTTAACGACACGAGGAATTCCGAAACGAATTAGATAATTAACCAATGGGCTACATAATAAAGAAATAAAGGCGCCACAAATGATAGGCAGCAAAAGCGGCTTGGCTATATATAATGTGAAAATAGACATCATTAAGATCGCAAAGAACATAAAGCTAGCTGTCAAAAGCTCATATTTTTTTGTTGTCATTATATTCCTATATGGTAGTAGACTTGCGATTTCAGAAGTAACGAGTAAAGGCTAAATCAGATATTTAACTAAAAACTTGAGCCCAACCAGGATTAAATTAATACTTATTGTTATTTGAGCAAACCAAGTATTAATGACACGGGTTGGTAGCCAAAAATAGATGACTTAAAGTGCCTCGTTTGGCTAAGAAACGCGATCCCAAGTGTTGTTACACCTAATGCATATAAGGGGCGATTTTCAATAAACTCTTTTCCTTTATGGCGAATGAGCCCGATACAGAGTGCCGCTTGACGAGCCCTACTTTTCCCCTCAAGCCTTTTCATCTGTATTTCTCTTTGTCGTTTTCTGAGTACTGACATGTAACCCCTCCTTCAATTGTTCTTTGGTATATTCAAAGCCGACAAACTGCCTTAAGTACTTATGACAAAACACTAGGCTTATAAGAATAAAACTGAGCATCAACATGAACGTGCCGTAACCCGCCAACAGGTTTAAAGTGAAGTAGTAGCTCACAACCCCAGCACCGACAGCGACACTAAAAAGAAACATCGGTAACAACACAATAAAGATAAATTGGAACACAAAAATCTTTTTACAAGCCGTAACACTATTGCGTAACTCTAATAAAAACAGTTCAAAGGTCGACTTAGACCATTGCTCTGTGTGTGCTTGCAGTAGGGTTAAGTCCTTCCATAGTCCATTTAATTCAGAAGCTGCACGTTTAAGATCATCCGCCTCTCTATCATGCGATTTACTATCGACGAAGTTCGACGAATCATTTTGACTATTTCCCTGCATAACTGTGCTCTCTCAATTGCATTGTTAATATGTGGCTATTTGATTAACTTCGACACAGCCCAACCAGCAAGAAACGCACACCCAACACTTAGCAGCGGACGCTCTTTAATTACATTTTCAGCCTTTTCTGTCGTATTTTTCATACTTTCAGAACTAGCCTCGAGCGTTTCATGAACCGTATCTTTGATACTTCCGATTGCTTCTACCGCAGCTTCTTCAGCCTTCTCATAAGTCTCTTCAATTTGCTGTTTAGACTCTGAACTTTTAGCATTTGACCTTGGCATAAAATCTCTCCTTATTTGACTAAAAAGACCAGCAACAATATAAATTACTGGTCGCTGTAGTAATATAAGCGAACTTCATGCCAACTTTATTAATCCCGTAATTATTAGTATTAAACACCGCAATAGTTAAATCACGACCGTGAAGATGTAATAATTTCATTGAAAATCACTTATTAATGTATTTTTTACAAAAACCATATAAAAACCAATCTAAATTACCAAATATGACAACTCATTATCTGGCATATAAAGTGCATATATAAGGTACACATAAAAATAAATGAGGAATCATGAGCAACCAAAACATATTATCGATCGTTAACTTGATAAAAAGTGGGAACATTATTTATGAAAGAGCAATATCAAACATAAAAAGTGACAAGATGAAAAATAACCTTTTCGATATATACACAGTAAAAAAATGTGCAGAATTGAAGTTGAGATCTTTAACCTACTACGCAAAAAACCAGCAAGATGAGATACCAGCTAGCTACACAATAAACGCTAGAGAGCGTTGCATTGAAGCAGAAGAGAAAAATGGAACAAGCAATGAAGATCTCTATTTAATGCACTTAGAAGGTGTAGAGAAGAAGATCATCTCCGACATTGAATCACTGTTAACAACAACCCCTAACTTAGAAGGGAAAAACAAGTTACAGAAGGTGAAAAATGAAATGGAAAACTGCCGAGATCAAATACACAGAATGCGTGAACACTAGCTCTTACTAGTGATAAATAAAGAGAGCAGGAAATACTACCTGCACAAAATACATCGATCGTAGTAAGTATAAACTGTTCCAAAAGTATAAGAATGCTACTGAGATAAAAGGAGTAATAACATGTTACTTAACAAGGACAATGACTCACTTGAGGTAATTCAGTATAAAGGCATAGATAAGATCCTATGCACATTGAAAGAGCATTATTTTTCATGTGTTGATCTAGTCGAACAAAAAACCAATGGAAACATATCAAGGGCTGCTAATCGATTTATCAAAGTAGAACGTTCAATGATCAAAGAAGTAGACACTAAGTTCTGCGTTAACGAAACGGATAGTGATCATTCAATCTTAAGCCAACAGTCTACTTCAATCGTTGACTATAATGATATGTACAGAAGTAACCTAAGCTTAATTTCCTACTTAAAAAATATTATCCGGAAGTTTAACAACCAACATATGTCTTCATTTTTTTCTTATTGGGTTGCAGCATTGCAAGTTGAAAATGATGAAATGGCAAAACACCTATAATTGGCATAGTTGAAAATTAATCTAGTTAAACTTATCGGAATTACATTAAACATCACTGATATCATCCTGCATAAAAAAGCGTCAAAGTGTAAAGCCTTGACGCTTTTTTATGGGATAACATCACGACTTTTTTATTCGGTTCTTGCGATATTATCCGCACAAATATGGAGAATTCTTACCACCATTAGCGACAAACCCAGCGTTCTTCTAATAAGGCTTTTGGTCTATACTTCTTATGGGGCGCAAACTGTTAAGGCCTGCTTTTTAATGCTGATCTCCAGTGACTCAGCCGAATACATTTCCCCATCAATGACGTAGTCAATCGGGAGGTCAGAATCAATTTTAACGTGCTGCGCTGACAAATAGTTAAAGTAGCTTGCTTGCTCTTTCATTCCAAAACTAGAAAGCAATAGATCAGATAAAGCGATAACTCGTTCACCAAGTGAAGTAGTGTTTTCCAGATAGGTGATATGTAACTTCCCATCATCCGGCTTGGGAGTCTGCCCACCTTGAGCAAGTACAGTACTAAAAGGAGAAGTATTCGCTACCACCAAACTTTGTAATCTCACATCTTGTAGCGGCTTTCCATCGGCTGACATTCTAAAACGCTGATTACCTTCAGCGACAACAGCATTAAAGAAGCCCATCAAGTACGCGAACTGTCCATTTTCATTTTTTTGCTGTCGATGTGCATAATCGATCATCTGCTCTTCAAACCCAATACCAAGAAGCAGTAATATTGGTTGCTCATTGCAGAAAGCCAAATCCATTTTCTTTGAGTTATCAGATAGAATCACTTCGCACGCTTTTTCAACAGGGGATACTTTCGTCGCGAAACCATAAAGCATATGACATAGCGCATTCGCTGTCCCTAACGGTACAATTCCTAACAACGTGTCGGTATCCATAACCTGTCTTACCACTTCACTAACCGTCCCATCGCCTCCGGAAACGATAATATGAGAAGCATTTCGTTCTTTGGCCTGTTTAGCTAAAGTTTCTGCAGAGACATCTTGACTGGTGATAGAAATCTCTAAATTGTATTTCCTAGTAAGTCGACGTATAACCTGTTGTTCATTTGCATACCATTTACCGCCACCTGCGACAGGGTTGACAATAAGACAAGCCGTACGCTGAAGGGTAAGTAAACCTTTATCACTGATTGCATGAAGAGCTTTTAACTGGAGGTTATTTAATCGAGCCGTACTTCGAACATCGTTGATACTTTTCAAAGCCTGCTCCACTGTGAGTGAAGGGTTTTTAGCCAATAGGTATGCAGCAACTACAAAGACTGAACGGCCACGACCTAGCGCACAATGAACAACAACCGATCTCGATTGGTTAATTTGAGTGTCAATCCAATTTATCGCATGCTTAAGCTTATGTAACTTAGGGGCTTTATGGTCAAGAACTGGTGTATTTAGGTAGTTAAATTGGTCACCCGTCATTGCACTTTCTAAACCAGAAAATTCAGCCGTAACGTCAACAATACAGTTAATATTTTGAGACTCTAAGAACGATAAATCGGATGGAAATAAGCGACGTGATACATATAAGTTCTGACCAACTTGCTGTATTGGATCAACTTGATCTCTTTTAATAGCCCATGCATTGTATAATCGAACACCTAGAAAAAATGGAATAAATACCCATCGAGTCCACCACACGATTTTCCCATCGCTATTTTTTCTAAATATTGACGGCATATCGAAAATATAAGCGACACTGACGATTAGCATAGATAAGCCGCACCAGGCAAAAACTCCACGGAGCATTAACTGTGGTATAAAAACAGCAGCAAAAAAGCAAGCAGTAGCTATAAGTATATAATACTTAACAATAAACATAATGGCGCCTTAATTTATCTGTGCATAATTTTTTTATAGAGTAATCAAAGAGGGACTCTGATATGAGTCCCTATCTTACTTAACAAAAATTTTAGTGCTTAATTCCTAGTACATCGCGAATCAAGCCATCTCTTTTTCGTATTTGCGAGCCAATGTTTCTTTTTGTTCTGCATCTAAAACTCGTCCTGCCGTTTGAAAGAAACGCTGTTCCTCTTCTTCTAAATGATGTTCGACTTTGTGTTTTAATGTCTTCATTAAAATAAGCCAAGTGGGTGAAGACATGTCCGTATCATCTAGTTGAGAAAGTACTTTATCAATGCCGTGATGTTCAGCTATCCCGTGCCTTGTCATATCAATCGATTGGTCGCTCTCGATCAAAGGAGCATAAAAATGACGCTCCTCTGCAATCGCATGTTTGGTTAGCTCATCCTTAAGGCTGATATAAAACTCTTGCCTAGCCTGGGTGTCACCCGAAGTTTGGAGTAACGCATCCATCAAGAGTCGCTGCTTTTCATGGCTGTCTTTGAGTACATCAAATATATTTTTCATGTCTAATTCCTACTTCAATTGATTGTTTTTTATGAGGATTGGAGTATCTCATTGCACTCTAGACGACCGTTCTAGCAATCTTCGTCTTCCGCACCTAGGTGCTCTTTAACATTTTCACAGCTATCTTCTATTGTATTTTGAGTCTCTTCTACCGCCTCATCTACATTTTCTCCCGCTTGTTCCATTGGACCATCGTCACTACATGCAGCAAGAGCAAGAGTAATACCCATAACGGTAAGAAAACGGTAAATAATTGATCTGATTTTCATATAAACTCCTAGTGTTTATTTTTTATTCATTAGAATCATTACCATCGAAACCAGTAATGAAATTGCAAAAATGTTAAGGAACAACGAATCGTAATAGTTCCTCTATTTTTAGATAAAATTGATTAGGAATAGATAAATTAGATAATATCCAATTTATCAATCACTTCCTCTACATTCGGTGTATTGTTCGCTATAGATAAAGCAAGATCGTGTTCTCCGCCAGATGCAACAGAACCTTTCAATATGACAACGCTATTTTCGGTTTCGACTTCAATATCGGTACCACTAACATTGGTATTCATTAACAAACGAGTGATAACAAGTGTCTTTATATGAGAATCTGTTAAGGCTTGTACGGCTTCTTGCGTTTTTTCACCATCTTTTTCTATAACCGTAAGATTATTTTTCACAGCCTTAACATCCTTTAAACTTAACACTAGTTCTTCAGCAAGCATCTTCTCAGTTTTATTTCTAACCGAACCAGTCAAAGTAACAACTTGATCTTTAACATAGGTATTAATATCAAATGAATTCAAATTATAATTCAATAATAAAGTGGTCTCTGCTTTTCCATCAACCCAAGCGTCGAGCGTTTCTTTCTTCCACATGCTATCAGCGACAGCTGCAGAAGAAGAAGTAGCAATCAAAGTAGCTAATAATATTTTACTTATAGTAATTTTCATTAATTATCTCCTTTAGTTCACTTACACCTATAACATAAGCAATCAGCATGCCAGATATATAACCCATTGATATTAAATGATTTACCACCTTTCCTTCTGGATTTCCCACTACTAAAATAAAAGTCGTATGTATTAATTACATGAGAGAGTTGTAAAAATTATCACCAAAATCAGACCAATATTAATTAATATCACCCCTTACTCTGGTTAATAACATTATTACTATTTCACTTATTTGGCTGGCGTATAGTAAATGATAGATTCGTCTTTGAAGGGTATCGTGGTATTATCGATATCACTTCTTGTCGTATAAAAAGAGAGTTAAATCATGTCATTACCGACACTGTTCTTAGAGCTAAGAGACGAACAATTACTGTCTCAAGTAAACTCTCTAAATGAATCGTCAAACTTTGAAATCATACAGAGTACAACGGATGTTCATTGGATTGACAAGCTACAACAACTCCAACCAAATACTGCTATTGTGGAAGTATCTCGGTTCACTAACGATGATTTTAAAGCTCTATCTAGTGTTAAAAGTTTGGACGAAACTGACCTAATTATTATTAGTTCCGGTTCGCCAAATAAAAACTTAGAAAAAATGATGAGCCATGGTGCAATTTTCCACTATAGAAAACCCGTTGATATACAGATTTTAGAAGATACTCTAGCTGACTTTAGTCAGTACTTCCTACAAAAACAGGAAGAAGGACGTAAAGTTTCCACAAGCGACTTGGATCAATTTGGGATGTTAATTGGTTCTTCTAAGCCAATGCATAAGCTGTATCGAACGTTAAGAAGAGTCGCTAAAACGGACGCCAATGTACTAATAGTCGGAGAAAGTGGTGCGGGTAAAGAGCTTGTAGCACAAACTGTCCATCTCGCTAGCGATCGCAAGAACCAACCTTTTATCGCGATTAACTGCGGTGCAATCAGCCCAGAATTAGTAGATAGTGAACTATTTGGTCATGAAAAAGGAGCCTTCACAGGCGCAAATCGAACACACCAAGGTGTATTTAGACAAGCAGAAGGTGGCACACTATTTCTCGATGAAATCACTGAGATGCCACTTGAACATCAAGTTAAATTATTGCGAGTTTTAGAGACTGGAGAATACCGCCCAGTGGGAAGTAACACATTTACCATCGCTAATACTCGGGTCATTGCAGCTACAAACCGAGATCCACAAGTTGCGATTGAAGAGCTGTTTTTGAGAGAAGACTTATACTTTAGGTTAGCTCACTTCCCCATACATATTCCCCCTTTACGTGAACGAGGCGACGATATCGTCGGCTTGGCTAAACACTTCATTGCTCATCGCAACGCAAATGAAGCTACAGCAAAAACTATTTTTACCTCAGCGCTTCAAAAGATCTCAGCTCATGCATGGCCAGGGAATGTAAGGGAATTAAAACACTGTATTGAACGGGCATTTATATTAGCTGACGACACGATTAAAGATGAGCACTTAATTTTTGACACTCCACCTTTGGAAACTGGAACAACGGTTGAAGAGATGGTTCCAGCTGGTGTGTCTCTCGAAAAAATAGAGAAAGCCGCAATAATCAATACACTCGAAGAGAACGAAGGCAACAAAAAAGAAACAGCTCAAGACTTAGGGATTAGTATTAAAACGCTTTATAACAAGCTTGATAAGTATCAGGAGTAATTCTGTTGATACCTTTATAGAGAACGATAAAGAGCCCCAAAATAAACTAAAGGTTACTTTAGGACTCTAATCACTTTCTTCTGTATTCTATAAAAATATAGTCATTCTACAAAAATATAGTAGTGGAGATGCCTCATCCCCACTACTATATTTTAGGCAGCACTCACCGATTTTTTAGCTTTTTTATTTTGATCAAAAAACTCTTTATGTAGTGCACAAATCGCTTGTTGATACTTGTCATCATTCACGACAAATTGCACATTTACATTTCTCATCGACGAGTGTAATGCAATAGGAGTTACGCTATTATTCATCAATGACAGTACGCCATTAGCAAGTGTTTTGTTGGTATCAATCTGAGAACCAATCGCTGAAATTATGGCTACCATACGGCCAGCAATTGATGCCTTTGGATACCGCTTCTCAGCTTTATAAAGCACCTGATTTAAGCTTTCAGGGTTACCACCAAGATAATAAGTAATAGAGTTGGCATTCATCTCCTTGCCTATCAGGCTAACTCTTGCATCCGCAATAATTTCCATTAACTCATAACTCACATTATCTATCTTACCAACCATTCCTTGGTCAAAGATATGCAATGCGTAAACTTTCTGTTTTCCAGCAATGATCTCCACATGATCCGTATCGGGTCGATAATTCGAAGAGATCAGTGTACCTTCATGCTCAGGTTCAAAAGTGTTCTTAATTTGCAGCTCAATCCCGCATTCACGTAAACCTGCAGCCGCATTTGAGTGGATAGCTTCCATACCAAGATTGGCTAATTGGTCGGCAACATCATAGTTAGTTAATCCAATGGGATTAACTGAGCCAACACCGACGACTCTAGGGTCTGCCGAGCTGAAATGATACTCTTTATGGATAACCGCAAGCGATGCTTGAGTTATTGTTGCGATGCGACTGAATGTCATCTCGCTGTAGCCACGGTCATAAGTATGCATTAACCCTTCTTTGCAATAGGCATAACCGGTAACAATAGGTAATTCTTTAGTCACGTCTATTTTAGAGAAAGCCTCTTTAATTGTCTCATCCAAACTTAGGGGTTGTTGGTTATCCCAACCAGACAAATCAACAAAAGTTGAATTTATACCGATATTTTTCAGTTTAAGAGCTGTGTTATATGCACTATGTGATTCGCCAATAGAAGCAAGAAACTCTCGAATTTGCGGTAAGTAATGTCGTAGTGAAAACTGCCCGTATTGACATGTTTCAAGAATATTAGCGATACAGTTTTTTGCTTCTGAAATGCGAGACCGGATAAACTTATCCGCTCTAATACGATTCATTGGATCAGCGAAGATATGTTCATTAGTCAACAACATACGACTTTCAATATAAGACAGAGAGTCTTTCCATGAGTCGTCACGCTTAGCGATAAGTTGATAAACGCCTGGTTTACCAGTTTTTTTACATTCCAGTAATGCATCTGTCATACCGCCATACGCAGATACAACAAAGATTCGGTTATATGGATTTTTAGGGCGGAGAATAATATTGTCTAGCACAGCATCAAATGCTGTCATTGATGTACCGCCGATTTTTTCTACGGTAAATGTCATAAAAGACCTTAATAATTAAGAAATTTGAAGGCTAAGTAAATAAAGAATAGGGGGGATGTTCCCCCCTCCCAAAAACGTTAGTCAACCAGTGGATAGACACCGTTTTCGTCGTGAACTTCAGCCCCAGTAATTGGCGGGTTAAACACGCAAGCCATGACCATCTCTTTGTTTTTATATGCGCGTAAATAGTGCTCGTCATGCTTATCAAGGATATAAAGCGTTCCAGGTTTAATTGGATAGGTTTTACCACCAACCACTTCGATCTCCCCTTCTCCACTCATACAAAAAACTGATTCTAAATGATTTTGGTAATGGATATGTGTTTCTGTCGATTCGTAGATTGTCGTGATATGGAATGAAAAACCCATATTGTCCTCTTTCAACAGCATACGAGTACTTTCCCAGTTATCTGAGACGATACGTCTTTCGCTATTACGACATTCATCAAGTGTTCTAACAATCATTTTATTATCCTTATTACGATGCTTTCTTGAAATACTTAGTTGCTATAACTTCAACTGAGTTTTCGAAAATAGTTAGGCCTTGTATTAGCTCCGACTCCGATATAGTTAGCGGGCAAAAGAACTTCAATATTTCATCGTTTGGACCTGCTGTCTCAATGACCATGCCGTTGTTAAAACATGTTTTAGCAATATCGTCAGCAGTGTTTCCATCTTTACATTCAATACCAATCATCATTCCGCGCCCTTTACGTTGAACAAACAACTCAGGGTAGCGTTTGATATTACGTTGGATAACTTCGTCAACCAAGCCTGAACAGTGTTGGACATGAGTTTCAAAATCATCATTTGCCCAATAGATTTCCAGCGCTTTAGCCGCAGTGATAAAGGCATGATTATTACCTCGAAAGGTACCGTTATGCTCTCCCGGCTCCCACTTATCTAATTCTGGTTTTAATAAAACGATGGCCATCGGTAAGCCATAACCACTAATAGATTTAGACAGTGTTACAATATCAGGCTTAATACCTGAAGGCTCAAAGCTGAAAAAGGTACCCGTTCGCCCACAGCCAGCTTGAATGTCATCCACAATTAACAATATATCGTGGGCCTTACAAATTTTACTTAATCGTTGTAACCATTCATTTGAAGCGACATTAAGCCCGCCTTCACCTTGAACCGTTTCCAATAAAACGGCTGCGGGTTTATCCATACCGGCTGAATTATCGGTTAACATCGTTTCGAACAATTTTAATCCATCAATGTCAGCGTAACCTTCAAACGGCAAACGCGTAACGTTGTTGAGATCCGAACCTGCACCTTGCCTGTGATGTTGATTACCAGTCGCAGCCAGTGCACCAGCAGTACAGCCATGAAAGCCATTAGTAAACGCAACAATGCTGCTTCGGCCTTTCACTTTTTTAGCTAACTTGATTGCAGCTTCCACTGCATTTGTTCCTGTAGGGCCGGTAAATTGAACTTTGTAATCTAAGGCTCTTGGTTCCAAAATGAAGCGACTCAGTGCTTCTAGGAACTCAGCTTTGGCTTCTGAATGCATATCTAAGCCATGTGTAATTCCATCCATTTCAATGTACTCAAGCAGTGCTTGCTTAAGGATTGGGTTGTTGTGACCGTAATTTAGAGATCCTGCTCCAGCAAGAAAATCGAGGTAACGATCACCTTGTTTTGTTTCAAGCCAGCAACCTTTTGATTTGCTAAAGGTGACTGGAAAACTATTCGAGTATGAACGTACGTTAGATTCCTGCTTTTTAAAAATATCCATGATAAGGCCGTTATTTAATTCCTATTAGTTTGTGATTATTTAAGGGAATTCGATATAAATATTCAGTATCGTGCTGACCGTTGAAGTGAACATTCTCATCTAAGAATGTTGTCACCTCTCCGGAACTACCATTTTTAGCGTCAAGCTT
The DNA here is from genome assembly GCF_024347655.1 of Vibrio toranzoniae. Taxonomy (NCBI): domain Bacteria; kingdom Pseudomonadati; phylum Pseudomonadota; class Gammaproteobacteria; order Vibrionales; family Vibrionaceae; genus Vibrio; species Vibrio toranzoniae. Next base: position 962,257 of record NZ_AP025515.1, on the reverse strand, counting down.
TTTGAATAGTGCCCAAGATGCTTGGTTTGATTTGGTAATGGTGGTTTCAATAGCGTCGATACCCTCCAACGATTCTCGCTTAAGTAAAGCATCTATCATCTTGTAAGCTAATGCATTACCTCTAAACCGAGGGTCAACGGCTACTTGCCAAATAAATAGTACATTAGGCTCACTCGGCTTCTGGTAACTAGAAATAAAACCGGCAAGGTCCCCTTTGTGCTCAACCAAGATACAAGTTTTACTAAAGTGAGTAGACTGCAAAAAATTGCAATATGAAGAATTAACATCTAATGGTGGGCATTCTGAAATTAAGCGGTAGATATCGTTGCCATCAGAAACTTCGGGCTCACGAAAAATCCATTTCTCATTGCTTTTTTCTACAATCTCCGAATATAGCCCCCAAGGCGCTGATGTAATCATATCTAGTTTTTTCCTTCGAACTCTAATTAAATTCCTTTCCATTATGAGCATTTTCACAGCATAAAGATCAACAAATTAACGCTACAAAGCTAAATTATGTGATATATATCACATAATTTAGCGTATTGCATGAATCAAACAATACTTTGAGTTCTAATGTATTTATTGAGATGAAGTTATCGAGACGTATTTTTCAAGGAACAGACACAAAAAAGTAGTTAGACAGAGATTGAGGATAGGAGCTTTTTGAGCATGGCGTTAAGTAACCGAGTACCCCACGTTTGATAGGTAGTAAGCCATTTACTGAGTCAGACCTATAACCTAATTGATAAGTAATCTCTAGCTAAAGAGATAGCAGTCAGCATCCAATAAGTCGCTAACTGAAAGCACTCCAAACAGTGGTATCTATAAGTCACTATTGGAAATGTTAGCCAAAAAAAAACCTAGCGACGAATCGTTAGGTTTCTAGTATAAAAGCAGTAATAACGAGCTGAAAAAGAAACGGATTCAGATACACCCGTTTAACTTTTACTTACTTTAGAGGATCATTGTCAGGTAATGCTTTGTGTATCCATAACGCTAAGCGCTTTTTAATGTTTGCTCCATCAAGCTTACTTTCGGGTAACGGCGTTATCTGGTTCACTTCAACAAGAAACAAATACACCGCTTTAACCTTTATTGGTTGAGATGAATGTGGCAAATCAAAGCCCTGCAATTTTGCCATCTTAAAACCGACCTCGACTGCTTTTTTCACCAGCTTATCTTCATTAATGATCTTCGCGGTTTTCGACATATTATCTCCATCACCTTTACCGAGCGAACAATAAGTATATCAAACAGATATCGTTCACAAGATTACCGTGCTCCCAAATCGAACACTCTTCCTGATAAATACCATAAACGAATCACCGTTTGGGAAAAGGTTCTAGTTTGAATTTCATGTACAACGTTTAATGGTCAAAAAATCCACCTTTTTACAAAAGACCAATAAATGAGACTTTCAGCCAAGAAACTAAAAATCGAACAAAATTTGACTTATCATTATAAAGAATACAGCATATTATTATCATTCAGACAATAAGCGCTCCCTCTAAAATCAATAACCCTCTGTTATTTAATCAGTTTTATACTAAAACGACTTAGATCATACTTACCGTTTCCTGTAACGAAAATTACTTACAAAACACTCAATAATAAAATAGAATAAACCCACTAATTTTATACTGGTGTTAAAAATGCGTTACCTGTGGGCTTCATTCTGTCATAAAAATCCAATTCTCGGACGAATCGTTCATATCCTTGTTATGTTGGTAGCGTTAGCTTCTATCGTTGTTCCACTGCTCTCGACAGATGCGACAACAATCCTTGTGGCACTGGGTACAGCCCTTGTGTGTATTGTTCTATTCGTTTTCTTTGCGCTCAGTGACAAAATGCGTTCAGGCATGCACTAAACTCCACTTTTCATAACTTACCGTCTCTTTTCGAGCATCGATATTAAACTGACCGTTTCCAGAGAAACAAAAGCGCCCAAAGTTATTCGCTTTCGGGCGCTTTTAGTTTCGGAGCGCATTACTCGCTCAACTTCACCGAACCTATCAATCTGGCATGACAACAATACCCATGCTTTCAAGCAGTTGCTCTTGCTGCCAAGCGACGATTTTAATCCCCGATGTGTCTACCTTGCGAGGATCTAACCCTTCTAATTCAGCATGGCATAAGTTGGCACCTTGCATACTGAATTGCCCCCATACGTCTTCCGAGAACACACCGCGACTGAGATCCGACTCTTTCAGTGACGCGCCGCCAAGGTAAGTACCAATCCAACGGTTTTCAAACAGCTCGCACTTCTCTAAACAAGCTTGTTCAAAATTGGCGTATGACAGGTTACAGCCCGTAATATACGCTGAGCAAAAATACATTCTATTACTTACCTGATTGGCAAAGTTAGCACGAGTAAAGTTCGCCCCTTTCAAGTCACAATCACGTAGCTCAATACCATAACAATTCGCGTTACTAAAATTCGCCATTGCCAACTGGCAATTTTGGAAGCTTGCATCTCGTAAGTCGGCAATATCAAAGCGGCATCCCTCAATATCGCCTTGCTCAATAAACTTACAGTTAATAAAGGTTGCGTCACGTAAGTTCGAACGTCTGAAATCACAACAAATAAACGTACAGGCTGTAAATGTCATTTCAGACAGGTCTTGCTGAACAAAACTGTGGTGATGATAAGTGCTGTTATTGGTGTCCATTTAGCCCCCTAAAGAAATTAAGCTAAGACTACCATTGCGATCTTAAGAAAACACCAAATTAAAAACCAACAAAAACAGCAACTTAAAACACCCTAATTTAGCCATTTTAAGACACCAAACAAGCCCTTTAAGGTTGTTATTTTCGATTTATAGGATGTGCTTATCTTGAAAAAAGTTTTGTCGCTTAGAAGGAGCATATAAGATGAGACACAACGAGAAGATAATCATCATATGTCAGTATGAACTTGATGCAATACCCTATACAGATACACTCGCTGATAATCGGTCTTTCTCAGGCCCAATTTGTATCGACAGGCCACAACTAAAAGGTGATTTGTACCAGTAAAATCTGAGGAGTAAGGAGGCCAAGATCAAAAATGGCCGCTAAAAGCGACCATTTGAAATCTATTAAAATTAATTCAAACCCTAGCTCTTAGCTACGTTTGCAATTCCTTCAAGCTGAAGAACGGGAGCGGCGTCGATGTCTTCTGCGTTCATCATTGCTGATACTCGCTGCATTGAAGAAAGCAGTAAGCTTTGCTCCCACGGTTCTAAATTTTGGAACTTCTTAACAAAGTTATCTTGCAGTGGTGGGGGCGCGTTATTAAGCAACTCTTGCCCTTTTTCAGTCAAGTTCGCGTGAACTTTGCGGCGGTCAGACGAACTGCGCACTCGTTGTACATAACCATTTAACTCTAGACGGTCGATGATCGTCGTCGTCGTTGCTTGGCTTACATTGGTCTGATTAGACAATTCTTTGATTGTCACATTACCCATTTCTTGGATTGCTCTCATTAAGATTAATTGAGGGCCAGTCATACCATATTCTTTACTCAGCTTCTTCGAGTGTAAATCGATAGCGCGAATAATTTGTCGAATAGCGACCAGGATTTCGTCATGTTTGTCCAAGATGCAGACCTTTGTACTAATATATTGTGAGTGGCTTTACAGCGTCGAAGTGATTAGATGTCCTAAGTGATTAAGTCAGGCACGTTCGAATTACACTGTAAATTGATAAATTAATTCATTGATTTTTTCCGCATTGTACTTATGTTCATAGTATTCTCAATCTTTTCTATGCTTCTGAATTTGCGCAGACCAACATTTTTGTTTAACGAGTGCCGATATTTGGCCTTAAAGAGACGAACAGGGTAAGAAAAGGCGAGAAGTTGTTGGTAAATAAAAAGACGATTTAGTCAAATAGGTAGTGAGATCTCGCGATCTCGCGACCTCACTACCTATTTTATCCGTTAGAAAACGAGTTAACTCAGCTCAAACCATTAAGCGGCACTGTTGAGTTGAAAATTCCCTATTAGCGCGTTGTAAAACTCACTGTTATCCAAAATACCAACCAATTGATTGTTTTCAACCAACAGAATTGGGTTATTACTTATCTGTTTCAATTTAATCGCATCACGCATTCCAATCTCAGGGCTCGCCACTACAACACTCGACGCGCTAATCGCGGTTAGATCGTCAGATTCATTCCACTCAACAAGCGCCAAAGTTGGCTCACCTTTTACCGATAATGACCCTTCAGTCTGTTCTATCCATAAATCTTTTGAATCACAAATCTTCCAACTCTCATTATCTTTCCTCAGTGAATCAAGAGGCTGCATGAGTGAACGACCTTTCAATACGTTCAACGGGTTAGTGTGGGCAACAAAGTCCTTCACATATTCCGTTTTTGGCGTTAACACGATTTCTTCAGGTTTGCCGTGTTGAATCAGTTTTCCCGATTCCATGATAGCGATGTTATTACCAATCTTTAGCGCTTCATCAAGGTCATGACTCACAAACAAAATCGTTTTGTTAAGTTTATTTTGTAGCGCAATCAGTTCATCTTGAAGTTGCGCACGAATCAAAGGATCAAGCGCAGAAAAGGGTTCATCCATCAATAGAATGTCAGTATCCATCGCAAAAGCACGCGCCAAACCCACACGTTGCTGCATACCACCAGAAAGCTCATGAGGGAATTTTGTTTCCCACTCTGATAAGCCAACCATCTCCAGTTGCTCACGCGCTTTAGCACGGCGAGCATCTTTAGCGACACCCTGCATTTCAAGGCCAAACGCGACATTATCTAATACAGTTAACCACGGCATTAAAGCAAATTTTTGGAACACCATAGAAACACGGTGTGTACGTAAGTGGCGCAATGTCGCTTCGTCGCACTGTTCGCCTAAATCAACCAGCTTATCGCCATCTTTGATTGCCAATGAACCACGGCTAATTTCATTCAAACCGTTAACAGCGCGAAGCAGTGAAGATTTACCCGAGCCAGACAAACCCATGAGTACGCAGATTTCGCCTTCTTTAACGGTCAGTGAAACATTATCGACACCCACTACTTGGCCCGCTTCATCGATGATCTCTTGGCGAGTTTTGCCTTGGTCGAGTAGTTCAAGCGCTTGATTAGCTTTGTCACCAAACACAACATCGAGATTCTTAATAGTAATAGCATCCATAGCTTTACTTTCTTCAAGCACACTTTTGTTTACTAGAGACATAATTAAGCTTCCTTCTGGTTGGGTGTTTTGCACAAGCGATCAAGAATAATTGCTACTAAAACAATCGCTAATCCGGCTTCAAAGCCTTGTGAAATGTTTACTGTGTTTAGAGCTCGAACGACTGGCTTGCCAAGACCATCAGCCCCTACCAGTGCCGCAATAACTACCATTGAAAGCGATAACATAATGCACTGTGTGATACCTGCCATGATGCTTGGTAAAGCCGCCGGCAATTCAACTTTGAGTAGCAACTTCATGCGGCTAGCACCAAAAGCTTTACCTGCTTCAATCAATTCTTCTGGTACTTTTGTGACACCCAGATAGGTCAAACGAATCGGCGATGCTATCGCGAAGATGATCGTCGAGATTAAGCCAGGTACGATGCCTAAACCAAACAGCACTAAGGTCGGAATCAAGTACACAAACGTTGGGACTGTCTGCATTAAATCAAGCACTGGACGCAGCAGCGTATAGAGCCAAGGACGATGAGCTGCCATGATGCCAACTGGAACACCAATTAATACGGAAATCGTTGTCGCCGCAAAGACGAGAACAAAGGTTTCCAGCATTTCTTGCCAATAGCCAAGGTTGAGGATAGTGAGAAGCGCTGCGACAACAAAGATCACCAACGACAGTTTACGGTGTAAATACCATGCGATTGCCGCCGTGATCACGATTGGCAGCGCAGGTGGCATCCATTTAAATACATCGACTAAAAAAAGAATAACGGTTTCCAAGAAGATAGAAATAGCATCAAAAAAACCTGCTGCGTTAATTGTTAACCAGTCAACACCAGTTTCCATCCATTGTCCGACAGGGATTTTGTTTTCCGTAATAAAATTCACAATATTGCCTTTGATTATTGGTGAGCCGAAGCTCACCTTTGTTATTTATGTAACTGGGTAGAGAACTAAGCTTTTACCTGCTTTAGGTAGTCAGTAACGGCTTGAGTTGCTGATTCACCTTTATGTGTTTTTACGTTGTCTAACCAAGCTTCCACTTGCTGTGGGTTGCTATTTAGCCATTGTTGAGCCGCTTTTTCAGGCTTAACGTTTTGGTTAAGGATTTCTTCCATCAACTGGTTTTCCATCTCTAGAGTAAACTCTAGGTTCTGTAGAAGTTGACCGACGTTTGCGCACTCAGACAGGTAGTTTGAACGAACATTGGTGTAAACATTTGCGCCGCCGTAGTTAGGACCAAAGAATTCATCACCACCTGATAGGTATTCCATTTCAACATTGCTGTTCATTGGGTGAGGTGCCCAACCAAGGTAAACAATCCATTGGCTACGGCGTGCGGCGCGTGATACTTGAGATACCATGCCTGCTTCGCTTGATTCCACTAGGCTAAAATCTTTTAAGCCAAATGCGTCAGAATCAATCATTGATTGGATTAAACGGTTACCATCGTTGCCCGGTTCGATGCCGTAGATACGGTCTTTAAACTTGTCGGCATGTTTTGCGAGATCAGTGAAACTTTTCACACCAGAGTCGTACACATATTTTGGTACGGCTAGTGTGTATTTAGCGCCTTCAAGGTTGGCACGAACGGTTTCCACAGTGCCCGCTTCACGGTACTTAGCAATATCGCCTTCCATAGTTGGCATCCAGTTACCTAAAAAGACATCAATATCACCGTTGGCCATTGAAGAATAAGTTACCGGTACTGAAAGTAGGTCGGTTTTGGTTTTGTAACCAAGGCCTTTTAATAGTTCAGATGTAACAGCAGTTGTTGCAGTAATGTCTGTCCAGCCCACATCAGCGAAACGCACGTTTTCACATTGCTGTGGTTCAATAGAAGCATTAGCACCAAATGCAAATGAGCTGATGGCTAATGTTGCGAACGCCTTCGTTTTTAACGCATTGCTTGCTAAAGGCTTTTTTGTCGCGGTTTGTGTATGTTGAGTCGTCATAATGATTCCTTTTTATCTTTCCTTTTACTGCCCTAACTCATACAAGTAAGGGAAGTTCTGCTAACTTTTTACTAATTTTTGTTATTACTGATTTTCTTATTTTTATTCAGTAACAGAGACTTACGCCTCTCTTACTGGTTTATTTATTCTTTGTTTCTCTTCCCATTCAGGCGCAATCCACACTGGAACGTCTTGTTCTTTAAGTGCAGGCTTGCCCAGAATCAAATCAGAAGCACGCTCAGCTACCATAATGGTTGGTGCGTTTAAGTTGCCATTTGGAATGGTTGGGAAAACAGATGAATCCACCACACGTAAGTTGTCGATGCCGCGGACTCGACACTCTTCATCAAGCACCGCCATTGGGTCGTTGTCTGAACCCATTTTGCAGCCGCATGAAGGATGGTAGGCGCTTTCAACGTTCTGCTTAACCCATTCATCAATCGCTTCATCAGAAGTAATGTTGAGACCAGGCTGAATCTCTTCACCTCGGTACACATCCATTGCAGGTTGAGACAGAATCTCACGCGTCAGGCGAATACAGTCACGCCAATCTTGGCGGTCTTGTTCGGTCGAGATGTAGTTGAAAATGATCTCTGGCTTGGCATGTGGATCAGCAGAAGTGATCGCCACCGTACCGCGGCTTTCTGGCTTATTGGGACCAACGTGTACTTGGAAGCCATGACCATCAAAGGCCGCTTGCCCGTCGTAACGCATTGCTGCTGGTAGGAAGTGGTATTGAATATTCGGCCACTTCAACCCTTTGCGTGAACGAATGAACGCGCATGATTCAAAGTGATTAGTAGCACCCAAACCTTTACGAGTCAGAATCCACTCTGCGCCAATCATGCCCTTGCTCACCAAGCCAAGCTTGCTGTTGAGAGTAATAGGCTCGTTGCAGTGATATTGGAAGTACACTTCTAAGTGGTCTTGCAGGTTTTCACCCACGCCGTTCAACTCGTGTTTTAGTTCAACGCCTGCCTTTTCAAGCACGGATTTCGGACCGATACCAGAAAGCTGCAGCAATTGAACAGAACCAATAGAGCCCGCTGACGAAATCACTTCTTTGTTCGCCACAGCAACTTGAGTATTGCCTGACTTTTCAAACTCGACACCAACGGCTTTCAAGCCTGATTGACCTTTTGAATCTTGAGCTTCAAGTAAGAAACGACGAGCCACGATGCCTTTTTTCAAGGTAAGGTTTGAACGCTTCAATGCACGGCGCAGATAAGCATTAGAGGTTGAGGCTCTAACACCCTTGTCTACTGTCATGTGCATGGTACCGAAGCCTTCTTGCTGGTAGCCGTTGTAGTCTTGTGTTTCTGGGTAACCGGCGTCTTTACCTGCATCAATAAATGCTTGATAAAGCGGATTAAGCTCCATATCGTTGCCGTTACAAGTGCCTACTGGACCATTGTCGCCACGATATTCGTCACCACCTTTGCTCCATGATTCAGCACGGCGGAAGTAAGGCAGACAGGCTTGGTAGTTCCAGCCCGCCGCACCCTCTTCTTCCCATTGATCAAAATCACACGCATGGCCACGCACATAAACCATACCGTTAATTGATGAGCTACCGCCTAATACTTTGCCACGTGGGCAATGCAGTTCACGTCCATCAAGGCCCGGCTCTTGCTCTGTTTCAAATTGCCACGCATACTTTTCAGTATTCATTGGGTAAGAAAGCGCCGTTGGCATTTGGATAAAAATGCTCTTATCCGTACCACCAGCTTCCAATAATAAAACGCTATGTTCACCGCTCTCTGTTAGTCTATCCGCTAACACACAGCCGGCCGAACCCGCGCCGACGATAATATAATCGTAGCGTTGTTCCATTTTGTTTCTCCGTTGAGTTGAGTGTTACGCGTTAGGCATATGGGCTAGCGAAATCGCCTAGCTCAATAAGAATGCTCTTGGTTTGCGTATAGTGAAGTAGAGTTTCTGGTCCATTTTCACGACCAATACCCGAAAGTTTGTAGCCACCGACAGGCATTTCTGCAGGTGAGTCACCCCATGTGTTAATCCAGCAAATACCGGCTTGCATTTGATGAATAACTCGGTGAGCGCGAGAAAGGTTTTGCGTGAATACGCCAGCAGCAAGGCCATATTTAGTGTCATTAGCACGGCGAATAACGTCGTCTTCGTCAGTAAACTTCATTACCGACATCACTGGACCAAAGATCTCTTGTTGGACATGTGGCATGCTGTCTTCGCAATCCACAAACACGGTTGGAGTAACAAAGTTGCCGCTCGCTAGGCCATTGGCCGTTACTTGATAACCACCAGTTAACAGGGTTGCACCAGACTGTTTAGCTAGCTCAATCGCTTCAAGAACTTTTGCAAGGTGTTCTTTAGAAATCAACGCGCCAACCTGAGTATCCATCTTCATTGGATCACCAATGATCAGCTTTTCAGTGCGTGTTTTAAGTTGAGCAATAAATGCGTTATAGATGTTTTCGTGTACATAAACACGAGTACCATTAGTGCATACTTCCCCTTGGGTATAGAAGTTTGCGACCATGGAAGCGGAGACCGCATCATCCAATTTCGCGTCATCAAACACGATCATTGGTGATTTGCCACCAAGCTCCATAGTGACCGATTTAAGCGTTTTGGCGCTATCGCCCATCACGGCTTTACCTGTACCAATTTCACCGGTGAATGACACTTTTGCGATGTCTGGGTGTGCGGTCAGCATCTGGCCAACGCGGTAATCTCCCTGAACCACGTTAAACACACCATCAGGAAGCCCCGCTTCGGTAAAAATTTCAGCGAGCTTAAGTGCCGTTAGCGGCGTTTCTTCTGACGGCTTGAAAATCATGGTGTTGCCCGCCGCGAGTGCCGGCGCTGATTTCCACATTGCGATTTGAATTGGATAGTTCCACGCACCGATACCTGCACAGATACCTAACGGTTCACGACGTGTGTAGAAGAATTGAGATTCACTAAGCGGTTGTTGGTCGCCTTGAAGAGTAGGAGCAAGGCCTGCGAAATATTCAATAACATCCGCGCCAGACGCCACATCCACTTCAATTGCTTCTTGCAACGGTTTGCCCGTATCAACAACCTCAAGGCTAGCAAGCTCATCATTTCGAGCTCTAAGTATCTCTACAGCTTTTAAAAGAATACGGCTGCGTTCAACGGCTGACATTGCTGACCATACCGCAAATCCACGTTTTGCCGATTCGATAGCACTATCCACATCCGCTGAAGATGCTTGGCCCAAAGTTGCGATAGATTCACCGTTTGCCGGATTAATACTATCAAAGGTTTCACCAGACGTTGCTTTAACTGCTTCGCCATCGATATATAATGAGTTCATTTCCATTTGAGATTCTGACTTAATTATTGTTTTAGACTCTACAGGTCTATATGTGAGTGTTTGTAATTCGAATGCTATGACTAGGTTTTATTCGAGTGACACGAGTAAAACGTCAGTTGCTTATCAAGGTAGTCATTGATGATAGCGCGTGCCTTTTGGGCATCGATACCTTCAGGGTTTAACGTGCCTCTCAGCCATAAACCATCAATCAAAGAAGCAATACCGTGAGCAACGAGCTCCGCCTGTTCATGATTAAGAATACCTTTCAACTCAAGGCGTAAATGCGAAAGTAAACGTCTTTCATTCACGCGCTGAAGTCTTTTCAATTGTTGGTCATGCATCGAATATGACCAAAATGCCAACCACGTTTTTGCGACCTTGTTTTCGGCTTGGTAGCCTTCGAAGTTCCCTTCAATGATCGCATTAATCCTCTGCTGGTGAGCATCAACAGGGAGTGCTTTTAATGCCGTGGTAATGGTGTTGGATAATTGGCGAAGAATTTCACGCATAGTCTCTTCAAGCAGGCCATGCTTTCCACCAAAATAGTGATTAATGATGCCCGTTGAAACTCCCGCTTCCTTACTGATCAAAGCAATACTTGCGGCATGTAAACCCACTCGATCAATCACGGTCATCGTGGCTTGTACGAGCTGTGGTTTACGTATATCAGGCATCCCAACCTTCGGCATTTTTTAGTCCTTTTATTTTTTATTGAACGTTTAGTTAAATATAAAATGACAGAAATTTAGTTAGGGTTCAAATGATTATTTAAAACAAACCCATAACAACGAACCGCCAATATATAAATAAATTAAATATAAACAATCACTTAAATATCATTTAGACCCCTAATTAAATTAATTAAAGATTTGAGGTGTGATGGTTATTGGTCGAATGTTTTCACTTAAAAAGTACAAAATTCAATCAAATTAATATTCTGTAAAAATTAGGCAGATCGTCTTAAAAGCAGATTCTAACGCTGAAAGTTAGAGGTAAAGGTAATGTCAGTAATGTATTTCGATAGTAGTGCTACCGTTATTCACTCCTGTGTAAAAGGTAAACTCTATTGATTAAGACTGTGACTATCGTCCTTACGAAGGTAATAGAATAAGTACGCTTTCTGAACATTGTTTTTTATTTTGCTCACTAATTCAAAATCAGCATTGAACTACCGTAGAAAGTGTTTAATCATTTACGTCAGATATTGTTCGCGAAGCATTTGAATTCAATATGCAACAATAGATCACCATAGAATCAAACTCGTTCAAAAAATCTCAATAAGTTAAACACCCAATAAGGCTGAAAATGGAATGACAAAACCTAAAATGATCATCGTGGAAGACGATTTGAAACTTCAGAAAATGTTGCAAGACTACTTTGTCGCGCAAGATTTTGATGTATTGGTTCTGGACGATGGCAGTAATGCCGCGCAAACCATTCTTGCCGAACAACCCGACATCGTATTGCTGGATTTAATGCTTCCTGTAACCGATGGGCTTACAATCTGCCGACAGACGCGTACGCTCTATAAAGGTAAAATCTTGATGTTGACCGCCAGTGATGACGATTTTGACCACGTCGCTGGTTTAGAAATAGGGGCCGATGACTATGTGACCAAACCAATCAAGCCAAGAGTTCTGCTGGCAAGGGTTCGCTCGCTCATGCGCCGTCAAGAAGCCTACGCTCCTTCTGTCGATGACTCAGACACCCTTCAGTTTGATCAGCTCGTGTTAAGAAACATCTACAAAAAATGTGAACTTGCAGGTTCAGTTTTATCACTCACGGACAGTGAGTTTGACCTGCTATGGTTATTAGCAAATAACCCTGATACTCCGTTATCACGAGACTATTTAACCCAAACACTGCGCGGGATTGAGTATGACGGGATCGATAGGACGATTGATAACAAGGTCGTACGCCTAAGAAAGATACTCGGTGACGATCACACACCAGCAGAGAAAATTCAGACCATTCGCGGTAAAGGTTACTTATTTGTTTCGACCGCCTGGCGTTAACCTCGCTCAATACGAGCGTAATGAAAGAGAGCGATTATGCGACGTATCTATTTGGAGTCCCTACTTGGGCTGTTAGTTTGCTTTATGACTGGCCTTTTTGCCTACGAGATTTCTGTCTACCAGCTCAATACCGACTACGAATATGTAATGGAAGATTACGAAGCGACGGCCCACCAACAACTCATAGCAAACATCGCAAAAAATCAAGGCCTTGAAGCGGCTCACCAAGCGATAAATCAGTTTGCAGAAACCACACGAAATAAACTGGTCACGCTCAGCTCAAAAGATGAAATACCAGGCCCTGTTTCAGAGTTCTTTAGTACCAACCCGAATACCTTTATCTTTCACGATGATGAACGTGATCTATGGTTTCGCCTAACAGACAGTGACAATACCTATCATTACCTACCTGACAATGAAGCATTCGTACGGCAAAAAATCGAGCTAGAAGATGACCTTATTTGGTTATTCTTCCTTGCAAGTTTTATCTTATACGGCTTATGTCATCTAGTTATTATCTTCCGCCGCGTCAAAAAGCTTGAATACGCCACCCTACGCTTTGCAGAAGGGGATCTCTCTTCACGAGCAGAAACTTCAAGCGGCATTGCCATCGGCTCACTGAATAAGTCTTTCAACCTGATGGCTGACCGCATTCATCGCTTAATTGAGAGTAATCGCTCGCTCACCAACGCAGTGGCTCATGAGCTACGCACGCCAATATTTCGTATCCAGTGGCAAGCTGAAATGCTCAAAGACACGCCACTCAACGAAGCTCAACAAGACACCGTAGAAAGTATTGTCGAAGATACGGAAGAGATGGAAAAGATGGTCGATGAACTGTTGTGCTACGCCAAACTCGATAGCATTGATCTCGAAAACCGACAACAACCATTAGAGATAAGAGGCTTTCTCAATCACGCGATTATTCGTTGGAACAAAGAGACGGAGCTCAATATAGACTTATCACTGCCTGAACAAGCTCAATTGATAAAGGCGGATGAAACACTACTGAACCGCGCCTTAGATAACCTCGTCCGCAACGCCATGAAATTCGCACGCTCTCAAGTCTCAATTGAAACCAGCGTGCATCAAGATCAGCTACAAATCGCAGTACATGATGATGGTGATGGTGTCGCACAAGAGCATCAAGCCCGCCTGTTTGAACCGTTTTACGTTGGCGACAAAGCACGTAACAAAGCCAAGAGCGGCCATGGTTTGGGACTTTCTATCGTCGATAAGATCTGTGCTCAACACAACGCAACCGTGGAAGTTGGCCAAAGCCAAACCTTAAAGGGTGCGGTATTCACTATTACCATTCAGATATGTAATGATTCAGATGACAAACCCATGCAGTAACTACAAAACACCTCTGGAATAATGTTCAACATCGGTCGGGAGGTGCTGTCTCACGATTAACTTAACTACGTTCAAATGGGCGGTAAGAAGAAGTAATTCGTTACGAACCTTAGTTGCGTACCTTTAATTGGTAATCTGTACAAACTAAGCTCATCTAAGCCAGTGACCTCATCACTGGCTTTTTTCATCCAACAGATTTTGTGCTCTGTGCCAAGTAAGTGGTTAATTCACCCAGCTTCATGTAACAAATAACTCGAGGCATAAGCCTAAAAATCTTCAATTCCTTATCAAAATTGCTTGTAAATTCGCTGAATAACCTTCTGCTTAAAATCACAATTTGAAATCGTTGATCCTTCTATCAACCCAAAAACCATTAATTGAGGCACGGATCAATTTGTACTAAAAACTTAATTATCAATGAAAATTAACACTTAATAAAAGTATCATGATTGTATAAATAAAAGACGCGGGTGCGTTCAAAAATAAACAGAAACAATAACTATCTGTAAATATGACAAATATAAATTTCATGAATAAAAGAGAGCGCTGCCATGCTACTAAATAATCAGACCGAATAATGTAAATACATTGTATTAGTTTTGTTACTTTTTCTTTGAATTTACATAGAAAGAGAAAATAACAATGAAAATAAGAAAGCGTTTAGTTGCCGTTGCTATAGCCAGTGCTATGTCTTTGTCAGTTCATGCAAATGAATCCGTTAAAATCGATCAACCGATCAACTTTACCAACTTCTCAGGGTTGAACGCCCAGTTAGGTGTCAGTAACGCCTCTAACTTCAAAATGGTAAAAGAAGTTAGCCTCAAAAAGCGTGGTACCTACAAAGTTAAGATTCAACAGAATATTTGGGGCACACCAGTTTGGGGGCATTATCTAAATGCGACCCAAAGTGTGAAAGGTGGGGCGCTTAAGTCGGTTCAAGGCCTCTACCTTAGAACAACAACCCTAGAACGATCGTTTGTGAAACCATCCATCAATAGCTCTCAAGCCGTTGCTCTTGCGAGTAAAGACCTCAAGACTCAAGGCTTAACCAGCCAATTTCTAGACAATGTCCAACATGAGTTGTTTATTTATCAGGGCGCATCCACCCAAAGATCCGGTAAACAAGGCATTGGCACACAAGGAGCGGATAAAACACGCCTAGTGTACGTTGTCTCTTATCTTGTCGAAGGCAGCGAGCACCCTACTCGACCATTCACCATGTTAGACGCACATACGGGCGAAGTTATTGATCGCTGGGAAGGTATTGCTCACGCACAGGTTGGCACTGGCCCCGGTGGTAACGAAAAAACAGGCATGTACGAATACGGTACTGATTACCACTACCTAGATGTGTTGGAAAATGGCACAGAGTGTGTGATGGAGTCGGAAAATGTTGTCACCGTTGACCTCAATGGTGCTACCGATGGCGACACCACTTACCGCTATGAATGCCCTCGTAACGAACACAAAACCGTAAATGGTGCCTTCTCACCACTCAACGATGCCCACTACTTCGGTAACATTGTGTTCGACATGTATAAGAACTGGTTTGACACCGCTCCGCTCTCTTTCAAACTTATGATGCGTGTTCACTACGGTTCCAACTATGAGAATGCTTTCTGGGACGGCAAAGCAATGACCTTTGGCGATGGTGAAAGCTTCTTCTATCCACTTGTCAGCTTAGATGTATCAGCGCACGAAGTGAGCCATGGCTTCACGGAACAAAACTCAGGCTTAGTCTATGCAAATCAATCTGGTGGTATGAATGAGGCTTTCTCTGATATGGCTGGTGAAGCCGCTGAATACTATATGAAAGGCACCAATGACTGGATGGTCGGCCGTGATATCTTTAAAGAAGAAGGAGCTTTGCGTTACATGGACGATCCATCACGCGATGGCTCATCAATCAACAACGCCTCCGAATACTACGATGGCTTGAACGTGCACTACAGCTCTGGTGTGTTCAACAAAGCATTCTACCACCTAGCAACCACACAAGGTTGGGACACGAAGAAAGCGTTTGAATTGTTCGTGCTAGCCAACCAAATCTACTGGTCAGAAAACAGTGACTTCTGGCAAGGTGCTTGTGGCGTGAAAAACTCAGCAACCGACCTTGGCTACAGTGCCGATGACGTTGTTGCTGCGTTCAACCTAGTCGGTGTCAGTCCATGTGGCGAGCCACCATTGCCGCCAGAACCGGAATATCAAAATCTAATCAATGGCCAAGCTCAAACCGTGACTGGCGAAACAGGTTCGAAAACTTACTTCGATATCGAAGTACCAGAAGGCCTAGACAAGCTGACGATTGATCTGGCTGTCTCTACTGGTGACCCAGATATGTATGTCGGCCTGGACTATGCACCAAGCTCTCAAGAGAATATTTGTAAGAGTGAAACCGTGACCGATGAAGTCTGTGTCATTGAAAGCCCAGTAGCAGGTCGCTATACCATTAACGTTCTGGGTTACTCAGATTATGCAGATGCAAACCTAAAAGCATCATACGAAGCAGGCAATGCTAACGTACCGCCAATCTCTTCATTCGAACACACCATTGTTGGTAAAGAAGTAGAGCTACGCAGTACAAGTTCGGACAGCGATGGCCAGATCGTTTCTTACCAATGGAACCTAGGCGATGGCAACACGCAAACAGGTGAAGTGACTCGTTATACCTATGCTGAAGCTGGCGATTATGTGGTAACACTTTTCGTGACAGACGATGCTGGCGTTACTACGTCTACCAGCAAATCCATCAACATTGAAAGCAGTTCAAACGATGCCTTCCCACTAAAACTGAAGTTTGGTAACAAGAATCCGAACGGCAAAGCTCGCGTTAAGCTGGCATGGGATTACGACACCAACGACTACTTTGTGATTAAGCGTAATGGCAAAAATGTTGGTGCTACAGACTACAACTTATACGTCGACAAGTTCCGTCACAACGGTACGATTGATGTGGAGTACCAAGTGTGTACCTCAAGCGATATTTGTTCAGAAACCAAGCACTACCGTTTCATTAAAGCACAATAATCGATAATAAATTCAGGGCTCCTAAAGGGGCCCTGTTTCTCTATTTGGATAGTGAAAATATCCAATAGTAGCACCAGAAAGACAACGTCAGACAAGCGGCGGTAAATAGAAACAATACCAATCAGAACAATGATATTAACCATAAAAAGGACGACAAATGGCTATCAAAAAAAGCATCCTAGCATTCGCTATATTCGGGAGTGTCTCGGCTTACGCATCACTCGGCATTACGCCACCAGAGGGCTCAGAAGTTTGGATCACAACCGATGCTGATGCCCAGCACCTTGTGACTCAACACGGCGCAACAGTTTATTCAGGGCTGGTTGCGAACAAGAACTCCATTGTGGCTAAAATAAACGAGAAACAACTGGCTAAACTCTCTAGCCATATGCACGAAGAAACCCACCGCTGTGGTGGTTACATGGTGCATGAAGACCAAGCAAGTGCACTCAAAGCGGCAGCTATGCCACTGACGATGAGCACGTTCGAAAAGCCAGTGATCAGCCACCAAGATACCGTGAACGACTTACTCGCTCAGGTTGAACCCAATAACCTGGTCACAACCATAGAAAATCTGACCACTTTCACCAACCGTTTTTATACGACTTCTACTGGTGTTGCTGCTTCAGATTGGCTTTTAGAACGTTGGGAAGCGGAAATTAAAGATGTGCCGTATGCGTCTGCACGACAAATCACGCATGCCGAGTATCCGCAAAAATCCGTTGAAGTGACACTACTTGGCGCCAAATATCCTGAAGAGATCGTCGTTGTTGGTGGACACCTTGATTCGACCGTTGGATCTTGGACAAGCGAAGGCACCATCTCACCGGGAGCCGATGATGATGCGTCTGGCATTGCAACGGTAACAGAGTCGCTTCGCCTGATGATCGCCAGTGGCATTCAGCCAGACAAAACCATTAAATTCTATGGCTATGCTGCAGAAGAAGTAGGGCTACGCGGTTCACAAGATGTCGCTAACGCTTTAAGAGATGAGCAAGCAAACGTTGTCTCGGTACTGCAATTAGACATGACTAACTACAACGGTTCAGCGCACGATATCACCTTCATTACGGATTATACCGACAGCAATCTCACCGCCTATTTGAGTGAACTTATCGATACTTACGCCAGTGAGATCAGCTACGGCTTTGATGATTGTGGCTACGCCTGTTCTGACCACGCCTCATGGCACAATGTTGGCTATCCAGCAGCAATGCCTTTTGAGAGCATGTTCAACGATTACAACCCGAACATCCATACGGAACACGATACACTCAATAACTCCGACCCTACGGCAACACACGCAACAAAATTCGCCAAACTGGCGATTGCTTACCTCGTTGAAACCAGCCTTGATTCGCCAGTTTCAGGCCCTAAAGAGCTGCAAAATGGTGTCCCTGTTGAAGGCCTTACGGCGGGATATGGTGAAGAGCAATTCTTCACCTTTACGACTCAAGATGCCGGTCAGTTAACCGTAACAATGACCGGACCTCGCAGTGGTGATGCCGACCTATACGTCAAACACAACGGTGTGGTTTCGAACGCTAGCTACGATTGTCGTCCATACACAAATGGCAGTAACGAACAGTGTGTATTGAATAAACCTGCGGGTGAATTCAACATCATGGTGCGCGGTTACCGTAACTTTAACGATGTATCTATCGTCGCCAACTTTGTTCCTCAGTCGCTATGAGCCTTGTAAACCATCACTCATACGAGTTCCACCGAGCATCAGGCATATTTGTTAGGTAGAAATATTCTCTAGGTTAAATGGACAAAGTTAAAAAAATCCACGAGTTCGATCCTAAATAGAATTGAGCTCGCGGATTTTTTATTGTCTGCGGAAAAAGTTCGATCAATGATCTTCCGTTATCATCAAGCCGTCTTTTTCATCACCTTGGTGCAAATATATTCACCAATCGGCATTGCAGAGGTCGCGGCTGGCGATGGCGCATTGCACACATGCAAACTTCTTGGGCTTTCGGCAAACAGAAAATCATGAACTAAGGTGCCATCTTTGAGCACCGCTTGAGCGCGAATGCCTGCAGGGTAAGGCTTAAAATCATCAACCGTAATGCTCGGGCAGTACTTGTTGACCAATTTTAGGTAACCCGGCTTCCACCACGAGTTCTTAAATTCCACCAATCCTGTTTTCAGGTTATTCGCGGTGACTTTCCAAAAGCCTGCAAAGCTCAGCATCTGACAAGTGTCCTTAAAGCTAAAGTTAAGCTTGCCATAACCTTCTCGCTTCCAGCCTTGAACTGCATTTGGCCCTACTGTTACCGAGCCATCAATCATGCGTGTTAAGTGCACACCCAAGAAAGGCAGTTCAGGGTCTGGAATAGGATAAATAAGATGATTCACCACTTGGTTGTGTTTCGCGTCCAACTGATAGTACTCACCTCGATATGGGACAATCTGGAAGTCAGTTTCAATGCCTAGCATGCTGGTCATTCTGTCAGCCATCAAACCTGAGCACGTGATCAAGAATCGGCTATTGAGTTGAAGAGTCTGACCATCTACTTTGCACGTTAGCTGCACCTCATCTGCTTGTTCATCCGCCATGACCACTTCGGTGCCTAAACTGAGCTTGCCACCCGCTTCAACAAATTCTTGAGCCATCACTTCGGTCACTTTTTTATAATCCACAATACTGGTGGTTTTGACATAAATCGCGCCTAAGCCCGTTATGTTCGGCTCAGCAAGCTTCAGCTGTGCTTGATCCAAGAGATCGACATCAATATCGTTGTCCTGACAACGCTGATAGAGCGCGTTCATTCGCTCCACTTCTTGTTGACTGGTTGCAACCAACAGCTTGCCACAATTCTCAACAGGGATATCGTGCTGACTACAAAAAGCAATGGTGCGCTCTACACCACGTTTACAAAAATCCGCCTTTAAACTGCCCGGAGCGTAGTAAACACCAGCGTGAATCACCCCACTGTTATGGCCAGTTTGATGCTGCGCGAAGCCACGCTCTTTTTCCACTAAAAGAATACTTTTATCAGGGTGAGCTTGTTGCAATTGCCACGCGGTCGACACACCAACAATGCCACCACCTACAATAATATAGTCGTATATTGAATTCATAATATTCCTACATTCAATCCTTTTAATTATAGGGAGGAAGCGACCGTTCTAGACTCGATTTGAGGTTCAGTTTCTTCCTCGCTTTTCGATTCTCTTTTCACTTTATTAGCATCGTATTTGCGACCACTGTGAATAAAAATACCGACAAACAAAGCAACACACACTAAGCGAATTACGACTGAAACATCAGGCCACACCAAGGCCACGCCAAGCACGACTAACACGACTCGAGTCATCACATTGATTTCACTTTCTAGGTAACCCTCAATTGCCGCGATAAACGCGTAAGTGCCAACAATAGCAAAACCACCCGTTACCAGTACCGAGACAATATCCCAGCTCACTAAATTAGTGTAGGCAATCAGCAACGGTACTAGGTATAAGCCTTTGGCGATCTTCCAAGCCATTAAACCTGTTCTCATTGGTGGTGTTTTAGCGATAGTCGCTGCCGCAAATGCAGTCAAACAAACTGGCGGTGTCACGTTGCTGTCTTGCGATAGCCAGAAGATGATCAAGTGTGCAGAAAGCAGTGCAAGGCTAATCGCTTCTAGGCCGAGGCTTTGCTCAAGCAGCGTTTCCACAAAATCAGCAGGCACTAAAGCAATCATCTCTTTGGCTGTTTCAAGTGCCATTGGTGCATTCAATAAATCTAACTTGTCTGGTGCCGCCAACATAAAGATGGCTTTTGCCTGTTCAGGTAACTGGCCCGATACCAACAGGTCAAGCAACTGGCTTTCAGCAATCAGTTTATATAAAGCCGGAGCCGACAAAGTGCCCAGCACGATATAAGCCGCCGTTACTGGTAAGCCCATACCCAGAATCAAAGAAGCGAGTGCGATTAAGGCTATCATCACCAACAAGTCACCATTCGCCCAACTGTTGATCATCAACGAGAAAGTGTTACCAATTCCGGTGGTGCTGATCACGTTGATAACGAGACCAATACCCACCAACAATACTGCCGTCGTCGCCATGTTTTTCGCGCCTTGAGAAAGCGCTTCAATGATCGCTTTTGGACCCATTTTATGATTTTTAGAGAACCATGAAGCCACGACTACGGACAGGATAGAGATACCCGCCGCGTAAGTCGGCGTAAAGCCTTTCACCAATAAGGTTACCAACACCGCTAGTGGGATCAGGTTGTGCCATCCTGAAAGTAGCACCTTCAACAACGGTTCACACCCTGAAACCACCTTCTGTACCCCACTACGCTTCGCTTCAATACGCACGAAAAAAGCCACAGACAAAAAGTAGATAAGCGCAGGTAAGAAGGAAACCGCAATGATATCGACATAAGGGATTTGCGTGTAAGACGCCATGATAAACGCACCAGCGCCCATCACTGGTGGCATCAACTGCCCGCCCGTCGATGCAGCGGCTTCAACACCTGCTGCAAAACGCGAAGGGAAGCCTGCTTTTTGCATCAGGGGAATGCTGATTACGCCAGTGGATACCGTATTTGCCACGCTAGAGCCCGACACCGAGCCCATCAAGCCAGAGCCAATCACCGCAATGAAACCGGGGCCACCAATCACTTTACCCGCCGCCGCGCGAGACACATCAATGATGTAATCACCGACACCAGAGCGTACTAAGAATGCGCCAAATAGGATGAACATGAACACGAAGGTCCAACTGATTCTTGAGATAGAGCCGAACATCCCTTCCGAAGAATAAAAGCTTCGATAAAGTAGAGTCTCAAGGCTCAACCCCGGGAAGTGGAAGATGCCGCTGGTCCATTGCCCCCAAAGCACCACATAGCTCAAACACACCAAGATAAGCACCGGAATAAACCAGCCCATAGTACGGCGAATCAGCTCAATAACAATTGCAATCGCCAAGATAGAGAAGAACCAATCACTGGCGATAAACTTCACGCCTCGCTCATAAAGCGCATCTTCGGCAAAGGGAATATAAATAAGGCAAGCCAGAGCCGCTAAAGCGATTCCGATATCGACCGCTAAAGCTACTTTGCTCTTTTTAAGCGAGATATGAGCCGGATACCAAAGCGCACAGATGATCGCAAAACCCGCGAAGTGAGTCGCTGAAACCCAAAGCTCTGGTAAGGTGGATAGCGTGTTAAACCAAATGTGCAATAAAGAGAGAATCACACCCATTGTTGTTATCGCTTTGCCCACCCACGGGAAATCCGTCCGGGTCGGCAGTTCAAATTTTTTCAGTTCCTGCTGCAGCGAATCGCTCATAGAAAACTCCTGCTCTCCGCAGCAAACACGAAGAGAAAATCCATAAAGTGAGGAGGCGCACGAACACATTCTTTAGCGAACGCGCACCAACAATTAAGTCACGAAGGGGGTAGTTGATGGCAAACCGTTAGTTCACAGACCAATAGTTCATAAACCAATGGCTCATAAACTAATAGTTACCTGACAACAGGTAAGCTAGTTGACGATCAACTCAGAAGGGATCTCGATGCCCACTTCTTGGTAGTAACGTGCAGCGCCCGGGTGAAGCGGAACAGGAAGACCTGCGATCCCTTTCTCGAGAGCCATTGCTTTGGTTGCTTTGTGGATACCTTGTAAGAAAGGTAGGTTTTCATAGATAGCTTTGGTGAGCTGATAAACATCCTCTTCAGAGATGTCTTCACGAACCGCTAGAAAGTTAGGTTGTGCGATAGTGGTAATCGGCTGATCGACACCTGGATAAGTGTTTGCTGGGATCTCATATTTTGTCCAGATATTGTAATCACCGTTCGCTTGTTTGATTTGCGCATCGGTAAACGACAAGATTTGAATGTCTTCACCTAAGGCCGCAAATGCTTGAGTAACCGCCCCGACAGGAACACCAGCGGGCGTATTCATGCCATCAATCGTGCCATTTTGTAATGCGCTCGCACTGCCACCGTAACCCATAAAGGCGAGTTTAAATTGTTCTGGGTCTATGGAAAGGCCTCGCATAATTTGACGACCTGAATTCTCTGTTCCTGAGTTTTTCTTACCAATAGAGAACTTTTTGCCATTCAAGTTCTTCAAATCAGTCATGGTGCCCGTTTCTGTCAGATCAGAACGAACAATGAAATGCTCAACATTTTGCCATAGCATAGAGACTGAACGCAGTTGCTTTTGACTGCCTGACTTCTCATATGGACCAAGCCCTTGCCACGCCCACGCGCCATACAAGCCTTGTAAAATGGCAAACTGAGCTTCGTTCTCATTTAACAACTTTACGTTCTCACCGGATCCAGCAGAGCTGATAGCCGCCAAAGAAAAGTGCTGCTTAGGCGCAAGCTTAACTTTACTCAAAGTTGCTAAGGCCACACCAACCGGATAGTAAGTCCCACCCGTTGAGGCCGTTGCTAAAATGTAGCTGCGCTCTTCTTGTGCTGAAGCGTTGCCGATAAGGCCAATAGAGGCCATTGCGATCGCTAAAGTTTTAACTAGCTTGTTGTATTTCATTGTTACTCTCCATGTAGAGTTATTCACGTTATATTTTTGTTAACAACAAAAGCTAGATAGCAAGCACAATGCCAATAAGGTAAGTTATTGATATGGTTTAAATTAAATGAAAAAACCATTTGAAATAGGCAAAATATTGCTTATTTGACAGCGATTACATGAGCTGTTTTTTGCTTATCCAAAGCCGTAATTAACACCCTCATAAAGGTGGTTACATCACACTGCGTTACATTTGCGTGATCAATGTTAATAATTTGATAAATAAACAATGAGCCATTTCTTGCTCATCAGTCATCATTAATAATGACAGTTAAACGGTTCACTAAGAGTCGACATAGTCACTTCGGTTCAATGCATAACGGACCATTTTTTGGTTTAGTGTTCGACGTGGTAAATCTAAATCTTGCATCACATCGTTGATACGCCCTTGATAACGCACTAACGCGTCGTGAATCACTTTTCGCTCAAAACTCTGAACCTGGACAGCCAAAGGGATACCCGCAGTGGTGGACTCCGTAACAGAGTTAGGACGACACGCCAAAATATCACCGACTGTCAGGCTTTCATCCAATGCAAAACGAATCGCGACATTGCGCAGCTCACGCACATTACCTGGCCACGAGTACGACAACAAAGCATAGCGATCAGCCTCACTAGCAATTCGTGTTTCAGTATGGGCTTCCTGGGTGAAATGTTCGAAAAGAATAAGAGCATCGTCTTCTCGCTCACTGAGCGGCGGTAAATGCAGCTGCGCGACATTCAAACGGTAGAAAAGATCTTGGCGAAAGTCGGGGTGATTGAGCAAATCACTTTTCGAAGCAGATACCACACGCAAGTCAACATGTTGTTGCTGATTACCACCAACACGCTCAACGACATTATCTTGCAAAGTCCGCAGTACTTTGACCTGCATAGATAGCGGCATACTCTCTATTTCATCAAGAAACACCGTCCCCTTGTCGGCAAACTCTAGCTTACCAATACGTCGTTTGGCGGCTCCAGTAAACGCACCAGCTTCATGGCCAAACAGCTCACTTTCAAATAGGTTTTCTGGAATCGCACCACAGTTTAGTGGCACAAAAGGATGAGGTTTTCGCTGACTAAACTCATGCAAACAAGAGGCGACCAGCTCTTTACCACAGCCGGTTTCACCATAAATAATCACATTGGTATCAATCGAGGCAACCTTGTGTATTTGCTCTCTCAATTCACACATCACTTTACTGCGACCAATCAGAACCTGTTCAATGCCCTTCAAGTTATCTAAATAGCTTTGGCGACTGATCCTGTCTTGGCCACTTTGAAATTTATCTACCGCTTCAGAGACCGTTTGAGAGAGGCGTTCTGGATCAAACGGCTTCTCGATGAAGTCATAGGCACCTTGCTGTAAAGCCTTAACCGCCATATCGACATCACCGTGACCTGTAATCAAGATAACAGGCACGTCTGGCACAAGATTTTTGAACCGCCCTAATAGCTCAACGCCATCAATATCAGGCAAACGCACGTCACTAATGATGGTTTGGAAATCACCCTGCTCTACCGCGTTTAACGCATCTTGCCCAACCTCAAATGCGGTGACATCGAAGCCCGCTAATTGTAACCACTGACTGGTTGCTTGACGCACTATCGCATCATCTTCAATCAAAGCTATACGCTGCATAGTTTGGTTCCGCTGCTTACATCAGAATAATGTCGCCCACGGTATGTAAAAACACCGCAGACTAAAAGGAGCTAGCTCCCACTTTGGATAACACTCCTTTAACCGTTTTGTAATGTTTGTTAGCTTCAATTTGTCCCACACTTCATCTTCCAAGTCATAAAACCGTGAAGCTTCGCACTCACTCATTTAAAGAGACAGACAGCTAACTAATTTAAAAGGATTTAATCAAGAATGGTTAAAAATAATCGATATTGGCTGTTCGTGTTCGCCTGTTTGTTAATTGGTTTGGTTCAGCTAGCCACTAAAAATGGGATAAGCCAGTGGAAGCTTGAGCAAGCTCAGCGTTATGCAGAACAACGCTTTCTTGGGTACATTGCTGAAGCAAGACGCACACTCAAACGTTTTTACTATTTGCCTTACCTGGTCACGAACGATGAAACCAGCGTTCGTTTTATTGATGGTGAAAGTCGCCTCCAAAAACACATTAAAAAACAACTAATTCAATTAGACAAAGCGGCCAACACCAAGGGCTGGTACCTACTTTCAGCTGAAGGTGAGTTGTTGGTTTCCAGTGTCGAAAGAAGCAAGCTGAGTAAAAAGAACGCCAATACGATTGTGTCTAAGATCCACCAGCAAGGTGGCGCTATCTCAGTGGTCACCAAAAATAAAGGCGTGACACCCGATTACTTCATTGCGGCACCGGTTTATCGAGCATCCGATGTGGTGGGTATTGTTGCGGTACAAATCGACTTATCGCTTCTTATCGATCAATGGTTTGCCGATGGTGAAGCGATACTGTTTCAAAACCCTCGAGAGCAGTTCTTCCTCTCCAGTGATAATCGATTGAGTGCCGATTGGTTCAACGACACCTTCAATTCTCAGCCCAGAGCCACAAAACGCGAGTTGTACGATCAAACCCATATTCAAGTGTGGCAACTACAAGGTAAGGACTACCTGATTCAATCGATCAAGTTGGACGATCTAAATTGGCGATTAACCTATTTGACCCCATTAACTAGCCTCAACCAAACCACTAACTGGATAAGTTGGAGCGTGGCTGTGGGCTGTCTTTTCGTTCTGTTATTGTTGGTTATCCTCTATCAAAGACGCCAGAAAAAGCTCAGCAATTTGCGAATCCAAAAGCTTATCGAAGAGTCGGAGAAACGACTGTCTAGGATGATCAATAAGACGCATGTTGGGTTAGTATTGATCGATAAATACGGCCATATCCACGATATCAACCTGATGGCAAAGAAATACTTTTCCCTGTCCGACTCAATGATAAGCAACATCAAAGCGTGGCAACTTTTTGAAGCGGGTAATCCAAATTCAACCACACTCCAACTGCTCAAGAATTTAGAACAACACCAAGAACTGGCCGAGATCACCAGTGTCGAAACCATGGCAAGACGCAGTGATGGTAGCTACTTTCCTGTGTTGTTCTCTATTAGCGCTTTCCCTTGGCATGACACCACTTATTACCTGTGTACGGTGATCGATATAAGTAAACGCAAGAAAGCGGAAATTGCGGTGCAAAACGCCAATAAAACGCTGAAACTGCGGGTAGAAGAGCGAACACAAGATCTAAAAGATGCACAGCAAGAGCTGGTTGAATCAAGCAAGCTCGCAGCGCTAGGTCGCATGTCGAGTGCGATCACTCATGAGCTTAATCAGCCGCTTACCGGCCTAAAAACTCTGCTTTCTAGCAATCAATTACTGATGGAAAGAGGCGAGACCAAACTGTTGAAAGCGAACATGGACTTAGTCATGAGCCTCATCGACCGAATGGCTAACATGACCAGTCAGTTGAAGTCGTTTGCCTTTAAAAGGCTGGAAAGCCCCTACCCAGTTTCTCTCACAGAGGCGCTACAAGAAACCCTAAGAATTCACCAAGCCGAGTTAAAAAACATTGATATGCGAGTACGTATCGCGTCCAATATTTCGATGGTGATGGGTGAAGAAGCACGACTTCGCCAAGTGCTTGGCAACCTGATCAGAAACGCCGTTGACGCCACCAACCATCAAACGCCTGCCACCATTATTGTCAGTGCACACACCGAACAGCAACGCGTGGTGATCAAGGTTCAAGACAATGGCTGCGGCGTCTCAGAAGACCAACTCGAAACTATTTTCGAACCCTTCCATACCAATAAAAAAATGGGCGAAGGTTTGGGGCTCGGGCTGGCAATCACCGCCAACAACGTGCGTGATATGCAGGGCACCTTGATAGCGAAGAACAACCCAGACCAAGGCATGACTTTCATCCTAACGCTGCACAATGTAAGTAGTCAGGAATAACCGGTACGCTCCGTTGAAAGTAATCATTGAATACAGGCAGCTGAACACAAGCAGTTGAAAATAAAGGCTCACTCTGAACCACTCTACTTTCGTCGCGGGTTCAAGAATAAAGTGGGGTTAAGCCCGAAGCTTTATCGTGAGAAAGTGAGAAAGTGAGAAAGTGAGAAAGTGATGTAAGCACCATGTTGGGCTAGAACCCCTTACCAGCCCAAATCGTTTGTGATCACTGACTATGATGGGTCATAAACTGATAACTGGTTTGATGCTGATAGAATGACTTTTTGGTAATAAAACGTTTGTTCGCTTCCGGCCATGTTGGATGATTTGGACAGTCAGGTAGGAACTGAGTCTCAAGCGCAAGCCCTTGATAGTTTTGATACTCCCCAGTACGAGATGGGGTTCCTGACAAGAAGTTCCCGCTATAGAATTGAATCGCTGGTTTGTCGGTAAACACAGACATCACCACCTGTTTATCGGAGCTGGTTAGGCGAGCGATAGTACCCACACCGTCAGTCAATTCTTCAGGCAAAGTAAAAGCATGGTCATAACCTTTGGCCAACTTTTGGTCTTCATCTTGTAGTAAACGGGCTCCGATTCTCTGAGCTGTACTAAAATCAAAATTGGTCCCTTGCACCGCTTTCAGTTCACCCGTCGGAATGAGTTTATCATCGGTGGGCAGGTATTCGTTGGCACGCAGTTGTAATTCATGATCGAGAATGGTTTTGCCAGATTCCGCACCGTCTAAATTAAAGTAGGCGTGGTTAGTTAGGTTGATAGGGCAATCTTTGTCGCAAATAGCCGAATATTCGATACACAGCTGGTTGTTTTCCGTCAACGTATACGCGACTTCAGCGGAAAGGTTTCCCGGGAACCCTTGGTCACCGTCGGGAGACATCAAACAGTAAGTAATGTGTAAATCACTTTGGTCTTTCACCAACCAGCGGCGCTTATCAAAACCCTCAATACCACCGTGTAAGCTATTGCCATTATCATTACGGGTAATGGAATAAACCTGTCCGTTTAAGTTGAATTGCCCTTTGGCAATACGGTTGGCAAAACGGCCTATGGTCGCACCTAAAAACGCCGAGTGAGACTGGTAATCATGCATTGATGTCATGCCGAGCAACACTTCACGCTGACCAAAAGGCGTTGGAACTTGGCAGCTCAACCATGTTGCA
Source organism: Vibrio toranzoniae (assembly GCF_024347655.1). Classification (NCBI taxonomy): domain Bacteria; kingdom Pseudomonadati; phylum Pseudomonadota; class Gammaproteobacteria; order Vibrionales; family Vibrionaceae; genus Vibrio; species Vibrio toranzoniae. The sequence continues at coordinate 933,804 of NZ_AP025515.1, read as the reverse complement.
CCAATATCCATGAAAGTAGCCGTCATGCCGTGGTGGTTACGTAAAGTATGAACCTTGGCCGGCTTGTCATCGGTAAAAAGATCGCTCTCGATAGCAGCCTTGATCGAGCTGGGCGGGATGATGCTGTTAGGCATAGATACTCCTTGCAAAAACACAGTACCTGCAAGTTGCAGGTACTGAGGTAACTGGATTAAATCGCTTCACCGAAGATAGGAAATCCGTCTTTCCAAGTGAGGCGTTTAATGCGTGTGTGGCGATTGGGGTCCCAAAGCGGGTCACCTTCAATTTCGGTGTAATCGCGTGCGTGATACACCAACAGATCATGGCCTTGTTCATCGACCGTAAAACTGTTGTGGCCAGGCCCGTAGATCTTTTTCTCCCAGTTAGTTTTAAACACTGGCTGCTTCGATTTCACCCAGCTTTTTGGGTCAAGCAAGTCACTGTTTTCATCCGCGTACAGCAGCCCCATACAGTAATTTTCGTCGGTCGCGCTGGCGGAGTAAGTCATCCAGAACTTTCCGTGACGATGGATAACCGACGGTCCTTCATTGACCCAAAAACCAATTTTTTCCCACTCAAACTCTGGAAGGGTCAAACATCGGGGAGCAGTACGTAGCTTGGTCGGTGTTTCTAACTCCGATATATAAATATTGGAGTTACCGCCGATGTTGTTGTCTTTTTGCGCCCAAACATAGTAGTTAACTCCGTTGTGACTGAAAGACGTCGCATCCAGACAGAACGTGTCTATGCCAGTATCGACTTTCCCTTCGAACGTCCATTCTGATGTGATCGGGTTTGGATTCGAATTGGAAATCGCATACATACGGTGCTGGAACAACCCATCGATGATTTCTCGTGATGGCGCGGCGGCAAAGTAGACGTACCAAGCGTTATCGATAAAGTGAAGCTCTGGTGCCCAGATTAAATCACTGTATGGGCCCGTATCTGGTTTGTACCATGCATTGACGAGTTCGCTGGTGGTGTCGAGTTCAGAGATACTCTTTGCTCGACGAATCTCTATGCGATCATATTCCGGTACCGAAGCGGTAAAATAGTAATAGCCGTCCGAGTGTTTGAAGATGTGTGGATCAGCACGCTGCTCTATAATAGGATTTACGAATTCAGTCATACTCTCGCCTTAATTTTCGAAACTTGTTTGAGGTTTTGAAGGTTGAACTTCACTTAGGTTTTTCTTTCCGCCTTGGATGTTGGCGGCCGTCATCGATTGGTAGTACTTATCAGTCACTTTGTATTTAGACATCAGTGAGCCCATTAGGAAGTGGAAAAAGCCTGGGATAACCGTCAACATCAGTGCGATACCGGTAAGGGCGTAGTCTGATTGCGCTTCGTTTGGCACGTAATTGAAATAGGTTAGTAGCCAACCGACCACCGCACCGCCGATCCCCATACCTAGCTTTTGGCTAAAGGAGATACCGCCAAACGCTAGGCCAGAAACGCGTTGACCTGTTTTGTATGCGCCGTAGTCAACGGCTTCGGCAATCGCAGACCAGAATACAGGTGCATGCAAATCTACGACGAAAGAAACTAAGAAATACAACACGAAAGCCAAAGCCAAATCTTCACGACCAACAAATACGTAGAGCATCAAGCTTAATAACAGTACCGATACTTGGCTGTAACGGAACAGTTTAATTTTGCAGTACTTTTTAGTGATCCAAGTTGACGCAACCATCGCCAGAATCGCCGCACCGACACCCGTTGCAAGGAAGGCTGAGATAGTACCCGCGTCACCACTGAGGTAGTACTTGGCATAATACGCGGCAACTGACCCACGAATCACGTAGCCGATAGTACCTGTCACACATACCGCACACAGCACTAACCATTGGTCGTTTCTCATCAGCAATTTAACTTGGTCTTTGAATGACTTTTTGTCGACCACGTGTTCAATACGCTCTTTGGTGGTCGCGAAACAAAACAAGAACAGCAACGTGCCCATCAATCCCATCAAACCCATCGAATATTGGTAACCCAATTGGATGTTATCTTGGCCCCAAGCGGTTGATAACTGCGGAACGATAATGGTGACAAGAAAAGCCGCGATCTTAGCGAAGAACAAACGGTAACCGTTCGCAGACAAGCGCTCTTTCGGATCGTCGGTCATCACACTGATCAAAGAGATGTATGGAATGGTCACTGCCGTAAACATGACAGTGATCAAGATATATGTCGCGTAAGCGTAAACCAGCTTAGTGTTGTAATCACCGTCTGGTGTGCTGAAAGCTAAGTAGACCGAGACACCAAAAGGAATCGCAAGAAAGAGTAGGTATTGACGGTAACGACCCCAGCGAGAGGTAAACTTATCGGTAATCATGCCCATCAACGGGTCGGTCACCGCATCGATTAATCGGACCACAATGAATAACATCGCTAAGTCTTCGGGTTTGATACCAAAAATATCCGTATAGAAGAATGTAATGATTAACATCATCGATGAAATCACCACATTGACAGCCATATCTCCGGCGCCAAATCCGACTTTTTCAAGGACAGGTAATTTGTACTTATACATAGGGACTATTCCTTTTTCAGATTAGGCCCAGATATTACTCATAAATTATTTGTGGGGATGTAACCTACCTTAAATATAAGAATAGACAGCCATTTTGTTCATTCTTTCAGCTAATTTGTTTATGCTAGGTTGGATAAAACAAGCTCATATTCTTTACTCTTTAAGGCGTGTCTCAGTTTAATATCTGGTAACGACTCCAAAATATTGAGACAAATTAATCACTATTCCCCACAGAGGGCGGTTTTGAATCTCTTATTGTCGTGTGACTTATTCGCTATTCAGCTTTTATCTGCTTATCTATTTAGCGGTTAGCTAGTCGACTAGCAGGTTATTCACTCAGTGGCTTCAACTATTCAGCCAGCCCCTTTAACAGTAGCTCTGTGGGGCGAACAATCGCGATGATCGATTCATCGTAGATTTTCGCTGAATCAGACAGTATCGCTTGGTAGGCATTCACGTCTGCTGCTCTAACTTTTTCACCTGCTTGCGCTTTAGCAATCAAGGTGAGCGCCAAGTCTGCGACTTCCGCCGTTTTCTCTGCGACAATCACAGTTTCTACTGAGGACACATTGCCAGCGAAGACAGTTTTAGCAGCGAGTGCAGCCGCTTTTGCTTGTTGATAATGCTCTGCAAGTTGCTCAAGCGCTTGTTGATTGCCCGTCGCAACGTCGTTGACCAAATCTTGCATCTCATACACGGCGTAGCTTTCGACTGGCAGCGCATCAACAAAGCGGTTTAAGCGCTCGTATTGGCTGTATAAAGTACCCTTGGGTTCAGTAGAGTTCCACTTCTCCCAGTTACGCGCATAGTACTGTGCTGGCTCGGTGTACTTGGCAAGCACTTGCAGGTCGTGAATATCTTGACCTTTCGCAATGCGTTTTAACAACATATCAGCATCCGCATGGTGACGCAGGCCAACCGAGACTTCAGACCATGTATCCATCGCTTTCATACGCTTATACATGCTGCGCTCGTCGGTCAATGCGGCATCAGACCAGAAGCGCTCTGCTATTGCATAGCTACGTGGCCATAAGTAGTTTTCGACCGTGAGGCTGTCTTTGTTCTCTAGCCACATGGTGATCTCGCCGCCTAAGATGAGCTCTTTTTCTTTGTCGGTTAACTCCGCAGGGTAACCACCGTTTGGCTCAAGAATCACACTGCCTTCTACATCGCTGCTCGCAATCACTTCGCCTGTGGTTGGCCAGCGCACGTTACCAATTAACTGATAGCTGCCTTCCGCAAACCCATTTGGATTGAGGTTCAGGTTGAACTCGGTGTACGACATGAAGTTATCGAAGTGGCCAACAAAGGTTTTACCCGGCACATAATCAAGGATGTAAATCTCTTCACGAGACTTGCCGTTGTAATCACTGAACGCGCGGAAAGTACCGTCTTTCGCTTCAATGATAGTCAGTGTTCCCTTACGTGGGCTCCCTTTAGAGCGAGGCTTTTGCCATTGGTAAGTCACAAACTTCTCGCCGCTGTGCAGCTTATCGTCAACCGTGATGCCACTTGGCATTGGGTCATTACGATAGTGGTAACTGGTTGGTTGAGGTTGGTCTAGGTAGTAACCGGTAGACAAAATACCTGGATAGCCCTCTTTCGCCGCACGACCAATGCTGTCGTGCCCTTGCCAGCTTTGAATCACGATAGAAGTTGGCAGATCTTTATGCCAAATCTCATCCCAACCCGTCATCTTCTTGCCGCGCTCTTCGAGCATCTTTTCAACTTTTACGTTGAGGTAAGACTGCAAGCCACGCTCGCCATCGATATTGTTCTCTTCGATGAACTGTTGGTGCTTTGCGCTGTTTTTCCACTGCGCATAATTCGGCTCATCGCCACCAATGTGGAAGTATTCATCAGGGAACAGTTCTGTCACTTCATCAAATACGTCGCCCAGCATTTCATAGAGCTCAGGGTTTAGTGGGTCCATCAATGGCTCAAATACGCCCCAGCCACGTTCTTGTTCATAGCTTTGACCTTCACCACCCGACATCAAGCGTGGGTAAGCATGCGCTACAGCAGAAGAGTGACCCGGCAGCGACACTTCAGGAATCACACGAATACCAAGGTTACGGGCGTATTCAACTAAGTAACGGACTTGGTCTTTGGTGTAGTAATTACCATCAGCGGTTTCAGACCACAGACGCGGCCATGATTCGGTTTGAATGCGAATGCCTTGATCGTCCCAGAAGTGCCAATGGAACACGTTCATCTTCGCCGACGCCATCGCATCTAGCTGACGAATCAACACATCGAATTCAATAAAGTGACGCGAGGTATCATAAGATACTCCACGCCAACGAAAGCGAGGCTCATCAACAATGGTTACGGCAGGAATATGATAGCCAGTCGCTGTCGCTTCAACGAGCTGTAAAAGGGTTTCGATGCCGTGAATTGCGCCATAAGGGCTTGGTGCACTCAGCGTGATTTGTTCACCCTGAGTCGTAATCTTGTAGGACTCTACAGAGTCGATATTTTGTATTTCAGACTTTGGCGCCGCGTCGATATCAATGATCAGGTTCGCTTGGTCTGCGCTATCAACCTGCCAGTTTAAAATCGGCACGCCAGTTTGGCGCTCAAGGCGATCAATAAAGCGTTTTGCGGTGTATTCAACGCGATCAGAGTTAAAGCCTTTGATGTAAACCTTGAAGTTACCGTCAACCTGAACTTGCCCAGCTTGAAGCTCGACTGTTTGCGGGTACGGCATTAAATTTAGATCGGTATTCGGAGCCATTGCTAACGCCATTGGGGATACTACTGAACCTGAAATCAATAGGGATAATATAGATTTTTTCATTATTAGTTTTCCTATATAAATACGGTTCTGTTTTGTTTATCGGAGGCAATTCACAAAACAGAACCTTTAGCCACTGTTGTTGTTTATCGTGAGCTCAAAGCCTATCGCCTGTTAACAAACGAATGAGCTCACAAACTGATGACTAGCTAACCAACTCAACCGCTTCACGAACCAGCACCGCGATCTCGTCCCACTGTTCGTTCTCGATCATCTTTGGCGATACCATCCAAGTACCACCACAACACACCACGCGATCAACCGCTAGGTAATCATTGACGTTGTGTTTGCCGATACCGCCAGTAGGCATTAGCGACACATCAACGTAAGGCGCTAGCAAAGATTTCACCATGTTGATGCCACCAGACGCTTCTGCCGGGAAGAACTTCAAGAAGTTAAGGCCAAGCTCTAGCGCTTGCTCTACTTGGCTTGGATTGTTTACGCCCGGAACGATTGGCATGCCGATTTCTTGGCAACGTTTTACGGTGTTTGGGTTCAGGCCCGGAGCTACGATGAATTCGCTGCCCGCCTCTTTCGCAAGGTCGATTTGCTCTGGTGTTAGTACTGTGCCAGCACCGATACACATCTCTGGGTACGCATCGCGCATCGCACGAATCGCATCTGCTGCCGCTTCAGTACGGAATGTTACTTCAGCAACTGGTAGGCCGTTTTCTACCAACACTTTTGCCAGTGGAATCGCGTGTTCAACCTTGTTGATTTGGATAACAGGGATAACTTTGAATTGCTTAAGTTTGTTGATCATTTCTTGAGACATAATAATTCCGCTTTGTTTTTCTATTTTTTAATTAAGTGATTCATGGCGCTTATCGGGATGATCGCGCCTGAGTATTGAATAACGGTAGAAGCCAGTTGGTGACCTAGTTCAGCTGAATCGGGGGCGCTCTCACCAGTAAGGCGCGCCGCCAGATAACCCGCCGCAAAGGAGTCACCCGCAGCGCAGGTGTCGACTACGTTAGAAACACGAGTCGCGGATACATAGCTCTCAACAACATCGCCTTGTTCAACTTGAACAATCTTGCATGGCTCACAGCCACGTTTGATGACGATCTCTTGGCAACCCAAACGAAGGCAGCGCTGTTGAACACTCTCGGAGTTACCCCATACAAGCAGGTCGTCGTCTTCGGTAATCAAGGCGATGTCCACCAGCGGTAGTAACTTGGCGTACCAATGTTGAGCTTGTTCAGTGCTCCAAAGTTGCGGGCGATAGTTATTATCAAAAATCACCTTACCGCCTTGGTTTGAGAACACGCTAATGGCTTTGAATAGGCGCTCACGAGAGGCATCATCCAAGATCGCGATACTGATACCGCTGATGTAAATCGCATCGACTTGTTTCTCTGTTAGCGCGATTTCAAGCTTGTTTAGGTTGTCAGCTTGCTTGTTTAAGTTATCGATTTGAAAGTAGAATTTTACTGCCGCGTCGTTACGCCAGTAATGAAAGTGTCGCTCGCCTGTCTCGTCGTTTTCGACCATGTACAAGCCGGGCAACTTGTTTGGGATGCGTTCGACGAAGTTGGTTTGAATACCTTCTACCTGCCAGTTATCAACCATGTTCTGAGACAGTTCATCGCTACCAAGCCCTGTCGCGTAGTGCACAGAGAGGTTTTGATGCTGAGTTAAGCGAGAAAGGTAAAGGGCGGTATTAAGCGTGTCACCGCCAAACTTTTTGGTTAATGGGGAGCCGCTGATTTCGACCATACATTCACCAAAGAAAGCAATATTGAAATGAGAAGATTCAAGCATAGCCGATCCTAAAATAGAGAGATAAATGGGAAAAGACCCCGCAGCTAAGCAGGGCCTAAACGAACTAAACCACTCCACAGTTTGTCGTACTCACTTTGTTGTACTAACTCGCTGTGGAGCATTGAGATTAGCTTGTTTGATTTGCAGGACGTTGAGAAGACGCATCGTCTTCAAGCACACCTGAGTCTGACATTTCCATCTCCATCAGAGCACGCTCGTCATCAAGAATCGCTTTTGCCATTTCAGGCGTTACTTGGTTAGCCGGAGTACATAGGCTGACAGCCACACCTGCCGTTAGAGCAAACAAACATGAAGGAATCACAGGGTTGCCCCAGAAAGCTGTGTAATCAGCGTTTAGCATGACTACGAATGAAGCCACAGAAGCACCCGCTAGTGTTGCCAGCGCACCTTGCCAGTTATAGCGTTTCCAGAATTTACCCAACATACCGCACACAAACATGCCCGACATAACGGTTGAAATCATCTTAGTGATGTAGCCAATGATGTCGTTTGACGTTAGCGCGAACAGTAGTGCGAAACCAATCACCACAATCAGAGCCAAGCGAGAGTAGTTCAGCATTGATTCTTTATTTGGTACGCGGCCTGTGAACATCACGTACACGTCACGCAGTAGGATAGACACACCAGCAATCGCATCTGAGCTTGCACTCGACATAGTTGCAGATAGGCCCGCGATAAGAACAATCATACCTACGCCAACTGGAAGAACCGTTGCTGCTACGTAAGGGAACGAGTAGTTCGGATTATCCAATGATGGGTCGATGGCGTGTGCAGCCATACCAATGATTGCAGGGATAATTGAGAAGAAAAGATACAACACACCCGAGGCCACAAATGAGCGACGGATAGTTGAAACATCTTTACCAGAGTAGATACGTTGGCGGAATGAAGGCGTCGCCAGTACACCCACACCGATAACCACAGACAAAGAAACAGCAGGCAGAATGCCCAGTTTATCTATTGCTAAAAAACTGGTAGCAGCAGGGTCCATCGCTGCATAAAGGTTGCCCATGCCACCAATGTGATCAACAGACATAACCGCCATTAGGATGAAGCCAGCAAAAAGGATGATTGCTTGAATGGTATCGGTCCATACAACCGCAGTGTAGCCACCGATAACAACGTAGATAGTGAAAGCTGCAGCAATAATGATTTTCGCAAGGTTAAGGTCGATGTCTGCAATCCACGCTAGGTACATGCCGCCACCTAGAATGTGCGCACCTAACCAACCGATTGATGCGATAAAGATAAGCAGGCCAACCACGTTTTTCACGGTTCGGTTGGCGCCTACGTAGTAAGCCAGCTCTTCACTCATGGTCATGAAGTTCAGTTTACGAACCGGAGCAAACCAAAGGGCAAGTAATAGGATGCCCACAGCACCACCAATTCCGTACAGAGCACCCGCCCAGCCATTTGCGTAGCCGAAGCCAACCGCACCCATACTTGAACCGGTGCCGACCATAGTCGCGACGGTTGTACCCAGTACTAAGAATAATGGCAGGCCACGGCCGCCTAATAAGAAATCTTCGCCAGATTTTTGATTACGCGAGACAAACCAGCCTAACCAGATTAAGAATAATACGTACACGCCGAAGCCTGTAAGAAAAAGTGTGCTGTTCATTTGACACCTCTCAGTGAAATATTAAGTTCATTCCTGAACTTTATTTATGATTCATTCATTTTATATTTCATATAATTACTTTAGTGATTCTATCTATTTTAATTAAAGTAACTTTTATAAATGTAGGGTGAGAGTATTAAAGGATAATAACAGGGTTGACTAACCCCTAATACTCTCTAAATAGGTAATTGTGAGTAGGTTATGACTAAACGCGATCAGCGCGGTAGCAAGTCACATCTACTTCAACCTTCACGTCTACAACTAGATCGCAAACCATGCAGATACGAGCCGGTGGGTTAGCACCGAAGAACTCTTTGAATACCTTATTAAAAGATTGGAAGTAACGAGAATCTGTTAGCACAACCTTTACGTGCATTACGTCTTCAAGGCCGTAGCCCGCTTCAGTCATGATATCGACACAGTTTTGGATCGCTAGGCGAGACTGGTCAACAATGCCACCCTCAACCACTTCACCATCTGTCATCGGTGTCTGGCCAGAAACGTATAGGAAACCACCTGCTTCAGTTGCACGTGCAAATGGTAAATGTTGTCCGCCTGTACCTGTACCGCCTTCAACACCGTAACGTTTAATAGTCATTTCTTAACTCCACTTATTTATAGATAAAACAGTTTCTATTCCAATATATTTAAATTAATTCGTCGTTTTTATATTTACCGTAAAATTAATTTGATAATTAAAATCTAGTTTCGGTAAATAAAAACGCCTGAACGATTATTTGTTACTTTTCCTTGCTGGTAAGTTAACTCACCATTTACAAATACACTTTCTATTCCCTCAGCAACTGAAATAGGATTTTCAAATGTTGCTGTGTCTTTAATATTCTTTGGATCAAATAAAACTAAATCGGCAAATGCGTCTTGGCGAATCTCACCTCTTCCCGCGAGGTTGTAGCGCTTCGCAGACATTCCGGTCATTTTGTGAATCGCTTCTGGCAGCGCGAACAGTTTTTCATCTCGGCAGTAGTGACCCAACACTTTCGGGAAGGTGCCCCATAATCTTGGGTGTGGATGCGGGTCATTGGGTAAACCATCAGAACCGACCATGGTCAGCTTGTATTTCAATACGCGCTTTACGTCGTTCTCATCCATACAGTGGTAAACCGCACCTGCTGGTTGAAGCGCTTTTGCTGTGTCCAACAACGGTAGGTTCATCTCATCAGCAATCTGCTTAAGCGTTTTGCCTGCATGTTCTGGCTTTGCTTTAGACCAAGTGATGAAGATGTCGAAATCGTCGGTCACTTGTTTCAAATCTAATGTCGAAGAGCTCGCTGAGTATGGGTAGCAGTCGCAAGACACATCTTGGTGCTCTGAAACCTTGTCCATCAAATCAAGTACTTCAACGGTTCTGCCCCAGTTGCCCGCCCCTGCACATTTAAGGTGAGAAATAACAACGGGCACTTTCGCGTATTGTCCTGTCTCAAACGCTTCTTCCATCGCGCTTAAGATCTCTTCGAATTCGGTACGCATATGTGTGGTATAGATGCCGCCGTGACTAGAAAGCACTTTCGCTAACTGCATTACTTCGTTGGCATTCGCTTGTTTCGCGCTTGCGTAAGCCAAGCCCGAGCTCAAACCCAATGCACCCTGCTCCATCGCTAAATCAAGGTTGTTTTGCATGGCTGCAATTTCTTCTTCGCTCGCGGTGCGTTGCAGGTCGTCCATCACTTGATTACGCAGTGTGGTATGGCCGACTAATGCTGCAACGTTCACCGCGGGTTGCGCTTGCTCTACAGCTTGTGCATACGCGGCAAAGGTTGGGTATTTGAAATCAGCCTGCGCGCCTAATAGATTCATTGGGTCAGGTGGATCGCCCGCCAAAACCGTTGGCGATGCACTGATGCCACAGTTGCCAACAATCACGGTTGTCACACCTTGGCTAATCTTAGGTAGGCAGTCTGGGTAACGAATTACATTGGTATCGTCGTGTGTGTGTACATCGATGAATCCAGGAGCCAATGCTAAGCCTGCTCCCTCAACCAACTGGCTACAATCTTCATGATCGATTTTGCCAATTTCGGCGATTTTTCCATCTCGGATTGCTACATCGGCACAAAACGATTGTTCGCCGGTGCCATCAAACACCTCTACATTTTTAATTATCGTATCGAACAACATTTCTCACTCTCTCAATCCACTCTGTTGATGGAGCTATATTAGAAATCCAGCCGATTATTTTCAGTGACAAAACACACATAATATTTTAATTTGCGTGATAGTTTCTATCACGAAGCGTATTACAGATATATTTAAACATTAAATAACAATCACTTAAACCATGTTAGGAATCAGCAATGAAACATAACCCTGCACAAAAAGATGTTATAAAGTATCAAAAAGATAGTTTCATCTTGACTGAAAAAGGCCAAAAAGGGAGAGCAATATCACAATCTGAGAACGGTATTTATCGATTGGTTGATGAAGACATTTCGCTTCCGGTAGCAATTATCAAACAATCAGCGTTGACCAATAACCTGAATTGGATGCAATCATTCGCCGATCATCACCAGGTTAAATTGTCGCCACACGGCAAAACATCAATGACGCCTGACTTCTTCCGTCAACAACTAGAAAATGGCGCTTGGGGAATTACCGTTGCGACACCTGCACAAGCAGAAATTGCAGCAATGGCAGGCGCAAAAAGAATCATCATGGCTAACCAATTGGTAGGAAAAACTAACATGGCGATCATCGAACAGCTTATTAGTGAGTTCGACGTTGATTTCTATTGTTGTGTGGATTCGTCAGTCAACGTGCAGCAACTCAACCAATACTTCTCCAACAAAAAGCAGACGCTAAAAGTACTGATCGAGTTTGGTGTTCCGGGTGGCCGTTGTGGTTGTCGTTCACCTCAAGAAGTTCTAGAGCTGGCGCAAACTATCCAAGATACGCCTGCGCTTTCGCTAGCGGGTATTGAGGTATACGAGGGTGTGATTCATGGCGACAATGCCGAGCAAGACATTCGTACCTTCTTAAACCAAGCGCTGACCTCGGTCGAAAGCCTTGCATCAGATGGCTTAATTACCGGTCAACCTATCATCACTGGCGCTGGCTCGGCTTGGTATGACGTGGTGGCAGAATGCTTGGCGAACCTAACGGATTATTTAGCGATTATCCGCCCAGGTTGCTATGCCATCCACGATACTGGGATCTACCTAGACGCCCAAAGTAAGGTATTGCAGCGTGCCCAAGTAAACCAAGGCTACGCGTGTGAATTGGGCGGTGATTTAGAATCAGCACTTGAGGTATGGGCGTATGTTATCTCTCGTCCAGAGCCAACCAAACTGGTAATCGGGCTAGGTAAACGTGATGTGGCCTTTGATGCTGGATTACCTATTGCTGAACGCGGATATCGCAATGGTGAAGATATATCTGTGAAAGGTCTGACCGCTACTGCCGTGATGGATCAACATACTTTTGTGGAAACGGACAGCTCTTCAGAGATTGAAGTTGGCGACATGATTGCGTTCTCAACCTCACACCCATGTTTAACCTTCGATAAGTGGCGTTACATTGCTATCAGCGATGACGACTATCAGGTAACAAACTGGGTAGAGACCTGCTTCTAGCTCGATTTTTCAATAAGCTAGAATCAGCGAAGCATTCAGATATACTAACGGGGCTAAGGCATAGCCCCATCAACAAAGGATCAGGATTCTTGAGTTTAGAAGTAGATATCATTTCACAGATAACCGAGCGTTTTCCCGCTCTTCGTGATGCCGAGAAAAAAGTTGCCAAGCTGATCATGGATGACATTGATTTTGCCGCCAAAGCCAGCATTACAGAACTCGCTGAAAACGCGCAAGTCAGTGAAGCTACCATTACCCGTTTTGCTAAGGCGATTGGCTGTAACAACGTTCGTGATATGAAGATCAAGCTTGCTCAAACCCTAACGGTGGGCCAGCGCTTTATTCTCGAACCGGTTAACCAAACTGGCTATCAAGGTATCTACGAATCGATCAAGCAGAGCCTAGACATCAACCGCACTCTGTTCAAAGAGCAAGACGTTGAAACCGCGGTGAGTTGGCTGCACAACGCCAGACAGATCATTGCTATCGGCATGGGTGGCGGCTCGACCATCGCTTCTCAAGAACTGCAACATCGACTGTTTCGCTTAGGTTACCCAGTGGTGTCGTACAACGATGGTTTAATGTCACGCATGGTTGCCGCCACGGCCGATGCCAACGACGTCATGGTGATGATTTCCGCGACAGGCTTTACGCCGGTGATCACCGAAACCGCCGAACTAGCGAAGCAATACGGGCTTAAGGTCATCGCGATTACCCCGCAAGACACGCCACTAGCAAAGGTTGCGAATATTGTTTTGCCAATCAAACACATGGAAACCGACTTCATCTACAAGCCATCAGCGTCTCGCTACGCTATGCTGGCGTTGGTGGATGTGCTTTCGATGGGCATGGCGGTCAATCACAAGAACCGCTCGCGCGATAAACTGCGCCGCTTGAAGGTTGCTTTAGACTCCCACCGAGGTGGTGGCGACCGACAGCCTCTCGGTGACTAAACGTTACCGAAGCCAATCTTGTCGCAGCTAAATCAAAATTGAATCTGAATAGGAAAGTCCCGTAGTATTAACTCAATCGAGTCGATATTGCGGGGCTTTTTTCATTGTTGTTTTGCCGGAACTCACTCGCCTGAGTTGATTGAAGCTAAGATAAACTCGACTCGCTCCTCAACAGATAATTTAGGCACTTCCACCAACTTATAACCAAACTGGGTATAGGCTGCCACCATCTTTTCGTAAGTGGCGATCGCTTCATCGAAATCTTGCTTGCGCTCTTGGTCATTGATGAAAATCGCCTCCCAAGGCGGGAAGATAAATACCTTGCTGTTGTATGCGAGCTCATTACAGCTATTCAGCAAGGACTCTGGAATAGGCAACGTTTCTAACAAGCTGTAACCGTATGAATCCACGATGCTTCTATCAAAGAAGACAAGCTGTTCACTCGATTCGAACGTTTGATAATTGGCTAACTCTTCTCGCACCATTTCATCGCGAAATGCCACTTTGTCTAACCATGGTAAGGCGATCCCTTGTTTCTCGACTTGATGCTGAATCACTTTACGCCCAACTTCTGGTGCGCAGCGATAGCCCTGGCTTTTCAAAGCGTCGATAACTGAAGTTTTGCCCGATCCCGGGCCACCGGTAAATACGATTAGATTGTTCAAATAGACCTCTTCAAAGGAGTGGTACTCCTCAATGATACTTAGATATGTTTACATAAATCAGTAAGGAGCACTTCTGCATCGATGACTTTTGATAGCTCAGCTCTGTCGCGATCATTGAATGAGTGCGTGTATCGACTGATATATGCCGCTTTCACCAGACGCTACACTTCCATTTGTATCGTTTGTTTACTTTCCACTCCCCTTCGCCATAAAACTTAAGACCAGTCGCACGAATGGTTAGGTCACGTATCAGTGGGGAAGTTAAATTACACCACGACAGAGGGTAGGCAGAATATGAGATATTGAGATAAATTAAGCGGTTTCATGGCTAAATCGAGTCGCTGGAAAGCGGTTCAACAAGCGATGAATAAAATAAGTGATCAATAACGTCACGACAATAGCAAACAAGATACTGCTGATACGATATAAAGCACTATAGATAAGGTCACCGCCAGGAGTGAGGTACTGGCCGAATAAAATGCCGATGGTTGTCAGTCCACCAAACCCTGTTCCTGAACCACTCGACTCCTTCACATGCATGTAGCCAAAAATCATTGCCCCTATCCACAAAAGTGGAACCACAAATAACAGTAAATCTGACCAGTCATACAAAAGAATTTGACTGGCTAAGCCAAAAGTCACACCAAACAATGTCCCCATCGCACGCTTGCGAGCATAACCCAATGCGCCATTCCAGTTCATTGGAAAAAGCAGCAATATCGTCGTGACCTGTGCTGACATTGAGTCCTGCAGATCAAAGACTTGGAACACAATAAACGAAAGCGTAGCGATACTGGCGCCCATTAAGGCTTCGTGACGCATGCGGTGACTTTTCTTTGCTTCGGTTGGCCTCGGCGGTGGCTGACGGGGTTCCACATCTGGAATTACAAACATCATTAAATAAGCAATGATAACGGATAGCACGCAGGCAAGTAAGTTGGTAAAAATAAGGTTGTTTAAGTCGATGCTTGGGTAACTGGCAAAGTGCAGCATAATGCTCAAACTGATGATGCTGTTTGCACCAAACAAAAATAAGCTGCCTTTTGACATGCAGGCAAACTTTATCAGAAATAGTACAAAAGCCACCATCGTCATCATGCCGGGGTGACTGATTAATAACCCACCAATAATACCAACTTCCAGCCCACAAACGATGGCAGATGCAAACAATTGACGCGCAGCGTGTGCGCTCATCACAGGTACCATACCCAATAACAACATTGGCGTAACGGTAAAAAATACGCCGTTATCCCAACCAAACAGCTTGCTGATGGTAAAGCCTAAAGTAGCGCCAGTGGCAATACGTAGGCATTGTCGAAAATCATTTCCAGATAACGGGTGATCCCATAATTTCATGCCACCTCCCGATCAGTAAACGTAGTGTAAAACACTGAGGAAACGAATCTGTACTTTCGCAAGCCATGCAAATACCGCATTGTTAGGGATCAATTGAACCGTAGCTCGGGCTCCAGATGGAAGTTGCTTAACGAGTTCATTGTCGATGTCTAAATGTACACGCATTCGTTGTGCATCCCGCACCCAGCGATTAGAGCCTGTTGGTGTTGCAAGACTACCGTCGGCTGCAAATTGACCCGCACTGACCCCCGCATCCAGAGTGCTCACTTGTGCGTTAAAGACATGTCCAGGTTTGCTGTCGAACGCGATCAAGGCGTGACTATCGATTGAAAAGTGACGCAGACTTTTTTCGCGAAAATCTGCGATAACATCAACGTTATCTGAAACTAGCGCAATCAATGGGCTACCCGCACTGGCATAGGTACCGGCTTTCAACTGTAAGTTCGTTATCACACCATCGTGATCTGAAACCACTTGTGTATAAGAAAGATTGAGCTTGGCTTTTTCTAATTGATTTTGAGCTACACGAATACTGACATTACTATCGTCGATTTCACCACGACTCACTTGTAACTCTTTCAAACGTGCTTTCGCAGCAGCAACATTCGCTTTAGCCGCCACGGCGGAGCTATGAGCGTCATCGCGTAACTTTTGAGAAGTACCATGACGTGAGAAAAGCGCATTTAATCGTTCTGCTTCACGGTTTTTTTGGCTTGCAAGAATACCACTGGCTTTTAGATCCGCTTCGGCAGCAGCAATGGATGCGTCAAGCTGCTCATTATTTTGGATAACTTGTTTAAGGTTTAATTGAGCTTGTTCAACCGCAAGCTGATAAAACGCTGGGTTAATTTCAAATAGGAGATCTCCTTGATGGATAGCTTGGTTGTTTTTCACATATACGTGGGTAATTTGTCCACTGACTTGAGGTGCAACTTTAGTTACGACACGGGTTGCCATTGCTTGAGGCGTTAATGGCATGGTGAGATCAGCAACAAGAAAATATGCAAAAACAAGAACAAATCCGAAACAGGAAAATTTAATCCAGCGCGCGAATGTTTCGTCGGGGGTCATAGATAGTAACTTCTCTTTTATTGTGTGGTTTCTGACTTTTCGCTAAGAGCATCAAGGGCGTTATGGGTAATTTGTTCAAGAATGAAAGAGAGCTTTTTCATCTCGTCATCATCAATACTATTGAGCAACTGGCGACGTACTTGAATAATGCGAGCTTCCATTTTCTTGATTAACGACTTACCGTCATCGGTAAGACCCACAATTCGAGCACGTTTGTCACTAGCACAGCAGTGTCGAGTGATGAGCGATTGCTGTTCTAATTGATTCAACGTTCTCATTAATGATGGCAATTCAATCTCGAGCGCTTCCGAGAGTTTTTTCTGGCTCACGTTGTCACCGAGGCGTTGCAGTTTCCATAGCGCCGTCCAACGTGGGTGCGTAAGACCAAGCGGTGCGAGTTCACGGTCAGCGACCATTTTCCATAGACGAGAAACGCGAGCAAGTTGCTCGGCCAGAGAAAGATCTTTAAGACTGTGGGTGTCTTGAACCATGATGAAAACCTCAATTACTTAGCGTGCTAACCACTTTACTTTACTTAGCGCGCTAAGTAAATAAGTGAGAGGTAAATCACATAATATTTTTATTAATAGATCGGTTATAAAGAGACGGGTAGCGCACTCGCTTGTTGTTCCGCTGGCACTGAAAACTTGACACCCTACGTCTGACACACATCAGCCATTAAGTTTTTAAATACCCAATCACCGATGTGTTGTCTAACTTGCTCCTCTGATAAACATGATTAGATTATTCAAATCAGCGGCTTTAAGAGAATGATTAACGAATCAAGGATAGGACTTGCTTGAACTCAGAGGCGCGGCAGTCTTTCACTAGCTCGTATAAGCTCATTTCCAATCCTGTGATTAGAACACCAGAGCCAGCCAATCTTCGGATAGCCAACTTCTTATTAAGCGCGGTTCGTGAACTAACACAGTCACCAACTACCTGAACCTTGTACCCAAGATCCAGCAAACCAATGGCGGTTTGATAAACACAGATATGAGCCTCTATGCCACACACCAACCACGTATCCACATCCTTGGCTTGCACTGCCTCAACAAACTTGGGCTCGTTACACGCGTTGAACGTAAATTTTGGTATCGGCTTAGCTTCGCCCAACAAGTCATTCAACTCACTAACGGTAGCCCCCAACTTCTCTGGGTTCTGCTCCAAGCTCACAATAGGAAGACCTAAAACCTGTGCTCCTTCAATCATCTTTCCACAATTAGAAATCAGGGTATCGCTCTCATCAACAAGGCGTGCGAGTTTGCCTTGCACATCCACAACCACCAAACCCGTCTTCTGTCTCGTTAACATCTTTTTCTCCTTGTCATAATCTGGCTGGCTCATATAAGCAACTCGATGTGTAAACCACCCACTATGTAACGATTCAACTTACAAAGCCATACAGTAATGAGCAAAAGATTCAGGGATAATATTCAACAACGGCCGAGTAGCCAAAAACAACAAGTATTAAAAATTGACAGTGACCGACAATCACATTTAAAAACATGACAGAGTGAGTAACAAAGATGAACAAGATAACGAAATCAGCATTGGCACTAGGGTTAATCAGCGCGGTTTCTCTTCCAGCTTTAGCAGCAGGCACTGACGGTGGTGCGTACATTGGGGGCGGACTTAGCCTCTACCAAGGTTCTGATACAGATGGTCAAGGTAGTTTAGATTCAGACGGCATGGGCTACAACCTATACGGCGGTTACCAATTCAACCGTATCGTTGGTGTTGAACTTGGCTACAACGATTACGCAAACTACAAAAAGGGGGCGGCTAAATTGTCACCGACATCTATCTCTGCATCCGCAAACATCGGTTACACATTCGACAACACAATCCGCCCATTCGTATTGGCTGGTTTAAGTTCTGTTGACCTAAACGCAAACAAGAGTGCTGGTTACGATGACGACAGTGGTACTGGCTTCCACTTTGGTGTTGGTGTTGAATACACGCCGATTGAACATTTAACACTGCGCCTAATTTCGCAAGCAGATGCAGTTAGTGTTGAGAACGACTACGGCTCTAAGAAGGAAGACAAAACACTTGCCTTCAACAGCATTAGCTTCGGTGGTTCATACAACTTCTAATGTGATTGAGTCACATAGAATAAGCTAAACATACTCATTCACTTTGCTGTTCCACCTTGTCATGAAGGTCACTCAGTAGAGTGAATTTGTACCGTTCTCACCCCAGTAGTCAATTTCATCATTCAAACCTCTCAACCTATCGCATAACCAGCCATCTCTAATAAACTAACTTCAACACTCTGAAACGCTAACGCTCTGAAGTGACACAGATCCAATTAGAGCTTTCGCCATAACAGACTAGACTGAATGTTAGAGAGTGTGTATTTAACCTGACTGAATATCTCGTGTCGTTAAGCTTGTGCTTGTCGTTATGTTAGTGATGGTAAAAAGCGACTTACTGTCATCGATTTATCTCCTGCGTACAAAGAAAATACCTCAGTTTTTTCTCTTTTATCCATCGCTAACGCTGTACTCTAATGCTAATTTATAATGACTAAACAATGAGCTACATTTGTTCGAGAAAACAAAGCGAGTCCATACTACTCACAAAAACAAACTAACCTCATTAAACCGTGCTCAGTATGGCGCCTTAAATGGCACCGTCATTTCGATATACCTCATATCATTAAGGATCGACGAATGGACGCTTTCATAATTTCAAGCTGGCAATTTTCAGAGGGAGTGGCACATGAACACAACACCACCCCTGAACCATTCGAACAAGCGACTTGGTATCACTGCCAAAGAGATGCTGAAGGGTTACGAGAATGGCTTCAAAATAATACAGTTTCGAACGCTATTGTGGATTCCCTGCTCGCAGATGACACTCGTCCTCGATTTGAACAGTTTGGCCATGATTGCTTTTTAATCATCCTACGAGGCATTAACCTAAACGAAGGTGCTAATCCCGATGATATGCTGAGCCTGCGCATCTTATGGTACAAAGGCACCTTAATATCAACGCGCAAAGTCCCTTCGAAAGCAGTCAGCAATTTACTCTCCGACCTTAAACAAAACCAAGGCCCAACATCACTGCCAGATGTTTTACTTGGAATGATACGTGGAATAAACCACTACATTTCGAACTTCTTAACGCCTGTAGAACAACTGATTGACGATCTGGAGTCTGACTCCCATATCGATATAAAATCCATCAACGCTCTGCATTCAAGGCTACTCAAATTAAGACGTTATTTGAAACCACAGAAATACGTCTTCGAAGATTTAATGAATGAACTACCGACTCCTCTCAACAAACACAACAGCCATATAAAAAACAGCCTCGACACCATGCTGAGAATTAATGAATCGATTGAGTTTTACATCGATCAGATTAATGTATTTTTTGCTAGCCGAAGTCAGCATCAAGCTGAAAAAATGAATAGAAATACATACCTATTTTCAATCATTGCAGGTATTTTCCTCCCAGCTGGTTTCTTCACCGGTTTACTCGGAGTCAATATTGCCGGTATCCCAGGAACAGAGAACCCAGTGGCATTCCCACTGTTTTGTGTTGGGTTGCTCATGACCGTGGCGATAGAAGTCGTTATTTTGAGAAAATTGAGGTTTATTTAATGGTTGAGTATTTACAATCAAATATGTGGTTTAAACAAGCAGGTTTAGGCTTACTTCTTATCGTTTTGTATTGGGTGATAAAACGCTTAGGTCAGAATTGGATCGAAGCACTAGCAAAAAATAAGCGTGTCGCATTGAAGCGTAAACAGTCCGTGCTTAAATGTTTCAATATCACTCTGTTTCTACTCTTCACCGCTATTTTTACTATTATTCTAAACTTAGGTTTTGGCGACATCTCCCTGTTTTTATCCTCCATATTTGCGGTGCTCGGTGTCGCGTTGTTTGCACAGTGGTCAATTTTAAGTAACCTCACAGCCAGCGTACTGATATTCTTTGTGTTCCCGTATCGTATTGGTGACAAAGTAAAAGTCGCAGAGAAAGACGAAGACATCAGCGGCGTGATCATCGATATCACCATGTTCCACGTGATTCTCCGACACAGTTCGGGCAACATCATCACCTACCCTAATAACCTGATCCTACAAAAAGGCGTGATCAAGGTTTTAGTCGAACCGGAACTTAAAAATGAAGCTATCCACACTACTCTTGTGAAAACTGAAGACACACAAAAGTAAAGTTCCCCCTTGTGGAGCATCATCAATAGACTCAGAAAGAGGGCTAAAATAGTTATCCCTCTTTCAATTAAAAGTCATTCACTTTCTGCTAACTTTACCATTCAAAAGAACTCACGCTTTATGATCGTCAATTGTCTCTCATTCACAATAAGTTTTATTGAGTTTAAATTGGTGACTCAATATACTGGAAGGCATCATCAGACGGAGGACAAAAATGAATAATAAAAACAAACATATAGTTTTAATTCATGGTCTGTATATGCCTGCGTTGATCATGCAGTATCTTGATAAGAGTTTTAAAAAGCGTGGCTTTATAACGCACAAGTTTTCCTACAACTCTTTACGTTTTCCTTCTGCCGCTAAGCGCCTCAGTCGCTTTGTAAACGCTCGTTTTGATGAACACGATGAAGTTTACTTTTTTGGTCACTCACTTGGTGGTTTACTTATTCGCCACTACTTTAAATTCTATCAACCCAAGTTCTCTGACACCTGCATCATCACTGCGGGCACCCCGCACAATGGAGCAACCATCGCTAAGACACTGTCGAATCATGGGCTTGGATTTATCTTTGGTTCGAGTGAAATAATCTTAAGTGATGGTTTGGGTGATTACGATATCGATGTACCGATTGGGGTTATCACTGGCACCTACGATACCGGAGTCGGACGTATTGTATTAGGCAGAAACCCAGGTGACGGTACGGTCACACTGGAAGACGCGAACCTAAGAGGCGCGACTGACACCTGCGCCCTCAAGCTCAATCACACTGCACTTGTGTATTCCAAGGAAGTGGTCACGCTATCTGCTCAATTTATCGAGCACAGAGCTTTCACGAGCGCCTAATGAACACTTGCCTTCAAGGCTAAAGACAAAAATACCACTCTACGAATAGAATGGTACTAAACGGCTGTTATCAAAGACCGATGGCGTGTTATAAGCGATTAATTCGCGTTGGTAAGAACACCTCACCCAACATACAACGAACGGAACCACCACCGATGTCTTCGATGGTTTTTACGTTAAATGGCAACAGCTTCCCATGCGTTGCAAGCTGAGTTAATTGCGCTGGAGAAAAAGCATCATATGCCGATTGAGACATTGCGATTACCTTATCGCCATTCACGGTCTCCAACTGCAGGATGTTGCCACAGAACCGATTCATCTGATCTATGGAAATAGAGATAACCTGTTTATCTTTAGCAAGTGACTTCACAACAAAGCGACGCTCAAATTCAGGAATCACTTCATCGCAAATCACACAGAAATTATCACCGATCGCCATCATCACATTAGTGTGATAAATCGGCTGACCAGACGGTAGTGCCGTTTGAAATGAGACCACGCGAGAGTAACCAATACGCTTAGCGTAATCTTCTAACACTTCACGGTCGCAACGCTGAGAAAGCGCAGCGTAGATCGTCTTATTAATATGATCGATAACCATAACGCCAGTACTCTCTAAATAAGAGCCCTGTGCAACATAAGACTCTAGCGACTCATTATGATTAACAATACGACCTGAGGCTTCTAGCGCTTCAATTAAGGCGTGTGGCTTTACTTCATGCTGACGGTTTTCGCACGCCATAGGGAAAGTGAACAAACTACCATCGCCACAAGTGCTGAACCAATTATTTGGAAAAACAGCATCAGGTGTTTCTACCCCTAACTCGGGGTAATCAAACTCTACAACTTGCACACCTTCTTTACGCAACGAGGCCACCATCGCCTTAAATTCAGCCATCGTCTCTAGCTTAATCTCAGGTTCGGTCAAGTTAACTCTGTGCTGAAACTCATTATCACGTGCAGTTTCTTCGTTAAATCGAAATTCTTTTGGCGGAACCATAACAACGCAATTGGCGTTTTGAACATTAGTAATACGCAGTGATTTCTTGTGTAGGTTTAACATCTCAACCATCCCTATCTTTTATTTACCTCAGAAGTGTAAACAACTTGTTACAACAAGATTCACTGAAAATAATAATGATTTGAATATTTATCCCACACAATAACTGCATAACTTAAATTATTCCGTGATTTTTACTGTGATATAACAGCACGCCAGAAAGAACCAACTGCGTGCATATCAGTTAAGGAACTTGTTGAATAAATATTCTTACTTCACTTTTTAGCTAACCACGAGTTTTGATTACAATTTAATCCATTTAACGTTAGGATTATCACCGTTGCATAACAATCAATTACGTTTGAAATAAGCTTAATTTTTTCCTGTCTAATTCAATCTAAAATAGATGTATTTAAAAGCACTCTTTACGTTTTCTTCAAACAAAACCCCTCGAACGACGTAACGCTAACGCTTATAGAACTCAAATCGTACTTATAAAAACATAACTGCACATCGTGATGCAGTGGCTTATAAAAGGAAATTTATGTACAAGAAATTTGAAGGCTTTACCGAAGCCTTTCCAAAGGGAGAGCCAATACAACCCCCCACTGGAATACTAGCATTCTGTCGCCATTACACTCGGGGCTTTGAAAAACCGTTGATCTTACTCGGGTTGATGACCATGACCATCGCGATAATCGAAGTCGCACTATTTGGTTACATGGGACAATTGGTTGACTGGCTATCAACAAGCAATCCCGATACTTTCTTGGCCGACAATAAATCAACGCTGGTAGGATTGGGGATACTACTGCTGGTTGCGATGCCGATATTAATCAGTGTGTACTCGCTATTGCTTCACCAAACCCTGTTGGGCAACTATCCAATGTCTATTCGTTGGCTAGCACACCGCTACCTTTTGAAACAAAGCTTATCGTTCTATCAAGATGATTTCGCCGGGCGTGTAGCCACCAAAGTCATGCAAACATCGCTTGCGGTGCGTGAAACAGTGACCAAAATGGTTGACGTATTCGTCTACGTGACCGTGTACTTCACGGCGATGTTATTCATGCTCGCAGAATCAGACTGGCGCTTAATGGCACCGATGTTGATTTGGTTATTTATTTACGTCGGCATTCAACTACATTTCGTGCCAAAACTTAAAGACGTATCTTCAGAACAAGCCGATGCTCGATCGCTGATGACGGGCCGTATCGTCGATAGCTACACCAATATCGCAACCGTCAAACTGTTCTCACACAGCAAAAGAGAAACCGAATACGCCGAAGAAGGCATGGAGAGCTTCTTAGACACCGTACATCGACAGATGCGCTTGGTAACAGGTTTCAACATATTGGTTGAGTTTGCTAACTACTTACTGGTGTTCAGCATTGCGGGGATCTCTATCTACTTGTGGCTAGATAACGCGATCACCGTGGGTGCGATTGCGATTGCAGTCAGCTTAGCTCTGCGTATTAACGGCATGTCGAAATGGATCATGTGGGAAATCGGCGGCCTGTTTGAAAACCTAGGAACTGTGATTGATGGCATTAAAACGCTGTCTAAGCCCATTGCTATCGAAGACAAGAAAGACGCTGAGCCTCTTAAGGTTCCACAAGGCGGTATCAACTTCGACAACGTAAGCTTTAACTATGGCGAGAACAAGGGCGTGATCAACAACCTTAATCTCAACATCAAGCCGGGTGAAAAAGTGGGCTTGGTAGGCCGTTCAGGTGCGGGTAAATCAACCTTGGTTAACTTGCTGCTACGTTTCCACGATGTAGAAAGCGGCAGAATTCTGATTGATGACCAAGAGATATCAGCGGTCACGCAAGACTCTCTACGTAGCAACATCGGTATGGTGACTCAAGATACTTCACTGCTTCACCGCTCGATCAAAGACAACATTCTTTACGGTCGACCTGAAGCATCGGATGAAGAAGTTTACGCAGCCACTAAACAGGCGCACGCGCATGAGTTTATCGAAACACTCACTGACCCATTTGGTAATGTTGGTTACGATGCGCAAGTAGGTGAGCGTGGTGTTAAGCTTTCGGGAGGTCAACGTCAACGTGTCGCTATCTCTCGCGTACTGCTGAAGAATGCTCCACTGCTTGTTCTTGATGAAGCAACATCAGCACTCGATTCAGAAGTCGAAGCAGCCATTCAGGAAAGTTTGATTGAACTAATGGAAGGTAAGACAGTGATTGCGATTGCACACCGTTTGTCGACCATCGCTGCGATGGATCGCCTAATCGTACTCGATGAAGGTAAAATCGTTGAGGAAGGCACTCACCAAGAGCTCATTCTCCACAATGGTATCTATGCACAGCTGTGGAGTCACCAAACGGGAGGCTTCATTGCCGATGATCTTGACCAAACATCAAACGCTTAATTCATGTGCTATTTTAAGTTATGCGGCGTATTTCACATCAATTTGTTAATTAACGAGTGAATTACACGTAGCAGAATGTTATTTCGTAACTATATAATGAGATTAACATCAAAGGCGCTTCGCTTGCGCGTTCTGGAATAAGGCTAGACTTCGGGGGAAGGCTAGCCTTTTTTATATTAGTCATTCGACGCTCTGTATTTTCCTTTCCACCACTAGATTGATCCTTTTGGTTTTTTTCTTGGCGTTTTTTTCTTAAAATGCGCGCAATACTCACTCTAGAGATCAACCATGAACAAAAGTGTCTTAACTAACGTGCTTGCGTTAGCACTGCTTGCTGGCGGCTATGCGACAGCAAACCAATACTTGCTTTATGCAGGCCTATTTGCATTTTCAGGCGCCATCACCAACTGGCTTGCGATCCATATGTTGTTCGAAAAAGTACCTGGCCTATATGGCTCTGGCGTCATTCCAGCACGTTTTGAAGAGTTCAAGGCAGCCATTAAGCAACTGATGATGGAACAGTTCTTTACTGAAAGTAACATCGACCGCTTCCTTAGCAGTGAGATGACCGGCAAATCGCTCAACCTAGAGCCAGTGATTAAGAAGATCGACTTTAATCCTGCGTTCGATTCACTGGTTCATGTAATCGAGAACTCACAGTTTGGTGGCATGTTGGCAATGGTTGGTGGCACAGAAGCACTACAGCCGATGAAAGCGCCATTTGTGGAGAAG
Source organism: Vibrio toranzoniae (assembly GCF_024347655.1). Lineage (NCBI taxonomy): Bacteria > Pseudomonadati > Pseudomonadota > Gammaproteobacteria > Vibrionales > Vibrionaceae > Vibrio > Vibrio toranzoniae. The sequence goes on along the minus strand of NZ_AP025515.1, from coordinate 908,276 downwards.
ATGCAAGAATCTGTGATTGAAATCAGCAAGAGTGATTCTGTAAAAAATGCCATTAAAGATGAACTTGAATCGCCTGCCATGATGGATGAAATCAAAGAGAACATTGAAGCGATAATCGATCAGCGTTTAAATGAACTAACACCAAAACTTGTTAAAGAGATGGTTCAAACCATGATCAAGAAACACCTTGGCTGGTTAGTCGTTTGGGGTGGTGTGTTCGGCGGTATAATCGGTTTAATTTCTGCGGCGATTACCCTTTAGACTGCTCGTTCTCAGTTTATCTGGTTGCTTTTTTCTGGCACCCAACAAAAAATGGAAGCTCATCAGCTTCCATTTTTATATCCAATCAACACCCACTTTAGCTACGAAGCCGCGAAGACGTCGCTCTACTTCAAAGTTGCCAACAACTCAGGGTTTACACCAAAACCCTTTTTATGCTCTTCAATCACGACTTCACTACGCGTCTGAATAACGCCTGGCAAGGTACCTAGTTTGGTTGCCATAAACGCTTGGTATGCCTTCATATCTTTAACTCGAACCTTGATCATGGTGTCAAAGTCACCAGACAATGAATAACACTCTTCCACCTCAGGCATCAACTCAACCGCTTGGGCAAATTTATCAAAAATCGAAAAACTGGTTTGATCGAGACGGATATGGATAAAGACTTGTACATCAAGCCCCAACTTTTCTGAGCACAATTCAGCGTGATAACCCGTTATGTAACGCTCTTTTTCCAGTCGTTTCAGTCTATCGGAGCAAGGAGAAGTTGTTAGGTTTACCTGTTTCGCTAATTCAACAACTGGCAGACGCCCTTTTATATGCAGAATTCTTAGTATCTCTTTATCGATACGATCAAGTTGATGCTGAGACATAACATTCCTTAAACATTCTAAATTCGGCTCAGTATATTCCATACTAAGAGCAATCGGGCAAAACCCGGCTCACACATTTAAAAACTAAATACATCAACAACATTCAGGGAAAATGTAAATACCCGAAAAATGATAGTAACCCTTGTCAACCTTAAGTTATTAACAAACTAATATAGCCATGACCCGATTAACACATAAATTGAGCCAGAAAAGAAAGAAGGGAAAATACCAAAGTGAATAATAGAATGAGCAAAGGTCAGGGATAATTCCATGATTAAAACACAAAAAATCGCGTACAAACCGTACTGTATTAGCTCATGGGCAGAATCAAAACATGTTACTCAGGCACTAATAAATCGAGTACTCAAATTGTGGAAGGAAAGTGAAAAATGATGACAAGAGCATTGAAGCAGAACTTGCATTCAAAACGACATAGAAAACAAAAAAACCTCCCTAACGGAGGTTTTTTCTAGGTTAGTAAACACTTACTATACGTTAGCGAGACCAACTCGGTGAGCTGTGCTTCCAGTTTCACATCGGCAATTGCACGTGCGGCAGAAGTGCTGAGTTTCCATATTATAGTGAAGGTTGCCACTAAATAGTTTTGACGTCCATTGCATCATACGACCAGAAGCGGTCTCAGGCTCTGATTCACAACGTTTCATTACCGACTTATGTGGTGTTGTTTTTTTACATCCTTTGCAATAGAGATCAGGCATACCTTTGTCCTATAGGTCTTTAGTAGTTACTGACAATTGACACATCATGTCCAATTAGGTTCCACAATTCACGGAGCTAATTACAAAAGTGGGCGCCAAGTTCAAAAAACAGTCATTTTTCTATTATATTTTTGACATCAAACGTCACTAATATCAGTCCCCCACATTTGAGTATCGTCAATTTACATTGTAAAACCCTCAAATAACTGTCCCGATAAACAACATGCATCAAACATACAATGACGACTATCTCACTTCCCAACGCGCTGAACGCTCTCACCAGCTTCTAATCACGCTAAGCTCGATAAAAGGTATTGTCTTCATCTAATATTGACCCGTAAGAACCCAAAGCATTAGAAAATAGACAAAAAAATAGAGCCACCGAAGTGACTCTATTCTAGGGTTTACAATGTAAACTCTTGTCATCATTGAGCTAGTGAGCATCCAGCCCTATGACTTAGCTGAAAACCTCAGTTCAGACGATTAGTCTAGTTCAACAAGGTTTTTCTCGAACTCAGCGTGTTGCTTCTTAACTTGCTCTTCTGGCTCGCCAGTAATTAGACTCACGATAACGATAGAGATAGTCGATAGGATGATGCCCGGTACGATTTCGTAAACATCGAACCAACCGCCCGTGAACTGTTTCCAAAGTACAATCGTCACACCACCAACCACGATACCCGCTAGAGCGCCGTTGCGGTTCATACGAGACCAATACAGGCTCAATACGATAGCAGGACCGAATGCCGCACCAAAACCAGCCCATGCATAAGACACAAGGCCAAGTACTGAACTGTCTGGTGTCATTGCTAGCGCAAGTGCAATAAGAGAGATTAGGATTACCGCGAAGCGACCTACACGAACGATCTCTTCAGACGTCGCATCTTTCTTAAGTACTTGCTTGTACAGATCTTCTGCCATTGCAGATGAAGAAACAAGAAGCTGTGAATCCGCAGTACTCATGATTGCCGCTAGGATTGCAGCCAGTAGGATACCTGCGATTACTGGGTGGAACATCGCGTTCACAAGAAGCATGAAGATCTTCTCGCCATCCTCTAGCTTAGGCGCGCCAGAGTTAGTCACGTAAACTAAACCAACAAGGCCCACCAACATAGCACCAATCATAGACAGTGCAGTCCATATCACAGCGATACGACGCGCTGTTGTTAGGTCTTTATTGCTACGCGTTGCTTTGAAACGAGCAAGGATGTGTGGCTGACCAAAGTAACCTAGACCCCATGCCGCTAGCGAGATGATCGCGATAGCAGAAAGAGGCTCACCTTTCGCATCATTCCATAGCGTTAGTAGCTCTGGGTTGATGTTATGAAGGTCAGTAGATAGCTGACCAAGGCCACCGTTCATAGCTGCGATTGGTACAATCAATAGCGCAGCAGACATCAACAGACCTTGAACCAAGTCAGTCCAAGATACCGCAAGGAAGCCACCAAACAGGGTATACGAAACCACACATACCGTGCCGATAATAACTGCTGTTGTATAATCTAGACCGAATACCGTTTCAAACAATTTACCACCTGCTACTAAGCCTGAACTTGTGTAGAAAAGGAAGAATAAAAGGATAAAGAAAGCAGAGATCGTTTGAATCAACTTCGAGTTATCATTGAAACGACGAGATAGGAACTCAGGCAACGTCAGTGATTCTGTTGTAATGCTGTAAGTACGTAGACGTTTAGCACTGATTAGCCAGTTCGCCCAAGTACCAACAAGTAGTCCACCAGCAAGCCAGAATGCTTCAAAGCCAGCAGCGTAAGCGTAACCTGGTAGGCCAAGTAGCAGCCAACCACTCATGTCTGATGCACCAGCAGAAAGTGCAGCAGGCCATGGGCCTAACGAACGACCACCTAGGAAGTAGTCAGTTGAGTTAGATGTACGTTTGTAAGCAATAACACCGATTGCTAGCATCATAATTAGATACGCAATAAACGTCGTCGTTATTGCAAAGCTGTTTTCTATCATTTGATAGTCCTCATTTTGTAGAATGCCTTCCATGCCTGACTATATGGATTAATCTCGCCATGAGAGAAAAGGTTAATCATTTAGTTAGGAGATATAGGGCTTTAAGGAATCTCAAAGCCCGTTTTACTGAAGGTTAGTGAGCTTCGCTTCCCAGTTCGAGCAAGGTCGCGTTACCACCCACGGCTGTTATATTTATAGTTCGCGTACGCTCAGTAATAAAACGCAGCGATAAGTGTGGATCGTTAGCAACATTCATTGCCGTAAGATCCGTTTCAGCTACTAAACCAACGATTGCACCGTCACGCTTAGCAAGCTGTAAATTGATAGCTTGTGCAGATTTTGAGTTACCTACATAACCTACGCTTCGTACATCGCAAGACAGCAGCTGTTGTGCAGCGTCATACGAGGCAACTTGCACCAAGTTAGTTGGCAGATTCGCTTGTTTTGCCGCATCGGCAATTAAGGTGTTGAACTGCACATCATCACTGCACAACTGAACGCTGTTCCCAGCCAATAATGCAGCAGTAATCATTGCCATTGCGGTTTGCAGTGCTGGCACTTTCTCTTCGCAATCATCAACAATCACCAAAGCCACACCACGACCTGCAGCATACAACTCGTTGGTTTCGCCCGTAGGACCTGGCATAAGGTGGTGTTCTGCAAGTAATGCTGACGCTTGCTCTAGATGATAAGTCGCTACTGCTGCCAAAGGTGCAGATTGGCTTTCGATCTCTGACTTAAATGAAAGTACCTGAGCACTCTTATAATCAAAGTCGGTAAGATTCCATTGTTCCCACGCTAGCAAAGCATCAGAAAAACCTGTCACTTGATGAACCATGATACTGCTCCTTATGCCTTGTCTTGTGATTGAGAAAAATGAACATCAGTAAAGCGGTATAGGTAGTGAGGACCACCCGCTTTAGGGCCAGTACCCGACAAACCTTGACCGCCGAATGGTTGAACCCCAACAACAGCGCCCACTTGGTCACGGTTGATGTAACAGTTACCCACACGAATGTGTTTCTCGATCCAACGGTAAGTTGTCTCGTTACGGCTGTGGATCCCCATAGTTAAGCCAAAACCGGTTTGGTTAATTTGGTCTACAACTTGCGCTAACTCACTCGCTTTGAAGCGAACAATGTGCAGCACAGGGCCAAACTGTTCTTCTTTCAAGCAACTAATGTCATCGATTTCAAAAGCACTTGGTGGAACAAAATCACCATGTTCACAATCAGAACCTAAAGAAAGCTGAGCTACTTTCTTCTGGGAATTGGTCATGTTTTCTAAGTGCGCCAACAACTTCTGCTTCGCATTTTGGTCGATAACAGGACCAACATCGGTTTTGTGTAGATGTGGAATACCAACACTCAGTTCGTCCATTGCACCGTGAATCAATCCAACCACGCGGTCTGCAATGTCCTCTTGGATGTAAAGCACACGCAGTGCAGAACAACGTTGACCAGCAGAAGCGAATGCAGAACGAATTACGTCACGAACTACCTGCTCAGGCAGTGCCGTACTGTCGACGATCATTGCATTTTGGCCGCCGGTTTCCGCGATAAACGGAACTGGCTTAGCGTTACGGCTTGCCAATGACACATTGATACGTTGCGCTGTTGGGGTTGAACCCGTAAAGGCTACGCCCGCAATCGCATCATGGCTGGTTAGCGCACTGCCGATCTCAGCACCACGACCTGGAAGTAACTGAATGGTGCCAGCAGGGAAACCCGCTTCGTTCATCAGTTCCACTGCGCGAGCTGCAATTAAGCTTGTTTGCTCAGCAGGTTTCGCCACAACCGTGTTACCCGCGACTAGTGCCGCTGTAATTTGGCCAAGGAAGATAGCGAGAGGGAAGTTCCAAGGGCTGATACAAACGAACACACCACGACCTTGTCGTGAAGCGATTCGTGTTTGGCCATCAAAACCTTTTAGTTCGAAACCTTGTAGGTTGTTTGCTTGTTTTGCGTAGTAACGACAGAAGTCGACCGCTTCACGCACTTCATCAACGCTGTCGTGAATCGTCTTACCCGCTTCTTGATGACAAATCGCCACTAGCTCAGCAAGGTTGTCTTCCATCAGGTCAGCCAGCTTCTCAAGCGCAGCCGCTTTGGTTTCAACCGAAGTCGCGTTCCAATCAGCAAATGCCGCATCTGCGCCAGTGATCGCTGCGGAAACATGATCAAGGTTAGCGAAAGCCACCTGACCCACATTAATACGACGATCGTAAGGTGCGGTTACTTGCTCAACGTTCTGATCAGCCTTGATCATGCTTTCAGCAAGAGATTCACCGTTGATCACAGGGCCTGCAGTCCATTGATTGTTAAGGTAAGACTTAACCTGCTCTTCAAACTGATGCGCTTCACTTTCGATATCAATGTTCACACCGTAAGAGTTTTTACGATCAGGGAATACGGCCGGTGGCAATGGAATCTTAGTGTTGTGCAATGTATCAAATGCCAGAAGCATATCGACAGGGTGTTGTGTCAACTCAGCAACTGGGCAGCGAGCATCAACCAAACGATGTACAAACGAACTGTTTGCGCCGTTTTCTAGCAAGCGACGTACTAGGTATGGCAGGAGGTCTTTATGGCTGCCAACCGGTGCGTAGATACGTACTGACTGTTGGTAAGCTTCCATTGCATGGTTGTAAAGAGAATCCCCCATGCCGTGTAAGCGCTGGAATTCAAAGTCTTTATGGTCAGTCATCACTGCAATAGCAGAAACGGTGTGAGCATTGTGGCTCGCAAACTGCGGGAAGATATTGCCACGAACGCTTGGGCTCAATAGGTAACGCGCACAGGCAAGGTAAGCTACGTCTGTCGCTTCTTTGCGTGTGTAAACTGGGTAATCAGTGAAACCAGCTTGTTGTGACCATTTGATCTCGCTGTCCCAATACGCGCCTTTCACCAAGCGAAGCGGGATTAAATCACCCTGCTCTTTCGCCAAGCGGTTTAGCCATACTAGAACCGGCAGCGCACGTTTTGAGTAAGCTTGAATAACCAGACCAAATTTACCCCAACCTTTCACAAGGTCAGTGCGGTACAGTTTTTCGAATAATTTAAGAGAAAGCTCTAGGCGATCGGCTTCTTCCGCATCAATCGTAATCGCAACATCAAGCTCTACGGCGCGGCGCAATAGCTGCTCTAGCGTGTCGCACAGTTCCGTCAATACTCGATCTTCGTTCGCCACTTCATAACGTGGGTGAAGCGCAGAAAGCTTGATAGAAACCGATGGAGCAGGACTCGATTTTGAAGATACGTAGGTATCTCGACCTACGGCTTCAATCGCCATTAGGTAATCTTTGAAGTATTTGTTTGCGTCTGCCGTAGTCAGTGCCGCTTCACCTAGCATGTCGTATGAGTAGGTAAAACCTTTGTCACGCATAGACTTACCGTTCTTTTGCGCTTCAGCAATGCTGCGACCAAGAACGAATTGGTGACCCATCACCTTCATCGCTTGGTGCATCGCTTTACGAATCACCGGCTCAGAAAGCTTGTTCACTAAACGGTTTACTGCTTGACCAGCACTCTGCTCATTAGATGAAAGTCCAACCACCTTGCCCGTTAGCATTAGGCCCCAAGTGGATGCGTTAACAAAAACCGAGTCAGAATTCTTCAGGTGAGATTTCCAATCCGCAACACTGAGTTTGTCACGAATCAGCGCATCAGCCGTTGCTGAATCAGGAATACGCATCAAAGCTTCCGCCAGACACATCAGCAAGATGCCTTCTTGAGTATCTAAGCTGTATTCAAGCAACAAGGCATCGATCATCTGGATAGAAGTCTTATCCGTTCGGATAGATTCGATCAATGATGTCGTTTTGTCTGCGATTTGCTTCTTTTCAGACTCAGAAGGGGTAGCTAGTGGCAGGAGCTGCTCTAGCCATTGGGTTTCATCCACCATATACAATGGTGAGATAAGCGACCATAGATCATCAAGCGATTGCTCATTGAATTCTGGTTTTAACACATCAGTAGCTGTAAACATGCGTTTTCCTTAATCTCACACCCGAAAAGAGTTCGGGCTCTCTACAATGGCAGCAGTGTATTTTGAGTATATAAGGATTACTTGTCAAAAACTCCGGGTTTTTTGCCAAAAGCTCGCTTTATTAACAAAACAAACACAACGTCACATATGAAACTTTAATATAACCTGGCGTTTCGTTCCATTATTTAACAGAAATTTGCTTTTTGTATTGAGATGGTGACATGCCTTGAAGGCGCGAAAAGGTGTGAGTAAAAGAGGATTGACCGGAGAAACCAGCAAGTTCTGCTACCTGACCAAGGCTAAGATTACCTTGTTCGATTAAGCGGCGGGCGCGATCGATACGCTTACCCAAAACATACTGATGTGGAGTAATGCCCATTTGAGCTTTAAATAGCATATGGAACTGACTTTCACCTAAGAATACACTACCCGCAAGTTGCGCGACCGAGATCTTGTTCACTAGGTGCTGCTCGATGTAACGATCCAATGCATCAAGATCAAAACGCGAGTCTTTTATTGAAGTTTCAAATGCTGAAATATGTCTTTGCATCAGCGCTATCACCGTATCATTACACGCACGACTCAACAGGAGATCATCAGGGCTGGCCTGCATCTCTTGCACTAGCATATGAATAAGCTTTTGAATTTGCGCGTCTAATTGGAAGTAGACATTCGATGATGCTAACTGGTTTATCTTCTCTAGCATCAAAGGGTCATCATCGGTTGGCATAGGCATATTAAGCACGAGAATATCCGATTGACCGACCACTCCCCCGAAAGCATGATCAGAGCTAGCCGTTACCACACAACCTTGCCCAGGCCCGACAAGATTACCTTTCCCGTTGATCTCAAACTCAGCCCGTCCTTTTAAACCAATGACTACCTGCGAATAATGGTGATCGTGGCAATCCATGTGAGATGGCAAAGTAATGATCTCAGCCGGACGAGGCGCAGTAAGGCCTATCGGAGACAAATCTAGGTTTGGCAAAGGTAAAGATTTTGGCATGGCATCAAAATACTGAAGTCGACATATTAATAATACTACTCTGAAATCTACTTAAGATGAATTTGTAAATGATCATGAGAGTCATTTCTTCACACTTTACGAAAAGATCACGACCGTGATCGTTGTGATCATGCCTCCGGAAAGATGATCATGAGTGTATAAACTACGGCCATTGTAGAACCAATCGTTCCGGTAAGTTTAGGGGCTTAAAAGCACTCACACAGAGCGTCAAAGTGATTCATAGATGAGAACGTAACATCAGCACAATCACGCCAAAATTTTCTTATATAGCTCAAATAATTAACCTTTAACCCGTAAAAAGTGTATCCGAAGTACCGAAACTTGGCTTTTGAGTAGATTGGATGGCAATAAAACGGTATAAAGACGGGTACTGTGTTAATTGATAATAACTAGTGACTCACAACTAGAAAGTTGACACTTTATTAACGAGCCAATTTCAATCTATAAGTTGCAGGGACCTATGACTAACTTTCGAATTTCAGCGCTTTTACTTGCGCTATCCCCTCTTTGGGTATCTGCATCGTTATCCGCTGAAGAACTGAATCAAGTCGATCCCGTTTCAGCTATCGATGCAAAGCTAACAGAGAAAAACTCAGATATTGAGCGTATTTCAGCAACCAAAGTATCGGCGACTGAAAACTTAAAACAACTACAGAACCAAAACAGCAAGTTGTTACGCGAAGGTGAAGAACTAAAGGCAAAACGCAACAGAGCTAAGTCTGTGCTAGACAAACAGTACAGTCGCTTGCTTGAAGATCCAGATACTGATTTGGTTTCTTTTCAGAAAAGCTACCAAGATGCTTGGGCAGCCGTGAAAGAAAACCAATCGTCTCAGCTAGATAACCAACAAGCGATGAACGAGAGCGAGATTCACCTTTCTCAAATCAAGCAAAAACAAGCTCGTCTAAATAATGAGCTGGCTAACTTGAGAGAATCAAAAGTTGCAGCTCGAGTTAAACGTATCGCCACAGAGCTTCGTGAAAGTGCTGTTCTTGAAACCAGCTACACCACCACATGTTCATCAACAATGACACTGGGTGAGTGTACTGCTCAAGGCAAGCACTTAACAAACCAAAAAGCAGTACAGACGTTTAAGTCTCAATTACTTGATCAGCTCACAGAAAGTGCACTCGCGAAACAAAATTTACAAGGTGTTCAGCTGAATATCCATGTTCAAGATAGCCAAGCAATTAAGAGTGGCTTCTCTGGTAACAATTCATACTTCATGCAGATGCAAGCTCAACTTCAAGCTAAACCTGAAGCGGTTGCAGCGTGTAACTTATTGAATGTCTCAACACGCTACTGTTTAACAGGCAGTGACGCAGCTGTGGTTAAAAAAAGTGACAAACAGTGGGCTAATGTGACGGTGCGCTCTGATCAATACAATGACTCAGTCACCATCAACGGCATTAAGTACGGCAGCACACCTATTGAGGTTGCTCTACCAAGCGGTCGTCACCAAGTAACTATTTCAAAAGAAGGTTATGAGTCTTACAACCGCACTGTAACCATCAGCGGCAGCGATACTATTTGGGTTAAACTCCTTCCTAGCAAGGAAAGTTAAATTCCCTCTCTATAATGAGAGAGAGCTCAGTCGATATAAAAAGCTAAGCTCGATATAAATAGCCGTGCCTATTTCACAAAGCTGAATGATGACTCGCCATTTTGTTGATAGTTATAGAAAGTAGCTACAGACGAAATGGCGTGTTAGTTTAGATTATTCGATTAACCTAACTTACGATTGAAGTAGCCCAACATGCGCCAAGGTTTCCCCACTCTACTATTTGTTGCACTTGCTCCCTGCTTAATGACGCCTGCTGTTTTTGCTGAGACGCCACCAGCGATCGCAGCGTCTGTCACCGATATTGAAAGCTTACTTTTCGAAAAACATGCCGATTTAACGTCTGTTGAAAAGAAAATGTCAGAGAAACAAAACCTAGTCGACAATCAGGCACAGCAAACCGCGCGTCTCGCTAAGTTATCAGCTCAAGCAGAGCAAGCACTCGCAAAGGCAAAAACTGACCTAGAGCAAGATTACTCGCGCATGATTGATGAACCAGATTTCGATATTTCGCCAGCTCAAAACCGATTCCAAGATGCTTGGAAGGCCGTAAAAGAGAGCAAGCTTGCGATTTCAGACGCAGAACAGAAACAGCAAGGCTTAGCTATGGAGTTAGAAGCTATTCAAGCAGAGAAAACAGCTGTAGAGACTTCAATCGCAAATCTAGGTCAAGACAAGTTAAGAGCAAGAGCTGAGCGACTAAGAAACGAGATAACTCAAGCCGAAGAACAAACGGTCAGCTTTACTAACCGTTGTAGCAATGACATGACATTGGCGCAATGTTCAGAGCAAACCGTGACCTTAGCGCTTCAAAAAGCGGTGAAACAATTTCAGAAAAGCCTTGTGGACAACGCGACTGAATCAAAAGCGGTGAGAGAACATCTCGCATCTGCTTCACTAAACATTCACGTTCTGCAGCACAAAGTAAAATCCTCTGGCTTCTCTGAAAATAATCGTTACCGAGCGGTTATTGCTGCAAACCTAGAAACGCGTCCAGACAAAAATACACCTTGCCGTCTACTTGATATTCAATCGTCCAACTGTTTCACGCAAAGCGAGCAACAAACCAACGATCAACAAAAAGAAGTCGCTTGGGTCAACTTAGTGGTTCGCTCAAATAAGTACAACGACAAAGTTTCTATCAACGGCGTGAACTATGGCAGTACTCCGGTTGAAGTGATGTTACCAACGGGCCCACACATAGTCACGATAGTGAAAGAAGGCTACCTTCCTTTCAATCAAGAATTGAAGATAACCCGCGATCACAACCTAAGAGCGGTATTACAAGCCAAACAGAACTCATTGAACGTTGGCACTAAGTTTGCCGACCCAATGGGGAGCAACCTTCAGAGCCCAGAAATGATTGTTGTCGGCTCTGGTCGTTACCTGTTGGGCGAACACAACGCCAAGCAAGTCACAATCAAACAACCATTTGCATTAGCAGCAACGCCAACCCGTGTTCAAGATTTTAAAGCGTTCGTTGAAAGTACTGGCTACCAGACAGACGCAGAGCTGATGAATACTTGTGATCAGTTCGTCAATGCCGAGATCACGACGGTTTCTGACAACGACTGGCAGAGCCCTGGCTTTAAGCAAGCGAATAACTCTCCTGTCGTTTGTGTGAGCCAAAACGATGCCAAGGCTTACACGCGTTGGTTATCTGACAACACAGGTTTCACCTACCGCTTACCAACGCCACAAGAATGGGAAGCCGCTGCAAGAGCAGGTCAAAATACCAACTTCTGGTGGGGCAATGAATTTCGTTCAGGTAAAGCCAATACCGGCTGGGCTGGTACTCCTTGGTCAAACGTCAGTACGTCCCCGGTTAAGTCATTCTTACCAACACCAACGGGCTTCTACGACATGGTGGGGAACGTATGGGAATGGACAGCCACTCAGAAAGGCTTAGCGAAAGGTGGCGCATGGAGCTTCTCGCCAGACGAAGCAAAAGTGTTTAACGAACTGTATGTACCACCGTCAACGGCCGCGAACTACTTAGGATTCAGAGTATTACGAGAGCTGTAAGCTCTCAGGGTTTACTTTAAATAGCCAAGTAGTGTCTCTATATCGAAAAAATACCGTTGATGTGAGTAAACACAAAATCAACGGTATTTTTATTTCGATGAAGCAAACTAAGGTTAATGAGACTAAGGCGCTAGGCGATCAATGTCCCAGCGGTTGTCTTGACGTGAGAACAAGAAGCGGTCATGCAGACGGTGTTCGCCACCCTGCCAAAACTCGATGCTATTAACGCGCACTCGAAATCCCCCCCAGAAAGAAGGGACTGGGATCTCTCCTTTCGCAAACTTCTGTTTTAGCTCTAGATACTTACCCTCTAGAATCCCACGAGCAGAAATACGACTACTTTGTTTACTGGCAATAGCGGCTAACTGGCTCTCTTTCGGACGAGACGAGAAGTACTTCATGTTTTCCATCGCAGTCAACTTTTCCGCCGTGCCGGTAATGTGAACCTGTCGTTCTAACGGGTGCCAAGGGAAATGCAGGCTGATCTTGCTGTTGTGCTCAAGTTGGTGCGCCTTACGACTACCTAAGTTGGTATAAAAAACGAAGCCATCTTTATCCACATTCTTCAGCAAAACAATTCGTTGGAATGGCTGACCATTTTCATCAACCGTAGCAACTGTCATGGCAGTAGGGTCAGTCAACTTAGCTTCAATGGCTTGCTCTAGCCATAGATTGAACTGCTCAATCGGGTCTGCGGCCAAGTCTTTACGTCTCAACCCACCCTTAGCGTATTCGCGACGAATGTCTGTCAGTTCCATTTGATTGCTCCTTTTAATTTTTTGTGATTTTGCGCCGTAATGCTTTGAAACACAAGTCTCAGCCTTGGTTTTGTCTCAAAGAAGGTTCGCTGTGTTAACGAGATCTCGGTACTCTAGACACCATATTGATAATCTTTATATAAACCGATTATAAGCTGAGATCCTAGTGACTAAGATACTGCCTAACCTGATGACCCCTTTTGTTTTACTCTCATTGTTATTGGGAACAGCAGGACTCACCGCCACTCACTTTTTAGCAGTGAAATTTCAAGAAAAAGCCGTTACACAACAACTTAACGAAGCTGCCAATAAAGCCAATCTGCAAATCGATTCTGAGTTGGATAAGTTCAAACAAATCCCAGATTTACTCAGTCACGATCCACGCCTACTTTCTTATTTTGACCAGTCATCACAGTCAGATAGGATGACCACAACACAACTCAATAAGCTGTTGTTTGAGTGGTCGAATCAAAGCCAGGCCGATACCATCTATATCCATAATCCAAGCGGCACAGTGGTCGCTTCAAGTAATTATCAAAAAGCGCAAACTTTTGTCGGTGAGAACTTCTCGTTTCGCCCCTACTTTGCCTCTGCGATTAAAGGCAACAATACGCAATATGTCGCGCTAGGTGCTCGCTCGAACGTACGAGGTTATTTTCTATCTTCACCGCTGTATATCGCGAAGGAAGTTGTGGGGGTTATTACCGTAAAGGTGAGTTTAGAGAATCTCGAAAACATCCTAACCAGCGACGACTTTGAGATCATAGTACTCGACTCGAACCAAGTGGTTTTTCTTTCGAGCCAGATTCACTGGCTTTATCACTCATTACTGCCATTAAGTCAGCAGCAGCAACAAGATATCGTCCTTCAACGCCAATACGGTCAAAGCCAAATTTCGACTATCGAAGCCTTTCGCTCTTCAAGCGTTGCGAAAGAAGTTAACGAAGCAAATCAGAGCAATGGTATTCCAGCAAACCAAGTGCAAAAACACCTCACAGCGAATCAATTATTTAAGCTTGGTAATTTCAACCTTTACCCCACAGAAATTAGCCACAACCAATACCAAGTAATTGCTTTAAAAGAGACCAATGCTGAAATCCTTAAAGTTCTACAGATCGACATAATCTTTGTCGTCATTTACAGCTTGGTGGTGCTCATTGCTTGGTCGTGGCGTCAGACCTATGTAGCGAAAGTGGCGTTAACTCGACTCAACCAAAACTTAGAGCAAGCCGTTGATAAACGCACCCAATATTTAAAACAATCTAACCAGCAGCTTCAGCAAACCATCTTTCAATATCAAGAGTCTCAGCTAAAGCTTAAACAGACAGAGCAAGAACTGACACACACCGCCAAACTAGCCGTGCTTGGGGAGCTGTCAGCCAGCATTAATCACGAAATCAACCAACCACTTGCTGCCCTGAGAACCTACAGCGAGAACAGCGTAAAGCTGCTTGAAATGGGACGTTCCGACTTAGTCAAAAGCAACCTAGATAAAATGATCGCTTTGAATGCATCTATTACAAAGATCATCACCCGCCTTAAAGTTTTCACCCGTAAGGTCACCAAACAGCAGCACCATAAGGCAAATCTTCATCAAGCGATAAACAACGCCACCACTATTCTCAGTACATTGATGATCAAGCACGGCATTACCCTTAGATTAAGTACAGTACCAAATGACATTAATATTGCCATTCACCCTACAGAGCTTGAACAAGTGTTGGTTAACCTCATTCACAACGCCATTCAAGCACTTCAACAGCAATGCCTTGAACAGGAAACCTTGAAAGAACAGCAAGCCCTGGGCCACCAAACAGCGTTAAATTTGCATCAGCTGGCTAGCCCGCAAATTGGCGTTGAATGGCAACTGCAAAACGGTACATGCCGGCTGATCATTTGGGATAACGGAATTGGCATTACTGATGATAAACTTGAGCAACTCTTTGATCCATTTTTCACCACCAAACCAGAAGGCTTAGGGCTGGGACTCTCAATATCGAAACGGATTATTGAAGCGTATCACGGCACGATTAGAGCAACACAGCGAGCGCCCTCAGGCATGCTATTCTCGCTAGATATTCCACTTTATAAAAAGAGGGCTAACGCCTAATTTTGACCGACAGTTAAGGACTCGGCTCTTGCACTCTATGACCAAACTCTATTTTGTAGACGATGAACCCGCCATCCGAGACTCGGTAGAACAAGCCATGCTCATTGAAGGCATCGACATTGTCTGCTTCCCAAATGCCATTGAGGCGCTAAATAAAATTGATGTGACACAGGCAGGCATAGTGATCACTGATATTCACATGCCAGTGATGAATGGTATTCAATTTACTCAAAAGTTGTTAAACCAAAACCCCAACTTTCAGATCATCGTACTCACAGGACACGGCGATGTACAAACTGCGGTGTCTGCAATGAAATCCGGCGCTTATGATTTTTTCGAGAAACCGTTTGTTGTCGATGCTCTACTTACCGCAGTAAAAAAAGCCGCCGACAAACTCGCCTTGGTTGAAGAGAATAATCTATTAAGAAAAGAGTTAGCAATGCAGAATCAGGTGGGGCCGAAACTCATTGGCCAATCCCCTTCTATGCAGAAATTACGCCGTGAGTTAATCACTCTAGATTGCAAACAAAACCCGTTGTTGCTGTTTGTCGGTGACGTCGGAACGGGCAAAAGAATTACTGCGCAGTACACACATGACTTACACAGCCATCAAACGGCCGAGCTTTGTCCTATCGCCGCGTTCAATTTACCACACAGTGATGAAGCGTCATTTCATCAGTTTGTTTTGCAGCTATTTCTCAAACATCAGGGCGGAACACTCTATATCCATGAGACAGAGGTATTAACTCAGGAGCAATGGTTATGGTTAGCAAACCTAAAACCCACTCTACTTCGTGAAAACTCATGCAAGACCAATGCAACCTGTATCATTATAGCAAGCACAATAGTTCCAACTACAATTATAAATGCACTGCGCCGCTTTGATTTACTACCCTTGGCACAAAGGCCAGAAGATATTGGCTCTTTGTTCAAACATTTTGCTCGTGGTGCAGCAAGCCGCTATCAGCTGCCGCCGCCAGTTATCACAGAAAAAGAGATCCAACGGCTAATAGCCACTCATTGGAGCGAAAACATTCGACAGCTTCGTCAACATGCTGAACTCAGGGTGTTAACTCAAGTAAAGCAGCCAGCGCTCGGCAATGATGAAAACGAGCAAAGTGATGCGCACCAATTTGATACGAGCATTGAGGAGCAACAACTATCATTAAACCAACGTACCGATAGCTTTGAGCAAATTATCTTGGTTGAGGCATTACATCGACATCAAGGGCGGTTAAAAGAGGTACAACAAGAACTACAAGTGTCGCGAAAAACACTTTATGACAAGCTAAGAAAGCATCAGCTCGATAAAACGGATTTCAAAAACCGATAAGAATTGAAAGATATATAAATTCAAATATTTAAAGGTGCAAAATCTTAACATTTATCAAAAGTAAGAATACACTCAATGAGCTTGTACTTTATTTAGTAACCAAGGACTGTCATGAGCCAGAAGAATTACAGCAAACTGAACGACACCGAACTTGAGTATGCCGATGATAAAACAGCGGCACTGCTACTCAATACGCCCACCAGTGCGCGTATCATGCTGTGGATGATCGTGTTGTTTTTTATTGCTGCTATTGCTTGGGCCTCTTGGGCTGAAGTCGATAAAGTCACCGTTGGTCAAGGCAAAGTTATTCCTTCGTCCCAAATCCAAGTTGTCCAAAACCTTGAGGGTGGCCTAGTAAAAGAGATATTAGTTAGAGAAGGTCAACGCGTTAAAAAAGGTCAACAGCTTCTCTTGATCGATGACACTCGATTCCGTTCTGACTTTCGTGAACGCGAACAACAAGTCGCCAACTTAACAGCCAACGTGCTGATGCTTTCTGCTTCATTTAGCAGTGTGATCATCAACGAAGAATTCTCCGTCGAAAACTGGGAGCAAAGTGTCTCACTCGACTACGGTAAATTAGCCTTCCCTCCAAAGTTCTACGAGCTTCATCCAAAACTGGTTAACCGCCAAAAAGCAGAATATCGCCAAGACCTGAATAATCTAAAAAATCAACTTTCCGTTTTTGATCAACAGGTTGAGCAGAAGCAACAAGATCTTATTGAAATAAAAGCTCGCGTCGATAACTTAAGACAGAGTTACCGATTCGCCCGCCAAGAATTAGAAATAACAAAGCCGCTTGCCGACGAAGGGGTAGTACCAAGAATTGAACTGCTCAAGCTTCAAAGGCAAGTAAACGATACTCGTCGAGAAATGACCTCTAGTGAACTCAAAATTCCTCTACTGCGCTCCGCAATCAAAGAGGCCATGCTAAGTCGTATTGATGCAGCGCTGAGCTTCCGCTCAGAACAACAAGAAAAACTGAACCAAGCACAAGACAAACTCTCAGCAATGACCGAATCTTCGGTTGGCCTGGAAGACAGAGTCAATCGTACCGTGGTGGTATCCCCCGTCACAGGCACAGTAAAAACATTGGGCATTAATACCGTTGGTGGAGTCATTCAGCCTGGTATGGACATTGTTGAGATTGTACCAACTGAAGACTCGCTACTAGTTGAAGCAAAAATCGCTCCGCAAGACATCGCTTTTCTTCGCCCAGAGTTGACCGCTATTGTTAAATTTAGTGCTTATGACTTTACTAAATATGGTGGATTAGAAGGCGTGTTAGAACACATCAGTGCCGATACTACGCAAGATGAAGAAGGCAACAGTTTCTACATCGTGCGTGTACGTACTGAAAAATACAGTTTCGGGCACAATGAAGAGCTGCCTATCATTCCGGGAATGACGGCCTCTGTCGATATCATCACAGGTAAAAGAACCGTGCTTGAATACATGTTGAAACCGATATTAAGCGCTCAAAACAACGCATTAAAAGAGTAAGGACGTTTGATGTTTAATAACGCCTTGCAGCATACAACGAATAGACAAGAGCAAAGACTATGAAGTCTCGAGCCTCGTTATTGTTGCTAGTACTCACCTCTTTTACCTCTGTGGCGCTCAATAAGAGTGATCAACGATGGATAGATGCCGTCTCTGAAACCTACGGAGAGAGAGCAGGAAAACGAGTGGCAACGTGGCGTTCAAATATTGCGTCATACGAAGGGTTGAGGGAGACAGAGAAACTCGAATCCATTAATCGGTTCTTCAACCAAATGTACTTTGTCGATGACAGAGTACTGTGGGGTAAAAACGACTACTGGGCGACACCACTGGAGTTTTTAGGCAGTAATGCCGGTGATTGCGAAGACTTCACAATAGCAAAGTACTTTTCTTTGCTTGAACTGGGTGTCCCAGATAAGAAACTACGATTGGTGTATGTAAAAGCACTTGAGTTAAACCAGTTCCATATGGTGCTGGCGTACTACTCTACACCCAGTGCGGAGCCACTCATTCTGGACAACTTAAACCCTGAAATAAAACGCGGCTCTAAGCGACAAGATCTACGACCGATTTACAGCTTCAATGGTAGGAACCTTTGGTTAATCAAGTCGGCAGCAGGCAGCGGTAAGTTAGCAGGTAAATCTTCAAGGTTGAGCTTATGGAACGACTTACGTTCTCGTGAACGCTCTCTAAAATTAAATAAACCCATTATAAATTACGATGAGTAAGTACAATGACTTTATATAAACAGCTTGTGGTCGGGATGGTTGCGGTGTTCATACTGCTGATGACATCAGTTTTTATGATCGAATTCAATACTACCCGTGGATACTTAGAGGAGCAGCAACGCTCTGAGGTAAGTAATACCATTAATACTGTTGGGCTGGCCCTTGCCCCTTACCTAGAAGAAAAGGACAAGGTGGCCGTAGAGTCTGTCATCAACGCCCTGTTTGATGGCAGTTCTTATTCAGTCGTTCGATTGATTTTCCTAGACAGTGGTGATGACATTCTCCGCTCATATCCTGTTACACCTACAGGCGTACCGCAATGGTTTACTAATCTGAACCTGTTTGAACCTATTCATGATCGCCGTGTGATAACCAGTGGTTGGATGCAGCTGGCGGAGGTCGAGATTGTCAGCCACCCAGGTCCCGCCTATGATCAACTTTGGCAAGCTTTCACCCGCTTATTGACCACCTTTGGCGCGATCTTCCTGCTGGGTTTAGTTTCTATCTCTTGGATCCTTAAACGAGCATTACGTCCGCTCTCTATGATCATTGCTAAAATGGATCAGATTGCGAAAAATCAGTTTGGCGAACCACTGGCCCGTCCTAAGACAAAAGATCTAACCCTAGTTGTCGATGGTATCAACCACATGTCGACTCAAGTTGAACTGGCCTTTAAAAATCAGGCGAAAGAAGCACAGAAGCTGCGTGAAAGAGCGTATATCGACCCTGTATCTCAATTAGGTAACCGTGCTTACTACATGTCCCAACTAACTCAGTGGTTAGAAGAATCCAGTTTGGGCGGTTTAGCAGTACTAAAGGCCGAGTTTATTAGCGAAGAGTACGATGAAAAAGGCTACCAAGAAGGTGATGCCTTGGTTCACCAATTGGCCGAACAGTTGCAAGCTTCAATTTCATCACCAGATATCACCATTGCTCGTATTTCTAGCGACGAGTTCGGCTTCATTATGCCAAACATCGATGAGAGCGAACTTAAACTCGTCGCGAGTAGCATTGTAAACTGCATTCAAGGCCTTGGCTCAGATCCAACAGGTACGGCTAATCCACACCTTGCATTGGGCGTCACCTACAGCAACACCCGTAAAACCAGTACTGAAATCATGTCGTTAGTCGATAACGCGCTCTCAAGTTCCAAGGCTAACCGTGAACTTGCTTATGGTTATGTCACAGCAGACGACCATGGCGCCGTGATGGGTAAACAACAATGGCGTATGCTAGTTGAAGAGGCGATCATCAACGACCTAATTACTTTCCGTCTCCAAGCGGCAAACAATGCCTTTGGTAAAACGTATCACCAAGAGGTGTTTTCTGCGATTGAGAAAGAGGGGGTTCGTTATGGTGCCAACCAATATCTATACGCACTAGAACAACTTGAAATGAGCCACATTCTCGACCAATACGTTATCGAGAAAATGATTGAAAAGCTCAATGCAAACGAGGTGACGAGCCCGATTGCTATCAACATTTCACCAAGCAGTATCTCTCAGCCAAGCTTCATCCGTTGGATCGGTAAAATGCTTGAACAAAATGCTTCAATCGCTCACCTGCTGCATTTTGAGATTCCAGAAAACTGCTTCATTAATGTTCCGCACTACACAGCGCTGCTGTGTAACACCATTCGCAACACTGAAGCCATGTTTGGTGTCGATAACTACGGACGTAACTTCCAATCGCTGGATTACATCAACGAGTACCGTCCAAGTTATGTGAAGCTAGATTACCTGTTCACGCATAACCTTGATGATGAAAAACAGAAGTTTACCTTAACATCAATATCTAGAACCGCTCACAACTTAGGCATAACCACCATTGCGTCTCGAATAGAAACTCAGACTCAGCTAGATATCCTGTCTGATAACTACGTAGAAGTGTTCCAAGGCTTCATTGTTGATAAATAGTTGTAAGGGTTATATCGCATGCAAGATCCACTATTAAACTCACTGATCTACGTTAGCCGATATTACGGATTAGCTAACTCACCCGAAGCGTTGATCAATGGGCTGCCACTATCAGACGGTAAGCTAACCCCTTTCCTATTTCCACGTTCTGCTGAACGTGCGGGGTTAGTGGCAAAAGAGAACCGCTCCGACTTAGAAAATATCCCTCACCTGATTCTGCCTGCCGTTCTATTGCTAAAACAAGGCGAGGCATGCGTTCTCAACAGTATCGACATTGAAAAACAAGAAGCTGAAATTATCACAGCGGAGAGTGGAATGGTGCCGATCATCATTCCTGTCGAAGAGCTGAAAGAGCAGTTCATTGGTCGTTACTTCCTAGTAAAGAAACAGTTTCGCTATGACGAACGATCACCCGAAGTTTTAAAGACTCGTAAAGGACACTGGTTTTGGAGCACCATTTGGGAGTCTAAAAATATTTATCGTGATGTGTTGATCGCCTCTATTCTGATCAACATCTTCGCCATTGCTGCGCCAATGTTCACGCGTTTGGTGTACGACAAAGTGGTGCCCAACCTCGCATTTGAAACGCTCTGGGTGTTGGCGAGCGGTATTTTTGTGGTCTTCCTTTTTGACCTGCTTTTAAAATTAATGCGAAGCTACTTTATTGATGTCGCTGGTAAAAAATCCGATATCCTAATTTCCTCAAAATTATTCAGTAAAGTATTGGGCATTCGTATGGAAGCAAAACCAGCTTCTGTTGGCGCTTTCGCAAAAAATCTGCAAGAGTTCGAATCAATTCGTGAGTTCTTCACCTCTGCAACCATCGGCTCGTTAATCGACTTACCCTTCGCAATCATGTTTTTGGCTTTAATCTGGTTGATGGCAGGAAACCTTGTGTTTGTTCCTGTCACAGGTGTAGTCATTCTGGTCATCTATGCGCTGTTAATCCAGGGCCCATTGCGTCGCACAATTGAAGAAGGTTCTCGTCTCGCTTCTCAAAAATACGCGAACTTGATTGAGAGTTTGGCAGGACTAGAAACCGTCAAACTGTTCAGTGCTCAAAGCCAGTTTCAATTCCGTTGGGAAGAAGCCGTTGCTCACATGGCGAATTGGAACATTAAAAGTCGCCGCATTACCGACAGTATCCAAAACACCGCTGGCTTTGTTCAGCAAAGTACCAATGTTGGGATGATCATCTTTGGTGTGTATCTAATTGCAGAAGGTGAACTTACCATGGGTGGATTGATTGCAGCAACGATGTTGAGTGGTCGTGCGATTGGTCCTCTGGTTCAATTATCACTGCTTTCAACTCGTTATAACCAAGCAAAATCATCGATGACCTTGATCGAACAAGTAATGTCGATGCCAGACGAGCAAGAAGAAGGTAAGCGTTATATTCACCGTCCTATTATTCAAGGTCATATTGCGCTAGACAAAGTGACTTTCCACTACCCGGACGCTCCAATGGCTTCTATAAGGGATTTGACTCTGAATATCACTCCAGGTGAAAAAGTGGCCATCATTGGTCGTATTGGTTCAGGTAAAACGACTTTAGAGCGCCTTATTATGGGCCTATACAAGCCCACAGAGGGCCATGTGCGTATTGATGACACAGATATGGAACAACTACACCATGTCGATGTAAGACGTAATATAGGCTGTGTACCACAAGACAGTAATCTATTTTATGGCTCAGTAAGAGACAACATTACCTTGGGGCGTCCTTTGGTGGATGACCGTGATGTGATGGATGCAGCTAACCGTGCAGGTGTGACAGCTTTTACTCAGCAAGATCCTGCTGGGCTAGAGCGTCAGGTCGGCGAGGGGGGAGGATTGCTATCAGGTGGCCAACGTCAATCTGTCGCGATTGCTAGAGCCTTCCTAGGACGACCACCGGTCTTATTGATGGATGAGCCAACCAGTGCCATGGATAACCGCTCAGAAATGCACATCAAGCATCAGCTTAGCCAATTGTTACCAAGTGAGACCTTGATTCTAATCACTCATAAGACTTCAATGTTGGACATTGTAGATAGAGTGATTGTCATGGAAAAAGGAAGCATTATTGCCGATGGTCCAAAAGCGCAAGTTTTGTCAGACCTCAAACAAGGAAAAGTAAGAGCTGCAAGCTAAGCCGGTCTCAAATAAACGAGCCAAAATTTAAGACATAAGTAAAAATAAAGAGAGGGAGCATCAGCTCCCTCTTTTTATTTATTCAATTAGATAGAAAAGTAAATCTGCCTTATTCAGCAGTGTTCAGTCACAAGGAGATATCTTCTTGTTCCATCTTGAACGTACATTGGATCTCGTATTGATTGAATGAGAAGACACTTCCGCCATGCGTTCGTTTGGTTGTGACCGTCTCATCACCAAACTGAA
The DNA here is from genome assembly GCF_024347655.1 of Vibrio toranzoniae. Classification (NCBI taxonomy): domain Bacteria; kingdom Pseudomonadati; phylum Pseudomonadota; class Gammaproteobacteria; order Vibrionales; family Vibrionaceae; genus Vibrio; species Vibrio toranzoniae. The sequence goes on along the minus strand of NZ_AP025515.1, from coordinate 885,378 downwards.
TCGTGACTCGGGTATATACTTTTTCATGAGCCTCGACTGTACACTCAGCAAGGTTTGTTTCAAATTCTGCCTCTAGCGTGTCCAGTTGTGACTTGGTGCTTTCAATCGCGTGATTGTTCTTTTCTCGTTGCTGTTCAATGGTCAACGCTTGCTCTTCGCTTCTCTCAGCTTTTGGTTGCTTTTTGAATTCTAGCTCTTGGCGAATCACATCCATGGTTTGTTCTTGGGCGTGTTTATAGGTTTCCTTCAACTCGGCTATCTTTTGTCGGTATCCATCGTAACGTGCAAAACCGTGAACCTTGGTTGCGGTATCTCCCTCAACCCCTAAGAAAACACATTCCACTTTTCCGCCGACTTTAGCAGCACCGCCACTGAGTGTACCGTGCTTCTTCAAAGCATCCATCACGATAAGATTCTTACCACATCGAATGTCATTACTCATGCTATGTACGCCAAGTCGAATATCATTCACCGTTTGTAGCTCCGCATTCTGCGCATAACTTGCGGTGATGGAGCCTTTGCTAAATACCTTGCAGCTTTTAGGATCGCCCTCTTTGGTCGTGTGGCCAATAATTCCTTTCGCGACTTTAATATCTCCTTGAGCTTGAACTTCTGCCGATTCGATAAAACCACCGACAGTAATACTTCCCGTTGCCTTAACTATCATCCCCGGTTCAATATTTCCAGAAACAAACACATTACCTTTAAATTTAACGTGTCCGGTTGATACATCAACATTGCTAATACACAGGGCGTCATCGACTTCAATGGTTCGTTCTTTGATAATGGGTAAACCAGAGTATGAAGCCAATAATAAATTGGGATCGTCAGGAGAAATATAAGTGCCCTTTCCAGGTTTGATTAAAATATCTTGTCCTGGGAGCGGTGGGATAATTCGACCTTGGACCGTAAAACCAGCAATACCTTTGGTGGCTGGCGTTCGCTTCATCAATTGGTCATCTTTACCAACGGTAATAGTCTCGCCCAAATCTCGCATATCAATCTTGCCAACATCTTCACTATGAGGTTTCAATACTTGGCGGGTAATATCTTCAACCAAAGCGGTAAACTTAGCATCTTTCCCCTTCACGGGTTGAGTGCCCTTCGCTACTGGCTGAGTAAACTTTTCACCAGGCTTAAGCTTACCACTCATCATCAGTACTTTTCTGAGCGCTAACTTATTGATGCCTTTTGTTATGTGCGCCTGAGCTAAGCAGTGAATGATATCGCTGCCACGTAATACGTTCCCATGATATGGCCCAGTAACCACAAGAGTGGCGAGCATCTCATCATCAGACACTTCAACCTCAACACTTGCATTACGAACTTCGGCAATCAAAACGCCTTCGTACGCTTCACCCTTGCCTTCTTTAGCAAGAACAACAAAACGCAACACCTCTTCTTCGAAAATAAAATAGTTAGATGCGCCTAACGCTTCCAAGGCTGGTGATAGTGTCTTGTTGTCAAAGTTTGCGTCAACCACTATTCCCGACGGAAGACACGCAATCACTTGTTGCTTATCTTCTGATAATGTAACGATGTTATCCCACATTCGAATTGAGTATCCCTAATGACTCAGTTATTAATTAGTCTATATAATTCGTTCTGACCTTAAAATCACCACATTTGAATAATCAGCGTTACATCACTTACTTTTGATTCTGCAAAGATGACTTATAAATAATATTGAGCTATTTAATCATTCGCTTCTCTATTACAGATAAAGAGAGGCTAGCTTCGTTGGCAAGCAACCACGTGAACAGGCTGCCTAACCAAAATAGCAATTGATAAGCGCGGAGCCGGAGTCGCAAGGCTGGTAATTTTGACAAAGATAAAAAACACGAATGCAGTTTAACGCAACACCTATATTGATGCTTAGTTTACAGTGTAAATCTCTTATTCAAATTTACACTGTAAATCCATTTAGAATTCAGCCCCTCTATTTACAGTGTAAATTTGACACTAGAAAATCGATATTTTGTCGAAACTGAATCTCGGCTTGCTTGCGCCCAACAAGATTGAATTGGTCGATACAAGTCCCCCATTCTTTTTGTTGCACAACCTTTGCGATGAGTAAATCAGAAACAGCAGAGTCTTGCACTCTAAAAGACGGGGCTTGAAAACCAACGGAATCACGAGCGTTATCTAGCAAAATTAATTTCAATACGCTAAAGCCAATACTGTCATAACTATTGCCGCCCTCTACATAATTCCTGACTAATTGAATTTCCAACTCGCTCACTGCGCATACACTCTTAGGCAATAATGCGCGTACAATATCAACTTCAAGAGAAGACAAAGAACCCGACACGAGAAAACAATAACTATTTTCAAAGTGGCTTTGCAGTTGCTTAATCCAATCCCGAGCATTTCCGTGAAGCGGTTTAACCATCAGTACCGAGTGACAGCCACTTGCCTGATCGCGCTGGTGGCCAATATGAACAGGTACAAAATCGTTATCGCGCCAGAATGAAATCAACTCACTAGTGGCACCGAAGCTTGTCGCTAGATAATCCGCTTGGCTGGTTTGCTCTGATAATTTAGCCAACATCCAACGGCCAATGCCCAGACCTTGATGACGAGTTGAAACTGCAATGCGCATCACTCGAAGACAGCGACTAGTCGCCGCTTCTCTGCAGCCAAGTTGGTTTGCCAGTAGCACAGGAGCAAGGTGCCCTTGAGGCCTGCGTTTTCCAATTTGAATCTGAGCAATCAAATCTTTATCTAACCCACCCTCTTCCGTCACCAACATACAACCTAAGCACTCACCTTGTAGCCATACTGCGTACAAATGAATTGCAGGATTATCAAGAAACTGCATTAAGTCATTGGGTGACGTCTGATAATGAGCGTCAACTAACAGAGAAAAGCACTGTTGAAGCTTTACTGGGTTAATCAAACAGTCGGCTTTTGACAACGTGATCAAGTTTAAGTGACTCATAGCATCACCAGAAACATCACCTAAATTAGCAATATCGCTAGCAACCAAATCACTAGGCGGAACATCGTTGCTAAGCAGGAAGCAGTCAAACAGCCAACACTCTAGTGGATCGTCATTGTTCCACCGGATGGGTTGTTCAAGTTTGTACCCCTTCCAACCCGGGCGATGTTCCGATAGCCAAGCCTCAAACTTAATTCCGAACCCTCGCCCACTGCCTTCGTATCCGTGAACCGTAGTTGAAAAAACCAAACGATGATAAATACCAGCCATAGATTTGAGCATAGGGATTGGAATAGCAGCCGCCTCATCAACCAACAACAGATCGCAATCAGGCTTAGATTTGAGTAATTCATCTGGCGCAACAAACCTTAAGCTTCCACCTTGATAGCGAATGTGGGTAGCGTTAATCAATTCGCAAGCGTCAAGTCGCTGTAGCGCATGAGAAAAAACGGGCTCGATGGCTCTAACAGTAGGTGCTGTAACAATAATATTTAACCCATGGCGCTCAACCAAAAGCTGTGACGCCGCAATACCAAGTGTCGAACTTTTTCCACGACCTCTATCGGCGGTCAGAATCAAGGGGCGCTTTCGACGGCCAAACATAACTTTCTTAACCAACTCAATCGCCGTGTTTTGCTGTTCAAATCGACCAATACCATTTTTCCGATCCAGTTTTGGAGGAAATAAGCTAGCACCTTGCATGACGCCCGAAGCTTCATCACTCTGCGAAACAGGGATCAGTTTGTCAAAGTGTCCTTTTAACCAACGTTGACCAAACCCCGAACTTCCGTTGAACTCAGGTTTATCGACGCTTGGTGGCAGCACCAACAATAATCCGCTACCAATTAACGAACCCAGTGCAGCGCTAAAACCGTTCGCGTCAAACTGCTCTCTAAAGTCACAAACAAGAACATGGCATTCCCGGCCAAGAAGTTGCTGACCTTTTTTTACCGATGCATGAGTCACACCGTCAAAAGGAACGCCACCAAGCTGGAAAATGGTTTGAGATTTAGCATCTTGAAGGAAGGTGGAAATAGAAGTATTTTGCCAATCTAAATCACCATTAAAGACCACGCCATAGCGGTGATCGTTATGGTCGGCAATGTCAGACAGTGTGTGCAGAAAAGTGTTGGTTGGATTTGTCATAGTTAGCGTCCAGATTTATCTAAACACAGTTTATCACAGCCAAATAAAAAGCCGCATAAAGCGGCTTTAGAGTGATTAGAAAATATCGACAACTTAGTTGAGCTTCGATTCCACGAAAGTTAATATTTCTTGCATTGTTGCATCATCAATTTTCTTAAGGTTCAATGCCAAGTTTGAACCTTTGCGGCTGTAGGAAGCTCGGCCTTTAATAAACTCTACTTTTGGTGATGCTTTCTTCGCAGGCGCAGGAGATAGCTCAAGAATCCAACCTTCCAATGTCTCAGTGACATCTTTAGTTAAGCGAGTAACACCTTGCGCTTCACTTCTCTGCCACACAAAACCTTCAGAAGCATTGCACTTAGCCAGTAATGTTTGTTGTTTTTCACTATCTAGCCCGCCAAATTGTTTATGTAACTTAACAATCGTAGGACGACCAAGATCACTCACATTTGGGTAAGCTTGAAGTAACTCAAGTGGTAAAGCCGCAGCTTTCAATGCGCCACTCACCAAAGCTTCACTGCACTGGAACATTTTCGCGAGTGCCTTTTGATCTTCAGCTTCGCCTTTATCAAGCTTCGCTTGCATCTCTTTACCCTTCTCATATAAAGACAAAGGCTTATGAGCATTTGCGACATCTGATAAGAACTTAGCGTGTTCGCCGTTAATGTTTTCAGCAACATAGATAAGAAATTCTTTGTCAGCTAAAATACATGACATACGACGACGGCTACCATCAAGAACTTCAATCGTGCCATCTTTGTTCTTACGACCAACCGCTGGATATTGCTGACCGCGCTCTTTTAATGTTGTAAGAACATCAGAAAGCGCATGTTCATTTAAGAAAGACTGCTCACGAGCATTATCCTCAAAAACGACCGTTCTAGTTTCTACATCACAAGCAGGGATTCGAACTAGTTCAAATGAAACTAGGTCTTCTCCAGCAACAGAAAGCTCAATCACTTGAGCCTGTTCTTTAGCGGCGGTTTGTGCTTCCTGCGGCGTTGCTACGCGACGCTTGTTTGCTTTTCCAAATAGCTTTGCATTTAAGTCAGATGTTTTAATTGCCATTCTTGTTATCCCTGATTAAGTGAAGGCCAGTTGCTATGTAATACACGCTCTAATTCTAGAGCACTTTTTTGTACCGCATCTTGAGCGACTGCCAGAGTTTTCTTACCACCCTCAAAGTCGCTAACCGTAAGATCGAACACCGTGCTGTAGGTATCGGCACAAGTTTCAAACGCACGGCTTCTTGGAATGGTGGCCATCATTACTTGGTCATTCAGCAGGTAGTTCATTTCAGTTAAAACCGAAACCTGCTTCTTATTGTCGTCTTCAAACATGGTTGGCATTAGACGAACAAACTCAAGCCCTTTCCAATCTTCCGGGAACATCTCGTACACAGTTGGTAAGTGTTGGAAAAAGTTAACCGTTGAAGCCCAGTCTAAACGCTTTGCAGCACATGGGATCAGAAGTGCGTTCGACGCGTACATTGCGTTCCACACGAGAGGGTCTACGTGTGGGCCAGTATCGATCATAATTACATCAAAATCATCGGCGATTTTATCGATAAGCTTCTCTTTTAGAAGACGAACGATATCAAGTGACTGATCTTGAGAAAGGCTTTGCCATGCTTCAGCGTTAAACATCGCATCTTCAGGAAAAGCTGAAATGGTCTTAAGGTTTGGGTATTGAGTTGGCAAGAGCACGCTTTTTCGAAGAAACTCTAGGTCAACATCTTGGTCCTCAGGCACGTTGTCCAACATGATATCAACGGCAGAATAGATACTGTCGTGCTCTGCACCACTGATTTGTGGGTTTAAGAACAGACGTAATGAACCTTGTGGATCCAAGTCAATCAAACAGATACGGTAGCGCTTGTCTAAATTCAAAGATAAACAAGCCGCTAAGTGAACCGCTGTCATTGATTTACCCGTACCACCCTTCTGGTTTTGTACGTTGATAACCCAAGGTTTGTTGTCTGTATGCTGCTTACGTTGATGGAACTTTGGCACTTCAGCCGCGTCCATCAACATGTGTGCTTCAGTCAATGAAATCGAGTAATGATTAGCGTTGTTCTTTGTAAACTGGTGACCATCTGCTTCAAGCTTAGTAATAGCCTCATCCAATTTTCGACGAGTTAAGCCTGAACGAGTTTCCATCATAGCTTTAGACATTGGAGGAAAATGTTCATCACTTCGCTCTTCCAGAATAATCTCAATTCGGTCAGCCTGAACTTGTTGAGTTTGTTCGGCCAGCTGATAGAGCTTATCGATCGTTTGTTCTCTTTTCATTGCCAGTTTCCGTAATGATTAACTAATCATAAAATTGTACAGCAATTAACAGTAAATCCAACAAAAACATGAACATTCATTTATGAGTTAAATCACATAAAATAGACTATGTTATTACAATTAGATGAAACATCGATTTAAACAAACACAAAAAATGGGCGTTTTACCATGCATAATCGTGCTATTTCTTTATTAAATTTAAAATGTTACAGCATCACTTATTTACAATGTAAATGTATTTAAAAGGGGAAAACAGCGGAACGATTGAAATACAACCATAGATTACGGTTCGTGTTAGTTGCATTAAAAATAGAAGGAATCTCAATCAGGCAATGAAAAAATCACAAAGAGGTCAATCGAATGAGAAGTAAACCTAACAACTAAGCATCATAAATAAAGAGTGGAGGAGAGTAACCGGAAGAATGATCATGGGGTACATCACTGGCTTGATAATTGATAAGACGATATTATGAAGCATGATCAAGGGGTAACCTCATAAATATTAATCCAAGTGAATGTTCATTCTAAACGATCAACTTACGGAAAAATGATCAAGTAAATGTAGTACCGGAAGCATATAATTTGAGAGCTAAGTTACGGACAAATGCTTTTGTAATGGGGATTCAAGACTTATCAAGGCTCACAGCTTGGAAATTCAATCTGCACAGATAAATAATACACAAACATGACAATTTCATGATCATGCTTCCTATCTAGTGCGAGTTATCTTTATATACATCATAGCGAGCAGCTAACACGCAATAATGACTAAGTTTTGCATTTGTAAGAGTGTAAACAATAGAAAAATACACTTACTTGATCATTGTTCCGATAAACTAGCCGCTAAAAATATCCACACCGTCGACTAACAAGAGCATGATCAATCTGAGGCTGTGGATAAGCTGTACAAGTACAATGATCATGCTTTCTAAGTAATAATGATCATGCTTACAATGACTTAATGATCATCGTTCTGATTGTTTGTGATCATGCTTTCTTTGGTTTAATGATCATAGTTTCGTGTTCTTTATGATCATGCTTTCCGAAAGGATTTATTTTAATGCTTTTAATTCAGAGGCTTATAAGAAAATTCAGGTCCAGATCATTAGATCACTTAATCATTTAAGATCATATTAATCAAAAAGATCAGTTATTTAAAAGCCAATAAATTCTCTTTATTTATGATCATTCTTTCTTTATCATTCAGGAACTATAGTGATATTACGGTTAGTGTGATACGGATCAAAAATGAAACCAGAAGAAAAATTGTTAATTAAGGCACGAAGCCACAAAGATGGTCATTTATTTGAGGTATCAGAAACAGCCGTAGAATGGATAGAACAATACCAACACTTCAAAGGTGTCACCAAGAGCATAGTTGAACTTCTTAACTTAATTTCACTTCGTGGTTTTAGTAGTAAAGATGGTTATGTCTCTACCACAGAGATTATTGAATCAACCGATGGTCAAGTCACTCGTGCTGCCTTACAACAAAGGTTAAGAGCGGCGGTAAATATTGGTCTTTTTAAACAACTTCCAGTTCGCTTTGAAGAAGGCCTTGCGGGTAAAACTATGCTGCATCGCTTTGTTAACCCAAATCAATTGATATCGGTACTAGGCGCTACTAGCCTAGTCACAGAAAGTGTTAAACAAAATGAAAAGCAAAAGCGTTCCAAAGCTCTTGCTCAAACCAAAGTAAACAAACGTTTATTGAATGAACATGGTCTTAATACCCCACCAACGATGAAAGACGAAGCCGATCAATTCATTGTTTCTCCAACAAATTGGGCTGGGATTATTGATCAGGCACTAGCACCACCAAGAACGCGTAAGAGCTACCAGAAATCGATGGTTTCGATCTCTGGTACTCGAGCTGTTATCGAGACACGATCTTCTAAAAATATTATGACGGTTGATGATCTGATGACACTTTTCGCGTTATTTACGCTAACCGTTCAGTACCATGATCATCACCAAGATGATTACCATCTAGACGCGAAACACACTCCGAACAAAACACCACTCTACATCACTGATATTTTGTCTTTACGCGGCAAGAAAGACAGTGGCCCTGCACGTGATTCGATCCGCGATAGTATTGATCGTATCGAATTTACGGATTTCCAACTGCATGAGCTGACCGGTCGCTGGCTTAGTGAGAACATGCCAGAAGGCTTTAAGAGTGATCGTTTCCGATTCTTAGCTAGAACCATTACTGCATCGGAAGAAGCGCCTACAGAGGGCTCTGACGGCGAAATTCGCATTAAACCGAACCTCTACATCCTTGTTTGGGAGCCTTCGTTCTACGAAGAGTTATTGACTCGTGATTACTTCTTCTTATTTCCGCCAGAAATTCTGAAGCAACATACCTTGGTTTTCCAAATGTATTCTTACTTTAGAAGCCGAATGGCACGTCGCCATACGGATTGCATGTTACTGAGTGAACTGAATCAGAAGCTAGCTCGTAACATTGATTGGCGTCGCTTCTCTATGGATTTGATTCGCGAACTTAGAAAACTGGGTGAAGTTGGAGAGCAGGAAGATACCTTCCTGGTAAACTTGTGGGGTTATCACTTGACGATCACATCGTTGATCGAAAAAGGCAAAACGACCGACTATCAAGTTGATATCAAATGTAACGTGGAAGAAGTACTCCGTTATTCAAGAGCGCGTACCACCAACGCCGGTAAACGCAATATGGCGCCAACGCTACCGAACCCATTACGCAACGAGATGGTTTCCAAGCAGAAATTGGAAGAGCTGTCTGAAATTATTGATGGTGAGTTTGAGCCCATTCAGCGTAAAGCACCGTCGCCAAGAGGCAAATTGGGACGTCGAGTGAAGCAGCGTAAACACTCTGTTGAGATCAACGCTGACGAGATCATGATTACTCTCTCTAGATATACCTCTGCAGAAGCTCTAGAACGCAGTATAACGGCTTTATCAGCGATGACAGGGCACTCACATGCCTCAATCAAAGAAGAGTGCTCAGAGCTTATTGAGAAGCTTGATTGGTTGAGGGTAGGGGAGGATGTTATCCCATACGAAACACTGAGTAAGCTGATTGAGCTATACAACGATCGCGATAGTACCAGCAATCGACACTTGTCGATTGAACGTCTTATCTCTGGCTTGGCGGTACGTCGTAAAGTGTGCAAGCAAGTACACGAAGGTCATTTAGACGAGAATGTGTTCCTAGCGCTTGATGAAATGGCGATAGGCCATTAGACACTATAATTATAAATGGCGAGCTAATTTTTGTCGCGGTGAATAGGTAAGTCGATCATCATTCGATACTGATAATAACCACACCTAATACTGACAAAGCGATGACAATATAACGCACCTAGTTGATTATTATTTATCCCGAATAGACAACCTTTGTCCTTTCTTATGATTAATAGATTGGCTCATATTTTGTTACATCATACTGAATAGATTTTTGCGAGTTCCTCAAGGGACTCGCTTTTTTTTGTTTGAAATTCGCTTAATCATTAAAATTCAATGAATTGGAAAATTCGGCCATGAAGCATGATCAAGGTTAGATCATGTTTGTTATGATTCATACGGCTTGATGGAAAGCACTTAATCAGTTGATATTTGATCGAGAAAGGGCGGGTCAATGAAATTGACGTTGAACACTGCCTTGATCATCGTTCTGGAGCTGACTGGCCATAAAGCGGACATGCGATTCGATCAGTTTTTCTGATTCTTGTTGCCAGCGCGGTTCTTGTTGCTGATTAGCAAACTCCAAAGCGAGTACACACAAGTGTTGTACTCGCTGTGTACACCATCCTTGTAAGTCCGGTTCCGCTTTCGTGTCACAAGAGACTGCCTGAAGCTTGCCATAAGCAAACATTAGGTATTGATATGCTTTTTCTTGGTGATGCGGGTTTTCTTCTGAGTTTCGGTAGAAAGTAAAGATACGCAAGCACCCGTCTAACCAACATGCGATGCCTTTGCTTTGTTCATCTGTGATCAGAGGCCCCCAGAGTGCATCTGGAGGCGTTAAGATCAAAGGTTCCAACCGTTCCACTTGATCATGCTTTCGGTCGTTGTACCAATCTCCGATTCGCTCTAACCAAGTGTCTAGTTCATTCATGCAACATTATCCCACTGTTTTACAAAATGATTATCAGCGACTTGCTTGATTTCATGCTGTATTTCGCTGCTCTGCTCTCGAATACGATCTGCGTCTATGGAATAGTTTGGCTCATTTTTGACGAGTTCGCCAGATGGCAGATCAGGATCCGGCACCGCAGAAATCAACAGTTTCGTATATGGGTGCTGGGGATTCGTTAAGATCGACTGGGTTGATCCCCATTCAACGATCTGGCCTTTGTACATCACCGCTGTCTCTTCTGCGATGTAGTGCGCGGTAGCGAGGTCGTGGGTAATGTACAAGAAGCCAATTCCTAACTCTTTCTTCATTTTTTGCATTAGATTGAGCACGCCAAGTCGAATTGAAACATCTAACATCGAGGTTGGTTCATCGGCAAGGATGACTTCAGCTCCAACCGCGAGCGCTCTGGCTAGGTTAACCCGCTGTCTTTGGCCGCCGCTGAGCTCGTGAGGGTATTTCACCAATGTTTCGATGGGTAACTCCACCAGCGTTAACAACTCCTTTAGGCGCTCTTCTAGAGCCGATTTACTGGCGACTTGCTTGTGAATCTTAAGCGGGCGCGTTAAGTGGTGCTCAATGGTATGAGTTGGATTGAGGGAACCAAATGGATCTTGAAATATCATTTGCACGCGGCTGCGGTAATCCAAAGTATCTTTACGGCAGTTTAGCTGAGAGATGTCTTTGCCATTGAACAGGATCTCTCCCTCTGTCGCAGGGTAGACCTTAGTCATTATTCGTGCACATGTACTTTTCCCGCAGCCTGACTCGCCAACCAATGCCAGCGTTTTTCCGGCATAGATATCGAAACTCACACCATGTAGTGCTCTGAATATTTCTTCTTTACCAAAGCCACCACCCACGGTGAACTCTTTGACAAGGTTTTTTACTTGGATAATTGGTTGTGACATAGAGCTCTCCTAGCACGCCGTAGCGTGAGTTTGTTGGTGAATATTCGGGAATGAACTCCATAGCTTTTGGGTGTAGGAGTGTTGAGGGTTGTTACGAATCTCATAGGCTTGATTGATTTCAACAATTTGGCCGTGGCGCATGATGGCAATGCGGTCGCACAGTTGGCTCATTAATGCCAAGTCATGGGTGATGAAGAGTATCGAGAATCCAAATTCCTCTCTGAGTTGGTGTATCTGTTGCAGGATCTCACGCTGTACAACCACATCCAGTGCCGTTGTCGGCTCGTCCATGATGATTAACTTGGGGTTGAGCGCAAGAGCTATGGCTATCACTAAACGCTGGCGCATGCCGCCACTAAACTGGTGGGGATACTCGGTCAGTCGGTGACGTGGGATATTCACTAGGTCGAGTAATTTTTCTGCGCGATCTTTGGCTTGTTCATTGTTCATGCCTTTATGATGACGCAGCACATCCGCAAACTGCTCTTCGATAGTTAAAACGGGGTTGAGCGAGTTCATGGCGCTTTGGAATACCATCGCGATCTCGCTCCAACGCAAGGTATTCAAATGGTTGTCCGACAAGTTCAACAGATCTTGTCCGTCAAAGACTATCTGACCTCCAGAAATGAAAGCTGGCGGCTTATGCAGGCGGTTAATGGCAAACGCGATGGTACTTTTTCCACAGCCAGACTCTCCGGCTAACCCAAAAATCTCGCCTTTGCCTATGCTAAAGCTGACGGACTTGACCGCGTTGAAATCACCGTCGTCGGTGATGTAGTCGACACATAGATTCTTCACTTCGAGAAGTGGTGTATCCGAATTTTCCACAGACATGATAAATACTCACTTATGATATTGATAACTATTATCATTAACATGAAGTGAATTTAGTGAAAGCGATGAGCACAAAAAGAATGAAGTGCCTCGAAATTTATCTTGGGTTATTTCACGAATTTTCAGAAGAAACGAAGAGTTGAAAGAGAGGAAAATGAGAGTTGGATCAAACCATATTTATTATGGGTAATTTTTTAAATGTAATTGCAGAAAATGCCTTTGGCAAAGTTTAAATGAGGTATTTATTAATTAGGTTTGTGAAGCGTCGGAATCATCACATTTCAGTGCAGAACTTCTTAACAAGCGAAATCACATTTGCTACAGATTACTTGTCCATTACATGGTGTTTCGGAGGAAAAAATGTCCATTAATTCTATCAACCATGATGAAATGACAAATATTGCAAATAAGTGGGATTCTGAAGAAGAAGTATCTTTCAAACCAGAAAAGAAAATGAAGTCTGCTGAAGCTCGTCGTCGTATCGAAGCTCTAAGAGAAATCAGAGAAAGCGGTTTTAGTCTGGAAGAAGCGAGGGAACTAGGCCTTATTCATTAATAATCTCCATTGCATTTAGAAGGGTGGCACAACGCCACCCTTTAATTTATAACCATTTTTCTTTAACTCCTATCTATATTCAATCAACAAATTTTCTCTCTAACCCACTGTACCACTTCGCTATTCCCTCTTTGAAGTTACGACCTTCAGATTAAAAAACCGCACATGGCGTACTCTTGAACGAAGTCGTTTGACAGCAATATGCAACGCCACTAGTTTTAAAGTTGAAGTGAAAATATGTGATGTCCTTGGTAAGGAAAAGGCTATGTCTAATTCTGTGTCCCAAAATAAAGAAGTGTTGTTTTATGAACCTGAAGATCCGAACGGGTACCTTTCAAATTTTGCAGCTTGTCCTATCAAAGTTGATGATAAAGTTTGGGCAACCAGTGAACACTACTATCAAGCGATGAAATTTGCCTCTGAAGCGCTGCGCAATACCATTTTTGAAGCCAGCACTCCTGCTGAAGCATTCTCTTTGAGCCGGTATTATGAAGGGCAAGTTCGTGAAGATTGGTATGACATTCGTGTCGAAGTCATGCAATTCATTGTGACCGAGAAGTTTAGACAGAACCACAGATTTGCGCTGTTTCTTGTTAACACTGGAGATTCAGTGATCAAAGAGCATTCTCATAAAGACCACTTTTGGGGCGACGGGGGGGATGGAACTGGCGAGAACCGTTTAGGCGAAATCTTGATGGAGGTGCGTCAACAACTTCGAAATCAACAATTGCATTTGATCTCTTAGCATTAATCACTAATAGCTCTCCTATGTAAACGACAGTTCCTTAAAGGCCACTCTGCAAATCGGTATATAAGCTGAGCAGGGCGGCCTTTCTTGTTTTGGTATGAATAGTGTTTTAGTGAGAATATTGTTTAGTAAGAACACTATTTTTGGCGAACACTTGTTATCAGAGGGCGCTAAAGTACGCTACCAAAGCTACACATTGTACTGGTGTTACAAATAACTCTGCACAATCTCATTGAGTTGCCCATCGTCTTTCATCTGACCTAGACGTTGGTTAATGAAAGATTGCAGCTTAGGATCCATCTCAGGGTCGAACGCCAAATGGATTGGGTAGTTATTGATAACAGAACCAAACCCTTGCATCTGGTAGTCCTCAATACGCAGCTTCTGCTCGTTTAGGTTGTATTTGATTCGTGATTCCATCTCCACAAACACGGTATCGCCTGGTGTTCGATTCAGGACACGAAAAGCGGCAGCGTAATCTTTAACTCGGATCTCGTTGAGCTTACCTTGTTGGATGTAAGGCTCTAAGTTTGGATACTCAAAGCCAATCAGCAATACCACTGCTTTTCCGCTTAAATCGTCAATGGCATTAAACTCAAACGGCTTTTTACCGCTACTGAGCAACACGTGTTTTACATTGTAAATCGGGTCTTCCGACAAGTTAACGGATTGGATGTTTCCCCAGCTAGGGCTGCCGTAGGTTAACCAGTTGGGGTTCTCTCTCACATTGAGCTTATCGATCATTCGGTTAAAAGGGTAGGTGTGATAGTTGATCTCATATTGGCTGCTATCGAATACCGCCTTAACAATATCTGAAACGATTCCTCTGTGAGATGAATCGTCAGTTTCGATCTGAAAAGGTTGCGCTTGGCTCGCAATAATGTAGTAGTGAATAGGTTCGCTTGAAAAAGCATAACTGCTTGAAAACAAACTGACTATGGATGCAAAGATAAGATGTTTTTTCATAACCTTCCCTAGTTATTTGATGAATGACTACTATTATACTAATTGAGTAATTGTAGTTTACTGGGATAACAATAGTGGTAATTTTTGTATGGTAAAAAAAGGAAAGCGCTATATTGGGCTCTCTCGACAGTTGATCGGGGTAATTGTCGTCATTAGCACCTTATTCACAGTCATCGTGACAGGCTTGGGGCTGTATGTGGAGTATCAAAACCGAGTGTCTTTTATCAGCTCTCAGATCGAACAGGTTAAAGCTGGTTACCTCTCCGGTTTAACGGCTAGCTTGTGGGTTGAAGATCGAGATCAATTACTTGTGCAAGCTGAGGGCATCTCACGCCCACCTTCTGTAAGCTACCTACTCATTGAAAATCCCGATGAAAAAATTTTAGAACTGGGGAAAATGTCCTCTGAGCAGTCTTATTCTCAGTCATGGGAAATGGTCCATCAGATGGGAGATAAAAGCTACCCTCTTGCGACTTTAACGGTGCAATCGGACCTCGGTATGATTTTTGATCACTTTGAAGAGCAGGTTTTGTTATTGATAGCTTTTGAAGCCGTTAAAATATTTCTGTTATCTTTGGTGTGTTTAACCATCGTTTATCACCTCGTCGTAAAGCGCTTGATCACCATGTCTAATCAGATCAATCAACAGCAATTAGAAGACAACAAGCCACGCTACTTAACGCCAACCGAATGTACATATAAAGACGAAATATCCACGCTAGAAGTCAGTTATAACCAATCTATTGAGCGTATCCGTAAACAGTATCAAGAGTTGGTGAAAGCCAAAGATACAGCAGAAGTTGCCAACCGAAACAAAAGTGAATTTCTTGCTAACATGAGCCACGAGATCCGAACTCCGATGAACGGAATTATCGGTCTTTCCTCCCTGCTTTCTGAAATGGATATGCCTAAAGAGCAAAAAGAGTATGTCGACATGCTCAATACCTCTTCATTGACACTTCTTGACCTTATTAACGACATTCTCGACTACTCGAAGATTGAAGCGGGTCACCTCGAGTTGCAGCAAGAACCAATGAAGATGATGGGTATTGCCGCGGATGTTGAATCAACGTTTAGAGTGAAGGCTGAACAGAAAGGGCTCAGGTTCCAGTTGGCGATTGACCCTAAAATTCCAACCATGGTTATCGGTGATGGCACTCAGTTAAGACAAGTGCTGAATAATTTAGTGGGGAATGCAATCAAATTTACTGAGTATGGCCATGTCACGCTCTCGCTTCGTTTAGAACAAGTGATCGAACCTGAGCAAAAGCTAAGGGTGAGGTTTGAGGTCATCGACAGTGGTATCGGCATCGCAGAAGACAAGCAAAAATCGGTGTTCGATAAGTTTCAACAAGCTGACGGCAGTACCACGCGTATTTATGGTGGAACCGGGCTTGGTCTAACAATATGCGATAAGATCGTTAGCTTGATGGGCAGTCAATTAGAGTTAACTAGTGAAGAGGGTAAGGGAAGTACATTCTATTTTGTTGCTGATTTTGATCCGTGTTTGGACGTCGATGAGAGCAGTATCGATTTCAACAAACTCTCAGTGTTATTGGTTGATGATAGCCAGTTGAACATGCGCATTACTTCCACACAGCTTCAATCCTTTGGTGTCGCATCTGAATGTTGTGAGACGGCAAATCAAGCGCTTGAGTTAGTTTCAGAATCTATGGACAAGTCAGCACCTTATGACTTGGTGCTTATTGATAAGGTGATGCCTTCTATAGATGGCTTCCAGCTTGCTACTCGTTTGATAGAACGTTTTGGTAAAGAATGCCCTAAGTTGGTGATGATCTCTGCCGATCCCAGAAAGCAAGATGAAGTGCACGCTAAACAAGTGGGGTTTGTAGCCTACATTGCTCGTCCTTATCAAGATAACCAGCTTAAATGGACCATTAGTGAGGTGCTCGCAAGAGCGGTGGATTCCTCAACTTTTACCTATCCAAACAGAGGTGAGGTCGAGTTCAAAGACAATGAACTTGTACCATTAACCAAATCAGCAGCCTCTGTTCCACCTAAACAAGCAGAGAAACAAGATCCAATCAAAGAAGAACCAAAACCAGCGGCGATCGCGGCCTCTTTTCGTGGCAAAGTCTTAGTTGTGGAAGATTCGAGAGTGAATCAACAAGTCGCCAAGATGATGCTTAAGAAGCTGGGCCTTGAGGTTGACATTGCCGACAACGGAGAAGTAGGTGTCGAGAAGTTTAAAGTCAATGACTACGTGATGATCTTCATGGACTGTCAGATGCCTGTTCTTGATGGTTTCGAAGCAACTAAGCAGATCCGAGCACTGGAGGAGGGCTCTTCACAACATACCCCTATCGTCGCACTCACGGCCAACGTTGTGGAGAGAGATAAGCATTTGTGTTTTGATGTTGGTATGGATGAGTTTATATCAAAGCCTGTCAATCAAGGTAGGTTGAGAGATATCGTAGAGCGGTTCTTGTCTGAAGCTCCTGAATCAACCAACAAACATGAACAGAAGATTGTCTAGGTTAGGGGGCTTGCTAAGCAAACCCGTTAAAATAAAATTCCGACTTAATCCGTCGGAGTTTTTGTTTGGGCTAACTAGTACATCACAAACCAAAGCCTCTCTAATCAATATTGCACTAACCAATGCTGTCGATATGAATCACTACCGAATCGGGTCTCCAATACTCCAATTCGCAGTCCATCAACTCACCATCTTGTTTGTAGTTCACTCGGCAGATCTTTAGAACAGGTTGCCCCTCAGCCAAATTCAATGCCTTAGCGACATGTGCGGGTGCAGAAGTTGGAATCACATCAAAGCGCGATCGTTTAGTCTCGTAACCATATTTTTCTCGGTAGATGCCTGTCAGCGACATAGTGAGGTTTTCCGACAACACCTTTTCAAATAGGGGCGCTTTCAAAACGTTTTCAACGAACAGTACCGCTCTGCCATCAATAAAGCGCAATCGCTCAATGACGTGTATCGGGGTTATCTGTTCTATCTCTAATGCTTTGGCGTAGTTGCCCGCAGCCATCTCTGTGCGAGTGCTCAGCAGTCGTGTTTCTGCTATGCGATCTTGTTCTCGAATCATTTGATGAAAGTGAGAACGAGACAAGGGGTTGTAGCGAATACGTTCGGGCGACACATACCAACCTCGGCGCTCTTCTCGGTATATCAAGCCTTCGGTTTCTAATGACACCAGCGCATCTTTGAGTGTGATTCGTGTGGTGGAAAACAGTTCACTGAGCTCCCTTTCTGAGGGCAGCTTTTGCCCCTCGGTGAAGATACCGGATTGAAGTTGCTCTCTAATACTTGCCTTAATTCTTCCTAGCTGTGTCCCTGAGTGCCCTGTACCCAATGTTCTCATTGCTGATCTAGTCCATAAGTTCGTGTGCTTAATAAGGTAAACCATGGAGTTAACAGGAATGTGACAGTAAACAAGGGCTTGCTGTCATATGCGTGAAATATAACTGCCATAGAAATGCACATGAACTGTCAAATAAGTTGCGCGAAAGCGTCACACTCCGGCGATAGCATACAAAACGAACTTACTGACCTAGTCCAGAAGGATAGAGACAATGAAAACTTTGCTTAGCCGTTCAACTGTATCGCCAGCCAAACTGAGTGGTTTACCTGAAAAATTAATCGGTTCACCTGCAAAACTGATAGGCGCAACCGTTAAATTGATTGGTGTAACAGGAATAACGGCAACACTTTCAATGCCAGCGATGGCGAAGGATGCTGATCTTGAGTCACTGATTGAAGCCGCTCAAAAAGAGGGTGCGGTTTACAGTGTGGGCATGCCAGACAGTTGGGCAAACTGGAAAGGCACATGGGCTGATCTGAAAGCAAACTACGGTTTGAAGCATCAGGATACAGACATGAGCTCGGCACAAGAGATCTCGAAATTTGAAGCAGAGAAAAGAAACGCAACCGCAGATATCGGTGACGTTGGTTTCGCATTTGCTCGTGTCGCTGTGAAGAAAGACGTGACTCAGCCTTACAAGCCCACCACTTGGACTGACATTCCAGACTGGGCGAAAGACAAAGATGGTCACTGGGCTCTGGCTTACACCGGCACTATCTCGTTCATTTCAAACAACAACCTTGTTGAAGATGCACCTAAATCTTGGAGCGACCTACTAGAAGGCGACTACAAAGTCACTGTTGGTGACGTAGGCGTAGCTGCGCAAGCAAACAATGCGATTCTAGCGGCTGCATTTGCTAACGGTGGTGACGAATCAAACCTAAAACCAGCGATTAAATTCTTTGGTGAACTAGCGAAGCAAGGCCGTCTATCTTACACAGATCCAAGCATCGCGAACCTTGAAAAAGGCGAAGTAGAAGTGGCGATCATGTGGGACTTCAACGCACTCAACTACCGCGACAAGATCGACCGTGAACGCTTTACGGTAAGCATTCCACAGGATGGCTCAGTGATCTCTGGTTACACCACCATCATCAACAAATACGCGAAAAACCCAAACGCGGCGAAATTGGCTCGTGAATACATCTTCAGCGACCAAGGCCAAATCAACTTAGCAGAAGGTTACGCGCGTCCAATCCGTAGCAACATTACGCTGCCGAAATCAGTACAAGACAAGCTGATCTCGAACGAGCAATACAGCAACGTTCACCCAGTAACTGACTTCTCAGCATGGGAAAAATCAGCACGTCGTCTGCCACGTCAATGGCAAGAAAGCGTATTGATTCACCAGCAATAACCCCGCTTAACACGCCACCTGTAATGGGTGGTTTATAGAAACAAGCAATAGAGAATAGACCATGAGCAATAAGGTTATCCTTGTTGTTCTAGATGGACTGAATTATCAGGTCGCCCGTGATTGCATGGGCTACCTGAACGGCTTTCTAGAACTCAATGACTCGAAAAACAGTAATCACAGAGTTTCCCAAAATCAACAGGACACTTCACAAATCATAAGCACGCAAAAAAACAAGCTGCGCGCCACACTTTATCCTGTGCAGTGTGAACTGCCGTCAATGTCACGCCCACTGTATGAATGCATCTTAACTGGAGTTCGCCCTGTCGAGAGTGGCATCGTGAACAATCAAATCGTGCGTTTGTCGAATCACGAGTCGATCTTTAGCTTGGCTAAATCTCAGGGCAAAGTGACGGCTGCCGCGGCGTATCATTGGGTGAGTGAGTTGTATAACCGAGCACCGTTTGACGCTGTGCGTGACCGTTTTACCAACGATGAAACCATGAACATTCAACACGGCTGTTTCTACCATTGGGACCACTACCCAGATGAAGCCTTGTTCTTGGATGCAGAGCACCTGCGTGTCACTCATCAGCCGGACTTCTTGTTGATTCACCCAATGAACATTGACGATATTGGACACAAGCACGGGCTGGATTCTCGCCAGTACCGCAACAGTGCACGTGGCGCGGATATCTACTTGTCGAACTACCTTGAGAAATGGGTAGACGATGGCTATCAGGTGATCATCACCAGTGACCACGGCATGAACAATGACTTGTCTCACGGTGGTATTCTGCCTGAAGAGCGTGAAGTACCATTCTTCGTAATTGGCGATAAGTTCACACACCAAGAATGTTCAGTGAAACAGACGGATATTTGCGGCAGCGTGTGTCAGCTACTCAACCTTGAACACGATAAATCTTACACTCAGGAATTGTTGGCCCTATGAGCAGTTCTGTAATCACGCAGGGCGATGGCTCTGCGCTTAAACCTCAAACCAAATCTTTGTTTCAACGTTTCAAGCCCGCTTTGTGGCTTGCGCCTTTCGCCCTATTTTTCTATCTGTTCCAACTGGCACCTATGGTTTGGGTGCTGATCAACAGCTTCTTCTACGACGATGAGCTCTCTCTCGAAAACTATTCTGAAATATTCGATTCTGCTTTCATGATGCAGGCTTTTGGCAACAGTTTATGGTTGTCGATTTGGTCGAGTATTGTTGGTTTAGCGATTGCGACTCTGTTGGTCTCTTCATTGCGCCGCGTTGATTCTAAAATCCGCGATGCGGTGATTGCCTTCACCAACATGAGCAGCAACTTCTCTGGTGTGCCTTTGTCGTTCGCCTTCATCATTATCTTAGGCACCAATGGGGCGATTACCTTATTGCTCAAGCAGTACGGCTTGCTGGGTGATTTCGACCTGTATGGCAAGTGGGGCTTGCTGGCGATTTATATCTACTTCCAGATCCCATTGGCGGTGTTGTTACTCTATCCAGCGTTTGATGCTCTGAGTGACGACTGGCAAGCTGCCTCAGCACTGCTTGGCGCGAAAACCTGGCAATACTGGACCAAAATTGCGTTGCCTGTGCTGTCTCCGGCCTTGTTTGGCACCTTCATCATCTTGATTGCCAATGCGATTGGCGCCTATGCAAGCGTGTATGCGTTGACCTCAGGTAACTACAACGTGATTACGATTCGTATCGCGAGCTTGGTATCGAGCGACCTGTTCCTAGAGCCAAACCTAGCTGCCGCAATTTCCGTGATTCTGATGGCGATGCTGGCCTTCATCACCGTGATTAACCAATGGCTGATCAGCAAAAGCTACGCAGGGAAGAGAAAGTAATGAACACCGTAAATACTCGCTTTCACAAAACGGTTGTCTATTCGATTGTCGGCATCATGATGATCCCGATCTTAGCGACCTTCATCTACTCGATCTCTTCGCGTTGGGGCGCGACGATCCTGCCTGACGGTTTTACTCTGTATTGGTACATCAACCTGCTGACCGATCCTCGCTTCTTACAAGCCTTTGGTCGTTCTCTGTTTATTTGTGTGGCGGCGCTGTCATTGAGTGTGGTGTTGGTTCTGCCTGCGATTTTCGTGGTGTTTTACTATTTTCAGAAACTCGACAAAGTGATGAATATCCTCATCTTATTGCCGTTCGCGGTGCCGCCAGTGGTGTCGTCGGTGGGCTTACTTCAGCTGTATGCCGATAGCGAAATTTCTTTGATAGGCACACCATGGATTCTGATTGGTACTTACTTCACCATCGCGTTGCCATTCATGTATCGCGCGATTGCCAACAGCTTTGAAGCGATCAACCTACATGACTTGATGGACGCTGCTCACCTGCTTGGCGCAAGCACTACTAAGGCGTTCTTATTGATTATTCTGCCAAACCTTAAAAAAGGCTTAATGGCGTCACTGTTCTTGTCGTTCTCGTTCCTATTGGGTGAATTCGTGTTTGCCAACATCTTGGTCGGTACACGTTACGAGACGCTGCAAATCTACCTATACAACATGCGCCAAACCAGCGGTCACTTCACGTCAGCCCTTGTGATGACGTACTTCCTGTTTATTTTCTTACTGACTTGGTTGGCAAGTCGTTTCAGCCAGGGAACAAAATAATGAGCTATGTAAATGCGAAAAACCTCACCAAGCGTTTTGGTGATAACACAGTGTTTGAAGACATTGAATTCTCCATCGAGAAGGGGGAATTCATCACACTGCTTGGCCCAAGTGGTTGTGGAAAATCAACGCTGCTGCGCAGCTTGGCAGGCTTGAATCCGGTCGATGGTGGCGAAATCTGGGTAAATGGTGAGGAGATCACTCACCAAGTGCCGCAACAACGTGGTATTGGCATGGTGTTTCAGTCTTATGCGCTGTTCCCGAACATGACGGTTGAAGGCAACATTGCGTTTGGCCTTAAAATGAAAAAGCTTGCTGCTGACGAGATTAAGCGCGAAGTCGCGAAAGTGATTGGGCTGGTGGACTTGTCGGGCAAAGAGAAATTCTACCCGCATCAGCTATCTGGCGGACAGCGTCAGCGTGTGGCTTTGGCAAGAGCCTTAGTGGTCAAGCCGCGTATTCTGTTGCTCGATGAGCCGCTTTCAGCATTGGATGCGAAGATCCGTAAACATCTGCGTCAGCAGATCCGAGATATTCAAAAAGAGATGAACCTAACCACGATCTTCGTGACTCACGATCAAGAAGAAGCGATGATCATGTCTGACCGTATCTTTTTGATGAGCAAAGGCGAGATCGTGCAAGCAGGCACACCCGAAGAGATCTACACTCAACCGGCCAATGAGTTCGTGGCTGGGTTCATGGGACATTACAACTTGGTGCAAGCGAACAAGGCTAAACTGTTGTTCAACATTGAAACCGAGTGGAAAGTGGCGATTCGACCTGAATCTATCTACGTTAAAGAGCAAGGCCGACAATATGGCGAGCATATCTCTGCGCCGAAAACCGGCACCATTCGCAATCACCAGCTGTTGGGCAACGTGATTCGTTACCAAGTAGACGTTGATGAGTGTGAGCTGACGGTCGACCTACTTAACCGTTCTTCTGAACGACTATTGGCAAACGGCAGCCAACTTGAACTCCTGTTTAACCTTAACGAAATTCAACCTGTGAGAGCCTAAGATGTTCAAACCTTTGTATGTATTTGATATGGATGAAACGCTGATCAATGCCGATGCAGCGATGCTCTGGAATGAGTTCTTGGTTGAAAAAGGCATTGCCACTGTGCCGAACTTTATCGAAGAAGATCAGCGTTTAATGGGCCTGTATTCGGAAGGTAAGCTGAATATGGAAGATTACCTCACGTTCGCCATGCAGCCACTCGCCGATATGCCAACAGAACAAGTTACTGCTTTGGTTGAAGAGTGTGTCGATCAGCATATTTTGCCTAGACAGTTCAAGCAGTCTAAGGCTTTGATTGAGCAGCTAGCGCGCGACAACATCGACATGTTGATCATCTCAGCCAGCATGACTTTTTTAGTGGAAGCGGTCGGCCGCAAGATTGGTATCGAGAACGCACTCGGTATCGATTTGGTCGAAAATCAAGGCCGTTTCACATCTCAAATATCAGGCGTGCCAAGCTACCGTGAAGGTAAAGTGACGCGTTTGAAAGAGTGGTTAGACAATCAAGAAACCAACTACTCAGACATTCACTTTTATACCGATTCAATCAACGACTTACCTTTGTGTGAACACGCTGACTTTGCTTACTTGGTGAATCCATGCCCGCGTTTGAAAGCACTGGCCGATCAACCGAATTGGTCGATTCTCAACTGGGATTAAACTAAATCTTATATTCGAATTAGGCTCGTTCTAGATTTCATCAAGCCGCTGACTACAGCGGCTTTTTTGTATTCAATGCATTTCTGTAAGTTATGCCTGTGCGAATAAAAGCTTACCTGTAACAAGTTATTCACATCCTATGTGAGGTTGTAAATTAAACCACCGCCTTTCAATCCCTTGATAGCACTCACTTTCCTGTTTTAGTTTTTCGTGTGTAACAATTAATTTACAAGTTGACGAGTTTTCACCGTGACCGTCCATTTTCTTCGATGCATTCCATTATCTCGGCTTGTGGGCCAAATTTAATTAAGGACAAAAAACACACAACACTTAATCGTGTAATAGAAAGCACGAATAAAAAGTCACTTAATAAAAAACACGTAATACAAAACCAATAGGTACAAGGAGAAAGTTCATGGTGGATACATACAACCCGCTTGGCACGGATGGATTCGAGTTTGTTGAATACACGGCCGTTGACCACAAGGGAATTGAGCAACTTAAAGCGCTGTTTGTGTCGCTTGGTTTTGCTGAAATCGCCAAGCACCGTTCAAAAGAGGCTTGGCTGTATCGACAAGGTGACATCAACTTTATCGTTAATGAACAACCACACAGCCAAGCTGAAGCGTTTGCTAAAGTGCATGGCCCATCAGTGTGCGGCATGGCGTTTCGTGTCAACGAAGCAACGGCTGCAATGGAACAAGCGTTTAAGGGCGGTGGTGAAGAGTACAAGACAGAAATTGGGCCAATGGAGCTGAGCATTCCTGCCATTTATGGCATTGGTGAAAGTTTGCTTTATTTTGTGGATCGCTATGGCAAGCAGAGCATCTACGACGTTGACTTCCGATTCTATGACGATGCCGAAGAACGCATGGCGAAAGCCGACGTAGGCCTTTATGAGATCGATCACCTCACGCACAACGTGAAGCAAGGCAACATGGACGTGTGGTCTGGGTTTTATGAGCGTATAGGTAACTTCCGTGAAATTCGTTACTTCGACATTGAAGGCAAGCTGACAGGTCTTGTGAGCCGTGCGATGACCTCACCATGTGGAAAAATACGCATCCCTATCAATGAGTCTTCAGACGACAAATCACAGATCGAAGAGTTCATTCGCGAATACAACGGCGAAGGCATCCAGCACATCGCGCTCGCTACGAATGACATCTACAAAACGGTGAAAACCTTGCGTGATCGTGGCATGGACTTTATGCCAACCCCAGATACTTATTATGAGAAAGTTGACGATCGTGTGAAAGGCCACGGTGAAGATACCGATCTACTGCGCGACCTACGCGTTCTGATTGATGGCGCACCGACCAAAGACGGCATCTTGCTGCAAATTTTCACGCAGACGGTCATCGGCCCTGTGTTCTTTGAAATCATCCAGCGTAAAGGTAACGAAGGCTTTGGCGAAGGTAACTTTAAAGCGCTGTTTGAATCGATTGAAGAGGACCAGGTTCGTCGAGGAGTATTAGACGATGCATAAATGGATCTCGTTCCCTCATCGGGAGGGGGTGTGTTCTAAACAAGCGCATGCCGATTTTCCCGAAGAGGCAATCTATGAGCGAGAGGCGGGCCGAAGTGGTTTTTTCGGCCCTGCGGCTCACTTTCATCATCAACATGCCCCAACAGGTTGGTCGGAGTGGGAGGGCGATCTGCGCCCTCGCGCTTTTGATTTTACGCTGGTGGATAAAGCCAGTCAGATAACCCCTTGGGCTGTGCCTCATCTTTTGCACAACGCGGACTGTAAAATCCGTGTTTGGCGTATGGATGAGAAGATGGATTTCTTGGTACGTAACTCCGATGGCGATGAGCTGCTGTTCATTCATCAAGGCAGTGCTGATCTCTATTGTGACTATGGCCACTTAGAAGTGAGCGAAGGGGATTACGTGATGATCCCACGCTCGACCAACTGGCGCTTGGAGCCAAGCGAGCCGATGTTCATCTTGATGGTTGAGAACACCGACGCGGCTTACTCCTTGCCAGAGAAAGGCATGGTTGGCAATCATGCGGTGTTTGATCCTGCGGTACTCGATATCCCGTCGATCAACGAGCAATTCCGCGCTCAGTATTCAGAAAATCAAACCCAAGTTCAGGTGAAACGTCACAACAAAGTTAGCGTGATCACTTATCCGTTCAATCCATTGGATGCGATTGGCTGGCATGGCGATTTAGCGGTGGTGAAAGTGAATTGGCGCGATATCAGACCGCTGATGTCACATCGCTACCACTTGCCACCGTCTGCACACACCACCTTTGTTGGCACAGGCTTTGTGGTATGCACATTTGTACCACGCCCGATTGAGAGCGACCCTGGTGCGCTGAAAGTGCCGTTCTACCACAACAATGATGATTATGATGAAGTGCTTTTCTATCACGCTGGTGACTTCTTCAGTCGCGATAATATTGAAGCGGGCATGGTGACTTTCCATCCTGCTGGGTTTACGCATGGGCCTCATCCAAAGGCTTTCAAGGCGGGTCAGGCACACAAGAAGAAGTTTACCGATGAAGTCGCGGTGATGATCGATACTCGCCACGCGCTGCAGTTCTCTGACGAACTCGACAGTGTTGAGAACAAAGAATATGTCTACAGTTGGCAAGAGAAGTAAGGGGCAACAAGGATGAAATTAGCAACCAAGAAAAATGGCACTCGCGACGGTCTATTGATGGTCGTGAGTAGAGATCTCAAACAGTGTGTGGCTGCCACCGAAATCTTCTATGCGATGCATCTGGCGCCAACCATGCAGGTGGCTTTGGATAACTGGGATAGAGTTGTACCTCAGTTAGAAGAGTTATACACCTCGTTAAACAACGGGCATGTGACTGGCAGTGAAGTCTTTGCACCTCAGTATTGTGAATCACCTCTGCCACGCGCATATCAATGGGCGGATGGCAGCGCGTATGTAAACCACGTTGAACTGGTGCGTAAAGCGCGTGGTGCTGAAATGCCAGAAAGCTTCTGGGTTGATCCATTAATGTATCAAGGCGGCTCAGATGCCTTTATCGGCCCTCGCGACAATATCGAATTTGCTAATGATGATTGGGGTATCGATTTCGAGGGAGAAGTCGCGGTTGTCACCGGAGATGTGCCGATGGGCGCCAGTGCCAAGCAAGCGCATGATTCGATTCGTTTGCTGATGTTGGTGAATGATGTGTCTTTGCGCGGGTTGATTCCGGCAGAGCTTGCGAAGGGCTTTGGCTTCTTCCAATCTAAACCTTCTTCGGCGTTCTCTCCGGTTGCGGTCACACCCGATGAACTTAGCGAACAGTGGAAGGGTAGTAAGGTACATTTACCACTAATATCGACCTACAAGGACCAGCCTTTTGGTTGCCCGAATGCCGGTGTGGACATGACCTTCAACTTCGCTGAGCTGATTGTCCATGCTGCGAAAACTCGCCCTTTGTCAGCAGGCGCAATCATAGGCTCAGGCACTGTGTCGAATAAGCAAGGCACAGACCACGGCACCTCAATTGCGGAAGGCGGCGTAGGCTATTCATGCATTGCGGAAGTGCGCATGATAGAGACGATTCGAGATGGCAAACCGTCGACTCAATTCATGTCGTTTGGTGACTCGATTAAGCTTGAGATGTTCGATGCGGCTGGTGACTCGATCTTTGGCGCGATTGACCAAAAAGTCAGTCAATATCGATCACGCTAGCGATAACGATAAGAGTCAAGCGACAGAAAGGCACGTTATGAACGAGGGCTTTTTATGAACAAGAAGGTCACACTCTATGGTTACTGGCGCTCGTCTGCAGCCTATCGAGTGCGTATTGGGTTGAACCTAAAGCAACTTAGCTATGAGTCGAAATCGGTACATTTGGTGCGCAATGGCGGCGAGCAGCATGATCCACAGTATCGTGAGCTCAATGCCAGTGAATTAGTGCCAGTGCTGGTGGATGGTGATGTTCAACTCAATCAGTCGCTGACGATTTTGCAATACTTGGACGAAAACTATTTGTGTGAGAGCAGCCCAGACACCTTATTGATTCCTGAGCAAACACCACTGCGGTATCAAGCGTTGGCGATGGCTCAGGATATTGCGATGGAAATTCATCCTCTTAATAATCTGCGCGTGTTGCAGTATTTGGAGAGAGAATTATCGTGCGAGCAAGAGGCAAAAATGGATTGGCTTCACTATTGGATGAGCCAAGGTTTCCGTGCTCTAGAAGAGAAGTTGGCCAAACACCGAAAAACACACGGCGACTCGGTGTATAGCCTCACAGATTCGCCTTGTATCGTCGATATCTGCTTAGTGCCGCAAGTCTATAACGCGCTGCGCTTTGATGTTGATATGACGCCTTATCCGCTCATTAATTCGATTGTCGAAGCGTGTAACCAGTTGCCCGCGTTTATCGATGCGATGCCAGAGAGTCAAGCGGACGCTACTTTATCTTTGTAAACAAAAACAACAAGTTGAACCTTAATTAAACTGAGTGTTTTATATCGGCTTTGTTGCGTAATTAAATTTAGAGATAGAGCCACCCCGTTTCGGGTATTTCTTAGTCAATACGACAAGTTTCAGGCATACCTAACCCAGTAAGCTTGTTCAACGCTTTTGTCATCGCGTAAGCTTCTCCCACTTGTGCATTGTAATTTCTTAAGCTTAAACGACCACCAAGTAACTGTTTAACTCGATACATCGCTGTTTCTGAGAGGGAGCGTTTGTGGTAACCATACCGCTCTTTCCAATACTTATTTGAGCCATATAATTTCTGGCAACCCACGGCGAGATTTCGAGGGTGACCACGCTCTCAGAAGGCTGCCCCTTCTCTTGGGGGAACAAGCGCAATGGCTCCCTTAGTCTTAATAGCAGCGTGACACACTCTCGTGTCGTAAGCGCCATCACCAGACACCTCAAAGATACTTCGGCGTGTTTGTTTCAGTAAGTTCGGGAGGACTTCTCCATCTGTAACCGTTGATAAACTTAGCTCGGCGGCAATGATCTCATGAGTGCTTGTATCGACGGCAATATGCAGCTTTTGCCAGACTCTACGCTTGCCATCTGTCCCGTGCTTTTTGACTTTCCATTCACCTTCGCCATAAACCTTAAGGGCTGTAGAATCAATGGCTAGGTGCTGTATCGCTCCTCTCGTTTTAGTCTTAAATGAGACCTCAACTTGCTTGGCTCTACGACTGATGCAGGTGTAATGTGGACAGCTTAATGGAATATGGGCAAGTCTAAAGATTGAGTCGATAAACCCTTGCAGCGCTCTCAGTGGCATAGAAAAAATCCGTTTCACCATGAGTGCTGTCGTGATAGCTAAATCACTGAACCGACGTGGCCTCCCGCGCTTATTCTGTTTGTTTTGCGCCCACCCGCTTATTGCCTCTTCATCAATCCAAAAAGTCAGAGAGCCACGGTTAATGAGTGATTGGTTGTATTGCTTCCAGCTGGTTGTTTTGTAGAGAGATTTAGGCATAGGGCTACGAGAGAGAGTGGACGTAGCTGATCAGATCGTAGGTTCTTGCTTTAGTTCCATTGAATTACGCAACAAAGCCTCCCCAAATTCATAAAGGTCATTGTAGAATCCATCTCTAATATTTTTTTTGGGGTCAATTATCGATATGTCACTATATCCAAGACTCGAAAAAGTTTCTCTATATAGGTTTCCCATATAACCATAACCTATTATCACTATCTTACTCATAATTAGTTCCTTTTATTATATTTTTAAATTATAGGGGGTATTTCTAGGCTAGATGTAACTAACATATTAATTACAATTTGTTTTATATTGATGCTGGCAATATACCAAACGCACTTCAATGAATTTTAGATGTTAATTTTTCTTGTAGTTAAATTAGATAGTAACATTAGCGTTCACTACATTAAACTTCTCAAAATTAGAAGTTGTGGAAATACGAGTTTTTATTTTTAAACATCATTATTGAATATTGGCTAGTTAAGAGATATTAATAGTTATTGTCCTATGAATTACGTAAGTAAAAAGAGAACACATATTTTTCGGGGTTAATCTGTAACCATAGTTACTGCTGATGTCGTATATGGAAATACCTGTTGTCATAAATGTAACAAGCCAAAAATATCTTTGTTGCATATGATGCTTATACAAATAATATGTTCCTGAGGTAGAAATGGAAAAATTCAATATATCCAGATATCTAATGTGCAGCTTTGCCTTTGTTTTACTATATCCAACAGCGATAGATCTCTACTTAGTTGCTTTACCAGAAATTGCTAGCGACCTATCTGCAAACGAATCAGAACTTCATATCGCCTTTTCTATTTACCTAGCGGGTTTTGCATCAACAATGGTTTTTGTTGGACGAGCTGCTGATAGTTTGGGGCGTAAGCCTGTTGCAATATGTGGAGCATTGATTTTTACCTTTTCATCAATGCTTGCTGGCTCTGCTGAGAACAGTAATAGCTTTCTAATGATGCGATTCTTCCAAGGTGTGGGGGCTGCTTGTTGCTATATAGTAGCCTTTGCTGTTTTGCGGGATGTATTGGACGAAAAAAAGCGAACTAAGGTCCTGTCTATGCTCAATGGGATTATATGTTCTATCCCAGTCCTTGCTCCTGTGATAGGTAACCTAATTATGATGAAATTTCCTTGGCCGGCCTTATTCACAGCAATGGCGATGATGGGCGGTGCGATAGGTTTAATTGCTTGTTTTGTGTTGAAAGAAACCTTGCCCAAAACAAAGCATACCTCCCTAGATCCAAGTAAAGAGTTTAATGAGTCCCTATATAATGGCTTTTTTATATCGCGAGTTATTTATACATCTTTAGGCGTCACTGCGATTCTTTCTTATGTCAACACTTCGCCAATGATTGTCATGAATTTAATTGGTTTCACTCGAGGCGAATATTCAACAGCTATGGCGCTGTTGGCAATGGTGGGAATGGCAACATCGTTTTCAGTCCCATTTGTTTTATCTTATGTCAAACAAAATTTTTTGATGTTAGCTGCACAATTGACAAGTTTGCTGTCGGCTATCGTTATTCTCGCGGCTCACTTGAATAGCGATAGTTCGACACTTTATATGCTAGGGTTCATTCTCATTAGCATGAGTTTCCCTATGGGTTTTGGTGTTGCCATGAGCCAGGGTTTAAGCCAGTTCTCTCGAAAAGCAGGTCAGGCAAGCTCTATGCTTGGTATCGGGCAGATCTCTTTATCTGCATTTTACATTTGGTTGATGGCAACATTAGGTGTATCAGCATTAATGATGTTAGTTATAGCCTTAGTTGCTAGTGGTGTAATTGGGCTGGCTATAATATTATTCCACCCACATCAGTATGTTAGTGAGTATCATGAAGAAACCTCTTGCCCGAATTGATTTTAATTTATTGCTCACTTTGCAATTGTTGTTACAAGAGCAAAGTGTTACTAAAGCGGCGAAAAAGCTTAATGTTACTCCGTCAAGTGTGAGTAAATCATTAGGCAAATTGCGCGATTGGTTTGATGATCCCCTTTTTGTTAATACGCCTCACGGGTTAAAGCCAACCAACCTCGCAACCAGTGTACAAGAGCCTTTGTCAGAATGGATGCATATTGGTAACCAGATTGTTTCATGCAGAGGTGAAGATGCTCCTAGTGGAGTGAAATTTAATCTTGGGGTAGAGTCGCCATTATCACTAATCATGGTTGATGAGCTAACTAAACGTATTCATGATTCCTATCCAGAATCAACAATTAAGTTCCATAATTGGGACTATGACTCATTGAGTGCTATTACCAGCGGTGAAATAGACATTGGTTTTACTGGACGTGAAAGTCATCCGCGCTCTAAAGAGTCGTTAGAGCTTCTTCCGTATTTTATTAACTTTGAAGTCTTGTTCTCGGATTTACCTATGGTGTATGTCCGAAAAGATCATCCTGCGCTCAAGCAAAAGTGGAATCTAGATACCTTTTTGAGCTATGCCCACATTAATGTGGCATGGGAGAAAAATGATAGTTGGGCATTAGATGATATTTTGACTGAACGAGGGTATGTTCGGAATGTTAGTCTAACGATGGCAAGTTTTGAGCAAGCTTTGTTTGTTGCAGAGAAGCCTGGACACCAAATGTTAACTACAGCACCAAAGTATTGTCAGCAATATTGCAAGCAGCTCCACCCAAATTTAATTGCTCTACCTATACCTATTTCTGAGGGCTGTCAGCATAAACTACTGATACCATTTACCATGATTTGGCACAAGCGCAACAACAATAACCCCAAGGTATTATGGTTGAGGGAGACTATTAAGAACCTTTATGTTACTAGCTAAAGTTATATTAAGGGTAGAAAGCCCTCCACGAGGTTTATTCGTGGAGGGCTTTTTTGTTTCAAGTTTAAAGCGAAATCACATGCTTTATTTCATTTAACACATCGGCATTGGCTATCGCGCCGATGTTCTTGACGGGTTTACCATTCACGACCTGTTTCACCGCCAATTCCACCAGTTTTCCTGAGCGTGTTTTCGGTACATCGCTGAGCGCAAAGATCTGGCTCGGCACATGCCTTGGTGAGCACGATGATTTGAGCTTGCTCTTGATGGCAGCCAATAGTGTTTCATTTAGAACCACACCTTGCTGCAGCTGAACGAACAGCCATATCTGCTCATTGCGGTCGATGTCTTTGCCGACTGCTATCGAATCAACAATGCCATCAATGGTGTTCACTTGCTGGTAGATCTCGGCAGTACCAATTCGCACGCCACCGGGGTTGAG
The DNA here is from genome assembly GCF_024347655.1 of Vibrio toranzoniae. Lineage (NCBI taxonomy): Bacteria > Pseudomonadati > Pseudomonadota > Gammaproteobacteria > Vibrionales > Vibrionaceae > Vibrio > Vibrio toranzoniae. Next base: position 853,182 of record NZ_AP025515.1, on the reverse strand, counting down.
TGTGGTATCGCCTCGCCCGTAGAACAGATAACCGCCATGCGCGCTCTGCGCGACCTCGTCACCGTGGTGCCACACATTATCGAACCTATCCCAATAAGTGCTGTGATAGCGCTCTCCGGTGTCATTCCAGAAGCCAACAGGGAAGTTGGGTAAGGAATTGGTACACACCAACTCGCCGCGCTCTTGGTTGACCTTGTGACCAAACGAATTGAACACCTTGATGTCGACTCCGAGCCCTGCCTGTTGGCACTCACCGCGATACACTGGCGAGATAGGGTTACCCAGCACAAAGCAGCCACAAATATCCGTACCACCAGAAATGGACGCTAAATGCAGGTCTTGTTTGATGTGTTTGTAAACGTAATCAAACTGCTCTGGGTAGAGCACTGAACCGGTCGAGCACAGTGTTCTTAAGTGAGGAAGATAGTGACTGTCGATAGGCGAGAGCTCCGCTTTCTCAATCGCTTCTAAATACTTAGCTGAAGTGCCAAACAGCGATACATCCGCACGCTGCGCTAAGCCCCACAGTACATTGGGTTGCGGGTAAACTGGGCTACCATCAAAGATCACTAAACAAGCGCCACTGGCGAGTGCAGATACGTGCCAGTTCCACATCATCCAACCACAAGTGGTGTAGTAGAACACGCGATCTTTCAGTTTGATATCACAGTGAAGCTGATGCTCTTTTAGGTGGTTGATGGTGGTGCCACCAACAGCATGAACAATGCACTTTGGCTTGCCTGTGGTGCCGGAAGAGTAGAGTACAAACAGTGGTTCATTGAAGCCGACACGAGTAAATCGAAGAGGTTTTGGTTGATAGTGACTAATGATGTTTTGCCAGCTTTGGGTCGGCACATCTGGTTCAACATCGCTCTTCTCTAAATCATTACTCGGTTTCAAATAACCGATTTCACACACCTGTTTTAATTCGGTTAAGTGCTCGATGATTTCACGGTTCTTATTCACCATATCGAACGTCTTGCCATTGAAGGTGTAGCCATCACAGGTGAACAGCACCTTAGGTTTCACTTGGCCAAAGCGCTCAATCACACTTTCTACACCAAAATCAGGCGAGGTTGATGTCCAAATCGCCCCTAAGCTGGTGGTGGCTAGCATCGCTATCACGGTTTGTGGCAGGTAGGGCGTATACGCAGCAACCACATCACCTTGCTCCACACCGTTATCGATAAGCCATTGCTGAATACTAGAGACAGCTTCACACAGGCTTTTCCATGTATAACTCTGCTGTTCGCCACGCTCATTCTCAAACCAAATTGCAGGCTCATCAGGCATCGACTTGGCCAAACGCAGCAAGTTCTCGGCGTAGTTTACCTGCGCATTCGGAAACCAAACTGCATCGCGATTCGATTTAGTTTGCTGCCAGCGGCTCTCACCTTGCGCTTTGATGTCATCACCTTGCGAGCCGACCACCCCACAAAACTGCCATACGTTCTGCCAAAACGATTCCGGCTGATCCACAGACCATTGATGGAGTTCGGCATAGCTTCTTAGCTCCCTCTCTAACTTCAAGCCTTGCGGTTTTAATTCAGACAGGTCGAGACTGTCGATAAATCGGGTTACGTTGGCATCGGCGATACGTTGCTCGCTTGGTTGCCAAATGGACTTATTGCTTTCGTGCATTCCTTTACCTTTAACAAAAAGTTAACGATTTCAGTCTGGTATTTAGGTTTTATAAAGTCAAAAGATCAGAAAAATAAGCGTTTGATAGAGTTGTGTAAACAAAATGTTACACATCTACCTGTTTAGAAAAATAGTGAAGATTGGCGCTTACAAAGAGTGGAGATAGGCTTAAAGGGAGACATTCGTTAGGAGGTGTGTAATGACTCAATATCATTCTAAGCCCGTGAGCCAAGAGGGATGGGTTGAGTGGAGCCTCGAAGAAGACGCCATTTGGCACGACTTGGTGAAAAGGCAACTGGACGTAATTAGTGACCGCGCTTGCGATGCTTATTTGCACGGTTTGACCTTGCTTGATCTACCGTTAGATAGGGTCCCTCAACTCCCAGAGATAAATAAAGTGCTAAAAGAAACAACAGGTTGGCAGGTTCAGCCTGTTCCTGCATTGATCGATTTCGACCGTTTCTTTGATTTACTCGCGAATAAGAAGTTCCCCGTTGCGACATTTCTGAGAACGCGAGACGAGTTTGATTATTTACAAGAACCTGATTTCTTCCATGAAATTTTTGGCCATTGTGCAATGTTGACTAATACTGATTTCGCGGCTTTCACTGAACATTATGGAAAACTAGGCCAAGCGGCGACATCCAAGCAGCGCGCCTATCTTGCCCGCTTGTATTGGTTTACGGTCGAGTTTGGTTTAGTCAAAGAAGGGCACAAGCTGAAAATCTATGGCGGTGGCATTCTTTCCTCTCCGGCAGAAACCATTTACGCGTTGGAAGGGGACTTGGCCGTTCGTGAGCGGTTCGATCTACAAACCGTTTTAAGAACCCCTTATCGCATCGACATTATGCAGCCGAAATATTATGTGATCGAAGAGCTATCTGAGTTATTCGAAATCAGTCAGAAAAACCTATTACAGCAAGCAGATCTCGCGATTGATGCGGGGTTACTACCACCACTTTTTGAACCCAAGGAACCAACACATGTTGAATGAACAAAAATGCGAAGCCTGCAGTATCGACGCGATTGCCCTAAGTAAAGATGAGCAACAATCTTTACTGTTTGAGTTGTCTGATTGGCAGATCATGGAAAGAGACGGCATCCCGCAGCTTGAGAAGGTGTTTAAGTTTAAGAACTACAAACAAGCCTGGGCATTCAGCAACAAAGTGTCAGAGTTGGCAGAAGAAGAATTCCATCATCCTTCGATTTTATTGGAGTGGGGCAAAGTCACCGTAACTTGGTGGAGCCACTCAATCAAAGGACTACATAAGAATGATTTCATCTGCGCCTCACGCTGCGATGTGTTCGCGGTGAGTGATTAGTTTTGTAGATTTGGGGTTACTCTCTTGCAGCCTTTGTGATGTGATTACCTCATGATTCGGCTCATTAGGTGAGCCAAATACTCACTACTTTCTCATCAAGCTACTTCTCTCAAAGTAGCTTGATGTGCATCAGCGACTTGCTGCTTTCTCGCCCTACACCCCCCACTATTGCTCATAGTATTGGTTTTATGAGCCTGCTCTATGATATATTTCTCGGCCAAGTGTATTACAGACGAAGGCTAATAATGTCTATCAACCTTTCACTCCTTCCACCCAGTGAGAAAAATAAAATCGAACTGGATAAGCAAGCATCGTTTCTTGTATGGAAACTGAAGCAAGCGAAATGTGGCCCTGAAGCCATTGTTGAAGAAGCAATGAAGCTAAGTGACCCTGATGAAAAGGTGTGGTTTGAGCAGTCTGTAGAAAAATACAAACGGGTAATGGGTGTCGCATAAACGCAGATAAACCTTGCCCAGCAATGCTGTAGAATTGAAATGACACAGTAATTTGCTAGAATTTTCACCGTTAATTGAATCAGAGAGAAGATCCCGATGGGAAGAAGTTTTGAAGTGCGCAAGGCCTCAATGGCGAAAACTGCAGGCGCAAAAATTAAAGTTTATTCTAAATACGGTAAAGAGATTTACGTACTGGCTAAGAACGGTAGCTCTGACCCAGACATGAACCTACCTCTTAAGCACCTGATTGCTAAAGCGAAGAAAGACCAAGTACCCGCTCACGTTATCGACAAAGCGATCGATAAAGCAAACGGCGGCGGCGGTGAAGACTTCCAACCTGCTCGTTACGAAGGCTTTGGCCCTGGTGGCACAAGCGTAATCGTTGACTGTCTAACTGACAACGGCAACCGTACGTTCCAAGACGTTCGCCAATGTTTCGTTAAGACTGGCGCGAAAATCGGTGTTGAAGGTACTGTTTCTCACATGTTCGCTCACCAAGCTGTATTCCAGTTCAAAGGCGAAGATGACGAGATCATCCTAGAAACGCTAATGATGGAAGACGTAGACGTGACTGATGTTGAGCTAGAAGACGGTGTTATCACTGTATTTGCTCCAACGACTGAGTTCTTCAAAACGAAGACGGCACTAAACACTGCGTTCCCAGAGCTAACGCTAGACGTTGAAGAAATCACTTTCGTTCCTCAAACGACTACGCCAGTAGCTGAAGAAGATTCTGAGAAGTTCCAGAAGTTCTTAGACATGCTTGACGACTGTGATGATGTTCAGCAGGTTTACCACAACGCTGAGCTGTAATCTTTACAGTAAGAACAGTTATTAAAAAACCGAGCCTAGTGCTCGGTTTTTTTATGTCGGTAACAATGATTAATTACCTTGATCATTGTTCCGGTGGTTCTATAAATAACTTTGTAGTTCATGGCGTTATTCATCGCATAAACTTACTTTGGCTATCGTTTTTGATCTCGGGCGACATAGCCACTCGGCGAGCTTTCTGACTTGTGGTAACAAGGTTAGGCTCAGTGTGAGTGCACACGGCCAAGCAACCAAAAAGCTGTCTAACCAAATTGGTGGCCATGCTTGGCTGAAGCCCATCTTATAACCCGATATGATCCCCGACATCATGACAGCCATGACCAGTGAAGACAGTATCGCGGTGACCCAGTGAAGCTTGTTGTTCATTCGCTCTCCTTAGTGATTTTATTATTGGAATGTATTAAGGTTACTCCTATCCATAAATGAGAAAAATAGGCACATATAGAAGTATGAGTTCCATATTTGGAAATATTGATGATCTATTCCTGTTTTGTACTGTGGTAGAAGAGGGGTCGTTGTTATCGGCATCTAAGCGACTTCAGTTGCCTGTGTCGACCATGTCGCGCCGGTTAACCGCCTTGGAAGAGCGCCTGAGCATCCGTCTTTTGGAAAAGAAAGGACGGGAGCTGGTGGCCACTAAAGATGGAGAGGTGGCCTTCTCAGCGCTGAGCAGTGGCATGGAATCTCTGCATCAAGGCTTTAGCTGCTTGCTTGAAGAGCGTGATGCAATCCAAGGTAAGATAAAGCTCGCGGTGCCTCATGCCTTTTATAGTGGATTTCTTCGTCCGACTGTCGAGCAATACCTCACTCAGTATCCGAACGTGCAGCTCAATCTTATTCTGAGTCAGCAGCAAGTGGTCCCTGAAACTGATCGCGATCTGTTGATCACATTTCAAATATCTGACATGGACGGAATGATTGCGCGACAATTGTTTAAGGCCAAGCACGGTTTTTTTGCGAGTCCAGAATATTTGGATTCCCACGAGGCTATTAAAAAGCCGGGTGATCTAGAACAACAATCGTGGATTAGTGTGGATGAAGTTTTTGACATGCCGCTGTACAAATCCGACCGCTTAGAGCAAATGGTGACGATTAAACCTAAGTTTATTGTTAATGACATTCATGCAGTGGCAGCTGCAGCGCAAAAGGGATTGGGTGTCGCCTCATTACCTTTTCGTCATGTTTCCCCGGAAATGAACCTGATTCAAGTGCTCCCCGAGTATCATCGGGGTGATCGCCAAGCGTATTTAGTGTACAAAGAAAGAAAATATCAGCCGAAGGCATTGACCTTGCTCATCGACGCTTTGATTGAATGTTTTCAATCAGTTCATAGTGATGAGTTCAGTCAAATGAAAAGGAGAAAGAAATGAAAGTAAGTTTTATCGGGCTAGGTGTCATGGGTTTCCCAATGGCGGCCCACCTAGTCAAAGCCGGTTTTGAGGTGACGGTATTTAACCGCACTCATAGCAAAGCATTAGACTGGGCTGATAAACACCAAGGTAAAGCGGCAGAATCTGTTGCTGAGTGTGTCGTAGAAGCTGACGTTGTATTGGTTTGTGTAGGTAACGATGACGACGTGCGCAGCATGACAACCAGCGAAACAGGCGCACTGGCGGCAATGAAGCCAAACGCGATTCTTGTCGACCACACCACAACGTCAGCGGTCCTGTCTGAAGAGCTTGAAGTAGCTGCGAAGAAAGCAGGTGTTCGCTTTATGGATGCACCAGTGTCTGGTGGCCAAGCGGGCGCAGAAAATGGCGTGTTAACCATCATGTGTGGTGGTGAGCAAGCGCTATTCAACGACCTTCAACCTGTATTTGAAGCTTACGGTAAATCGTCAGTTCTGATGGGTAAAGTCGGCCAAGGCCAACGCGCGAAAATGGTTAACCAGATCTGCATCGCGGGTGTATTGAACGGCTTATCTGAAGGTTTAGTGCTTGCTGAAAAATCAGGTTTGGATATCCCAACTCTGGTTGATTGCCTTAAAAACGGTGCAGCAGGTTCATGGCAGATGGAAAACCGCGCTACCACAATGACGCAAGATAAATTCGATTTCGGCTTCGCCATTGATTGGATGATCAAAGACTTAGGTTTTTGTTTAGATGAAGCAGATCGCCAAGGTATCCAACTGCCGTTGACGGAAAAGACTAACAACGCATACAAGGCACTGTCTGCTGAAGGACAAGGCCGTATGGATACCTCAGTTTTGATGAAAGCCGTGGTTGAAGAGACGAAGAAGTAGAAAGTCGAAGTAATAGAAGCTTCGCTTAGATAACTAAAATAGTCGCTGATTAGCGGCTATTTTTTTGCCTAAGATAACTTAGAAATACAAAGAAGCGTTTGTTCTGAAACTCACCGTCGAACAAAATCTTGTTGCAAATCTCATATCACAAGATGAGCTTGGATCATTTCCGAGACTGTAAAAACTGTTCCCGACGTCTTCTGATGGGTGTAGTCCATCGCTAGAGATTGGTTTGGTCTGTATTGTTGGTTAATAATTACCGCATAAACCAAAACACAGATTTACTTTTCATCTAATTAAGGCTTCAAATCATGACAAAACCATCAAAACTCTTTACCAGTATCGCTTCTGCTTTGGCATTGACCGCTAGTGTTTCAGTATGGGCTGATGAGCAAGACTTTAGTTCGATGCAAATGCAAGGTGTCGAAAAAGTCGACATTCAAGTTGATATAGAAGGCGCTGCGCAACGTTTATCGCAAGCGGTTCAGTTTCAAACTATCTCTAACCAAGACCGCAGTGATTTTGATGAGCAGGCTTTTCGTGACTACCACCAGTTTCTTGAAGAATCGTACCCATTAGTGCACAAAACGCTTAAGCGAGAAGAAGTCGGTGACCCGCGTCCTTTCAGCTTAATTTACACTTGGGAAGGTAAAGATCCATCACTTGCTCCCGCTATCTTTATGGCGCACCAAGATGTTGTACCAATTGCGGAAGAGTCTCGCGATGAGTGGAAAGAAGAGCCCTTTTCAGGAGTGATTAAAGACGGTTATATCTGGGGACGCGGCTCTTTAGATGATAAAAACCAACTTCAGGCACTTTTAGAAGCTACTGAAATGAAGCTAAAAGAAGGCTTCCAACCTGAACGTACCATTTTGTTTGTTTTTGGTCACGATGAAGAAGTAGGTGGGCCTGAAGGCGCGAAGCACGCTGCTGATATCATTGAACAACGTTATGAAAAAATCGCGTTTGTTATGGACGAATCTGCTCCATTGGTCCCTGGAATATTCCCTGGCATTCGTGAAAATACAGCATTAATCGGTATTGCCCAAAAAGGCTTCGTTAGTCTTGAGATTGCTATCAATGGTGTTGGTGGTCACTCATCACAACCGGGCGAAGAATCGAATATTGTCGCGTTAGCAAAAGCAGTTGAGAAAGTTGAAGCAGCGCAATTCCCTTACAAAATTCATGATGCGGTGAGATATCAATACCGTTACATGGGTCCAGAGCTTCCAGAAGCGCAACAACCTCTGTACAAAGCCGTAGCTTATGGTGAAAACGATACAGTGACAGATTTAGAGGAAAAGTTTATTGACGTCATGTCTAAAAATCAGGTTACTCGCGCCATGCTTCACACTACAACGGCAGTAACTATGTTTAATGCCGGCATTAAAGATAACGTGTTACCGCCAGCAGCCACCGCTGTTGTTAACTTTAGACCAATGCCGGGTGACACTCCTGAGGTGATTATTGAACATGTGAAGAAAGCGATAGGCGATGAAAGAATGACCATTCGTGATATATCAGCATCAACGCCTGCAACGAATGTTGCGGATCCAAGTGGCCCAGGCTACTCCATGTTAGAGAAGACCATTCGTCAAACTTGGGGTAATGATCTGATTGTCTCACCGTTCTTTGTTATTGGTGGTTCAGACTCTAAGCACTTCCAAGCCCGAGATTTTGCCCCTGATGTATATACAATGACGGCGATACAATTAGAAAGCGTAAAAGAATTCGAAGGCTTTCACGGCGTGAACGAACGTATCTTAGTTGAAGAATACGGCCGCTCTATTGGGTTCTTCTACCAACTAATGGATAACCTCGAAAATCTGTAATTCAAATATTATTGAATGATATAAACGAGACAATGGCTAAGATTTTCTTAGCCATTTGTTTATTGGCTCTTATTCTTATTAGAAAATATTGACATGAAAAATACATTATTAATGGTTATGGCTTGCTGTTTTAGTTTGTTCACACAAGCGGCTGAAACGATATCTTGGGAGTCATTAAGACCTGTGCAGAATCAGTATCAGGTTCTTTCTCCTGGGAATAAGGCACTACTTTCTGAGATTTACGCCTACGAGGCTGTTCAAAAAACTCGTCAGTTAAGTCCAATGGAAAAAGATGGATACAATCAACGCGTGGTATTGGCTGAAAAGTTTGGCTTAAACGTACGTGAGCTGCTTGTACAAAGAACACAACAAACGAACGATATTGTTCCCGACCTTAGTATTAACGATATGAAATTAGCCGGGTTTTTAGTCCCGCTCGAAATGGAAGGCTTAATAGGAACGCAGTTCATTTTAGTGCCAACTGCAGGGGCTTGCATTCACACACCTCCCCCACCTGTAAACCAAACGATTTTGGTCGAATTTCCCGAAGGCCATGAATTGCAAAGTTTATACACACCAGTATGGGTGACAGGGAACATTAAAACAGGGGCGGTTGATACGTCAGTTGCACTTTCTGATGGCAATCAAGATATTCAAACTGGATACGTCATTGATGCGTCGGATATTGAGCTTTATCACTAAATCTGATCAACTAATTTAGAATATAAAGGGTGACTAACGGGGAAATAGTAAGGTTCAGTCGACTCACTATGTGCCGTCTAACTCACTTCTTTTCATGCTCCCCACTTTGATCTTTGATGGAAGCAATCCATCGGAGGCGATGAGGCGTTATTCCGTTTTCCTTATACCGTGTCTGTATTTATACAGGCAACTGGCTCGCAGCTTTTGCATTCAGTTCGCCCTACAGCACTTATATACCCATAGGAAAACCAATATGAAAAACCTAATCGCTATATCCATAGTAACGGCTCTATCTGCAAGCTCAGCGTTTGCCAATGAGAGCGTTAATGAATTATCTACAAATACAGATGTTTACAACACTCATGACTTTTTCTTGAAAAAAGGCAATCGAGTTAAACTTCAGTTTCCTATCGAGCAATCCAAGTTTGCTTGGCAGAACCTAAGTCGTTTCTACCCTACCGCTCAAATTGAACGTGATGGACCTGTTTATCAATTCCCATATCAAATTGATCAAAATATTGGTGAAATATCAGCGGCTGTACACGGTGAGAGTAAAACTCTAAATGAACACCTAGATTCCTACCCTGTCGATGCTTTTCTTGTTGTTAAGAGTGGAGAGGTTGTCTTTGAGCGTTACAACACGATGCGAAAAACAGACAAGCATAATTGGTTTTCAAATTCAAAAATCACAGTAGGTATCGAGCTGGCTAAATTGGTCAACGAGGGTAAAGTTAACCCGAGTGATCCTATTTCTAAATACATTCCTGAATTAAAGGGATCTGACTGGGATACCGTATCCGTTTCTGATACTGCAAATATGGCGACAGGCTTGAACGCAACAGAGCACGATGAGCCAGAGGCTGACTCACGTATAAATCCAGAACAACCTTGGTTTAAATGGGCGGTTTCCATTGGTGTGTTTGAAGGTGAAGGCAACCAAAGCCCACTTGAAGTGCTGGCTGAAATGAAGCGAAGAGCACCGGGCGGAAAAACATTCGAATACAATTCAATTAATACGTTTGTTCTAGCACGACTTATTGAGAACGTTCGTAACTTACCCATGAATGAGATTGTCAGTCGTGATATGTGGCAGAAGATGGGGGCCAATAATGACGCTTATACTGTTGTTTCTCCACAAGGGGGATACCCTTTAATGTTTTTCTCAATGAATACCACAATTGAAGATATGACTAAATTCGGTATGTTACTTACTCCGTCAGCCACAAAGTTGGGCAATGGTGGTGTTAGCAAAGAAGTCATTACGTTAATTCAAGACTCTGGTAAACCAGAAGCTTACGGTGGTGGTTATGTGGGTAAGATGATGGAAAACTCTTTCTACAACGACACAAACATCAAGAATGGTTATCAATTTGATGCAATCTTTGAGGACGGCGATTTATTCAAGGCAGGTGTTGGCGGTCAAGGTATGTATATTTCACCAGAAAAAGATTTAGTTATATCTTTCTTTTCAACCAGTGACGGTAAAAACCAAGAAGAAACTTATGCTCGTGAGATTGCTAAATATTTTAGCCGCTAATTATGCACGGTGATTGCCACCTAATGTGGTTAATCATTGATAGGTTTGGACATTGAATAAGTTTTATTTTTTTGTAACGCCAGTCGCCTGACTGGCGTTTTTTTGTTTGCTGAGCTTGGTTATTGATTCCCTGTGAGTGCGTGATTAAGTATCACTATATCTTTACATTTACAGAGCGATCCATTATCGCTTGTGGTAAGGCCGAACTGAGTAGTAAATCGTGGCTATTTTAATAAAGAAGAGTGAGAGGGTGTAAGGAAAACAAAACTAAAAAAGGCGAATCTCTCGATTCACCTTTTAACGTATTATGGTTTTTGGTCGCTTTAGAAGAATACTTTGTATTGGAACCAAACCACGGTGTCGTCAATGTCTAGTTTTTGATTGGTTGATTCCATGCTTCCATAAGTATTCTCAACCTTGACTTGTCCCCAACGTGTTTTGTCTGCCGAAAAAGGAGTTGCTGCGAGTAGGGTGGTTTTAACAGTACTCGTTTCAATATCACCATCCATGTACGTAAATTCTGGGTAGGCTGCAAAGTAAGTACCATCGGCGCCCGGCTTCCAAACTGCATAAGCAGCAGCCATACCACCTACGATGCTATTGTCTTTCACACCGAAGGCACTAGTTGTACTGTCTGAATATTCACCGCCCATCACTGCTGCGCGGCCAAAAAAGGTCAGGGAGTCTATTGGAGTTCTAAAAATAGCAATACCACCGACTGCAGCTGTAGTAAAGCTTGCATTATCAATGATATCTAATGATGCGGCTACACGAGGTGTCATGGCATTATTTACATTGAACACATGGAAGTATTGAGCTCGGCTGTCTTTATATTTACCTTCATTATCCATTGAGCCTTCCAATGTGACCATAGACATCTGCCCATTGTCATAAGTATATGATAGAGCGCCCGATAGCTTTAGATCACCTATGTTGTTGGTTGCCACATACATATTAGTACTAGCGCGAGTCATATCGGACGGGTCAACTTTTTGAGTGTCATCAGCAAATGCTGAAATAGAAATGGTAGCAAGTAAAGCCGTAGACAAAGCGGTCATTTTGAGTGTAGTCATGGGGAGTTCCTGAATTATTTAAGTTAAGTTGCTGAAGCAATGACGCAACTTTACATAAGGTTTTTAGACTCATTAACTCGCTAGCGATGGGCTTAAACCATCATTGTCATCCAAACAGCGTCGGGAAAGGGGGGGGAGAGCGGTTTCTCGTGGTAAAAAATATATTAGTAAAGTGTATTTTGGAAGATATCTAGAATTGAAGTTAGAGCATGTTGATAGAAGTGTGTTGTTTGATAAGAAAAACAGACGCTGTATTGGTTAATATAGATTCTGGTGGTAGGATTTATTATCGAATATGAGGGCTCGCAGGGCATAACATGAACTTTAGTCTTGAACAATTAAATACTTTCGTTGCGGTATATGAACAACAAGCTTTTAGTAAAGCGGCGATAAAATTAAACAAGCATCGAACAACGGTTGCACAAGTCATCACGAGTTTAGAAGACCAGTTAGCGATCACCTTATTCGATAGGTTGAGCCGCAGTGTCGAACCCACTGAAGATGCAGTACTCCTTTATCATTACGCAAAGCAAATACTAGAGCAGGCAAAAACGCTTGATAGATTTGCATTGAGTCTTTCATTTGGCGGGTTAGAGTCGGTGACGATTGCTTATGCGAGCTTTTTACCTCATCACGTTGTTTCTAAAATTCGTCGACAGCTTTATGAAGATTTCCCATCCATGAGCGTTAATTTTTTGGTCAGAACGAAACCAGAAATAAAAGCAGGAATTGAAGACGGAAGTATTCATTTTGGGATTGTGAACATATATGAAAGCAAAGTGATTAATAGTATTGATTTTACTTTTTTGGGGAATATGCCTTTTGTTCCGTTTGCTCATGCAGAAAGTGAACTATCTGCTAAGCCAACAAACGAGACACTCTCAACGATGAAATCTTTACGCCAGTTTGTATTGAAATCTATGGTCGACGATAACATGACGGAGAAGGCTGTTGTTTCTTCGAAACATGAATATGTTGATCAACTAGCTGTCATTGTTAAGCTTGTCCAAGATAATTTTGGCTGGGCTCTTTTACCTAAGTCTATCATTGAGTCTGAATATGAGACTGAAAACTTGGTAGAGGTAAAATGTGACGAGATCAAACAAGAAATAATGATTCCCATATCCCTTTGGTGTCCACATTCAAAACAGATTGCTCAGGTAAAAAAATCGATCATCAAAGTTGCGGATTATTACATAAATAAATCAGTATACTGAAAAACGGACATTTTATTGAGATGAGTTCATAAGGCAATAGAAGTACTTATCTTGATGAGCTAACTATTATGAACTCGTTTAGGAAATTTTTAAATATAAAATTCCGTAGGTTAATATTACATACCGCGGAGCGGAACTGAGCAAACTTTTAGCATTCTTACTTGAATGACTTGTTATATTTACCGAATATATACACTAAATTAAAATTTACTGAAATCTACATTTGGCAGACTTTCAAAGCCTGGTTTAGCAAATAAATACCCTTGCATTAATTCAATGCCAAAATCTCGCAAGCAGGTGAATTCTTCTTTAGTTTCAACACCCTCAGCTAAAGGGGTTGTTTTTAAATCACGAAATATATTTAAGCAGTTTTTTACTATTGATTGGCGAGCGTGATCTTTATCAATATTGCGAATGAGTTCCATATCAAACTTTACTATACTGGTCTGAAATTCAGCTAACAATCCTAAGCCAGCGTAACCAGAGCCAAAATCATCAATTGCTGTCTTAAATCCTAATTTACTGTAATACTCAACTATACTTTCAATTAAATTAACATCTTCAATTTTTTCAACTTCTGTAAACTCAAACATTATTTTATCAATTGGAAAGTTATATTTATTGGCCGCATCTAATGTTGTTCGAATACAACGTTCGGGTTTGTATATAGCATTTGGTAGAAAGTTAATACTAAGTATTGAATCCATTTTTAATTCGGATGCAAGTGCTATCGCCTTAACTCGACATAGTTGATCAAACAAATAACGATTATCATCATTTACTTTAGATATTATTGAAAATGCTGATTCATTGTTTAAACCTCGAACCAAAGCTTCATACCCATAAATTTTATTCGTTTTGCAGTTGATAATTGGCTGAAAAGCCATTGTGAAGTCGAAGTCAAGTTTACTTTTATCAGAACAATTATCACATGACAATCTGTCATAAATTATAGGTTCTTCTTTCATTTCTATATCCTTAACAAATATAACGCTAAATTAAGAGTAAATATAACATTTTAGTATCGAGCGAGCACGAGTTAATACATTCAGCATATCTCAAGTATTCTACCTAACCAACTGAAAAAAATGCATATAATGCAATATGGGAGTCAATCGCCCTCTGGCTCACTTTGGCGCAGAAATGAGTCAGCTCTGATCAAGGCTTTAATTGGAAAATGTCATATTGTGTTTTGAGCCGTTCATTTTATCCTCTCCTACTCGTACTTTTTGTTTGCTGCTCCTACGACTCACACCTCCACTCAACCATTCACTCCTCGCTATTACCATTCGTCGCATTGATAAAACTGCATGACAAATTCTAGTTAACCTTTCAACGTCAAAAATTTAAAGGGATTAGAAATCATGACTACTTCACACTCATTTACTTCAAGCTCTACCAATTCTCTGCTTAAGCGTTCGTTACTGATTGCGCTTGTTTCGTTTGCACCGTCGTTAGCTTTGGCGAACCCGAGTTCAGATGTGCTTGATATCTATAACCAAGCGGTGCAAGGCAATGAAGACATGGTCGACGTGGCTTATGAACGTCTTAACGACACGCTGCAACAAGACGGCGCGACGCCACTGACTTTGGTTTACTTAGGAAGCACTGAGACTTTAATGGGCCGTGATGCGTTCTTGCCTTGGAACAAGATGAAGTATGTCGAAAAAGGCTTATCGACCATTGATAAATCATTGGTGCTGCTGAAAGACGAAGACCAACCGATTCATGAGCAACCTCGCGTTCAAGGGCTGCCAGATTCTTACCTGACTCGCGCCATGGCTGCGGTGACTTACACCTCTCTACCCGACATGTTTAACCATTTCGATCGTGGTTATGATCTGTTCCTTTCGCTACTGGCGGAAGACGCTTTCCAACAACAACATTTCGCTGCGACTTCGTGGATTTACCGTTATGCCATTACCGCATCGATTCGTGCTGAAGACTTCAATCAAGCACAAGCGTGGCTAGAACAAATGGAAACGGCCGATGCTGGCAATATCGAAACTATGACGGCGAAGGCCCTAGTAGCGAAAGCCAAATAACAGCAGCGAAAACTCAATTGCGGCTTGCGAGAGCTTGAGAGTGGATGGGTAATCAGAGGACAACGGAATGATTGAATTTAAAGATATCGGCAAAGCATATGTCACGGGCGGTCAACGTGTTGATGCACTAAACGGAGTCGGTGGACGTATCCAACGCGGTGAAATGGTCGCTTTGTGTGGCCCGTCGGGTTCAGGGAAAAGCACACTGTTGAACATCCTTGGTTTGTTGGATATGGACTATCAAGGCGAGATCAATATTGATGGCAAAGCGTATCCAACGGAGCAAATCGCCGCTGCGCGTTTTCGTCGTCAGTCGTTGGGTTTTGTATTTCAACGCTTCAATCTCGTTCCTGTGATGACCGCGCTTGAAAACGTCGCTTACCCATTGATGTTGAATCAATACTCAAAACAAGAACAGCAGACCAGAGCGCAAGATATGTTAGAGCGTGTTGGGCTAGGAGATTACGTACATCACCGCCCAGATAACCTTTCAGGTGGTCAGCAGCAACGTGTCGCGATTGCCAGAGCGTTAATCCACAACCCAAGCTTGGTGATTGCCGATGAGCCGACGGCTAGCTTAGACAGCCACACTGCCAACCTTGTGATCGACATTATGAAAGAGCTCGGGCACGAGATGGGCACTACCTTTATTGTCGCAACACACGACCCAAGAATGGCGCAGCGTTGTGATCGAGTGATTGAACTTATCGATGGACAACTGGCACCACAAGCCACAGCAACGGAGGCGATCTCATGGGCGAGTTAATACAAAGAATGAGTACGTTTTTACTTCCTACTTCGGTGCGTTTGGCGTGGCTTAATTTATTGAGAAATGGTCGCCGTAGTTTGTTGTCGGTATTGATTATCGCCATTGCCGTATTTGCACTCACCAGTGCGGGTGGTTATGGACTTTACACATACGAATCTTTGAGAGAGTCGACCGCGCGCGATACTGGTCATCTCACCTTGAGCACGCCCGGCTATTTTGAGCAAGATGAAGACATGCCGCTGAGCAATGGTCTGGATAACGTTCAAGCGCTCACCAAGAGCATTATTGGCGACAGCGACGTGCGCGGTGTGCAGCCACGAGTCTACTTCAGCGGTTTGGTGTCTAACGGCAGTAAGTCGACCATCTTTATGGGAACGGGCGTTAATGAGCGTGAGTTCGACATGAAAGGACCGTTTCTTGATGTGCGCAGCGGTCAAACACTCTCGGATGTGAAATCACCAAGATACGACAGCCAAGAACCACAAGTGATGCTAGGTACCGACCTTGCACGTAACCTCAAAGTTGCGGTTGGCGATTGGGTGACACTGCTTGCGACTACTAGTGATGGCGCTTTGAATGCCTTTGATTTTAAGGTGCAGGGCATCTACTCGACTGGGGTACCTGAGCTAGACAAACGTCAGTTATATGTACACATCACCACCGCACAAGAGCTTTTGGCCTCAGACAAAGTCAGTACCTTGTCGGTGTTCCTATTTGAAACCAACAAGACCTCGACTGTTCAACAGCGTATTCAAACTGCTTTAGATCGAAATAGCGCAAGTCAAAGCGAGCAAGGCACAGAGATCGAGATCACCCCGTGGCAAGATCGCGCGTTTTTCTACACCAAGGTTAAAGATCTTTACGACCGGATCTTCGGCATCATGGGCGCAGTGATGGCATTGGTGGTGTTTGTGTCGCTGTTTAACACCATGACCATGTCGGTGACCGAACGCACTCGTGAAATCGGCACCTTGTCGGCACTCGGCAGTTACCCCTCTGAAATCGTCGCAGGCTTTTTAAAAGAGGCGGGATTACTGGCGGTGATTGGCAGTGCGATAGGTGCGCTAGTGAGTGGCTTAGTGTCGGTGTTACTGCTGGTGGTTGATATACAAATGCCACCACCTCCGGGTCGAACCGAAGGTTACCCACTCAACATTTACTTCTCATTGGAATTGGTTGGTTACGCCACGTTAGGTGTGCTGACGATATGTTTGCTAGCCGCTTATTTTTCTGCTCGCAAAGGCGTGAATAAGCCAATCACGGAGGCGTTGGTTTATGTCTAAATTAACTCGTTCAATTAATACTTTGGGTTCGGTTTTTGTTTTAGCATCAGCTTTAACATCGACACCAAGCTGGGCATTCGATTCACAGCAAGTCACTGATATGATTGCCAAGGCTGATAGTTACCGCTTGAACAGTGCACAAGCTTCTAAGGTGGTCTCTTTAGTCGCGCTATATCAAGACGAACAACTCGACAAAACCCGTGAATACAACGTCTACACAAGACCAAATCGAGAGTCATTAGTGGTCTTTAAATCAGCTGTTGAAGCAGGTCAAAAGATGCTGATGATTGAAGATAACTATTGGTTATTGATGCCGAAATCTCGTCGACCAATTCGTATCACACCGATGCAAAAACTGTTGGGTGAAGCTTCGGTAGGGGATATCTCGACGCTGACATGGAGCGAAGATTACCAAGGTGAGTGGGTTGCCGAACAACAAGTTGAGATGCCGACTGGCGAGACAATCGATACTCACCACCTAAAGCTAGCGGCGAAAACCAAGGGCGCGAGTTATCAATCGATTGATCTGTGGTTAACAGCTGACCGTGCATTTCCAGTTAAAGCGGATTTGTATTTGCGTTCAGGAAAACTAGCCAAGCAAGCGTGGTTTACTGAAGGCGTGCGAGATGGCTTACCAACAGTAGTGTCGATGACCTTGTTCGATAAGATTCAACCAAGTAAAAAAACTGTAATTGAGTACCGCGAAGTGAGCGAACAAAGCTTGGCAGAGAAGTACTACAACCCTGCTTACTTATCACGTAATAGTGTGTCTGGGCTTTAGGTGGGTGCCATGAACGTTTTCAATCGCCGATTCCACATCAAGTCTTCAATCGCTACTTTACTTGCCTTGTCTTGTGTGAGTAACACGATTCAAGCGGATGACCTGAGCTTGGCGTGGGACTGGCAACTGAGTGCAGAAGCCGTTGAATCGAGAGAGTCGCCATTCAGCCCGTTACCCTCTGATAATCGTCAGTCATTCAATGGCTTGCTGGATCTAGAGGTTGGATATAACAATTGGCTTGGTCTGTTCGCAGTGAAAGCCAACGATATTTTGAGCAACAACCCTCAAGGGCAAGAGGCGAGCTTTGAATCGGAATTCATCGTGCGCGAGTTGTTTTGGCAAGGTGGTGTTGAGGTGTCGAATTCAGTAATCGGAGATCACTATCTTGATGTCACGCTCGGCAAGGTTCGCCTCGATTGGGGCGTAGGTTATGGCTACCGACCGTTAGACATCATCAAGCCTTATCGACAAAACCCGGTGGGTATTGTCGCAGAAGAGGGCGCGGGTGTGGCGTCGGCGTCACTGTTCGATATGACGGGCGAATGGACACTGCTTTATAGCGATTCGTCATGGACTTCCCAAGATGTGAATGAGTTCGAAAAGCAGAATCAACAACAAGGCTTTGGGCTGCGTCGTTACAACTTAGTGGGCGATCACGAGTATCAATGGATCGCTTATTACGATGACGTGCGCCACGGCTTGCTTGGAGCGAGCTTAGTATCGGTATTAAACCTCGCTTGGGAGTTCCATGGTTCGATGGTTTACCAGCGACAAAGCCTTGGCTATAGCCAGCCTGATTCAATGATTAAACCGGTTTATCTCGAAGAGCAGGGCGAGGCCTATCAAGCGTTAGCCGGATTAACATGGGCGAATGACACGGGCCACAATGTGGTATTGGAATACTGGTTTGATAGCCGCGCTTGGAGTGACTCTGAGTGGCAAAGTGCGATAGAAAGTGCTTTGCCTTTGTCGGTTAATCCGATGACAGCTTCGTTGTCAGGTTCTTATGCGCAAGGCTATCAGCACGCTAATTTGGTTCGACACAACATCATGTTCCACTGGTCTTTGGATTCGACATATGGCTGGTTTGAAGATATCACGCCGACATTCGATGTGATGTTATCGCCACAAGATGGCGGTTTTATTGCGACTCAGTGGATCAATTACCAGGCTTTAGATAATGGTGATTCATCGTTGAATTTGGAACTTGCTGCACGCTTTCTTGCTGGTAAAAGTGATTCTGCTTATGCCAACTTACCTGATAGTCATATGATTATTTTAAATATCAAAGGGCGCTTTTAATGAACACTTTTTCAAATAGTCAGTTTCCATGGATTAAAAGCTTCATGATAACCACTCTGTTTTGTTTCGTCATCGCCATTACCACACAGACAATTTGGGGCGGTGACCTTGTGGTCAATCTCGCGATCAGTTTTGGTTTTGGTTATAGCGCGGTGGGATCTTCTTTTATTTTGGTTGAGGTGTTGAAGAGGAAATCGAAGGTGTTTGATGTGGGTATCTCTATGGTGGTCGCGATGACTCTTGGTACCTTGAATGCATACTATTGGTTGAATGGATTCTTTGGCTCTAATATCTCTGATCTTAAATCTGTGGTGCTATTGGGCGTTATATTCTGCTCGGTTTGCTTTTACTATTTCTATACACGAGAGCAACAGCTACGGGCCGATAATGAGCTGGAAGTAGCCAAGCGTCGTCAGGCCGATCAAGAGAAGGTGGTGGTATTGAGTCAGCTTAAGCAGCTACAAAGCCAAATTGAACCGCACTTCTTGTTTAACACGCTGGCGACCATCAATGTGTTGATTGAAAGTGATAGCACTAAAGCCAAACTGATGCTCGAAAAACTGACTGACTTGTTGCGTGTGACTCTGAAAAACAGCCGCACTGAGCAATCGACCATCGCACAAGAGGTCGATTTGTTGGACGCTTATCTGAATATTCAAAAGATACGCTTGGATGAGCGCTTAGCCTTCTCGATTGAGACACACGACATCAGCGAGCAGCAAGTGATTCCGCCATTCTTGATTCAACCTTTGGTGGAGAATGCACTCACACACGGTATCGAACCAAAAGCCGCAGGTGGCCAAGTGAATATCCGTATTACCCAACAAGCCGAACAGTTGAAGATTGAAGTGGCTGATAATGGCGCGGGGCTGAAAACGCCTTCTGCGAATACGGGGCTCGGTGTTGGGTTAAGTAACATTCGTCAGCGAATCGACACCCTTTATGGTTATAAGGCGAGCCTAACGATTACTGAACAAGCTGAAGGCGGGGTAGTCTCGACGATCTTATTACCGTTGACTGACGCAACTGCCTAGAATTACAAATCAGAAAGCATAGACCAATGACGAAAGACAGACGATTTACAGTGTGAATTTAAAGGACTAACCATGAACAACCCAGTATTAAAGCCAAGCGTAACGGCGATTATCGCAGACGATGAAGCACTGTTAAGACACCACTTAGACAACAGCTTGGCTGAAGTTTGGCCGGAACTTGATATTGTCAGTAAGGCACAAAATGGTTTGGAGGCGATGCAGAGTATTCAGCAGCTTAAGCCTGATGTGGCTTTTCTCGATATTCGTATGCCGGAGCTGGATGGAATCTCACTAGCGAAACAGTTGAATAAGCTAGATTCACCGCCATTGATTGTGTTCATTACGGCTTATGACGAATATGCGGTTAAAGCCTTTGAGCACAATGCAATGGATTACCTGCTTAAACCGATCAATGAAGAGCGTTTACTTGCCACATGTCTGAAAGTTCAAGCGCGCTTGTCGAGCAACCAAGCGACATCAGATAACACATCATTACAGCCCGATATCGCGGCATTAATGAATCAGCTTCAGCAGTTATCCCAATCAACGTCACAGCAAACGCAGCCTCCTTATCTATCGCAGAAAAAGTACCTCACATGGCTCAAAGCCAGTATTGGGGAAGACATTCATCTGATTTCTGTTGATGATGTCGCTTACTTCAAAGCTGAAGACAAGTACGTCTCGATATTTAAGAAAGGCCAAGGCGGTTCGCTAGAAGAATTTATTCTTCGTGTGTCACTAAAAGAGCTAATTGCGCAGCTCAACCCAGATGATTTTTGGCAGATCCACCGTTCAGTAGTGGTGAAAGTGTCCGCCATTGATAAGGTGAAGAAAGGGCTCTCGGGCCAGATGTCAGCTTATGTGTCGGGCGAGAAGTTACCTATTAGCCGCGCCTCTCAAGTCCGGTTTAAAGGGATGTGATAAACGAGTTTTAAATGACACCTTACCTTTTACTTACTCTTACTCATTCGTGTAATTTATAAATTAAACATTTTCATGCCAATATCGATTACCTCTCAAATCTTAATTGTTTGATTTAATAAGAAATTATTACATTTTATCGATCGGATATATTGAAGAAAATCACTTCAGAGATATCGTTATGAAAGCATACTATTTAGTCGTCGTATTAAGTACCGCGTTGCTAGGTTGCAGCTCAACGCCTCAGCAGCAAACGTTATTGAAATCCGATCCGTACTGGGTCAAAGGAGAGTTAGATAACGGACTAACCTATCACGTGTACCCTGACCGAGAACAACCCGTATCAGTACGCCTGCTTGTTCACGCCGGATCTTTTCAAGAGAGCGAACAACAAAAAGGTTACGCCCATTTTGTTGAGCATATGGCGTTTAATGGCAGCAAAAATTTTTCAGGTAATGATGTAGTAGAACTATTTGAGCAATCTGGTGCTAGCTTTGGCGCTGACTTAAATGCTTATACTTCTTACCAAGAAACGCTCTATAAGTTGGATTTACCCGACAATAAAAATCTAGACAGAGCGCTGGCATGGTTTAGAGATATTGGTGATGGTTTACTGCTCTCCGAAAGTGAGACCAAAAAAGAGAAAGGAGTGATACTTGGGGAGTTTCGACACTCGCGAGTTAAAGATAAGCCTCTTTCGTTTCAGTTCTATAATCATATGGTTGAGGGTACGAATTACCAAAGCCACGATCCCATGGGCAATAAAAAATCCGTTTCTAATGTGAGTGCCAAAGAATTAGAGAGCTTTTATCAAACCTGGTATCAACCTCAACTAACCGAGGTGATTGTTTCGGGTGATATTACACTGGCAGAAGTGATTCCGTTGATCGAAAAAAGCTTCTCTAGTTGGCAAAGAGGCACGACACCGGTTCCCGTGAAGAAAACATCAACGAACTACAATACTCAAGATTTTGTAGCGTACGTAGCAGGGAGCGAGTCACCAAGTATCGGGATTGTCATTGATCGTGGGGAAAGAGTGACACACAGCCATGAGCAGCAACATCAACTTTGGTTAGACGAAATAGCCCAGCAACTTATCCAACAAAGATTGAATTCTGATTTTGTTGACGCTGCGCTACCAGTGCAATGGGTTGCTTCGACTCCCTATTTCTTAGAGTACCAAAGGTATTCCATTACAACGGTAGGCTTTCCTGTCGATAGTCGAGATCAAAGTCAGCAGCAGTTTATTTCTACTCTCGCCTCTTTACGTGATCATGGCGTGAGTGAGAATGAGTTTATGAGTGTAATACAGGCCTACCAAGCGAATCTTGATGACATTCAAGTGAACTGGGAAAAAATGGATGCAGTGGCTCATGCGGATGGTAAGTCGACGGCACTGGTGATTAACCAGACGGTTCAATCACAGCTTGATTATAAATCGAGTTTGAAAGAGTTTCTTTCGAGTACGGATCTCAAAGCCGTAAATGATAATTTAGATGATTTACTTTCAAGCCCTTATATTTTGGGATTAGGTTTATCGTCTAAAGAAGATTTGCAGGCAATGAATGACGAGCTAGAAGATGTCAGGAGAGTCTATAAGAAAACTGGCAACAAACCATTGCTCGTTACTGCAAGCTCTGCGTTTAGTGTGCCAGCGTCTCAAGGAGAAATTGTCAAGCAAGTTCAGGTGAGTGACGATCCTAATTTGAAGCAATGGACATTAAGCAACGGCATTGAAGTGTGGTACTTACGTAACTCTGAGGCGGGTAATAATGTTGGGGTGTACTATGCGAGTGAGGGTGGAAAAGCGGCGTTGGATCCTTCGCTGTTTCCTGCTGTGGAGATTGCGCTGCAAGCTTCGATTCGTAGTGGTGTTGGTAAATTTAGTGGTTCGGAGCTAACCGCTCACTTGAGACGCGAAGACATTGAGATCTATCCCTTCATCAACTTTACTCATCATGGCTTAGAAATAAGCGCCAAGAAAAAGACGCTTGCAGAAGGTTTAGCTGCGCTACACACCATTGTAACTGAACCCAAAATAGACAGTGACCAGCTTGAGGCCGTGAAGTCTGAATTTGCTCAATCTCGTACCGCATATCTAGAAACACCTGTGGGGCAATTTATTCAGGTGGTTAACCGCAATAGCTATCAAACAAGCAGCCGTCATATCATGCTTGAAAGTGACGATATTAAGGCTGTCACGTCACAAGATATACTTAACGTGCAGCATCAACTCTTTCAAAAATTAAGAGACAATACGTTGGTTATTGTTGCTGATATTAATCCAGCTGAAATCAAGCCTCTTGTGCGTCAATATGTTGCTTCATTGCCACTAGAAGCCGTTGTGTCTCCTGATTATCAGGTGGCTTATAGTACTAATTCGAAAGAACGAATGGATATATCCATCAATAATGAAGACAGCAGCCAGTATTTATTGCGTGTAATTTCCCAGCAAGCTCGGGATAAAACCGCAAAAGATGTGTTTATGGACGACATGCTTCAGCGTGTATTGTCGAGCCGTCTAACCGCTTATGTTCGTGAAGAGTTAGGTTTGGATTATGCGCCTTATGTGTACTCGGTCGCACAAGACAGTGAGCCGAGTTATGACTGGCTAATAGGCTCTTTAACGGCTCCAGAAAATTCAGAGAAAATTGAACAGGCGATTGATAAGGTCATTGCTGAAGCGGCAAAAGGGATTTCTGAAGATGAGACTCGAACGGCAGCTAAGCAGCTGGTGGCAGATCTCACTCCACTCCAAACTAAGCCGACTGAACAAGCTTGGTTTATTTCGCGCTACTTAATTCATGACTATGGTGTTGAAGCATTGTTTGATCTACAGGGAATGACGGATTCTATTTCCAGTAAAGACATGACGGAGTATGCGAAAGAGATTTTTGGCGATAACAGTTATAAATTGAAGAACTTGTTAAGACCACAAAGCTAAGCCGATTAAGCTAAATCGCTTTTCAGGTAAGGAACCTATCAGCCCTGTATCTGCGGGTTTGGATCGAAGCCAAATGTTAAGTCATTTGGCTTTTTGTTTTCTCGCCACGCAGGATGCGCAAACACAGCGCAATTAGGTGAACAATTGTCAGCGTAGTGTCAAATGTCGGCGGTTGTGATTTCAAATCAATTGTAACTTTCATAGCTGTTCTATATTGTCGCTGTTTCTACCATTCAGGATTGTTGTTCATTGCTTAAACTAGGTACCCGATTAGTCTTAATGTTATTTTTACTGAGCTTTGGCTTAGTGAATTCTAACGGCTATTCGTTTCCTTCTAAGCCATTTCAAATCGAGACTGCTCAACAGCAATCTTTAGCTAATAAACAATCTTCTTCGGAAAAACAATGTAAGCAAGCCGCGGTTGTTGATCCATCAGCCTATTTAGAGTGCGATAAAGTTCAGTTGGGCACCGCGTCCGTCGGTGACAGTTCCAACTACCACGATACTGAATCGAGCCTTCAAGCGACCACTTACCGACGTATATTAACCAATGATCAAGAAAGCGGGGCCGATTTAGAGCCTTCTTATCATTTGCTTATCGACTTTTCTCCTCCTTCTTTACTGGCCTCTCTGTTGGTCAATACACCTCTGTTGGATCAAAAACAGCACTGGACCAGTATTGTGAGTTCTCCGTCCTCCCGGCTTTCTGGGTGGAAAGAGGGCAACATACAATATTCCCACTTTCGAGATCTTCTTAGCTAATCGTTTGACCCCAAATTGGTCGTATCGATGGACACTTGTGCCCGTTGAACTCGCCAGTTAATCAAATATAGCGACACATAATTTTAGCCTCACTATCGTTCAATCAGCTTGTTCTGGTTGTCGCTAGTCGTCGCTCGTGTTCGCAAAACATTAGTTATACCAATCGTAGTAAATAACTGGTCACCCTAGCTGGTTAAAATGCTCGAACATTTACTGTGATTGGTAAAAAGAAGAGATCTTGACTGTGAAAAAACGCATTCCAAGAAAACAAATCAACCACTACGCAAAGTGGAAATACGTGGTGCTTATTGCCACCATCATCATCATGGTTCTAAGTGCTCTGCCTTCTTGGTATGGCGAGAACGCTTCGGTTCAAATCAGTAATCGTTCTGAGCAAACTATCGATGCTACTCAGGTAACTCAATACCTTGCGAGTGAAGGCATCCAAGCCAAATCAGCCTTTCAAAAAGACAAACGTTTAGTGGTTATCCTAGAAGATGCCGAGCAACAAGCGAAAGCCAAAGAAGTGCTGAATGAGCGCCTATTGGACAACGCAACTGTAGCTCTTTCGATGGAGCCAGCAGCGCCAAAATGGTTGACTGACATGGGCTTCGCACCAATTCAGCTAGGCCTTGATTTACGTGGCGGTGTGCAGTTTTTGCTAGAAGTGGATATGGAGCCGGTTTACCACGCACAAGCGCAAGCTATGGTCGATGAGATCACCAGCGAAGTACGTTATGCCCGCGGCAAAGTGGTGAACAACCAAGTGGAATTCAACTTCCGTACTGACGCGGATTTCGAAAAAGCACAAAAGCTGATCCGTGAAGAGTTCCCGCAATGGTTACGTGATAGCTCAGACAAAAAGCTGACTCTAACGCAGTCTGAAGATGAACAAAGAACGCTACGCAACCTAACGGTTCAACAAAACCTACAAATCATGCGCAGCCGTATTGAAGAGCTGGGTATCACAGAGGCTTCAATTCAGCGTCAAGGTGAAAGCCGTATTCGTATCGAACTTCCGGGTGTACAAGACCCAGCAGCCGCGAAAGACGTGATTGGCGCAACGGCATCATTGGCGTTCTACTCTGTTTACGATAACGCAACGCGTAACACGCAAACGCTAAAAGATACAGATGGCAACCGTGTCGTTGTTGCTCGCAAAGCGGTACTGAGCGGAGAACACATTATCGATGCTCGTAGCGGTATCGGTGAGATGGGCAGCGCAGAAGTAAACATCACGCTGGATTCAGCGGGTGGTAAGAAAATGTCTGAGTTCTCTCGTCATAACATCGGTAAACCAATGGCAACCGTTTACAGCGAGTACAGCCGTGACAAAGCTGGTAACAGCGAGAAAACCAGTGAAGTGATCAGTGTGGCGAACATCCAATCTCAATTGGGTAGCCGCTTTAGAATCACAGGTGCAGGCAGCATGGCTGAAGCACAAGAGCTGGCTTTATTGCTTCGTGCAGGTTCATTGACTGCGCCAGTGACCATCATTGAAGAGCGCACCATTGGCCCATCTTTGGGTGCTGAAAATGTCACTAACGGCTTTGCTGCTTTGGCACTTGGCCTTGGTCTAACTCTCACGTTTATGGCGCTATGGTATCGCCGCCTTGGTTGGGTTGCGAACGCTGCATTGGTCGTCAACATGACCACACTATTTGGTTTGATTGCGATGCTACCGGGTGCGGTATTAACCCTGCCGGGTATTGCGGGCTTGGTATTAACGGTCGGCATGGCGGTAGATACCAACGTACTTATCTTCGAACGTATTCGAGACAAAATGAAAGAAGGGCGCAGCTTTGCGAGTGCCATCGACCGTGGCTTTGATAGCGCGTTCTCTTCAATCTTCGATGCCAACGTCACTACCATGATTGTTGCCGTGGCTCTGTACACCATTGGTAATGGACCGATTCAAGGCTTTGCTTTGACCCTAGGTTTGGGTCTTCTAACCAGTATGTTTACAGGCATTTTTGCGTCACGCGCGATCATCAATTTGGTTTGGGGGCGTGACCAACGCCACGATGTAAGGATTTAAGCATGAGTACTTCAAAAATGACTATTTCAGACCGCTATATTTCAGAACGCTATTTTTCAGATAAAAACATGACTCGCCTTCGTAAGGTGATGTCTGTGATTTCTATTGTGCTGTTCATGAGCTCTGTGATGCTGGTGGCAGTTAAAGGTTTTAACTGGGGCTTGGACTTTACTGGCGGTGTGGTTGCCGAAGTTCAGCTTTCTGACCAAGTAACCAAAGACGCGTTAAAAACAAAACTCGATACGGTTTTCCAACAAGACGTGCAAGTGGTCGGTATGGCAGAACAAGACCGCTGGACACTGCGTTACAGCCAATTGACGGATGCGCCACAACCGAATCTAGTGGATGTTTTGTCATCGGTGAGCGACCAAGTACAAGTGCTTAACAGCAGCGTGGTTGGCCCTCAAGTGGGTCAAGACATGGTCGACCAAGGCGGCTTGGCAGTATTGGTGTGTTTCCTAATGATCATGCTGTACCTGAGTGTACGATTTGAATGGCGTTTGGCACTGGGGGCGCTTACCGCGATCATCTATGACGTGACACTTATCTTGGGCTTATTCGCCTTTACTCAGTTCGAATTCAACCTAACGGTATTGGCGGCGGTGTTAGCAATTTTGGGTTACTCACTCAATGACTCAATCATCATCGCCGACCGTGTCCGTGAGATGCTGCGTGGCAACCCTAACGGTGACACTGATAACTTGCTTAACGAATCGGTGAAAGCGACTTTCTCGCGCACCATGGTGACGTCAGGCACCACGCTAATCACTGTATCAGCGCTTTGGTTGCTTGGTGGCGCGGCACTGCAAGGATTCGCAATTGCATTGGTTGTCGGTATTGTCAGCGGTACGTGGTCTTCAGTTTCAGTCGGTATTACCCTGCCTAAATTGCTTGGTTTGCAACCTTGTCACTACCAAGTAAAAGCACCGGTAGAAGTTGAGGGTGAGTATCCTTAGGTTGTCTATGCTCTAGCAGTACAAGTTAGCAAGTAACGTCAGTAAAGCCCTTCGTTGTAAAAAGACGAAGGGCTTTATTTTTTTTATAAGAGTCAACCAGTTAGTCAAAAGAGGCTATTTCAAAAAACAATAGATTGAGCAAGCAAGCCCTCAAGATATGAAGTATGTTTATATGACGTTAGTAGAGATGAGGCAAGGGAATGGAATATCGACATCAGTGTCATGTAGGCGATCATGGAGATGCACTCAAGCATCCAGTATTGAGTGCTCTGGTTAAATCATTAATGCAGCAACACTCACGCCTCAATGTTATCGACACACACTCAGGAACAGGGTGTTATGATCTAACCACCGCGCCAAGTAATCATGCGGGCGAGTTCGCAGAAGGGGTCGGCTATTTATGGCGAAACAAGGCTTATCTTCCAGAGTCGTTCGCGTCTTTTATGTCAGTGCTGGAATACTACAATCCGAATCAGCTTCTCACGCTGTATCCCGGCTCTGCGGCCATCACCTATCAACAAGGCCGTAGCCAAGATAGCTTCTATTTTTCAGATATTCAACAAGATGAAGCCGATTTACTTCAAACCAATATTGAGAAGTTGCAACGCGAGTTGGATGTTTCAAGCAAGCTCACCATTACCGCGGGTGACGGGCTTAAATCGCTGCCTGACGACGTAGCAAAACACGATAATCACCACCTGATTGTTATCGACCCTCCCTATGAAACCGATGCTGAATATCTGGCAGTGATTGATGCTTTGGTGAAGGCTTATCAACAATCTGAGAAAGTCTCTGCGCTGATTTGGTATCCACTTTACACGGATGACAAAAGTTCACTGATTTTGAACCACTGCGTGACCGCAGTGAAAGATGGTTTGCTACCAAGCCCGATAAAATCGGAATTGCGACTGCGCGCTCCTAAGGGCGATGACCGCCTTATCGGCAGTGGTTTGTTGCTGTTTAATCCGCCACAAGGCATGGCCGGAAAGGTAGCTGACACGCTTGATTATTTACACAATCAGCTCGCAACCAATGGTGAGGGTTATTGGCAAATGAGAAGTCTATAAATGGGATTTATGATGAACTTCTAGACGCCGTTCACTAAACTGCTACTATTTTTGTGGTTAAAATTGACCAAACGCTAACTTTTATTGATTGATTAATTGCAGTGAATCATTTAAAAATAGACTACCAATGCGCAAAGGTGCATAAAGGCTCATAAGTTAAATAATTAATCTGAAGATTAAACTCGATTGCGGTTTACCCCCTAAACTGCATTAGGCTCGCACTAGTCATGCGAGCCTTTCTTTTGCCTGAAGAAAATGCTTGTTTGTGCGTTTCATATCGATGTACCTAATTCTATTATCACCTAAAGCAATAACCTAGAAGGAATGGGTACTGATCTAATGTCATAAATTAATTATGTGTCTCATTGATGAAAACCTTGATGTAACTCGTTGATATCCTGGAATTTTAAGCATAGTGTCTAGTCTCACATCTGATACAAGGCTGAACCAATGTACGAATTCAACCATTTTGATCACTTCAACACCCCTAATTTGGCAGCTGTCAGTAAATTGTTGCAGGCGCATGGCTGTAATATTGCGTTGATTAAAGCATTACCTAAAAATGCTAATGATAAAAATCAGATATACATACACTCAGATGCGAGCTTACTTAACTCGATTTTCGCTCTTAACTTTCGCGATAGAGAAGCTAGTACTAGCCAGACAAAAAAGACCTCAAATCCCGGAAGAAGAATCCCAGAAGCGACATTTGAGCACTTTTCATGGTTATCGACTGACGGAAAATTAGCTAAGACTAAAGCCTGTAAAGCCATCATTTATGCTCAATACCCTGAAGCTCGATTATCAGGGTTTGTAACCGATGATTTAGAGATGCCACGTTCTTTGTCGGTCGATTACACAAAAAGTGATGAGTTGTTACCACGCTATCTTATTATCGGGGCAACGAAGGCTGGTGAGGCTGTCGCAATGATAGCCGTTAATCCGCCACAAGAGTTTGTCAAAGAGTTCAAAGCCCTCGAAAACTACTTTGGTTCTTCGGTGTGCAAGGCGGTTGTCATTGAACAAGAAACCGGAACTCAAAAGCTAAAAGCGATACTTAGAGAAAATGTTGCATCACAAACCTTACTTGGTTGTCGGTTTGACAAAGAGGGAAATACCATCCCTTTCACTGGGACTCAGGTACATGGTTATACTTTAGAGCGTGCTTGTGGAATTAAGCCCAACGCAGATAAAAACGGTGATATTTTTGGTATAGAGCTCAAATGCTTTACACGGAAAAAATTAACGTTGTTCACTCCAGAGCCTGATGGGGGCTTGTATAAAGAAAACTTCAACTTATTCATGACGACCTACGGTTATGAAAAAGAAGGAGCATACCGTCTTACTGGATTGCACCGTGCATATCAAGAGAACACAAAGAGCTTACTTACTCTTAAGATAACCTGTAAGCATGCAATCAAAGAAAAAGATGGAATAACAGGCAAGAAAACAATCCTGTATAAAGCTGGCTACTATGATCCTGAAATTCCAATCACAAAGCAAATGACTGATATGAAAGTTATTCTAGAAGACAGAAGTGGTGAAGTCGCGGCTAGTTGGTCATTGGAACGTTTACTTAACTGTTGGGGTGCTAAGCATAATGAAGTGGTTTATGTCCCGGCTCAAAAGCTAGTTAATGAAGAGCAGAGTACACGAGACAAAGGGTACAAGTGGAAGATTGATTTCACAGATCAAGTACTTTGGTGTAATAAAACAAATGCTGAAAAGTTATTCCAAGCTATTGATAATGGCACTGTCTACTTAGATCCTGCCCCTAAGTACTGCCCTGATAGCCCTAAAGACAACAAGCGCCGTTCTCAATGGCGCATTAATGATATTTATAAGGCTGCAGATAGTCTCTATGAAGAGACAAGACTTGTAAACTTGGTTAAATAACTCCAAAAGGGAATTTTGTGTGATAGCATGACACACAAAATTCCCAACAGAATAAAACCTATGCGATATCAAGAAATACTGAAAGGTGACATTGAAGACGAAAAGCGTATTGAGCGTAACTTACTTGCGACTAATAAGCTTTTGAAATTACTCGTGGAAATCTACGATCAGAAGAACTTGGCGATTAAACTTCAAGAGCTTGGCGGTAACTATTGCGATATCACTCGGGAGAAACTTAATAAGTGGAAAGCCAATCCTGAGGCTGGAATAATCGTCTTTCATGAAAAGGCGTTAGAAGACCTTCAAAATAAGCTTTTGCCTGTAAAACCTGCTCATTGGGATAACCCAGATTTTACTTTCATCGATCTTTTTGCTGGTATTGGTGGATTACGTAAGGGTTTTGAAGACGTTGGAGGGAAATGCGTTTTTACCAATGAATGGGATTCTGCGGCTCGACGTACTTACCTTGCAAATCATTATGTAGATGAGCATGAGCTTCCTTATTTCTTAGATAACGAGAAAGAGAACGTAGAGAAAAACACTTCTTACATGGATATCACCAAGATCACCCAAAGTGGTGATAGCGGTGTCTCAGAAGAAGACAAGCAAGCTAATATACTAAAGCATATCCCTCAGCATGATTTATTGCTTGCTGGTTTTCCATGTCAGCCATTTTCATTAGCAGGTGTATCTAAGAAAAATTCATTAGGTCGTGCCCATGGTTTTGAGTGTGATACTCAAGGAACACTATTTTTTGATGTTGAACAAATACTTATAACACGCCAGCCTAAGTACTTTGTTCTTGAGAATGTTAAGAACCTTAAAAGCCACGATAAAGGCAATACATTTGCGACGATCATTCGTTCGCTTGATCGAGCAGGATATTGGATCGCTGATATTTCCGATGTAGATAGCGATATTGAGGAAGCGATACAAGAAGTCCGCAAACGTAAACCTGAACCGACAGTCATTGATGGTGCACATTTTACACCACAGCATCGTGAGCGTATTGTTTTAGTCGGTGTACGCAAAGATTTAGCAGAAGCCAACCCAAGCTTAAAACGATTATCACTTCGTAATATTGAAAAGCCACAGAAGCATTATACTTTTGCTGAAATTCTATGTCCGTTAACTGATGCAGAAAAGAAAAAATATACGTTAACTCCTAATCTTTGGAACTACTTGTATCACTATGCATTGAAGCATCAAACCAAAGGAAATGGGTTTGGATTTGGCTTAGTAGATCCTAGCAATCCACACGCTGTATCAAGAACACTTTCCGCTCGTTACTATAAAGATGGTTCCGAGATACTAATCAATCAAGATGCTTTGGAACCAGAATATCTAACTGATAATCGAGAACATGGTATTCGTAAGAACCTTGAACGTAATGAAGTTGCAAAATCTTTTGCCGATAGACTGAAATTGAATGACCCAGAAGTCGGAGAGAAAGAGTACAAACTTGCACTTAAGGAAGGTGAAAAGAAATATGATGAGTTACATGGCCGCTACGCGCCTGAGTTTGACTCTCTATATAAAACTCCGCGTCGCCTAACTCCTCGTGAGTGCGCGAGACTTATGGGGTTTGAAAAGCCGGAGTTTGACCGCAATGATAGTGATACCGATTTTAGAATTGTTTGCGCTGATACAGCAGCTTATAAACAGTTCGGTAATTCAGTGGTGGTCCCGGTATTTCGAGCCGTAGCTAACCTTCTGAAAACTAATATTTAAAGCGAAGGCCTACATTCATTATGTAGGCCTTTTTAGTAACTACAACACTGGATAATCGGTGTAGCCTTTTTCGTTACCGCCAAACAGGGTGGCGCCGTCGAGCTCTGCTAGTTCACTGCCGTTTTGTAGACGTGATACGAGATCTGGGTTTGCCACGAATGGGCGACCAAATGCGACGAGATCCGCGTAGCCTTTATTTAGCACTTCTTCGGCGCGTTCTGGTGTGTAGCTGCCAGCGACTACGATGGTGTTGGAGAACAGTTCTCTTAGCTCTATACGGAAGCTTTCAGGGATAACAGGTGCGTCATCCCAGTCGGCTTCTGATAGGTGCAGATAAGCGATGTCACGCGCTTGCAGCGCCTTTGATGCTTCTAAAATTGTTGGCACGATGTCTGGGCAGTTCATGTCTTTGAAGGTGATGAACGGGGCTAAACGTACGCCTACTTTGTCAGCACCAATCGCTTCAATGACTGCATCCACGACTTCAATTAGAAAGCGAAGTCGGTTTTCACGACTGCCACCGTAGTTGTCGGTGCGCTTGTTTGAGTTGGTTCTTAGGAACTGGTCAATTAGGTAGCCATTGCCGCCGTGGATCTCGACGCCATTAAACCCTGCTTCTACCGCTTTTTTCGCCGAGTTCGCAAAATCTTGAACGACGCGATCGATGTCTGCTTGGGTCATCGCTCTTGGTTGGATGCAATCCACCATGTTGCCGTTTCCATTCTCATCAGAAATCCAAACCTGAGTTTCTACTGGTGCCAATGCTGAAGGTGCAATTGGCAGTTCGCCCTTTTGAAAGGTTGGGTGAGACACGCGGCCGACATGCCATAGCTGGCAGAATATCGCAGCGCCTTGTTCTTTTGCGGCTGTGGTTACTGATTTCCAACCTTCAATTTGTGCATCGGTATAAACGCCGGGTGTGAAGGAGTAGCCTTGAGAGTCGTCTGAGATCTGCGTTGCTTCCGTAATGATTAAACCTGCACTGGCGCGTTGCTGGTAATAAGTCGCCATCATATCGTTAGGTACGTTTCCGGGCTGGCTAGTACGTGCGCGAGTCATGGGAGCCATAACCACACGGTTTTGCAGTTCTAGGCCTTTCAGTTCTGATGTTTCGAATAATTTTTTCATGGTGTTTACCTTGTTGGAGTCATGTGGTCTTAAAGTTTTTGGTTTTGGTCTAGTGCTGGTGGCAAGCGGAGTTACCTGCTTTCCTCAGGGCAAAAAATTGAGTGGCTATGTGGCTTGTCAGCTCGGTTGGCTTTAGCGATAAGCAGCAAGCCGATTACAGGCACAACAACGGCTGCGAACGGAATCATTCCTGCGCCTAGTTGGCTGTCGAGAACCATGCCGCCAAGGAATCCCCCAAAGGCATTAGCCAAGTTGAATGCCGAGATGTTGGCTGTGGCGGCAAGCTCTTGTCCTTCACCACCATGGCTCATTACTCGAAGTTGCATTGCTGGAACGTTGGCGAATGAAGCAATACCGAAGATGAATACTGCAGCAACAAATAGGATCTTGTCGTCTAGGACTAGGCCGACCACAACCAATGAAACGATCATCGCGACAGCCCAAAACATTGAAGCTTTACCGAGGTTTTTATCTGAAGAGCGTCCGCCCAAAGTGTTACCGATGATTAAGCCAATACCCACAATGACTAAGATCCAAGTTACTGATTCTTGACCGTAGCCCGTGATGTGCATGGCGATAGGCGCTAGGTAGCCGTAAAGCGTCATAAAGCCAGACCAAGCAAACGCGGTGATCGCTAAACTGATCAGAAGCATTGGATTTTTGAACGCCAGAAGCTGAGTTTTGATGTCTTTCGCTTCACTGTGCCCCGTTGATTTGATTGAGATTAGAATAGAGATCATCGCAACTGTGCCAAGCGCCGCTACGGTAAAGAAGGTGGTGTGCCAACCGAATTGCAAGCTCACCCAAGTACCCGCGGGAACGCCAAGAACGTTAGCGAGCGTTAAGCCTGCGAACATTTGGCCAACGGCGCGACCTGCCATTTTCTCAGACACTAAATTGGTCGCGACAACTGCACCTATGCCATAGAAAGGACCTTGCACTAAGCCTGCGATAACGCGGCTTGCAAGTAGAAGTGGGTAACTAGGAGCTAAGGCTGACAAGATATTGCCGATGATGAACAAAGCCATTAAGCCAATGAGTACCCTCTTCTTATTAAAGCGTGCAAGATAGATGGTTAAGATCGGCCCACCAATAACGATAGCTAACGCGTAAGCACTGATTAGATAGCCTGCTTGGCCTTCTGTTATCGAAAGGGATGTCGCAATTTGTGGAAGAATGCCGGCGATAACGAATTCAGCTGTGCCGATAGCAAAAGCTGCGAGTGTCAGTATCCAAACTTGGAATGGAATCTTCTCTTTATGGATGGCTTCTTGTTTCATGATGAGCTACCTATATTAATTTTTGTTTGTTAGGGCGTTATATACATGCCCTAACAATTGCATTTTGTGTCGTTAAGGGGTTAGCCGAGCAGAGCGCCGCCGTCGATGTCGATGATTGACCCAGTTACGTATGGGTTGTTAATCGCGAATAGGTAGCCCATTGCGATATCTTCAGCCTCTCCGACTTTGCCTGCTGGTAAGTTGTTTCTCGCGTTGTCGTACATGGTTGAACGAGCTGAGTCATCCATGTTTTTGTAGGCAGTTGTCATGGTTAGGCCTGGGCTGACGGCGTTGACTCGAATCGGTGATAGCTCTTTCGCCAGTATCTTAGTCACGCTTTCTAGTGCGGCGTTGATTGCCGTTTTTACGTAAGTGCCAGCGACCACTTTGCGCGATAGCATGCCCGTCGTGAGCGTGATCGAACCGTTAGGTTTCATGTAACGTGCTGCATGCTTAGCAACGTTTAGACTGCCCCAAAACTTGGTATCGAATGCCGACTTTGCGTCGTCGATAGCAACGTCTGTCACTTTTCCAGCCGGAGCGGATGAGCCTGCCGTGACCACCAAGTGATCGAATGGACCAATTGATTCGAAGTATTCACAAATCGATTTTTCATTGCTGATATCAACGCCAGTGTGACGGCTGGCAATGTGTACTGTGTTGTCTTCGTTTCTCAATTGCATTGCTAATGCTTTACCAATACCTGACGTGCCACCAATGATGACGAAGGTGTTTTTTTCTTGGTTTGCTAGTTCGTTGTTCATGTTTTGAATTCCTACGTGTTCTGCTGATGGTTGTTATTATATTTATTCGACTAAATTTGATAATTGGCTAAAATATAAATTCATTATTCGGTTTTAATGAACAATGGGGCGAGGGCACGAATAGCATGGATAAGTTTTCAGACATGGCGATGTTCGTCAGTATTGTGAAACATCAAGGTTTGGCCGCCGCGGGGCGAGAGTTGGGTTTATCACCCGCGACCATGACAGCAAGGCTGCAGGCACTTGAAGAACGATATGGCGTGAAGTTGTTGAATCGAAGCACGCGACATGTGTCTTTGACTGACTCAGGCGAGCTGTATTACAAGGCATGTCTGGAGATATTAGATAATGTCAGCGAGGCTGAAAATCTGATTCAGAATGGTGTCAAAGAGGTTAAAGGCCCATTAAAGATCGCTGCGCCGAAAGACATCGGTAAGCAGTACATCCTGCCTATCTTGTCGGAATTTTGTCAGCAGTATCCAGATGTGATTCCTTACCTGTATTTGAACGATAACCTATCGAATATTGCGGAATCGGGCATGGATATCGTGATCCGTTATGGGGAGTTGGTCGACAGCAGTTTGATATCCAGACGTTTGTCGCCAAGCCGACGTGTGCTGTGTGCCTCGCCTGAATATCTTGCCAAGTATGGAACACCGTTGACGCCACAAGATTTGGTCGAACACGATTGTTTAGCGATGCTGCGCAGCAATGAAGAACTCAAGACATGGCACTTCCAAGATCACGACATGAAGAAGTCGATTACCGTTGTGCCAAAGCGATTCTCAGACGACGGTGAAGTGATTCGCTACTGGGCATTAAAAGGCGAGGGCATTGCCCTTAAATCGGTGCTGGATGTGCAAGATGACATTAATAACCAGCGTCTTGTGACTCTGCTCAATGGTTACATGAAGAACTTTAACACCTCGACTTCTGTATCAAGCGCCGACTTGAATGTGGTGTACATCAGTAAGAAATATCAGCCGAAGCGTATCCGACTCTTCTTAGATTATCTTCTTGAGAATTTTAGTGGTTTGGTCGAGCGATCAGACAAAGAGTAGACGACCTACGTATGACGGATCTCTCGAACTCAGCGCCAGCTTACGGACAGGGATCATTGAACTGGTTATCATACGAGCAACATAAGGATGTGATTGGAGAGAAAAATGAAAGTCGTCGGAGATACGGTTATCCAACCTTTTCACAAAGCCACCTGCCATTGTGGCGCAGTGGAACTAGAGCTCAGCCTACCTAACGGAATAGAGAAGCCGCGTCGATGTGATTGTTCTATCTGTCGTCGCAGAGGCGCGATCGTTGGTTCTGTCGCGCTTGATGGTATCAAGATCATCAAAGGTGCTGAGCATCTCAAGCTCTATCAATTTAACACCAATACCGCTAAGCATTACTTCTGCTCAAACTGCGGTATCTATACCCATCATCAACGCCGCTCAAGCCCAAATGAATATGGCTTTAATATCGGTTGTTTGGAAGGGGTGAACCCTTTTGATATTGGTGATGTGGTCACCAACGACGGTGTCAATCACCCCGCTGATCGTTAATTTATTGAGCACTATAAAGGGAAGGGATTATGTCTGAATACGGAGCTGTCATTCGTTGGAAAAAAGCGGAAGATGAAGCCTTTAGCGACAATCAATACAGCCGTGGGCATACATGGGAGTTCGATGGTGGTGTCACCGTACCAGCTTCCTCTTCGCCTCATGTGGTGCCATTGCCACTTTCGGTGGCTGAGAATGTTGATCCAGAAGAAGCCTATATTGCAGCACTTTCTAGTTGTCATATGCTGACGTTTTTGGGCATCGCGGCTAAACAGAAGTATGTGATCGGCTCTTATGTGGACGATGCAGCCGGTGTGCTTGAAGAAGATGAGTCAGGTCGTTTGTCCGTTACAAAGGTGACTTTGCGACCTGAGATTGTGTTTTTAGGAACTAAACAACCAACGGCCAAACAGATCGAAAAGCTGCACCATTTGGCACATAAAAACTGTTTTATTGCGAACTCGGTAAAAACGGACATTGTGGTAGAAACTAAAGCGTAAACAACACACGTTAACATAGAACAACCGCGAGTCTATTTGGCGCATGACTGGCGGTTTTTTTGTGTCTGTGTAATCCTACACATGGTTTTATTGAGTTGTGATTGAAGTGCTGAGTTGCTGGTAGAAAGCACTTCAGTGATCGGTAAAAGTTGGTTGACAGAGAGTTATGTTTAGCGTCCCACTGAATAGTTTTGTACATCGTGTGAGTGATAAAAGCCAAGTGATGGCGAGTGCGATTGAGTGTGGATGCCAGTTGAAGCGAGTTCGCCGTTCACGCAATTGGTTGTTGGTCGCTCAAGAGCATCAACTCGTTGAATTTAAAGCCCTGCTCACCGATGAAAAAGACGGTTGGATTGCCATTGCGATAGACAAAGTACTGCCTAAACCTGTGGTGTGTTTGGCTTCTCTGTTAGCGGCGACACCCTCGATGACGGTCGCTCAGTTAGTGATGGAATCTGGATGTTCAATGGCAGAAGCAAGGCGTGCGATTGATGAACATGAAGGGTTATAAACGCGAGCTTTAAGTAAGCCGGCTGTGTTGTGAAAAGAGAATCGCGAGCAGCAAAAAGCCCGTAACGATATTGCGTTTTTCAGCGGAATATCGTTACGGGCTTTATCATCTGTGCTGCCGTTAAGCTAAGTCATGTGGCTTATGAAGCATTGACTCGATTAAGAGTTCGCTACTTTTACACGAATCGTGTTTTTGCCAAGCTTAGTCATGTTCAGCTTGTTTAGTGCTGCTTTAGCTTCTTCGTGCTCTGGCATTTCAACAAAAGCAAAGCCTTTTGAGTCGCCAGTTTCTTGGTCTAAAACTAGGCTGCACTCTTTTACTGAGCCAAACTCAGAAAATAGCACACGGATGTCTTGCTCAGAAGTAGAGCGCGATAGGTTACGAACTAGAAGTTTCATAATAAACCTTGAATATGAATTTACGCCGGGCATTGTCGCACACTTTCATGCTCACCCTGACATAATAATTTAAGTTCATGCTTGCTTGGGTTTGTTAAGTCATGCCAGCGATTTTTAGAATCAGGTTACTCTTCGTCGAACTGTTTGATCGTGAACGCGTCTTCGATTCGGTTAAGCTCTTCTTGCTCTTTAACTCGCTTCTCTTCTTGAAGAGTCGCTTTCGTTTCGTTGAAACGTTTTTTCTCGGACTTAGTCAGGAATTTTACAGCTTTTTTGTTGGTCAGTGCGTAAGCAACGACGTCTTCACCTTTTTCTCTGCGGTCGTTTACGCGTTGTGAGAAACGTTCATTGTCGCGAGCTTTACGCTCCGCTGAGGTTAACTTGCTCATGCTTTAAAGCCTTTTCAATTAATCATGGTAGGGAATCTACGCTAAGCGAAACAAACAGCAACTACTGAGTATGAGTCTAGCCCATTTGTGTGCTGGTGGCGCATCTTAGCACAGAGGCTTGAGCTTGCAGGTATGCAATTCGCGAGATCAAACGAAACAGCCCACAACTTATCTTTGTGGGCTGAAATTTCGCGCTAAACGAACAAGATTAAATCTAAAGTTCGCTCAATCAGATTTTCTCGATGTATAAGATGACCTCACCGACCTTAAAGCCAAACTTCGACATCTCGGTTTTGTTGAACAATCGTTTGTCGTCCATTAAGAACATCCAATCATCTAGCACGACTTCATAGGTGCTGCCGTCTACTTCTATTTCTAAATCGTATTTCCAATACAGGGCAGAGCCTTGAGTCTCTCCGTATGCAGTACCCACCACATCGTTAGCGGTTCCTGAATAGGTGTTTTCTCCTGTCTTAATCAGGTTCCAAACTCGAGTTGAACGCTCGCCATCCGCAAAAGAGAACCACTCTTTAATTTCTCCGTTATCACCGTCCCATGTAGCAATAAGCTTAACGTCGAAGCGGCGTAGTAAGTTTCCAGAACGGTCGAGCACCATGCCGTAGGCCATCAGATCGCCATTAAAAAAGGTTTCAAGTTTGAGCTCGGGAGTGGTGTCTACGTGGTTATCTAAACTTGCAGAGCCACAACCCGATAGCCAAGTAAGAGAAAGCAGTGCCAGAGCGAATTTTATTACTTTTATTTTTGGACTCATTTATTTAAACCTAATAGTTGTTTGCGAAGGCCGGGCTCGGATGTATTTTCGGATAGCCAGATTGCCAAAAAGGCTTCACCAAATTGTTTGTCTTGGATGGTGCCGATCGGTTGTTCGTCGAAGTAGAACCGGCTTATATTGTCTTCTGTTACACGGATAGTGAGTGTGCTCCCTGCTTCAACGTTAGGCCACATCTCGTACAAAGGTTGTAGCCAACGTTGAATATTGTTGTTTGAGTAGCCAAGTTTGTTCCATTGCTCTTTGGTTGCGTCTACGAGGTCTTTGCTATCTATCGCGCGGTAATACTCAAGTTTCAATGCTCGATCAGAGTTGGTTGGCGTTGCGTAGAACTCCGCAGAATAAAGTGTCCAAAACAGGTAACTCATTTCGCCTTGGCCGCGCTTGTTGAGATCATCGACGACAGAAGCTTTCGCATTCCCGGTGAACAGGAGTGCAGCAAAAATTAGGGACAGGGTGATAAAGCTGAAAAGTTTGGTCGTTCTTTGCTTGCTTGCTAGGGTACGAAAGCTTGTTTGCGTACGATCGTTTGACGGCGTGCGTGCACGACTGTTGTCGCTCTCATGTTTGAACGCTTGCGTCGGGTTGCGTGAATAAGCCATAAGTCACCTCGTTGTCCTTGCTACTTCAGGTTGTACTAAGTTGGAGTAGGCGGCCACCAGTGAGGGCAACAAAATTCCCCAACTTATTGCAAGGGCAGCAACTACCGATGCATCTGGCCAAGTAGTAATAAGGGCGCCTACTTTGATGCCTCCCCAATAGCTACTAGTACCCGCTACGAACCCTATGGCGAACAAGATCACTTTCGAGCATTTTAAAAGCCAATTTAGGCTGTGATTGAAGCTGATCAAAAACATGATCCATAGACATACGAGCCACACTGGAAACCATGATTGATTGGCAATTTCAGAATCGACGGCAAACACGCCGAAGTAAAGCATGAGGCTATCAAGCAATAGCCCCAATGGAAGTAAACAGAGGATTTTCAGGTCACGACTGCGAGTCGGAGAGAGAAGGAAATGAACAACCACAATCAGTGGCGCGATGAACGGGGCTTGCGCGGTAAAGAAGGCGCTGCAAACCCAGGTCGCTTGAAACAGGACCAGATTAATAATCCAAAACTGTTTCATCTTTTGCTCCAAAGTAACGAGGTTTTCTGGCCACTAGGTGATGTGTGCTGATCACGCGCTCTTTGAATGCCCCTTCACAGTAGCAGAAGTAGAAGATCCATAAGCGCTTAAACTCTTCTGAATAACCGAGAGACTCTAACTCTTGCCAGCTGTTTTCAAAGGCGATGTTCCAGTCGTTAAGCGTGCGAGCGTAGTGCAGGCCTATGTCATTAATTTCTTGGACGACAAGGTCTGTGCTGGTCGCAAGGTGTTGAGTCATCACTGAAACCGAAGGTAGACAACCGCCCGGGAAAATGTACTTCTGAATAAAGTCGACGCCTTTGCGGTATTTATCGTAACGACTGTCGGCGATGGTGATTGCTTGGATCAACATCTTGCCTGAAGGTTTCAGTAGCGAAGAACATTTCTCAAAGAAGGTTTGTAGATATTCATGGCCGACTGCTTCTATCATCTCGATAGAGACCAATTTGTCATACTCGCCATCGAGGTTACGGTAATCTTCTTTAAGGAGGGTGATTTTGTCGGTTAAGCCAAGTGCTTTTACTCTTTGTTCTGCAAGCGCGTGTTGGGCATCTGAGATTGTGGTTGTGGTGACATGGCAACCATAGTGTTGCGCCATGAATATAGCCAATCCACCCCAGCCTGTGCCTATCTCGACCACGTTATCGTTTTCTGACAACTCTAAGCGCTCACAGATGGTTTTCATTTTGTTTTGCTGAGCTTTGGATAGGGTTTCTGCTTCTTCGCTGTAGATAGCGGAAGAGTATTGCATTGAGCTATCTAAGAAGCGCTCATACAGTTCGTTGCCAATATCGTAGTGAGCGAGAATATTTCGCTTAGAGCCCTGCTCGGTGTTGGCATTCTTACGACGCAGCAATAGGTTTTTGATGCGAGAAATCCACTGTGTCTTGTCGTCCAATTCGTCTAGCTGCGATTGGTTGCGCGCCATGATCTGGATAACGCGAGTCAGATCTGGGCTGGTCCATTTACCATCAATGTAGGCTTCGGATGCACCAATACTGCCGTTGATGACAACATCTCTAAAAAAGGTCGCATCGTGAATCACAATTCGACCTTTCAAGTCTGCTTCTCGATCACCAAACACTGAATTTTGGTCTCGCTCGATGATTTCGAGCGTCGCAAATTGCAGGCGTTCTAACACCTTGAAGATTAAAGCTCGATATTTACAGTTGCTTGAAACAGCAACGGCTTTAGCTTGTTGTTTAATGTTGTTGTTTTGTTTTGCAAGCTGTTCCATGTAAACCTCGCTGAGAACTCATTTTAATTTTTTAGGTCAACTAAGGTTGGGTGTTGTTCGTTGGTTTGAGACGCCCAAATCATTAATTGAGTTGTACTATTTAGTGACTGTAAAGGCGTTTAAGACGTTGAGTCTGGGTGCGCCACGAACGGTACTTTTTTCAGGAATAATTTGAGAGCCTGATAATAAATTCCCATCACGACTTTTATCGTCATCGCCGGAATCTTGAATACTGTTCGTCGAATGTTTTGCTTGGTTACTGACTGCTTGGTCAGTGCCAGCGTTGCATCGAAAAGCTTTTCGTCTCGTCGGCTTTCGATGTGGACTAATGTTCGTTTCGCTGGTGGCTTAATCTTCCAAAAGTAGGTCATGTTTAAGTCCATAAAAGGCGATACGTGGAACTCCTTCTTAACCTTTAACTCTTGTTGCATGTCGATCAGGTAGTAATGTCGTTGTCGCCAAGGTGTGTTACTCACTTCAGCCAACATATAGCGACACTCTCCGGTTTCGTCGTAGCAGAAAAAACAGTTGATTGGGCTGAAATAAATACCTAAACAACGGCACTGTGCCAACATTGTCACTCTATTTGACTCAGACCAAACCCCACCAAGTTGTTGCACTTTGGAAGCTATACGTTGCTTAAGTGATTTTGGTTCATTGTTAATGCTATTTTCTTTTTTTTCAGCGAGATAATCCGATTCGACAAAGCGAATCGGGTTATACCATTGAGTTCCGAACAGCGCACTACGCGCTGTGGTTTGGGGCAGTTCATCAAGATCCAGCCCCATCATATATAGTTGATAGCTGAACTCGTGGGTGATGTCGCCGAAACGGCGATGTCTGACGTTACCCCAATAGATCCCGCTGAGTTCTTCACTCTTTTCGGGAGCGCTCCCCATGCCGGGTGTCAGGGCGTGAGTGTTCATAGCGCTGAACTCGTATTCAAATCTAAGCCGAAGCGTTTGGTTACATCAAGTGCGCTGTGGACACCATCTTCATGGAACCCGTTGTACCAGTAAGCGCCTGCGAAGTGAGTTTGGTTTTTGCCACAAATCTGTTCACGCTTGTGCTGAGCTTCAACTGTGTTCGAGTTAAGAACCGGGTGATGATAAACAAAGCTGCGAATGATTTTCTCAGGTGCTATCGCGTCACTTTGATTTAGGGTTACACAGAAGGTGTCTTGGCTTTCAATGCCCTGCAGGATGTTCATGTTGTAAGTAACACAGGCTGGTCGTTTGCTGTCGCCATCGAGCATGTAGTTCCAACTCGCCCAAGCCAGCTTTCTGTCTGGTAGTAAGCGAGTATCCGTGTGGAGTACCACTTCGTTGCGGCTGTATGGAATCTCTCCCAGAACCTGCTGCTCTTGTTCGGTCGCATCACCAAGTAGGCGCAGGGCTTGGTCTGAGTGACAGGCGAATATCACTTCATCGAAGTCTTGTGTGACACCATCTTCAAATTCAATGGTAATACCAACCTCTTGGCGGGTGACCTGTTTGATTGACGTATTCAACGCAACCGGTTTGTTCAAATGTGAAAGGATGATCTCAACATAAGAGCGAGACCCTTTAGGAATCACGTACCACTGAGGTCGGTTGGCGATGTCGAGTAGGCCATGGTTATAGAAGAACTGGATAAAGAACTTGAGCTCAAACTCTTCCATCTCTTCTAAGCTTGTCGACCAAATAGCGGCACCCATCGGCAGAATGTAGTGCTGACTAAAGAAGTCAGAAAACTGGTTATCACGCAAGAAACTGCCAAGGGTAACGTCTGGAGTAAACTCATTGCTTTCAAACTGAGCCTTACACAATTTGTTGAACTTGAGAATGTCAGAAACCAAAGACCAGAATTGAGGTTTGAAGATGTTACTTCGTTGAGCAAACAGAGAATTAATGCTGTGGCCGTTGTATTCAAACTTGGTGGTGGTGTTGTGAACGCTGAAACTCATTTCGGTGGGTTGCCTTTCGACGCCCAGTTGCTCGAGGAGTTGATTGAAATTTGGATAGGTTCGATCGTTGAATACGATAAAGCCAGTGTCGATAGAAAACGCCGAGCCTTGATGTTCAATATCAACGGTGGCGGTGTGCCCCCCAACGTAATCATTTTTTTCGAATACCGTTACGTCGTGGTGCTTATCTAATATGTGCGCGCAAGTGAGTCCAGAGATGCCTGAACCAATAATGGCGATTTTCTTCATTGTTATACCATCCTTGAAGCGAGTTTTTGCCAAACTGAAGTTGGAAGCATTCTTAATAGCTTCATCAACATGATGAATCGTCTTGGGAAATCGATCTCACTCTTTCCTTGAGCAATACCGTTTACGATTCGCTGAGTTGCGACCTCACTACTAATAATCATAGGCATAGAGAACGTATTTCGCTCGGTTAATGGTGTTTCTACGAAGCCAGGGTGCACAATTGAGACATGAATATCGTGCTGTGCTAGGTCAACCGAAAGCGTTCTGCCTAAATACGTGAGTGCCGCCTTAGAAGCGCCATAAGCCTCAGCTCTAGGCAAAGGCAAAAAGCTGGCGCTTGAACTCACCAAAACCAAGCGACCGCCGGGCTTGATGTTTTTGAGCCATGCTTTTAAGGCGTAGCCAATAGAGATCAGGTTGATATTAATGACGCGCTCGAAAAGCTCCGCATCAAAATTCAATGGATCATCGATATACTCACAATCACCTGCATTCAAAATTAGCAGGTCGAGTGGCTTGTTGTGGTCAAGCTCAGGGAAATTGTGGTAATCGGTTAGATCAATACAGAGTGGCTCAATGGATGAGTGTGACAGGTCTGTTTTGTGGGAATCGACTAAAGCCTGCAGTTTGTCTGGATTGCGGCCGCAAGCAA
This sequence comes from Vibrio toranzoniae, assembly GCF_024347655.1. Taxonomy (NCBI): domain Bacteria; kingdom Pseudomonadati; phylum Pseudomonadota; class Gammaproteobacteria; order Vibrionales; family Vibrionaceae; genus Vibrio; species Vibrio toranzoniae. The sequence continues at coordinate 808,251 of NZ_AP025515.1, read as the reverse complement.
TAACTTCATGCCCTTGTTGAGCATAATCGAGTGAGAGTGATTGGCCGATACCTGAGGTTGACCCTGTGATCATAATACGCATTATCGACTCGCTCTCTTTTTGATGGATTTGATAGCACAACCTAACACTGGGATGTGTTCGTACAACATCGAGCCGACGTCGAGATAGTCTCTGTGATAGACCACTTGACCATCAAGCATTTTAAGGTGGCTGTGTCCTTGCACTTCTATTGGCTTTTGACCATTCAACTGCTTGTGAGCAAACTGCATTGTCCAATATATAGACGCCTCATCTTTCACCTCAAACTTGTGCTCTATGTGAAAGTAGCAGCTGGTTACTTGGGAATATAGGTTCTCAAAATAGTGCGTCAGTGCTTCGATCCCACTGACTTGATGCAGTGGGTCTTTGAATTCAATTTTTGGATGATACACCGTTTTCAGCACATCAAAATTCTCGGTACCAAGTTCTCGATACATGTTGAGAAAGTTATCAAGCCATAGAGAGTTATCCATAATACTCACTCTAATTATTTGAAAAAGGCTAAGGCTCTCAATCGTGCTTCTTTATGTTCGACGATGGGTTGCCAGTATTCGCTGTCTATTCCGTTTTTAGCGATAAAGTCATGTGGGAAATGTACATGCTTATCAGGGATATTTTGCAGCTCTGGTATGTACTTACGAATAAAAATGCCTTTTGGATCAAACTTTTCACTTTGAGTGATTGGATTGAAAATTCTAAAGTAAGGTTGAGCGTCACAGCCCGTACTTGACGCCCATTGCCAGCCACCATTGTTGGCACTAAAATCACCATCGATAAGGTGCGACATAAAGAATCGCTCGCCCCAACGCCAGTCAATGAGTAGATGCTTGGTCAGGAAACTCGCCACCACCATTCTTAACCGGTTGTGCATCCAGCCAGTCTCAACTAATTGACGCATAGCGGCATCAACCAATGGATAACCCGTTTTACCTTCACACCATGCTTTGAAGCTTGGGTGGTCCTGATGCCAATCTAAGCCGTTGTACTTGGACTGGAAATTAGAGCCTTTCACTAAATCAGGGTGGTGAAACATCAGATGTTTATAAAAATCTCGCCATATCAATTCATTAAGCCAAGAAAAGGCAGGTAATTGAGTGTCAAATAATAGGTCAGGTTGCTGCTGAATCAATTGAATCGCTAGCCACCTCGGACTGACCGCTCCTATTGCTAAATAGGGTGACAACCCTGACGTGCCTTTAATCGAAGGAATATCCCTAAACGCCGCGTAGTCGTTGACTTTGTTTGCTAGGAAGTTGGGAATCACGCTTTTTAATACATCTTGGCTTAATGGCCAGCGACTTGAATCAACACGCGGAAAGTCGAAATCATAGTCAGCGGAGATTCTTAAGGCTTTTAAGTCGTCAGGAAGCTGTTCTTGTGAAAGCTCAGTAGGCACGAAAGGAGCAGGGTTACAGATGATGCCTTTTACCTGAACTTCTTTTAGCCAAGCGTTCTTAAATGGCGTAAAGACTTTGAACATCTCGCCTTGTTTATTGAGAACGCTACCTAGTGGCAGCATTACATCGCAGTCGCTTATCTTTAGGTTTAGGCCGTTTGAAATCAGCTTTTGATCGCGAGCTTGTTCATCGACCTCAGGCTCTGAGTTGGCGTAGACACATGTCGCATCGAGCTGTTTACATAAGTCGACTAGTTTTGTGGCTTGGTCGTTAAAATCAGTGGCTTTGAGGTGCAGCAGAGTGATACCGAACTCCGAGAGCTGTGATTCTAACTGCTTGAGGTGGCGGTAGATAAAATCTGCTTTGATTGGTGCTAGGTGATGTCGTTGCCATTGCTGCGGGGTAGAGATAAAAACGGCGATAGTTACGCCGTTTTCAATTGCAGCGACGAGAGCGGGATTATCGTGAATCCTTAGGTCTCGTCGTATCCATAAAATATCGCTCAATATCCGTACCTCAGTTTAAGTTCTTGTGGGTGAGGGTTGAGATACACTTGTGATTCAAGGTATTCATTTGGGTATTCCATTAGATAGTGGTTGATCAGTGTTAATGGTACTAACAGAGGAATGACACCTTCGCGGAATGAGGTTATCTGATTGGCAAGCTCTTGCTTATGCGCGCTGCTCAGTTGCTTTTTAAAGTAACCCTGAAGGTGTTGCAAGGTGTTAGCATGACTACCACGGTTCGCGTGGTGAGATAATGCCGTCATCAAGCCTTCAATGTATTGACTTGCTAGTTCATCTATCTCTAAATCATTACTTGCCAGTAGCTTGCCTAGGCTCTTATAGCCTTCTACGTGATGACACATTACTAGGTACTTATGTGCACTGTGGAACTGAATTAACTTGTGTTTAGTCACTCCCTCATCGACAAGGTCTAACCACTTTTGATAGGTGAATACTCGTGTCATGAAGTTTTCACGCAAAATCGGATCGTTAAGGCGGCCGTTCTCTTCAACTGGAAGTAACGGGTTCCCATCCATAATTTGTTGGGTGAACATGCCCACGCCTGTCGATTCAGAACCGCGGCCATGATGGTGGTAAACTTTTACTCGTTCCATACCGCAGGTCGGGCTTTTTTGGCAAACAATGAAACCAGCAATGTGCTGATTGTTTTTTGAATAGTTTTGTCCAAATTCAATAAGCTCATTGGTTACATCACCGGAACCATCTGGTCGAGAGACATGGATGATGTCATCGAGTTGACGAGTTTGACGAATGGTTGGTCTTGGTGTCGGTAGACCAATTGCCATTTCTGGGCAAACGGGCTCTAGTTCGACATATTCTGCAAGGTCGTCTGTGCAGAAGCGAGAACGTTTATGTCCTGTATCAAACCGAACTTTGTGACCAGCAACACATGCACTGATGCCTATTTTGATTTTTTTGTCCATTGGCCAACTCCTTCGCTCTGTGCTGTTTAATTTAGTCTAGGCTAGTTAACAAGTTCAGAGCTGTACATAGCAGCTCTGTAACTTTTTGATTTTAAAAAGCCGATATAATTTTAGACTATTTATTTATTGGTCTCTATACCGTTCTGTATACCTGAATCACACTTATTTTTAGTAAATGTACTTACCCAATGGGTTGAATAACTGACTGACGCCTTTAGTGAAGTGCATGGCGTCGCTTGAAACCGTTAAACACACACAGCCTTCTTTCGTTTCTGGTTGATGAGTGTGTTTACCGTCTAACCAGATGAAATCGCCTTTGTTATAGACACCCATTTCGTCCTCGAAGCTCCCCTCTAACAATAGGGTTATTTCAAAGCCTTTATGTGTGTGGCAAGGTACTTGTCCGTTTTTGTCTATATGCAATAAACTGGTGTGGTGCGACTCATCATCGAAATCGAGTCTTGCTCTCGATATTTTCCCTAAACTTATCCAGTCTTTTAGTGCGACTGAGTTAAGCGCTCTAGGAAGCGTAAAAGTGGTTTTAGCTACTGTTACTTTCTGTATTTCTGGCTCCATTTCAACGGATTGAGATAAGTCAGCGGTGATTGATTCAATTGCATCTAAATCAAACTCTACGTCATCAGAAAGAAAGGTATCGATTTCTCTATGACCCAGAGGGAATTCTAAATTGTCAGTGTCAAATACAGTGTTGGCAGCTTCGGCTGTTAATTGATTAACTTGTTGTTGGCAGTGTTCACAGAGCTCAACATGGCTCGCTACAATCAAAGAAACGGAATCAGCGAGAGAACCCCCAACAAAGCTTTTCAACATATTTAAATTTGGGTGATGTTTAATCATGGTTTTGTTCTCCCATGTGGACCTTAAGTTTGGCTAAAGCGAGTCTTAGACGTGATTTGACGGTTCCTAGCGGGACATCAAGTTGTTGAGCGAGTTGTTCTTGTGACAGCTCTTGAAAGTAAACCCCTTTCACAATCGTTTTCTGGGCGAGAGGTAGTTTCTCTATCTGAGTCATTACATGACGGCTCATTAGATGGTCACCAAATGGAAGCTCGTCGTTTTGAGACTCCGCTATCATTGAATCGATTGGCCAGATATCGTCTGCAATGGTTTGTTCCGCTTTCGCTTTCACTTTTCTCAACATATCGAAAGCAGCGTTTCGCATCACGGTGTACACCCAAGTCGTCGCCGCGCCTTTCTCTTCGTTATAGAGGTGTGCTTTTTTCCAAACATTAGCCATTGAGTCTTGAACAAGTTCATTAGCCGCTGCTTCGCTACCCAACTTGCTGATGCCGAAACGCTTTATCTTGGGAGCAAAAAACTTAAATAAACTAGTAAAAGCCTGCTTGTCTCGTTCTGTACCAACCAAAATCAACCAGCTTGAAAGCTCTGCTGGTACTTTGGTTTCGGTAGGTAATTTGTTATCGGGAATAATGACATGCTCCTTGCCTTTCCCTGAACTTCTCATTTCCACTTGCATAGTATCTGACCATCATGCGAATTTGGTTAACACTACGCAGAAAGTAAAGCTCGGGATCACTTCTATTTAAACTAATTTCTATTATACGAAATTATAGTGAATAAAAATGTCTATTGCCCCGTAATGATTTGATTAAGAAAAGGAACGAGAGAAGGAAAGCTCGCGGGTTTGGTAAATTCGGCTTTTTTTTCTAGAGGGATAGGCAACATTTCCAAGAGTCTTGCACAAGTCCATTGAGAATTTTCGAAGTCAGGTGCTGGATAAAGCGTTCTGATCGATTCATTTTCTCTGAAAAGCTGAACAAGAAACGAGGTCATGATATTTGGGGTTTTGGCATTTAACTCCGGCCAGTGAGGCAAGTTTTGAAAGCAACTGGTGATCAGAGTGTCTTGTTGACGCATTGCGTCCTTAAGCTTAACTAATTGAACGCCTTCAACGTCGATTTCAAGAATATTGTCGTCAGAAATATTGAAGTCCACGATCGTTACTCTGGTTCCCCATGAGCTGAGTGTCTTGGGTTTTGCTGCATCTTGGGGGGCGATGATAAACCCACTTCCTTGAGACGCACTGGAGACCATTTTCAAATATTTCTGTTCGAAAATGCGTAGTCTCTGTCTACCGTTTGGTAAAATAAACAAAGGAAGCGGGAATACTGGCAGTCTGTCAGGTACTTCTGATTCGGTGTTATCTAACGGCTGTATTTTTTTAGCTGATTTAGGCACATAGTACTCCTTAAACATAAAATTCATTTTAGGGATATACGTTCCTAGTTTGGTGTACGATCAATTTGATGAGTCAATGGTTTATCGGGGAGTGGCCGAGTGTAAATCGGTGGTCTGCATTTTTTGTTTCACCTGTTCATAAATTCATTGTTTATCCCTTCTTTCATGATTGCCATTAGGTTATATGATTAAATAGTAGGCGAATGGATAGGTGAGATAGCGAGCGTCTATCTGAAGGAGATTTCTTTATCCGACATCACATCAAAGGAATGGTCATGATCGTTATTTATGGTATCAAAGAGCGTTTAAATCCTATTAAGTTACCGCTCTCTAATGTTTTACAGCAATGTTGGAACAGTGAGATGGGTTTACCTGATGATAAGCGGGCACATCGATTTGTTCCATTAGAAAGAGATGACTTTTTTTATCCTGAAGGGCGATCTGAAGCCTACACCGTTATTGAAATCAACATGATGGAAGGTCGAGCGGTTAACACCAAAAAACGGCTGATTAAGAAGATTTTCTCAGAAATAGAAAAACAGTTAGGTATCTCCCCTTTAGATATCGAAATTACGATAAAAGAGCAGCCATCCCACTGTTGGGGTTTTAGAGGCATGACGGGGGATGAAGCTCAAGACCTCCAGTACAAAGTGAAGGTTTAGCTTATATTTGGTTCTGCTGGCGATTTATCAGATAAATTTCGGTTCGCGTAAACCCTTGTGCTATACTCCGCGCCCCAATCCAAGTTGGCTTGCTTAATCTTAGGAAATTATTATGAGTGCTAAAAACGAACTTCAACAAATTAACAACCGTCTAGACAAGTGTCGCCACAAGTTAGCGGCTGCTAAAACTCGTAATGATCGTCCTGTTGTTCGTCAATTTGAAGACGAGATTAAGAAACTTACGAAGAAAATTGCCCAGCTTAAACACAAAGAAAGCTTCGATGTGAATCAAGAGCGTAAATCGCTGATTGATATGCCATTTAGCCGAGAAATTACCAAAGCTGAGCAAGCGGATATGGGGAAACTGAAAAAGTCTGTAAAAGGATTAGTGATTGTTCACCCAATGACGAAGATTGGTAAAGAGCTTCGTATTGAGGTTATGACAGGTTATGCCCCGAAAAAATTCTAATTACCTGTAATGGTAATAAAAAAGGAGCTAGCAGTAGCTCCTTTTTGCTTTATTAGGCATTTAGAAAGGTATTGAGCGGCGATATTATTTCTGTCGGCTTGTATTTCTTTGAGGTGATTGTTGTTAAAAAAACCTTCGATAAAGGTTAACACGTTACATACATAGCACAGAGCGAACACAGTAATGTGCTCGTTTTTCTAATCTACAACTTCTCATCTATTTACATAAATATAAGCGGAGCAACACATAATTACAGGTCACTAGACTCATTAGGGAATATGAGAACGTAAAAATATAGAGGTTATATGAATCAATTAATTTCAATAGGGCCACTAGAATCTTTCCTAATCGCGATTAGTGTTTTGTTTCTAGGCAATTTTGTAAATGTAAAGCTACCGGTTCTCAAAAAGTACAATATCCCAGAGCCCATCGTGGGCGGCTTGATCGTCGCTTTTGCTATTACAGCCCTACACTTTAATGGCGTTGATCTAGAGTTCTCTTTGCCATTACAGAATACATTCATGCTGATGTTTTTTGCTACCGTCGGCCTTGCCGCTAACTACACACAGTTGATAAAAGGGGGGGCAAAGGTATTTCTGTTCCTAGGAGTCGCCTCTGTTTATATCATCATCCAGAATGGTGTGGGTGTAACTCTCGCCACGGCACTTGGTCTCGAACCTTTAATGGGGCTGATTGCCGGGTCAATTACGCTATCTGGTGGTCACGGAACTGGCGCCGCTTGGGCACAAACTTTTTCAGAGACCTATGGCATTGCCAACACCTTAGAAATTGCGATGGCGTCAGCGACTTTCGGTCTTATCATCGGTGGTATTATTGGTAGCCCGGTGGCACAAAAGCTGATTGATAAAAACAACCTAGAGTCTGAATACGGTACTGGCACACAAACTCACGAACGTTTCCCTGAGTTGGTGACTTACAACGAATATGAAGAAGACAAAGTAACGGCGAAGAAGGTCATTGAGGTTCTTTTCATTCTTCTTATCTGTATCACTGGTGCGAGATACCTAGAACAATGGGTCGCTACTTTTGAAGTTTCGTGGTTGATGATTCCTGACTTTGTGTATGCGCTATTCATTGGTGTGTTCATTACTAATGTTTTTGAAGTGACTAAACTGCACAAAACCGACAGTGAAACGGTCGATATTCTTGGCACCGTGTCATTATCGCTGTTCTTAGCCATGGCACTAATGAGCCTGAAGCTTTGGAATATTTTTGATCTTGCGATTCCATTCTTGGTTATCCTTAGTGTTCAAGCGGTGGTGTTGGGACTTTTCTCTTACTTTGTGACCTTTAAGGTGATGGGGGCGAACTATGAAGCAGCAGTTATGTCGGGTGGCCACTGTGGTTTCGGTTTAGGAGCAACGCCAACAGCAGTAATGAACATGGGGTCTTTGGTGAGTCGATTCGGTCCATCGCCACAGGCGTTCATGGTAGTGCCAATTGTCGGTGCCTTCTTTATCGATATTGTTAATCTGATCATCCTACAAGGGTACATCTCGTTTATAGGCTAGTGGTAATACAGAGAATTGATACAAAGAAAACCAGTCGATTGACTGGTTTTTTTTATTGTTCTACTTTGCCTTTTCTTAACTGCGTTTATGCTTGTGGCGGTGAACTTATTTGTAATTCCTTTAGCAGAGAAAACGCAGATTGGGTGTGTTCACCAGTGGCAATGAATCCTACAAGCTGGTTAGACTCATTAAAGCCTCTGGCAATAATCCCTTTCGGGTCAAACTTCGCTTCCCAACTCTGAACGGTTTGAATATTTCTACCTGCCAGTTGAATAGGATAACGGTGTGTTTTTACCTTAGTAATAATATGCGGCAGCCTTAGCTTGCCTTCTCCTGTGGTGAGTTGTTTAGCTAATATGCTGGCCGACAATACGGCGGGTTGTAGGTAAGCCATTACTTGGCCTTGAATCTCAGTACAATCACCAATCGCATAGACATTTTGTATGCTGGTTCTCATTGCTTCGTCAACGATGATACCTCTGTTCACCTCAATGCCCGCTTGTTTTGCTAGTGTGGTGTTTGGCATTAACCCAGCAGCAGCGATGACCACGTCGGTCTTGATTAATCGAGAAGACGCTGTTTGCAGCCTGACGCCATCAGTAAGGTAAGTCGCATGGCTTACCATCGTATCTGTCTCAACGGTTACTCCTGCCTTGCGAAGCTCATTTTCTAATTCTAGAGAAACAAAAGGCGGCACTAGGTTACTCAACAGGTAACTCGCAGGCTCAATGATGGTGACATCTTTGCCTGCGGTTTGAAGGTCGAAGGCGAGCTCAACGCCAATGAGCCCGCCACCAATGACTGTGATTTGTTGAGCTGCGTCGATCTGAGCTTTGTGTTTTTCGAACTCTTCCAAGCTATTGAGAGTAATCGTTGCCTGAGGAAGTAACCCTTCTGCTGGCGGTATAAAGGGTGTAGCGCCAGTCGCTAGTACAAGTTTTGAGTAGGGGATGACATCATCGCCAGCGACAATAAACTGCTGCTCGGTGTTAATCTCGTTTACCCAAACGTTGGTTTTAATGACAACGTTATATTGCTTTGCTAATTGCTGAGCATTATTCATTACGAGCTGTTGAGGTGTTTGCTCATTACTGAATACGTGCGAAAGGTTCGGCTTGCTGTATTCAACACCAGAGTCCGCTGTTACCATAGTAATAGCAATGTTTTGGTCAGCTTTACGAAGCATCTTTATGGTTTGTAGGGCGGCAAAACCTCCGCCCACAATCACAATGTTATCCATATTACTTCTCCACAAACACATCTTTACCTAGATGGCATTCAGGACAAAGGAAATCATCCGGCACTTGTGCCCATGGTGTTCCCGGTTCAACGCCTTGGTACGGTTCACCTAACTGTGGGTCGTACACCCATTCACACACAGTACAGCGCCAGCAAGTGCAGTCTGCGCTGTGTACAGGCTTATCTTGCGCTTCTTCTGGCTTCTGCTCTGCCGTGTCTTTTAGCTCTGTTGGGGTGCTTGTCGGTGCTGATTCAATACGTTGAACGTTGCGCTCAACTTGTTTAGGCTCACTAACCTCGTTCGCATCGGTGAGCCAAACCTCAGCCAGTGTCATGCCGTAATCGATGCATTGACGAAGGGCGTCTGTGTCTGGTTTCCAATGGATGTGTTGTGGTGCACTGACTTCGAAATTGGCTTCACGTAGGCGAGCATCGATGCGTTTAACTGCGCCACCTGTCCAACCTGAAGACCCGAAGGCTGCGGCTCTTTTTTCTGCAAAGCGTAAGCCGTGTATCTCTTCGAGCAGCGCTGCGATCTGCGGCATCATCACATTGTTCATGGTCGATGAGCCAACGAGTACGCCCTTTGAGCGAAAGATGTTGGCAAGGATGTCATTCTTGTCGTGCTTGGAGATGTTGAACACCTTGATTGCCGTCTCTGGGCTGCCTTTACGGATTCCCTTAGCGATAGCATCGGCCATCATGCGAGTATTATTCGACATGGTATCGTAGACAATCGTAATACGATCTTCTTTGTAGGCCTTAGACCACTCGTAATACTGCTCAACGATTTGCGTTGCGTTATCACGCCAAATACAGCCATGAGAAGTAGCGATAACATCGATAGGCACACCCAAGCTCAACACTTCTTCTATCTTCGCTTTTACCAAAGGCGCGAAAGGCGTCAGGATGTTCGAAAAGTAGCGCAGACATTGGTCATGAAGTTCTACTTGGTCTAGCTGGTCGTTGAATAGGTTCTCATCGCAGTAGTGTTGGCCGAATGCATCATTACTAAACAGGATTTCATCACCGGTTAAGTAAGTCGCCATTGAGTCTGGCCAGTGCAGCATCTTCATCTCTACGAAGATCAGTTGTTTTCCATTACCGACATCAAGCGTGTCGCCAGTTTTAACGGTTCTGAAGTTCCAGTCTGGTTGATGGTGATGGCCAACAATCGAGTTCACTCCTGCTTCCGTACAGTAAACAGGTGTGTTTGGAATTTTGGCTAGTAATGCTGAAAGTGCACCAGAATGGTCTTCTTCGGCGTGCTGACAAATGATGTAGTCGATGTCGTTGATATCGATTTCCATCTCAAGGTTTGCAAGGAATTGCTCAGTAAAGCGATGATCAACGGTATCGACCAGCACCGTTTTCTCTTCACGGATCAGGTATGAGTTATAGCTGGTACCTTTGTTCATGTGGTATTCCTTGCCATGAAAGTGCTCGGTTTCCCAGTCGTGGACGCCAACCCAGTGAACATTTGATTTAACGTGAATAGTCATAATGGTAATACCTTATTTAAATATCTAAGGTCATCACTGCACTAGTTGTGCCATGTTTTTAATGTATTGTTTTGCATTGGTTTTTTTGGATTTACCTATTTGAATGTGTCTTTATGACTGTATAATTTGTGTAATCAAAATGATTCTTAAGTGTCTTTATGACTAATTTTATTCGGGCAACGTTAGGTCGTTAAATAGCAGGAATAAAAAAGGCCAGACGAGTGTCTGGCCAAAACAAGGCAGTGTTATTTAACAGTCTACGGTTCTGTTAAAATATATTTTGTAAAACGAAAAAGCGTTTTAAAGAGTAAAGCGCTGTAGCTATTGGTACATGATGCATAGCGCATGGGAGCTATTACAGCGTAGTAACCACTTCATCAAGAGCTAGACGCGCTTTTGGTTTACCGTGGTTGTAGTCTTCGCCGTCTTTGTGGTAGCCGATAGCGAGTGCGACATCAACAACGTGACCTTCTAGCTCTTCAGCAAATTCTTCGCCGATCATAGCAGCGTCTACACCTTCCATAGGCGTTGAAGCGATGCCTAGGCGAGCTAGTGTGTGCAGTGTGTTACCTAGCGCGATGTAAACTTGAGACTTAGTCCAGTTGCCGTTGAAACCTGTTTCGTCTGTGTTCATTTCTGCGAATGCGTAAGCACCTAAGAATTGCTCGTACATTTCAGCGGGTAGGTGACCAGAGCTTACTTCTGTATCAGCACGCTTAGCAAATTTCTCTTTAGTGTACTTAGGATCATGAGCAAACAGGATCGTGTGTGATGCTTCTTTCGCATGTGGTTGGTTAAACTGGAACATGTTCTCGAAAGTATTGTGGAAGCGTTGTTTTGCTGCGTCGCTCTCAATGATGATGAATTTCCAAGGCTGAGAGTTAATTGAAGAAGCAGACAAACGAAGTGCTTCTTTGATTACTTCCATGTCTTCCGCAGAGATGCGTTTTTCTGCATCGTATTTTTTAGCTGTGTAACGAGTGTTTAGATCTGAAATGATTGGATGAGTCATGTTGAATCCTAATATCTATCAATAATAAATGTTGTAGGGTTTTATGTTCAGTAACGTCAACAATAAACGGATAACGCATTTAGGCTGTATATCTATAGAAGAACAGTAAGTCTCTAAAAGACTGAACGTTTAAATGGTTATCGAACATGCCCCAATAAATCGAGTATCTGCGGTAGCTCAAGTCGATGGGTGTAAGATAATAGAAGATGGGTTGGGGAAAAATAGCGAACATATCAAATCACTATGGTGAATAATGTCCATAATAAGTAATTAAGTGTGATCTTGATGTGTTGTGGTGCGCTAAAATCAGTCGCTTAGTACGCCTTTATGCCATATTGACGCAATAATGGTGGAAGTACGCTGTCTAGGTTTGGGATATCTTCTGGGGTGATCTCAATTAAGCTGAAGCCGTGTTCTGCGTATGTTTCTCTCGTTTCAACGCGTTTGTCTGCTGCTATTGGGGCAGAGTCGGTTCCCCAAAACTGGATGTATACCTTGCCGTTTGGCAGGTAAAAGTCGCTGATCACTTCTTTTGATATTGGCAGCGGACGCTCATACGCATGCACCACTCCTGCCATATAAAGCCAGTTATCGATGATCAGCTCTCCCTTTGAACGAACATAGTGCCCATCTAAGGTTCGGTGTTTGGCCTCAAACTTCTGGCGAAAGCTAGAAAACGATACATCGGTTGAGTGGCTTTCTGCATCGTGGCCTAAAAACTCGACAACAGATTGCTTTAATCGTTTATTGCGGACCAATGAATCGTGCCACACCACGAATAAATTCTCAGTCGCTTTGTCTTCTCTTTGTTCACCTCCGGCTTTTAAGCCTGTAGAGGTGACGTGCCAGCCATCTTCTTCTTTCTTTATCCACCCAAGTTCATTGAGCAATAAGTTGATCTTCTTAGCACTGAGCTCAAAAGCGTGGCCGAGTTGCGTCGCGGTTAATGTTTTACCAGAAAATGACTCTAAGTCGATAAGCAGTTTTTCTGGCCAGACAATAAAGACACCAAACTTCTTGTGTTCGACATACTCCCCACCAAAGCTTTCTCCTCGTTCTGTGAGTACCCAACGTTCTTGTGAGCGCACAATATAGCCAGCGGTTTTTAGATCACTAAATAGCGCTTTGGCTTCTATGCCTTTTTGTTTCGCGAGTGCTGATGTGGAAATTTTGTCTGACATAGTCTTTTCTCAAGAGCAGAGCGATCTGCTGATTCATGTTGAGGCGGTGGTGAAGATGAATAGGTAAATACAATAGCACATCTCTTGCTGCTGACAGCAGTGCGTTGTGATCAGCTTTTGCTGCAAGGGTGTGGTGAAGGTGCGCATGATGTATAAGCCAATGGTGTAATCGAGAAGATGCGATTGGATAATTTTGAGTGTGATCTATGCCTTGTTGTTTTTGTAATTAAATTACACAATGCCAATTAATACTCAAGGGTGTGCGTATATTTCACGCTTTGTATGGCGTTCTTTTATACATGTCTTATAGTTTTATCGAGTGTTATTTTATTAAGTGTGATTTTAATCACTATTTATTTTTAATGATCATACATTAAAGTGTGATATAGATCATTTATTGATGAGAGTTGTTCTCACCAATTTTGCTTTGTAATTTAAATTCATGACATTTTTGTGATCTAAGGCATTGCTGTTAGCCCCAAAGTGTTTTTTGTGTGTGATGTTCATCACGAAAGTTGGGCTAGGGTGCATTTTGGAAATGTTGTGATACATTTTAATCAACTTTTGAGCACACACTTTCGGTCATTTGACCAACCAATACACTACGGGGTTCTACCTATGTTATCACCAGAAGCAAAGATCAAGGTTCAAAACTTTGGCCGTTTCTTATCTAATATGGTAATGCCAAACATCGGCGCATTCATTGCGTGGGGTTTCATTACAGCACTATTCATCCCAACCGGTTGGTGGCCTAACGAAACGTTAGCATCAATGGTTGGTCCTATGATTACGTACCTATTACCACTATTGATCGGTTATACCGGTGGTAAAATGGTTGGCGGTGACCGCGGTGCGGTAGTCGGCGCTATCACAACAATGGGTGTTATCGTTGGTACTGATATCCCAATGTTCATGGGTGCAATGATTGTAGGTCCACTAGGTGGTATCGCAATTAAAAAATTCGATGAAGCTGTTCACGGTAAAGTGAAAAGTGGTTTCGAAATGCTAGTGAATAACTTCTCTGCGGGTATCATTGGTATGCTCTGCGCAATCATCGCGTTCATCGTGATTGGTCCTGCAGTTAAAGTTCTGTCTTCTGGTCTGGCGGCTGGTGTGAACGTGATGGTTGAAGCGGGTGCATTACCTCTTGCTTCTATCTTTGTTGAACCTGCGAAAATCCTATTCCTAAACAACGCAATCAACCACGGTATCTTTTCTCCATTAGGTATCCAGCAATCTGAAGAAATCGGTCGTTCTATCTTCTTCCTAATCGAAGCAAACCCAGGTCCTGGTTTCGGTCTTCTACTTGCTTACATGGTATTTGGTAAAGGTAGCGCTAAGCAATCTGCTGCTGGTGCATCTATCATCCACTTCCTAGGTGGTATCCACGAAATTTACTTCCCTTACGTTCTAATGAACCCACGTCTAATCCTTGCTGTAATCGCAGGTGGTATGACGGGCGTATTCACTAACGTAGTGTTCGATTCTGGCCTTATCTCTCCAGCATCTCCAGGCTCTATCTTCGCAGTATTGTTGATGACACCTAAAGGCTCTTACATCGGTGTGGTTCTTTCTGTTATCGCTGCAACGGCTGTGTCTTTCATCGTAGCTTCAATCCTACTTAAGACTTCAGCTCAAGGTGACGACGAAGATTCACTAGAAAAAGCCTCTGCTCAAATGAAAGACATGAAAGCGTCTTCTAAAGGTGCAGCAGCAGAAGCAAACGTAAACCTAGCGGACGTAAAAGCAGTCTACGTAGCGTGTGATGCGGGTATGGGTTCAAGTGCGATGGGGGCAGGCCTTCTACGTAAGAAAATAGAAACAGCTGGCCTAAACATTGTGGTAACCAACTATGCAATCAACAATCTACCGGCTGATTCGCAAATCGTTATTACGCATAAAGACTTAACAGACCGTGCTCGTAACACCGTTCCAGGTGCAATGCACATGTCTCTGAACAACTTCTTAGATGCTGCAGTATACGACCAATTAGTCGCTGAACTTGTAGAAGCACAAAGTGGGGACGTAAAAGCTCCAGCTCCTGCAGCGGCTCCAACACAAGAAGGTAACAAGTTAGCACTGACTGACGACAGCATCTTCCTTGGTCTAAAAGCGACTCAAAAAGAAGACGCAATCAAGTTCGCTGGTGAGCAGCTGGTAAAACTTGGCAACGTATCGCCTGAATACGTAGCTGGCATGTTTGCTCGTGAAGAGCTTGTGTCTACCTACCTAGGTGAGTCAATCGCAGTACCACACGGCACAATCGAAGCGAAACAATACGTACAAAAAACCGGCATCGTTTTCTGTCAGTACCCTGAAGGTATTCAGTGGGGCGAAGATGAAGATGATATCGCTAAGATGGTTATCGGCATTGCTGCACAAGGCGATGAGCACAACATGGTGCTGATGGCTATTACCAATTCACTCGATGATGAAGAAGCTGTGGAATGTCTACAGAACACAACAAACCCTGCTGATGTTCTACGTATTCTCAACGGAAACTAAAAAGCTCTAGTCAAGCTCCTGAGTGAAGGAGGCCGGTATCCCCCTACTGGCCTCATTTTCGGTCTTAATCTCTCTAAGAAGATTCAGTCTGAATAGCTTACTGCTTAATGCCTAGGGCACATCGTCAAGGCATGTTGTTGAGCCGTTAGCTATCTAGATTCAAATATTTATAAGGTCAAAATTATGAAAGCGTTACATTTTGGTGCAGGTAATATCGGTCGTGGTTTCATTGGTAAGCTGCTTTCTGACGCTGGTATGAAGGTTACGTTTGCTGACGTAAATGAAACGGTTGTAAATGCGTTAATTGAACGCCAAGAATACCCAGTTAAGATTGTTGGCGAAGAGTGTGTTGTTGAAGTTGTTAAGAACGTAACAGCAGTAAACTCAGCAACAAGCGCAGTGGTAGATTGCATTGCTGAGTCTGATATTGTGACGACGGCAGTAGGTCCTACGGTTCTTAAAATCATTTCTAAGTCTATCGCTCAAGGTATTGAAAAGCGTGCAGCAGCAAACAATACTGCGCCAATGAACATCATCGCGGCAGAGAACATGGTTCGCGGTACTAGCCAACTAAAAGCAGCGGTTCTAGAGCATCTTTCTGATGAAATGAAAGCCTTCACTGAACAGCACATTGGCTTTGTTGATTCAGCGGTTGACCGTATTGTTCCACCGGCAGAAGCGGGCGAAACAGACCCTCTAGCAGTCACGGTTGAAACGTTCAGTGAGTGGATCGTAGACCAAACACAATTTAAAGGTGAGATTCCAAACATCCCAGGCATGGAATGCACGGATAACCTAATGGCTTTCGTTGAGCGTAAACTGTTCACGCTAAACACAGGTCACTTGGTAACGGCATATCTTGGTGTGCTTGCGGGCCATGAGACTATCAAAGACTCTATCGAAGACGACAAAATCCGCGCTGAAGTTACAGCAACCATGGAAGAGAGCGGTGCGGTTCTGATTAAGCGTTACGGCTTTGATCCAGAAGCTCACGCGGCATACATCCAAAAGATTCTAGGTCGTTTTGCTAACCCGTTCCTACGTGATGAAGTAGACCGCGTTGGTCGTCAACCAATTCGTAAGCTGAGCCCACAAGATCGTCTAGTCAAGCCATTGAACGGTACGCTAGAATACGGTCTTCCTAATGCGCACCTAGTAAAAGCGATCGCAGCTGCGTTCCATTACAAGAATGAAGACGACCCACAAGCGGTTGAACTTCAGGCAATGTTTGCAGAAAAAGGCTTTGCAGAGACCTTAGCGCATTATTCTGAGCTGAATAGTGACTCAGAAGTTGTTAAACTAGCGGAACAAGCTTATCTAGCATTGAAATGATCAATCATCAAAGTGCCACACCTGTGGCACTTTCTTATTACCGAGCCGTTATGCCAATACATCCTAGTCACGAAACTGAATTACTCGAAGCCCTATCAGAAGCTGAGAGCGCTAGCGCCTGCCTATTGGCAGCTTATGATGCATTGGATGACACGGTAGATGCAGTATTAAAAAACATTTTCAAGAAAGACGATACAGCGATCAAATTCGTTGTCGAGCCCCTTCTCAATAGTGGCGGGCCTTTAGGCGAGATTATGATTCGCGGCAAGCTTCTATTAGGGCTTGGTGTGATCAGCAAAGAGCTTTATGACGATTTAGAGGTTTTCGTAACCTTGAAAGAGTGGGCTAAAATACAAGGTGAAGACACCAGCTTCACAGAAGTTGATGTGATATTTGAACTCAACAAGGTGCACGCGATTCAGCGTATTATGCCTATCGAATATGATGCGGAGATGGTGGAAACCATGTCGGGTCCAATGCTTCAAATGTTCTTGGGCAGACACCATCAGAAAGTGAAGTCGACGATCGTTTTGGCTATCACAGACATCATCAACACCTTGTGCCGAGATAACGCACTAAGTTCTTAGTTTTCGTTATTAAGCGTTTTCTTTACAATTCGGCTCTCTACAACTTGTTTTACCCATCCTAGAATTTACAGTTATTGCGATTTCTCTTGTTAGAGGCGTCGCTTTTTTGTATTCGCGTCAGTATTTATCTTAGCTTTTTATCCGACCTTCTTAGCTATCGCTCCCTCCAACTATTAATTCTATTCCTTAATTACAGTCTTTTGGTTTTTCAGTTTTACGGCCGTGAATTTCAGGCACAAAAAAAGCCACATACAGTGGCTTTTTTGCTCAACAAAACCTTCAGATTATAGGTCTTGGATGTTTTCTGCTTCTAGCTCTCGGAAGTAGCGTAGAGTCTTAACTTTTAGCTCTTGTTGAGCAGGCTCATCAGCAACGATGATCGCTTTACGGTGCATCTGTAGAGCGGTAACCGTCCACATGTGGTTTACAGAACCTTCGATAGCCATTTGAAGCGCTTGTGCTTTGTTGTGGCCTAGAGAAAGGATCATTACTTCTTCAGCGTCTAGAAGAGTAGCAACACCGATAGTTAGTGCGTATTTAGGCACTTGGTTGATGTCGCCATCGAAGAAACGAGAGTTTGCGATACGAGTGTCTTCAGTTAACGTCTTGATACGAGTGCGTGAAGATAGAGAAGAGCCAGGTTCGTTGAATGCGATGTGACCGTCGATGCCTACGCCGCCCATGAACAGGTTGATTTTGCCGTATGAACGGATTTTCTCTTCGTATGCTGCACAGTGAGCATCGATGTCTTCAGCTTGACCGTCTAGCAGATTGATGTTTTCTGCTTGGATATCAACGTGGTTGAAGAAGTTCTCATGCATGAATGTGCGGTAAGACTCTGAGTGGTTTGGGTCAATACCAACGTACTCATCCATGTTGAATGTTACAACGTGCTTGAAGCTCACTTCGCCAGCTTTGTAAAGTTCAATTAACTCAGCGTAAGTAGTTAGAGGTGTGCTACCTGTAGGAAGACCTAGTACAAATGGACGCTCAGCAGTTGGAGCGAACTTGTTGATAGAATCTGCGATATGACGAGCAGCCCATTTACCTACTTTAGCTTTGTTGCTTAATGGAATAAGTCTCATTGATTTTGCCCCTAGAAATTAAATTTTACAGTGTTCTGAAACATTAATTCGCATTATAAAATAAGTTATCAAGTTCTGCTATTGTTTTAGGTCAAGTTTTTACT
Source organism: Vibrio toranzoniae (assembly GCF_024347655.1). Classification (NCBI taxonomy): domain Bacteria; kingdom Pseudomonadati; phylum Pseudomonadota; class Gammaproteobacteria; order Vibrionales; family Vibrionaceae; genus Vibrio; species Vibrio toranzoniae. The sequence goes on along the minus strand of NZ_AP025515.1, from coordinate 789,934 downwards.
TTTTTCCTCGTATCTGTGACTAGAACGCTCAAAATTGCACAATTACTGTATGGATATTTGGTGGCGTTAAACAAGATTAATACGCTTGTCATATACAGGAATGTTGATTTGATTCAGTGCCTGAAAGGGTTTGTGCGTTTCTGCAGATTGATAAGCTTTGGTACATTAAAGAGCTGCAGCGTGCTCACAGGCTTTGAGAGTATAGTTGAGACGTGAAAAATAATGATGGCAATGTGCCACTATCGTGATAAAAGGAAGTTATTAAACGAGGTTAGAAGAATTCTGCTGGGTTAGATACCCGTCTGAATGGCTGGGAATAGATGCTGAATCACGCTATCACTATGAATTATCTATAAATATTGGTAAAACCAAGCAGGTTAGCTAAACTGACCAACTACGAAGAAAATCGTGTTTGAAGTTAAAAATAGAAGGTAAAAAAAGCCCAAAGTGATGAGGTATCACCTTGAGCGTTTTTACTAATCTTCTAACACTAACTCACTTTCGTATTCTTCTCTAGGCACTTCGCCACGTTTGCAGCCGTTTAGGGTATGAAAGCGACGGCGTCCACGAGCCAGTTGAATGTATTTCAACCAAACACGCTCTAACTTTGACTTAGCCTTATGAGGGTGAGACAGCACTTTTAAGAAATGTTTTTCTTCAGCATTGGTTGGCGTTAACTCACCAGTCTCAAGTGCTAGCATTGTGTCACCAAATAAGGTCAGGACTTCCTCTTCTGAAAGAGTAAAATTACCTGATTTAGCGAACCCTCGTGGGAATTTAGTGGTGTCATAAAAACGTTTTTTTCCGTGTCGGAATTCGGTCTCAGACATATCAGCCTCAGTAATGTGGTTAGATAGAAATTAGTGTTTATTGTTCACGCGAACATATTGTTAAAAGGCTACAATGGGAAACAAAATGTTTTTGCCTTTACGATAAACAATTCTAGATCGGCTAGTTAGCAGATTTATTACAGAGATGCATTTGATGGATGTGAAAGTATTTAGAACCTTTCTTGAGGTTGCAAGAGTACGCCATTTTGGGCGTGCAGCAGAAAACTTGTATTTAACGCAAGCCGCAGTGAGTGCGAGAATTAAACAGCTAGAAGGCTATTTTGATACTCAGCTCTTTATTCGTGACCGCAACAATATCAAGCTTACCTCTTCCGGTGAACGTTTGATTGGTTATGCTGAAGTGATGGTGTCTACCTTACAACAAGCTAAATTTGAGCTGTCGTTGGAAAGTGGGAAAGCCTTGCAGCTAACGTTGGGTGGTACGCCGAATATTTGGGATGCGTATTTACAAAACTGTTTGAGCGTCGTGACCGATTCCTTGGGTGGCTACGGCTTTATGGCAGAGGTGATGGGGCGTGAGCAGCTCAACCGTCACTTGTTAGAGCGAACCTTAGATATGGCTTTTGCTTTAGATCAGATCAAAGCAGAAGAGCTACACTGTAAGAAAGTCGCAGATTTGGTCTTGGTGTTGGTATCAACGCAACAGGATGATCTAGAATCTGTATTTCAACATAAATACGTTTATGTCGACTGGGGAACGCGTTTTGGTTCTGAACACGCAGAGCGTCACCCTAAAGTGCCGGCACCGTATCTACGTACCTCGACAGCCCGCATTGCCCTAGATTTCATTTTAGAGAAAGGCGGCAGTGCGTATTTGCCAGTCTCTCTAGTCGAACCTTTTATCGATTCTGGCCAGCTGCACAAGGTGAAAGGGGTTGAAGATTGGTATCGCCCAATTTATCTGAGTTACCGTAAAAGTAGCACTTCGGTTGATGCGATCATGCAGGTTGAGAAATTGGTTAATGAGATTGACCCATCGACTGCATATACGTTGCAACAAGCCGCTGATCAAGCGTCTGAATAGTAGTATTCACTTGTCACTATATTGATGAAATAAAAAGCTTATTCTATAAAAAATGGCTCTCAAGAGAGCCATTTTTGTTTTTAAACCAGTTTAAGCCTGGTATCTGTAACCTATTCCAAGGCACCTAGTTATTACGGTGCCAAGTTTTCAAAAGCATCATGTTTTAAAATCGCTATGCTTTCTTTCTAGGAGCTACAGGTTCATTAAGTTCTCAATGGACTCTTCAAGAGAGTGGGACAGATATGAATGAATCTGATTTCCATCGGTTGCGTCTATTTCAATCTTAGAAATCCCGTTGCTCGCTTTATCTTCAAGAAAGCTGAGAGATTGTTCAACTGATTGACTGGTGAGAACTTGTTGGTTTGATAAAACAATACGACACGTGTGCAGAACCATAGCCTTTTTCCTTTTATTCGATAAGCCTCTGCATCTTGGCGTGCTAAGTACTTATCGTTGACGTTGTGAGAAGAATACCTTCTCTAGGTTAAATTTAGTCTAATTGAATAAAATTAAAACTTTTTTTGTGATTTATCTGACCTTAGCTTCCGAAAATGGCTAGCGACAATGTAAGTTAACGGTAAACTTTTAGTAATCAGAATGAAGGTTATGATTAACGGGAAAATACGACATGTCGAAAACTATTCATCACAACAGCACATTAACGAGTGAGCAATGCCATTTAGCTCGTTATGCACGAGACGCTCGTTTTGATGGGATGTTTTTTACTGCGGTGAAAACCACGGGTATTTTTTGTCGACCTATTTGCCCTGCAAGCCCACCCAAAGAAGAAAATGTCGAATACTTTTCTCATCAAGCTCAGGCTTTGAAGGCGGGGTATCGCCCTTGCTTACGTTGTCGCCCAGACAGCGCGCCTTTCTCTCCAGCATGGAAAGGAGTTGAGACCACCTTTCTACGAGCTATGCAATTAATTGATAACGGCGCACTGAATTCAGGCTCGATTGTCGACCTTGCTACTCGATTGGGTATTTCAGATCGTTATCTACGAACCCTATTTGACAATTACATCGGGGTGTCACCGAAGCAATATAGCCTTTATAGCCAATTGATGTTTGCCAAGCAGTTACTGCATACCAGCAGCATGAGCATTACCGATGTCGGCTTTGCGAGTGGTTTTAATAGCACGCGCCGCTTCAATGATGCCTTTCTTAAAGAGCTGAAGCTTTCGCCAAGTCAAATCCGAAGAGCCAAGCCAAATAACAGCCTAAGTAATCATATCCAGTTAAGTTTTCACGGCCCGCTGGACTGGAATCATTTGTTGGCTTTTTATCGACGACGAATGATTGAAGGCTTAGAAGAAGTGGGCGAGGACTATTACCAGCGCACGGTGGATGTGAACGGTTCGAGGGGCTGGTTCAAGGCCACGTTAGTGACAGAGAGCCGCTTGGATATTGAGTTTGAGTTGGACGATATCAATCAACTAAGAAGCTTGATCGCCAATATACGACGCATGTTTGACTTAGATGTCGACATTGCAAAGGTCGAAGCATTCTTTACCACTATCGACCCTAATCTAGTCGCTAAAAGTGGTATTCGTATCCCTGGAGTATGGAGTACTTGGGAGGCAGGAGTCAGAGCTATTCTTGGGCAACAAGTGTCGGTCACCGCAGCGATTGGTCAGCTAAATTTATTGGTTCGTGAGCTTTCTGATACAGATAAGAAACTTTACTTCCCAACACCGAAACAGATAGCCGATGCAGATGTGAGTTTCTTAAGAATGCCGGGAAGCCGCAAGGAAACCCTAAAGCGTTTTGCCGAATACATGGTCGACAACGAAGCCGAGCATCCTTCGAAGTGGATTGACCTAAAAGGCATTGGACCTTGGACGATTCAATATGCGTTGCTTCGAGGCTTAAGTGAACCAAACCATTTGCTAGTCGGCGATTTGGTGGTCAGGAAATTCATCGAGAATCGTCCTGCCATTAATGCACAAAGCGTGTCGCCATGGGGCAGTTACGCCACATTCCATTGTTGGAATCAATCTTAATCGGAATACTAAGCTAGGAGATATCATGGCTAATCGTTTTACTTATTATGAGAGCCCGTTAGGCATCATTACTTTGCAGGCTAATGAGCAAGGTTTGCTTGGCGCTTGGTTTGAAATCCATACCACAAAGCCAGATCAGTTGGGCATTCAAGATGATAGCTTTCCGATCTTCGAATTGGTTGCTGAGCAACTTAATCGCTATTTTGCTGGTGAGGTCATTCAGTTTGATGTGCCGATTGCCGCGAAGGGAACTCCGTTCCAGCAATCGGTTTGGCAAGCGCTCACGACAATCCCTTATGGAGAAACATGGAGTTATGCCCAATTGGCTGACGCGATTGGTAACCCAAAAGCGGTGCGTGCGGTTGGTTTGGCGAATGGCAAAAATCCAGTGTCAGTGATTGTGCCGTGTCATCGAGTGATTGGCAAAAATGGTAAGCTGACAGGTTATGCGGGCGGTGTGGAACGCAAACAGCGCTTGTTGGTGATTGAAGGAAGGGAAGAAGATTAGAGAATTCTTCTATAGGGATTTTTGTTGACGAAACCCTGTCAATCAAAGCAGCAGAACAAGGGGTATTTAAGTGTAACTTCGCAATAAAATCGTCGTCTTCTGGAAAATGCTTGTTTGGTTGCATATCCTTTTATCATGTGTTTTAGGCAAGGATGCCCAAATGAATCGCTATCAATCACTTATGTTCAGCTGCAGTAGCGTGTTATTACTGACAGGTTGCTTAACGGATACCACTCGCCCTTTCGAAGTACCACAGTTGGTTTTGTTCACAGGTATGTATGAAAATGCTGACAGCGGCAGCTATCTGCTTTTTGAGTCGGGGAAAGTGACCTATCAAACCACGGATAATACGGTTACCCGCAGTTATAGCGTCGACGATGATTTGATCATCATTGAATTAAACTCTGGAAGCAGCCGAACTGATTCAGACTTGGTGATGCGAGTTCAGCATCAAGGTGAAGTACTTACCTGCAATATGTGCCCAGCAATGCAGTTAAGCAATGTCTGGACACGAGTTGAGAAGCCGAAGAAAGGTTCATTGAATTAGAAAAGGCCACCATTTAACCACAAATGAGCAGCAATACTGACCACGTAGCCAATCATGATCACTGGCATCCACTTCAAATGACCAAAGAAGGTATATTTTCCGTGTGCCGCCCCCATCAATGCCACGCCCGCCGCGCTACCAATCGACAATAAACTACCGCCAACTCCTGCCGTTAAGGTAATCAATAACCAGTTACCTATCGACATTTGAGGCTCCATTGATAATACCGCAAACATAACCGGAATGTTGTCGACAATCGCGGACAAGATCCCCACCATGATATTGGCCCAAATTGGATCCCATTGGCTGTACATTACTCCAGAAGCAAGTTCCAAATACCCAAGCAGACTTAAACCACCGACACACATTACGACGCCGTAGAAGAACAATAATGTGTCCCACTCGGCATGAGATACTCTTCTAAATACATCAAATGGTACGACTGAGCCTAATCGCTTGAGTGCGCCTTCGTCGTTGTTGGCAATCGCCATCGCTTTTTTCTGGGCGAGTGAGTTGGGTAAGGTTTTACGCAAGTAATAACCAAAGAACTGAAGATAGGCGAGGCCCATCATCATACCCATGACAGGAGGAAAGTGAATCACGGCGTGGAAAGCGACAGCTGTGGCAATCGTCATGATGAACAAAAATACGATCCTTCTCGCCCCGCGTTTTAACTCGATATGTTGGTGCACGGTATCGGGCTGAGATGTCGGAACAAAGTAAGACATGATCAAGGCTGGAACAACATAGTTCATGACTGAAGGAATAAATAGGGGAACAAACTCGCTAAAACTCACGTAGCCTGCCTGCCATACCATCAGCGTTGTAATATCCCCAAACGGACTGAATGCGCCGCCAGCATTGGCTGCTATCACGATATTCACACAGGCAAGGTTAACGAATTTTGGATTTGACCCTGCAACCTTTAGAACGACGGCACACATTAATAAAGCGGTGGTGAGGTTGTCGGCAATCGGGGAGATAAAGAAGGCCAGAATACCGGTTAACCAAAATAGAGAGCGGAAGTTAAAGCCTTTACCTACCATCCATGCCTGAAGTGCATCAAACAGCCTTCTTTCTTCCATTGCGCTGATGTACGTCATCGCGACCAACAGGAAAAGCAGTAATTCGGCGTATTCGAGTAAGTTATGTTCGAGTGCTTGTTTAGCCACCTCGGTGAGGTTGTGTTCTTGGTAGGTGAAGCCAATGATGATCCAGATGAGACCAGCAGCAAGTAAAACGGGTTTCGATTTCCGCAGTTTTAAATACTCTTCCATCATCACAACGATGTAGGCGACAACGAAAATGGTCAGGGATAGGTAACCAACAAATGAGCTGGTGAGCTTGAGAGGTTCTCCTAACTGAGCAGTAGCAGCGCCTGCCACAGTAGAAAAAAACAAAAAAGAGAGAACAACTGAAAGCTGGATACCTAGCATGGATTACGCTCCGAAGTTAATGAGTTATTAACACGCGTAAAAGCGTAGACCTAAATAAGTTCGTGGGGTGTGATAGATATCTTAATAATTCAATAGATTATGATTAAAAGATTGCCTTAGCTAAGCTATCGATAGGGCTTCGTTATTTATGTACAGCTAGGTTATTGGTGTGGTTTTATCTTGGTTTTTTATGTTGAGTTATTTATTTATTTTAGTTTTTGAATCTGGCTTTAAATTTAAATCACAGTTTTATGTTTCGCTATGGGCATTTGGGGTGAATTTATATGCTGTTTGATTTTGGTCATTAATCGTCGGATCATTAACTTGCACTATCTATATGTGTTTTGTTCCACATAAACGAAGGCATATAGAGGTTCCTATGACTAATCCAACACAAAACCATCGTCCAACTACGGTTGGTAGTTACATCGCACTCGCTTTTGCGATTGTGTTCTTTTCTGGATTCATGCAGTCAAATGAATGGTATGGGGTGTTCGATTTTACAACGCTCAACGGTTCATTCGGTAAGGTCGCTTACGATGTGAGTGAATCGGCTGATGGTATTCAAGCGGCAACGACGTCACTGCGAGGCAAAGGCGGAAATGGTGCTCGTGACGGTTTTATTTTTGCTTTGACACTTATTCCGACCGTGATGTTTGCACTGGGTATGATCAACGTACTTGAGCACTATGGTGCACTGGATGCGGCTCGCAAACTATTGACACCTCTGCTTCGCCCTCTAATGGGAATTCCGGGCAACTCAGGCTTGGCACTGATTGCTTCGCTGCAAAGTACCGATGCTGGTGCTGCGATGACGAGGCAGCTGAAAGACGAAGGGCATCTGACTAAGCGTGAAACCGATGTGTTCACCATGTTCCAGTTTACGGCGGGTGCGGCGATCGTTAACTTTTTCTCTTCAGGTGCAGTGCTGTTCACGTTGACGGCAATGGACGGCTCTCTTGCTGTCACGTCATCAATTGGTTTAGCTGTTGTCGTGATATTTATCTTTAAGTTTGTTGGTGCGAACCTATTCCGAATTTATCTCAACATTACTGAAGGCAAAGAAGACAAACCAAAATCAGACAAAGAACAAAAACTGGAAGAGGAAGTAGCATAATGAGTGAAGTTAAAGCAAAGAAACCAATGGTTACTGATATTTTCGTTGAAGGCGCTAAGAAAGGCTGGGTAATTGCCACTACTTCTACGGTACCGAATGTTCTAATGGCATTCGTCATCATCAAGGCATTACAAATCACAGGTGCACTGGATCTGATGGGCACTGTGTTTGCGCCTATCATGGCGGTATTTGGTTTACCTGGCGAAGCGGCAGCGGTACTGATTGGCGCGTGGATGTCGATGGGCGGCGCTGTTGGTGTGGTTATCACGCTGTTTGACCAAGGTATCTTGAACGGCAACCATATCGCTATTTTGGCGCCTGCTATCTACTTGATGGGCTCTCAGGTGCAGTACATGGGCCGTATCATGGGACCAATTGGTACTGAAGGTCGTTACATTCCAGTGATGATCGCGATTTCGGTATTGAATGCTTTTGGTGCAATGTTCTTGATGAACATTATTTTGTAACGTGATTTCTAAATCTTTTTAGACGTAACAAAAAGGAAACCCCGTTTGGCTTTCACCAAACGGGGTCTATTCTTTTTGTAGCCATCCTGCTACTGCGCGTTACTTATCTTTCAATAGGTAACCAATGCTCCCTGCATCGTTCCTTGATCTGGTTAAATCCTTTAACCTATCCAATTCATCGCCTTCCTAGCGGTGTCCTTGCTAACTCATCATCCCGACAAGTGACTCTATCCTAGAGTATAACTTCCTTGCTGATAACTCATCCTAAGTCATCAAATCTTCATCCTGAAGATACCTAATCCGTTAGGCTTTTTCCTGTTCCTGCCAACTCCCTGTCGACACGTACATTAAACACTCTTGAGGCTTTGTTCGCAATTGAGTTGAAGAAGTAAATGAAGACGTTAACTGAAAGAAATATGCGTCGACTCATACAAAACAAGGAGTTGGGGTTGTTTTTTAGGAAACTTCTGCGAAGCTTAGTTGTGATATCTTACTTCTATGTAAGATATCTCTCACAGGTGTTAGGGCATAAATACCACGACGTGTTTACCTCAGCAGTGAATCTATGGGTAAAACACGCCTAATAAACTCCAATTTATAGGGATAGATGATGATTACAGCACTTTACGCAGCTTTGCTAACAGTATTAATGATATGGCTGGCGATCGAAGTTATTAAGCAAAGGCGTATTAATCTTATCGCTCATGCTGATGGCGGTGTTGAGTCGTTGCAGGTAGTACGTTCAGCACAAAGTAACGCAATGGATTACATTCCAATTACGGTAATCTTGATGGGCTTCCTAGAGATGAATGGTGCCAGTGTATGGTTTATTCATGTGCTTGGCGTCGCGTTTTTATTAGGGCGAGTGATTCATGCAAAAGGGATTTTGACGAAGAACTTGAAAGGTCGAAAAGTGGGGATGGTGCTAACGCTTATCTGCATGATTTCTTTGATTGTCCTAAACTTAGTTTACCTACCTTTTGATAAAATGTTCTAGGGAGCATTATGGCATTGCGCCTTCCTCCTGCTTGGGCGATTGTCCTCGCAGGCTTGATACTGAACGTCTTGGTGCCTATCTTAGCTTAGATAATGATTTGCTTTAGCTTAACCTCAGCCTCGAAGCTGCCATTTGAATTGACGTGAAAACAAGCATTAACGTAATAGCCATCGTTTTAGTGGTGTTTGTTCGATACCAACGACCAGCATAAAACTAAGCATAAAGGTACCGAAGAATACGAGGCTATCTTTGGCTAATCCCGTGATACCTAATATTCCACAAACATTGAACAGTAAGATAATGATCAGTAGATGGCTTACATAGATACCCAGCATACGGTTTGAGATCGCGCGAACCCACGTATAGTCGCCGATGTTTGGATTAGCCAAAAGCCACATAAACATGCCCATTCCCCATAGTGCCGTACCAAACAAGAAATCATGCATGTTGAATCCAACGTCGAACGTGGTTAGCCATGCCGCCTCAGCAAAGTGAATCAACATACCTAACGTTAATAATCCCAACGCTTTAGTTGATGATATTTTCCACTGATGATGGCGAATGAGGAAACCTAAAGTCACCATTAACGTGCTAAAGAACGGACCGTTACGCGTGAAAAACGGCGCGCTGAGGTCGGTTAAGCTCGCATAGCTGCCCGCTAACACACCATACACGTAAAGCAGAACAGCCGTTGGCAATAACAGTTTGTCGAGTTTCATCTCAACCATTAAGGCGATGATCAAAACCGCACACACCAAAGCAGGAATAAACCATAAATGCACCAACCCACCCTCTAAGAAAGAGTTGAGCGGGGTGTTCATTAAAAAGCCCCAGTAGCCTTGGCGTTCGCCTAAGTAACCTAACTCTTCAACCTTAGCGAGATTGAATGGCATGACTAGGCAAATGACGCTCCATACTAGCCAAACCTTGAGTAGTGGTTTGGAGTAGTTGATGAAGGTTGTCCAAGGCGATGCTGTGAGTTTAGGTTGAATCAGATACCCTGAGATAAGGAAGAAAAGAGGCACGGCGAAGCGAGCGGCTTGGTTAAGCACATAACCAATCCATGGCACTTCATCGATTTGCCAATAAGTCAGTGCCATTTGGCCGTGTAAGCCAATGATCGCCAAGATAGCAATCACTCGACCCAACTCAATACTGGCGATGCGTTGTGAAGGCGTATGTTGAACGGAAGACATATCAGATCTCTAAGAAAATTTTCGTAGAATCTAACAGCCTTTTTATTGAACCCGTTAGCGCTAAATCAAGGGTTACGACCTTTATTTTAAGGCTTGTATTGATTCTTTGAAGCCTGTCGCAGCTATATTAAATTCATTGCAGTGAGTGCGAATATACCAAGCGTGCAAGTGATAAGAGAAACGACAGTCGTTAGAGCGATAATATTGGCAGCCAATGTTGAATTCCCACCCATCGCACGTGCCATAACATAGCTCGCAGCAGCGGTCGGTGCGGCGCTCATCAAGAAGATAAGACCAAGATCTAACCCTCTAAAACCGAAGAACAGGGCAGCTAGCGTAATCAGTAGCGGAGCCAAAACCAGTTTGTATCCGGTAGAGAACCAAGTCGGGCCCTTATCTTTTTTTAGAGAACGTATATCAAGCGACCCTCCCGTGCACAAAAGGGCTAACGGTAACGTCATATTAGCAAAATACTGCCCTGCATCTGTTACCATTTTTGGTACTGGAATCGACAATAAGTAGAACAATACACCTAAGACGATCGAGATAATAAGCGGGTTTTTGGTAAGTGTTTTAACGATGACTTGAATGGCTTTGTCACCTGATTCTTGCCCCTTTGGAGTAAGCGCAATAACAGCCTGAATATTATAGAGAACCGTCAAGGAGGCGACATAAAGAGCTGCGAGCGCGACACCATCATTGCCGTATATATTGGCAACATAAGCAAGCCCGATAATAGCGGTATTGGCGCGAAAGCCACCTTGTACTATGACACCTTGGTCTTGAGGCTTTTTAAAAGTAATTTTAGTGCTGACAGTGGTGAACACGAAGAAGGTAAGGTTGGCTAACAAGCCAAAAATGACGAGCTTTCCACTTGCGGCAAAATCGTGGTGAGACTGAACAATGCTGAGAAATAACATCGCGGGTAGAGTGACTTGAAAAACTACCTTGGATGCGACATCAATGAAGTTGTCATTGATTAAGCCAATTCGCTTGAGCATCACACCAAGAAACAGCATTAAACAGATAGGGCCTGTTACCGACGCCGAAAACGCAAACTGTTCCCAAAGTGTGTTCATTCTTCTTCCTTTGTTAGTTGATTTCAATTTCCTTTGAATACTGTCGCATTTTTCCACAGTTTCTGACATCAGAGAAAACAAAATAAGTGTTTTGCAAATAAAAATTGCAAAAAAGAACGAACGTGCTAAAAATAACGTATCAGATTTATCGTTGGTGAATAATGAGCAAGGGAAAGATAACCAAAGAGTATATTTTGAGCCATGCGTTCGCGCTTGCGAGTGAAAACGGGCTTGAGAGTTTAACGATTGGCGAGCTAGCCAAGCAATGTGGCATGTCTAAGAGTGGCTTGTTCGCGCACTTCAACTCTAAAGAGAACCTGCAGCTCTCTGTACTCGAATATTCCAACGCCATATTCACTGAAAAAGTCATCATTCCTGCGCGAGAGCTCGGGGATGGCGATATTGAAGCGAAACTAAAGCAGTTGCTCGACAATTGGCTGGGTTGGAATCATTCGTTTCAAGGTAGCTGCATGTTTATTGATGCATGGAAAGATGCGGGCAGCGAAACCTCTGTGATTCAGAAGGCGTTGCAGAAAACCATTTCAGTGTGGATTGATTACTTGACGATTCAAGTAGCCAAAGCGGTTGAGAGCAAACAATTCAGGGCTGATTTAGACCCTAAACAAGCCACTTTTGAGTTATATGGGCTCTATTTGAGTGCGAACTTGTTTTACTCCTTACGAGGGCAGCAAGCGAGCCACACGCATTTTTGGAGTGGTGTAGAACGCTTAGTCGCCAGCTGGAAAGCGGTTTAACTCGTAAGTCACTTAGTTCGTAAACCACGTAGCTTGCAAAACACTTAGTTCGCAAAACATAGAGTTTGCAAAGCATGTGAACTTTGCTGATGTAAGGTCTAACAATTTTAAGAGAAGTGGCGGCAAGCAGCTAAACATAGCTTTGCCCCATTTTTTATATCAACAAATAGCACGGTCGTTCGATTTTTAGGGCCGAGCTCGATACGCCAATGATATGGCGATACAAGGAACGGTCATGAGTGACAAAATCTATTTTAATACATCGAATAAATTCAGCTTCAAGCGCAGCCTGATTGGTGCAACAACCAACCTGCATTATATTCTTGCGCCAAACCATGCGAAGAAAACAGCGCGTAAACTGCTGCTCACACCAATGCGTACCGAGCAAAAAAACGCCGATCCGCAAGGGCTCATCAAAAGTGAAATCAAAGGTCGAGATGGCGTTTTAAAAACCTACTCTTTGGGCACGGGTCCAGTTTGGGTACTTACCCACGGTTGGTCTGGCACGGCGAGTCAGTTCTTTCCTCTGATGGAGCATATCGCCGCTAAAGGTTTTACGGCGTTGGCTTATGATCATCCTGCTCATGGTGGCAGCGATGGTGTTCATGGTCATATTCCTGCGTTTGTGAACGGTCTTGAAACTATTCTCGATTCGGTGGGTGAGGTAGCAGGTTTGGTCGGTCACAGTATGGGCACTGCTTCTGCGTTGGAATGCAGGCACGTGAAATTAGAAAACCAGCCGTTGTTGTTGATTGCACCTGTGTTGAATTATCTAGAAAACTTATTTGAGAGTGTGGCTCGTTCTGGTTACTCAATGAAGCTGTTTGAGGCAGTCGTGGGAGAAGTGGAAGAGCAGTTTAACTATCCACTTCAGTCAGTCGACCCTTATGGGAAGCTAGCACTTCGTCAATCTCAGACAATCATTGTACATGATGAGAAAGACAAGTTTTCGAAGTTTGATGTGTCTCAGCGTGCGGCTAATGAAATGGATTGTATTACCTTGATTGCGACTCAAGGCCAAGGGCACGGTCGAGTGATGAAATGCCCACAAGTATTCGAGAGCTTTGATAACTTGATTGGCTAAGCTTAACGAGCGTGAGTAAGCAGAGCGCCAACTAAGAAAACAAATCATAAAAAGGCCAACCAGATATTCTCTGGTTGGCCTTTGCTGTTAGGTGTTCAACTGATGTTGAACTAAATTCTATTTTTTAGTTGGCACAGCTAGCTGGGCCGATCTCTTTCCACACGCCCCATTGACCTGCTGTGGTTGGATCTTCACCTGTCGTCCACCATTTTGCTTCCCAAACCTTACCGCCTTGAGTCACTTGGTCGCCGCCAGTGTAGACCGCACTTGAATCCCAAGCGTTAGTACACGTACCGCCGCCTGTCGTTTTCTTAAGAACTTTTACTGAAGTAGCCGCTACCGATGTATCTGTACCATCACTCACCGTTACAGAGAAGTTCAGCGTCGTATCTTGCGTGTATTCAGCCGCGACAAAGCTTACCAAAGCGCCTTGTACTGTTGCGTTGATACCTGCTGGTACATCCCACGTGAAGGCCAATGTATCTTGGTCTGCATCGCTAGACGCTGACGCATCTACCACTACCACATCACCCGCATTGACTTCAGACGGAGCTGTAACCACTGCTACCGGAGCGGTGTTGACTGGGCCTGTTTCTTTAGGGTTTACCGTTACAACAACCGTGTCTGTTGACGTTGCGCCTTCGTTGTCTGTTACGGTTAGGTTGAATGTTAGCGTCTCTTGTTGAGTAACTTCAACAACATCGAAGCTTGCAACTGCGGCATTGCCATTAGCCAGTGTTACTGCGGTTCCGCTCACTTGTGACCAAACGTAGCTCGCAATCGTACCGTCGCTGTCTTTTGAAGCGCTGCCATCTAGAGAAACAGAAGCTGGGCCTTCAACCGATTGGTCTGCACCAGCGGCTGCCGTTGGTTTGCGGTTTACAGGATCTGTTGTACCGCCCGCAAGACCTTCATGCATTGCGTTCAGGATGTCGCCGTTATCCGCATCAATTTCCCAAGAGAATAAACCCGCAAGACCAAGGCTACGAACGTACGCGCCTTTTGCTTTTACCGAGCGGTCATCATCAAATGTGATCAACTGACCTGAAGTGCGATTCCAAACGTAAGGCGCTTCTGCCATTTCGTCGTAGCCGTATTCGAAGCCATTGATGCCTTGGTTGTTCGCACCAAGCATGTTCGCTTTAATGCCTTTGTAGTCGATAACACCATCTTCCCAGACGCCTTGTGCAGAGCTGCCTTTCAGTTTGCCGTTACCAACCCCTGTCATCGGGTCGCTAGGATCGGAAAGTGATGATGGTAATACGCCTTCCCAACCACGACCATACATCGCAGTCCCCACCACGAGTTTGTTGGCTGGGACACCTTGCTCAAGAAGCAGCTGGATGCCGTTGTCAGTGGTGTAAGCTGGGCCTGTGTATGGTTCGCCATTTTCATCAAGCCCTGAGCCATCACATTGACCTGGGCGCATGAAGTTACCGCAGTTCAACGCCGTTTGGTGACCCAACACGTTGTTCCAACCGCCGTAGAAGTCGTAAGTCATTGCGAAGATGTAATCCATGTATTGGATAGCATCGCCGTAGTCCACATCTTCAATCTTATCGTGACCGACGCCAATCGCCGAAGTGAGTTCGTAAGTACGACCGTTTTCAGCTTCTAGCTCATCTAGCATCACGCGTAGCTCTGCCATCAGGGCAATGTAAGCTGGGCCATCGTTCACAGGGTCACCAAGTTCGGGCGCCGCGCCGCCTCCACCAGGGAATTCCCAGTCGATATCCACACCGTCGTAGAATTTCCATGTGTTAAGGAATTTCTTAACAGACGCTACGAAGGTGTCACGGTTTGCCTTAGTTGTGAAATCAAAGAATGGGTCAGACAGTGTCCAACCGCCAATTGATGGAATGATTTTTAAATCTGGATTGCGCTGCTTTAGCGCCATCATCATCGCGTAGTTACCCTTGATAGGAGAGCTGTATTCGTGACCTGCTTGAGGGAAACTTTTTTGGAAAGCTGCCCAAGGGTCATGAATCACCACTTCGTAATCGTTAACGCCCTGACATGCTGTCATGAGTGCGTTGTAGCTGTTTCCGCCTACCGATTTTACTGATTCGTTAGGGCCACAAATTGGGATGAAGCCATAAAGTATATGGGTTAAGTTGTCTGCGGGCAGGTTGTCTATTGTGTAGTCACGACCATAAATACCCCACTCCACAAAGTAAGTACCTACTACTGTGTTGGGATCGGTGTTGTATGACTTGTTGTTTGGATCCACATTCATCGCAAGTGGCGCTAAGTGCGCGCCATCGGTATCGGCGATGGTGATCTGCGCAGGTGCACTCTTGCTACAGCCTGTTTCGTCACACGCTTCTATTTCCATCTCGAATAAGCCCCCCTGACCGTATTCGAATGAAGCTGTGGTTTGGCTGCCAGTGATTGGGCCTGTCGCAACTTTAACGCCATCAAAGTAGATGTTGTAAGTGTTTCCTGATGTCCCGCTCCATTGGTTGAATTTAACGTCGACCTTCGCTTTGTCGTGATATTTAACCATCTGGTTGTAGCCTGATGTGGTTTCCATCGCGAGTTCAATTTTAGAAAACTGCAGGTTGTTGGAACCGTACATGTCGATGCTAGGTGCTGTTGGAGCAGCTAATGCTGTACCAGATAGCGCTAGAGCAATGCTCGCAGCACAGGTATTTATACGAATCATACTTTTTCTCTCATTCCTTGAAGGTTACGGAACCAAATGGCCCCATAAACGGCTCCAGTCAGTTTTGAAGGAGCTTCCCTGTCAGTATTCGAGAGAGTTTTAATTTCAGAACTGAAAATAAATCTATTTTCGATGGACAACTAAAAAATTGTACGTTGTTACAAATCTGTTGCTTAGTGAATGAGAGGCTGAGTCCATGTTTTATAAAACAAAACAATGTTCATTAAGAAGATCTCATAAGTGAAATTACACGACATGAAGTTATAAAAATTTGTGACAAACTATAAGAAAAACCGTGAATTGAAGCGGTATCACAAAGCTAAGGGTGTTGGTAAACAAGCAGGCCGGAGGGAGATCTTGCGTAGGGTTACCTTTTGAATTGTTCAGCTAATGAAGCACGTCGTTGTTGCATGATACTATGAGTATCACCGATTGCAGTATCTTCATAGCCTTCTTTAATGAACTGCTGAGAAGGGGTGCTAGGAACCAATCGCTTTAAACGAGGCGAATCGTAAGTGCCACTGATGGTGTAAACTGTTTTTCCAGAACCAGTGTTGATGGTGACAATCTGACCATCAAAATCAAATGCAGTACTGATGAGGCGATGGTTCATCATTACACCCTTATCAGAAAGCGTAAGGATATCGGTATTGTAAGGTGGAGCAGCAATCTCTATCCATGTGCCATAGACATTACTTGGGCTGACAGATTGTTGGTGGGTTTGGTAAGCTAAATAACCAGCGCTGAGGGCAATCATAAAGCCAGCGAATAGGAAGCCGTAGAGTAACAAGTTGGCAAGTAGATCTCTGCTTTTAGTTAGCTTTTTTGCCATTATCTCTTCATTTTTCGACGGATATTGTTTTAGATTCTATTTACTAAAACCTTAGTTTGCAAAAATTGTTGTAAGAGTTAGAAGCAGGATCGAATGTTCCAACAAATTTGGTTGCGCTGGCGGTTTTTAATCTTTACTTCAGTATTTATGCTACCAATAAAATCGAATTCCAGAAATGACTAAGCTATGCGTATTTATTTCTTGTAGGACAGTCTCGAATTGGTTAAAACAATGATCACCTAGATTTACGCATAGGCTTATTCGTTGAGCCCAATAATTGCAATTTTGAGATAACAAGGAAGTACAATGATTAAAGAAAACACATACTTTGAAGGTGGCGTTAAGTCGTTAGCGTTTAACCAATCTGGTGCTGATGTGAGTGTTGGTGTGATGGCGGCTGGTGAATATACGTTCGGTACTGCGGCTCCTGAAAAGATGACCGTTGTTAAAGGTGCTTTGATTGTAAAGCGTGTTGGCGATGATGACTGGACAACATATCAATCTGGTGAATCTTTTGACGTTGTGGGTGATTCTTCTTTCGATCTACAAGTAAAAGAAGCGACCGCTTACCTGTGTGAGTACTTGTAATATCCTTCGAGTTAGTCTTTGACTTGTAAGAAAAAACCACGCTCCAAGAGCGTGGTTAAATAAGTGATAGTAACCGGCAGTGGATAGTGTCACTTGTTTTTACAGTCATCAAATGGATGACCAAATCGTTGTTCGTTACAAAATCTCTTCAATACTTTCGTCAACGTTTAATGCTTAAAACCAGAGCACTAATAAGTTTCAAATACTCCGTTGTTGTAGTCCTGAATAGTCTGTTCAATCTCTGCCATCGAGTTCATGACAAATGGACCATAATGCACAACCGGTTCATTAATCGGTTGACCAGAAAAAATCAGCACACCTGAATCTTCCAGGCTTTCTAAAGACAACAATTCAGCTTTTGTTAACAGGGCCAGTTGACCTTGGTTGATGACTTTGTCGCCGATCTGAATCGTGCCTCGGTACACATAAGTCATGGCATTATGAGCAACTAAAGTCCCTAACGTCACTTTTTGCCCTGAATTCGCTCGCCAATCCGCAACACTTAATGGCACACCTGTCTTTTGTAGTGGACCTTGTGCTCGCAAAATTTCTGAGTCAGCTTGGTTATGTAACTCAAACCCACCGGCTATTACTCGTAACAAACCGCTTTGTTCATTTAGATACTCTGTAATACTTCCACTTTGGAAATCATGATATTGCGCTGGCTGCATTTTGTGTGTTGAAGGTTGGTTTATCCAAATTTGAAAACCATGCAGTGCGCCTTCTTCCATTATCGGCATTTCGCTGTGAATCACACCACGGCCCGCGGCCATCCACTGTGCGCCACCACTGCGAAGTTCTCCAATGTTTCCCATATGGTCTTTGTGTTGAAAGTGACCTTTGAGCATGTAGGTGAGCGTTTCTATCCCACGGTGAGGGTGAGGAGGAAAGCCGCCAATATAGTCTTTGCTTTCATCTGATTTAAGTTCATCAATCATCAAAAATGGAGAAAAGCTCGCGTTGTTAAAACCAGCGAGTCTTTGGATTTTGACTCCATCACCATCGGAAGTGGCATGTGCTGAGATCACATGATCGACTGCTCTTACACTCGTCATTTTTGAAACCCTCATAAACTGAATAATTGTAGTTTAGGTAATTTGATTGAAAAAGAAGATGGCACAGCGTTGAGTGACTTATTCGAAAATATTGAACAGGTAACAATATAAAATTATGTCTATAATTGAATGTAGAATAGACCGCCAAGGAGGCCGCTATGGCAGTACAGCAAAAACATGGCGAAAAGAATGGTCGGGTGGGCTTTGATAACGACTTTACAACAGAGCAAAGTCAGCGTTTTACAGAAGTTGCGAACAGCGCGGTTAAACGTCGCGTGAAAAAGCGTGAGATTGAAGCTCCGTTTATTCAGTCGGCTAAACAAACTGTTCTTAAAACGGTAGTAAGACCTAAAGGCAATAACCCAAACCGAGCACGACAAGTGGTATGGATTATCATCATCGGGTTAGTCAGCCTTTGGCTGATGTATATGGCGGGCTAAAAAGGTATTTATATAGCGGCTAACTTACAGGGCTAGCTAGCGTTGACGAGTTTTTAATTGCGTAACATTGTTCCCTTCAACCTTCGCTTCAAGACAATCTTCAAGTTCAGAGGAATCAGGTTCTGAGCTGGTTAGGTTCGTCGGTAACTCTTCTATTAAGGTCGATGTCGGGTTGTCGTGATAATAAGCGTATCGGTTTTTTCCTGAATGTTTCGCAACATACATGGCTTTATCGGCGCATCTTGTTAACTCATGCAACTCTTTAGCATCCTGCGGGTAAAGTGATACGCCAACGCTGAGTGTCAGCTCTTTGATCCTCTCGTTAGTTTGGCATCCGCTTTCGAATAATCCACAAATCCTATTTAAAATACCGTCTAAATCTTTGCGGTTGGGAATATCGTAGAGCATCAGAACAAACTCGTCCCCAGCAAAGCGTGCAATTGAATAATCGTATTCATGACGTTTTCGATCTCTGGTTCGAATATTATTGCTTAAGCGATTGGCAAAATGCTGTAAGACACTGTCGCCAACATCGTGCCCATAACTATCGTTAATATTTTTAAAGTCATCAATATCTAAAAAAACCAATGCAGTAAGTGATCGCTCACTATCAACGGTCGCAAGCTTTTCAGTTGCCCACCTTTCGAAGCTCCAACGGTTCGCTAACCCTGTGAGTTGGTCCCTGTAGGCTAAGTCTTCAATACCTTCTTTATACAGGCGCTGAATATAACTTACCGCTTTTGTGTAGTAATAAGCTGACGTATGGCATACCAAGCTCATCATCAATAAGCTGAGAATAAAGCGATGGATACTGTTGAATGGTAAAGAAAAATTGCTAGGTAGCGCCGTAATTAGGATGCTGATAAAGACACAAAATGAGGTGCTGAAGATGACTCCAATTCTGAAATCATTGACGAAAATCACGGCGGCCAAAATAGGGTATAGCCAGAGGATTCGTTCTGGGATAGCGTGGCTGTGTAAGAACAGAATAATGCCTTGTACTAATAGTACACAACTTAATATTAATTCAGAATAGTGGGGGGTAATGGCTTTTCTAACATAAATTGCATTTGATATTGCGATAAAAGCAAAGCACAGTTCGAAAGTTAATAAGGTGTAATGCTGTCCTTGAAGATAAGCCCAAGTGTAAAAAATGAACAAAGCTGCGGCAATGAGCGAGAAGGAGTAGACAATTTTTTGTTTTCGAGTGGATCGTATATCCGCCATTTCTTCTATGTGTCTGCCCACTAGCCTGTTCATGTGATTTGTGCCACTAAAATTTGATAATGGCATTAATACTAGATTAAATAACAACCTACGCGGAACCTTTGTCATCTATTTAGTGTGACTACTATCAAGGTTCTAGGTTAAAGGTAGCTGAGTGAGATTTATACAGTGATGTGCATCACTGAATGTGACGGGATAGTGGTAAAGTTACATTGGAGCGTCTAATCATGGAATCTATTTTCATCATTATGTGCTTGCTTTCTAAAGATTTACTCAACATAGTTTGTATACAATAGAACTCAAAGAGACTAATTATGTTAATTACCTTTAATTGCAAAGCTCATGCTAGCGTCACTATGTTTGGTGATGTTGCACTTCATTTTATTAAGATGCTTGGACATAGCGGAACGGTTCCTGGTGCTATTGATGCCGAAGAAGTACCTCAAGCGTTGAACAACTTACGTAAGGCGATTGAAGCTGAGCAAAACCAACCTGCAGAACAAGACGATACCGATCACGAGAACGAAGACAATAGTGCCGAAGTCCCTGTCAACATAAGTAGTAGAGCTTTCCCACTGATTGAACTATTAACAGCAGCAATCAAAGAAGAGTGTGAAGTGATATGGGAAGACGGTAGTGGCAAGCAACTTTAAGGTTGCTTGACGTAAGTAAAGGTTCGTTTATCACTCTAAAGCTTTCACTCCGAATACATAAGTGAACGATGCACAAGTGAACGTAGTTGACTAATGAAAGTGAGCTGAAACAATAGGTTGTATTTATGAAGGTAATTTGACCTAAAGGATATTGGATGCGTTTCTATTCCCAAGCCCGTCGCTACGCCAGTTTGTTTAGTAGCCTTTCGTTGACCTTAGTGTCGGCGCCTAGTTTTGCCGATATGTCGACAACGCCTGTTATTGGTGGGGTGTTCAGTTCCAGTGATGTACTGAAGAATCAAGTGCTTTCAAGCCTAGATTACTCCGCCAAACTCACTCGCGATGCCGCACTTTTCACCATCGGCGGCGTAACATTAGATGCGTACATTCTTGCGCTGCCTTTAGATGCTAAAACGAAAGCGCGAGTGATCGCTCAGTTGTCCAACCCGACTTACTCAATTCCGTTAGGTTATTTTCTCTATAGTTACTACGACCGCTATTCAGGTTTGGGTAGTGAAGATGTATTCAAAGGGTATCTGTCGACAGTCTATGATAACGAGGCTTTAAAAGGCTTTGAACATAGCCTCTATTATGTCGGTGATGAGCCAGTCTCAGAGCATAAAGAGCCAGATACCTCGACTGAAGCAACAGGTCACCATGAAGGGATTCGTATTGATGAACAGTTCATTGCCAATATGGTTGTTATCTACGATGCGCTATTTGAAATCGGTGTTTGGCAAGATATGGATACCCTTCCTGAGAGCTACACCTATTTAACGAACAGCCCTGAAGATTTGGCGATCATCGCTCAAATTCAACCGATCATCGTTGATTTGATCGGTAAAGCGACATTGGGCATGGATGACGGTGACATGAAATCTGCAATGTTGGCAATTGCAGAAGATGGTAAACCAGAAAACGCCGATAAGCCGAATAACAAAGTACAAGCTCTGACGGTCACTCTTATCGATTTTATGCGCTTAAACTTGCTTAAAGCTTACCGACAATTTGTGTTTAAAGAAGAACGCGCAGAAGCGCTCGATGATTGGATGCAGCAAGCATTTAGTGACCAGCCTGATGTGCTCATTCAGTTCTTAGAATCCCAACAGAACAAACGCTTTGCGGTTCAAGTGACGGTCGATGGTTTACAGCAAGGGTTGATCGAAGGCTTGGTCGATGAGAATGCGCCTTTCATCTCGGTGGCGTATCAGAATCATAAAAACCGAGCGCAATACAAACCTAATCTAGAAACAGTGATCGAGCCTGAACATCAACAGCAGGTTCGGTTCATGGAGGTTCTGTCTGAACAAACCTATCGTGATCCGAATTATCTTCCGTTCTTCAAAAAACTCTATCAAGAGCATCGAGACAATATAAGCCGAGTGGGTATCTCTTCTACTCCTACAATCAGCGTACGTAATCTACCTATCATTAAAACGGGCGCAAAAGTGTCTGGTAATGGTGGTACGGGTATCCCTAATTTCCACTTTGTCGATAGAGAGCTCGACCGTGCGTATTACTTCTTCGGTAATGATGCGCTGCAGTTGGATGTATTGATGGCAGACAATAAGGTACAAACCATGTTTGATCGCCTTGATTATCTCAAAACGCTGAACTGCAACGCCCAGTACGATTGGAATGCGCACACGACTTATGATGGCTTAGTGAACTTAGGTTTAGGAGAGTCGTTACGTGATTACGGTGAGAAACGCTGCGTCAAAGAGCTTGAAGAGCGTTCTGAAGTTGAAGCCGTTCTGCGAGAAAAGCGTGAAGCCTTGATTGAAGATATTGAAGCGTACCTGTCTATATCGGGCTTTGATTTTTTCACTAAGCTTTCAAAGAAGGCTCAGGTTAAACAATCGATTACTCAGTTTGCCGAGTTGGATGGAAAAGGGATGCCAGACTATACCTTGGTCTACAATCCATGGCCGGATCACTTTGCGCACTTCACGGGGCCTTTTAGTGACGAAATTTTGATGCCGACTGGAGAGCTTAACCGGTTGGACTATTGGATTCGTCAGATTGAAGCGACCTACCGCAGTGCCGGCGTTTACGATAAAACCCTTTGGGGTATGGCTGGCGATCATGGTTTAACGCCGGTGTTCTACGCTCTAAATCCAGAAAAGCAGGTATTTGAAGGCTTACAAGCAGAGCTAGAGTATCCAATTGTGGTTAAGAAGATATCTTCAGACGAGGGTGAAGGGCCTAAAATCACCAATGCGCTAAGCTACCCAAGCTCGAAGGAATTGGATGTGGTGGTCGCCTCGACTGCCGGTGGTAACTTCATGATGGACTTCTTTAATTCGGCTCAAGGGTGGCAGGTTCAGCCGGTTTACCAAGAACTCACGCAGTGGTCTCCGATTGCAGCGCCAGCTGGTCAGAACATAGACATCATTAATCAGATAGCGCAACGCTTGCCTGAAAGTCTTGATTATATGGTCGTGAGAGAAAGCACATGTGATCAACAACGCTGCGCTGTTCGTGTGATTGGCAACCGTGATTTAAAACGGGTCGATGAATTGATCACTCGCGAGGGTGACAAGCTTTTCTATGAGTCGCTAGAAGAAAATCGAGCGCCGATTTTGCTTAATACGCAAAGGTTAAATCCATACCTAGCATCACCAAGCGAAGCTGATTTTGCACAGTATTCTCAATGGGTAGAAAAGTGTATTAACCGAGCGGTTAAGGCGGATGTGACAACGTGGTGTAGCAGTGTGGAGTGGACAGAGTTAACCCAATTGACTCCTCGACCTGACTCTGTCAATCAACTGGTCAATATCTACCTTGAAGATAGGGCTGGCACGATTAATTTGTTCCCGAAAGCTGGAATTGGTTATAACACCAAAGTTCCGGGGCGTCATGCTGGAGAGGATTACTTAGAGAAAGATGCCTTCATAGGATTCTGGGGAGCGCCAATTGGCGAAAACTCTCAGCCATTGAAAATTGAAGCTAACGGATCTTTAGCGCCGACACTCTTTGAGTATTTGACTGGAGAGCAGGTGGTGGCGGGCGAAAATGGTTGGGGGTATCCGTCGTTGATCGATAAGTTGGATATCTCTGCAGACCGTTAGTAATTGAGCTCTCTACTTAGTCACCGTTTACTTGGTTAGCTAGGTAGAGAGCCAATCCCACAAAATTATCATCGCTATTATCGACAACTTGGCGACGTTGTTCTTCAATGTCTTAAAATAGATTAGCGGCGTATTAGGTTAAACGATTTTAAGCGCGTGATGTCGAGTGAGCTGTTTGTGAAGTGAGTCTTTTAGCTCCATGCGTTCTACTTTGAGGTTGTGCATGCTGTCGTCATCGATAGGGCTGCCAGAGATTTCTAATTGGCGGATGTCGTAGTCGAGTTGGTGATATTTCTGCATGTCTGCTTTGAATTTTTCATCGTCGTGGTTGAGCTGAACAATGTCTAATTTAAGATCTGGGAAATCTAAGATAAAGGCATGGTTTTCATTGAGCATTGGCACTTCCTCTCTTGTCTACTTAACTTCAGTATAGAGCCTATTTTTGAAGATAAATGTGTTCCTAAACACAAAGCGAGAGTAGGATCAAAAAAGGGCATTAACGTTCCATTTTGGATGCGTTACTGCCCTTTATTATTTTAGTAGTATTAAAAACTACTGAGTTTTCTTACCAGAACGTTGTTGCTCTTTATGTGCGAGTTTTGCTTTCTTGCGTTGCTCGATAAGGTGAGCAGCTTCGCCACCGACGTGGGTTTCGCCACGAGCATTCGACAGTTGAACTTGCTTCTCACGTTCACGGAAACGCGCTTTCTGCTCGTCGCTGTGCTTATCAATACACTTAGGGCAGCTTACGCCTTTCTCAAAGTGCTCAGACGCTTTGTCTTCGTCAGTGATTGGTAGACGACAAGCGTTACATACATCGTAACCGCTCTTCTCAAGCTGATGGTTAACGGCAACACGGCCATCAAATACGTAGCAGTCGCCTTCCCACATGCTCTCTTCTTCTGGCACTTCTTCTAGGTACTTAAGAATGCCGCCTTCAAGGTGGTAAACCTCATCAAAGCCTTGCTCTTTCATGTAGGCTGTTGATTTTTCACAACGAATACCGCCGGTACAGAACATCGCAACTTTTTTGTGCTTCTTAGGGTCGAGGTTTTCTTCAACGTATTGAGGGAACTCACGGAAGGTTTCTGTGTTTGGGTTTACGGCGTTTTTGAATGTGCCGATGTCGACTTCGTAATCATTACGAGTATCCACCAAGATCACATCTGGATCTGATATGAGGTCGTTCCATTCGTTTGGCTTAACATAAGTGCCGACAACATGGCGAGGGTCGATGCCTTCAACGCCCATGGTTACGATTTCTTTCTTAAGTTTAACCTTGGTGCGGTTGAATGGTTGTTCTTCGTTGAACGACTCTTTGTAAACAACATCAGCCAAACGAGAATCTTGTTTGAACCATTGAAGAAGAGCGTCGATAGATTCGCGTTTACCTGCAACAGTACCGTTGATGCCTTCACTCGCAAGTAGCAAAGTACCGCGGATTTGGTTGGCTTCTAGCACTTCAGTTAGTGGCTGGCGAATTTCTTGGTAATCATCAAGTGCAACGAATTTATACAGAGCACATACAACATATTGAGACATGGTTTTTCCTTTCTGCGAGCTGGAACGTAAATCCAGAGCGTAGCCTTCTGATCATCGAGGTTCTAAAGTAGAGCCTTGTGTGAACGTCAGCTTATTAAAATCAGGCGCAGTATAACCAAGGCGGTACGGGACAAAAACCAACAAAAAGCAGGGTTATATAACAACACTTATAGTATGGCTATATGTGTGGTAAAAAGGCCGTTATTTGATAAGGAATGTTAGCTCAAATAAACAGTGGTACTTTGTTGTCTATTGAATATTCGGCTAAGAACTTATGTTGTATCTCATCTCAATCAGTTGGTGTTCTCCTACCATTTCCACTTCACGAATGAACTCAAAGCCGAATTTTTGATAGTAACCCTTTAGGTATTGATGGGCGTGGATTTCAATTACCTTGGCACTATGTTCAGAGGCGTGTTTTAGAAGTGCGCTAACAATTTTAGATGCGATACCAGATCCTCGATAAGGTTGCAGAACAGCAACACGCGCCATGGTTGAGTGTCCTGATTCATCAATGTGCAAGCGTGCCGTCGCGACTAAATTATCGTCATCGGTGATGAGTGCATGATGTGAGACAGGATCGAGCCCATCAAGATCCAACACATGGGGGATACCTTGTTCAACAACGAATACTTGATGACGAATGGCTTGTGCTTTCGTTATCAATTCTGGGTTGTTACCAATCACCAATTCCATTTCATTGCTCCATGCTGTCTAACGAATTTTTTGAAAACACCCTATTTGCGAGGGGCTGTACTTTTGTAACTTGCCTTTAAACTAAGGCTTTTGAATAGCTGCTTGTCTCTATATCGATGATCTCTACGGTCAGTGATGCATTGGATAGTGAAAGAGCAAGTAATTGATCCAAAATGGACTTGGAGAGCATCGCTTTAACACTTTCGTTACGCCCAGACAAAATACGCACAGAGACATGCACGAAGTCTTCTTTTACCTCACCGGTTTGGTAATGCTGATAGGCAAGGCTGCGTACTTTGATGTCTTCTCCTGTTGGTGAGAACAACTGAGATTCCATTGCGCCGAGAAACACTTGTTGGTTGAGTTGCTGACCATTAATAGTGGATGAGTGTTCGATAATACAATGCGGCAAACTGATGTCCTTTCTGTGCTTTATGGAGACCTAAAATTAAGGCCAATGTAACTCTCTTGTTGAGAATGGCATTGGCCTTTAATGCTGACTCGTGACGGTTTTCTCGGAAATAAGCCGATCAGGCAATCACCAAAGCGGTCAGTACTGTCAGCGATTACGCTTGGTTAAGTACTTCCGCTAAGCGTTTTACCGCTTCTGTTAATTCTTCTGGATTGGCGTTGGTGAAGTTTAAGCGCAGTGCAGCTTTAGCTTCATCAGCCTTTGGATAGAATACTGGGCTTGGTACAACCGCAACACCATTGGAAAGCAGAGTTTTAGCCAGTTCAAAGGTGTCACACTCTGGGATTTCAACCCAAATGAACATCCCGCCGTCTACTGATTTTAGTACACAGTCTGCAGGCAGCTGTTTTTCTAGCTCTGAAAACAGCACTTCATAACGAGACTTGTACAAAGTACGAATGTTTTCCATATGCAGGTTGAAATCTTCATGTTTTAGAAGACCAACAAGCAGCGCTTGCATGGGCACACTTGAGTGTAAATCCGCACCTTGCTTCACTTTGATCAGTGGCTCAAGGTAGCTGCGTTTACCGGTTACCGCTCCGATACGTAAACCTGGCGATGCAATCTTAGAGAATGAACGAAGGACGATAGAGTTGTCAGGGCAGAAAGATGAAACCATTGGCAGCTCAGTGCCTGTAAAGCGTAGCTCGCGGTAAGGCGCATCTTCAATGAATGCCACGTTGTATTTAATACACAGTTCAGCCACTTTTTGACGAGTTTCTGTTGCCCAACATACACCTGTTGGGTTGTGAAAATCTGGCACGGCATAGAACATCTTTGGAGATTGCTGTGCAAAGCATGTTTCTAGTTCATCGAGGTTAGGGCCAAATTCAGTTTGAGACACAGTCACAATGTTCGCTTGAACCAAACCAAACACTTGCATCGCACCCAAGTAGCTTGGCGCTTCCATTACAACCACATCATTCGGGTCAACATACGCACGAGCAATCAAATCCAAACCTTGCTGAGAGCCAGTACAGATCATTGCTGTGTGAGTCTTTGGCAATTGGTAGCTTTGCGTAAGGTGTTCAAGCAACGGGCCGTAACCCGCGGTCGAGCCGTATTGGAAAACTTCAGGCATGTTCGCTAGGTTTTCTAGCGTTGGCTTCATTAAATCGATAGGGAATGTTTTTTCGTCCGGTAAACCACCTGCCAATGAGATGACATTTGGATCGCTTGCGGCTGCGAGGATCTCTCGAATGTATGAAGATTGAATCTGTTGTAATGACTGTGCGATTTCCATGTGTTGTGTCTCGTCGTTTTTCGTTTTTATTTTATCGCTTGATATTACACGGCAATTGTAAAAAACGACGTGTCCATTTATGCTTATAAACATGTCCATTTATGCTATTTGAACAATGTCGCGACAACATATATCCCGAATCAATGATGTTCTGTTCCATATTCATCAAGACATCAGTCAGCCTTTGTCGGCAAAAGCGCTCTCTGAGATCGCGGCTTATTCCGAACAGCACTTTCATCGCACCTTCAAAAGTGTGGTAGGGGAGTCGTTGCACCAATACATTCGACGCACTCGAATGGAATATGCGGCCAACCAATTGATGTTCGATACCACGTCGTCTGTGGTGGAAATTGCCAGTAAGTGTGGCTTTAGTTCGGTGTCTTCATTTAGCCGAGCATTCAAAGCGACCTTTAACATGTCACCGGGTGAGTGGCGTAAACACGACTTACAGATCGCCGAAAAGCCCTATTTGAAAGATCCCGAAGTGGCAGCGGGCTATTTGAACGTGGCGCAGCGAGTGCTACCTGAGCCTAAGGTAGTTGAAACACCGGATCGCATGGCGGCTTATGTTCGACATACGGGTTATAACCGCTCCATTCGCAACGCATGGCTGATATTGAAAGCGTGGGCTAGCTCTGAACAGCGTGACTTTTCGAGCCAGTTTGGTTTGCATCACTCAAACCCTGCTTGGGTTGAGATGGATCAGTGTCGCTATGTGGCGTGTATCGCGATTAATGAACCGATTAAGTACCGCAGCGTGGTTAATCAGATGGTGATTCCGGGCGGTTTACATGCGGTGTTTCGATTGAATGGTCGCTATGGTGAGTTGCTACCACAGATCAGTATGGTATTAGAAAAGTGGCTACCTACGTCTGGCTTCAAGCAACGTTCTACTCCGGCTTATGTGCATTATCATCAGAATCACTTTCTCAACAGTGATGAAGTGTTTGAACTCGATTTTTACCTTCCCGTGAGTTTTTACTAACCGATTAAAAGCCACTCATTTTGCTTGTTAGCGCAAACTCAATTAACGATGGTTGTGGTGTTTTCTTGAATCAAGAGAGAAATGCTTTGTTGATAATTTACTCTAGTAGATGATGACAACGTACGGATTAAACGATAGCATTCCTTCTAATTGCAAATAGTTCTTAATATCACTCGCTAGAATATGACCATTACCCACAAAGATTATCTAAAAATCGCTTTCCCTTTCATCATCTCAACGGTGACTCAGCCTCTGCTTGGTGCCGTGGATACTGCCGTGATTGGCCAGCTTGGTATTGCTGAACTGATCGGTGGTGTGGCGATCGGCACCATCATCATGAACACCATGTATTGGTTGTTTGGCTTTTTCCGTGTCAGTACGACAGGGCAAAGTGCGATGGCATTGGGGAAAGGGAATCGCTCTGAGCTAGCGGGCAGCTTGATGCGCCCATTTGTGCTGTCTGGTTTGGTGGGGTTGGTTTTTATCTTGATACAACCGCTCATCTGGCAAGGTGCAATGTGGGTGATAGAGCCTGAAGCGAACGTGGCCGAGCACGCGCACACCTATTTTAGTGTTTTGATTTATGGTGCACCTTTTGTGCTGCTCAACTACACCATTATTGGTTGGCTGATGGGGCAGGCGAAAGCCAAAGAAGTCCTTTACACACAAGTGTTTGGTAACGTATTGAACATTGTATTGGATGCGGTGTTCGTACTCTATTTCGACTTGGGTGTCGCCGGTGTGGCATACGCAAGTTTGATTGCACAAATCACCACCTTTGCGATTGGTATGACGCTGGTGATGAAGACGAGCAACATCTCGATCTCTGAGCTCCTGAAAGGATCGAAGATGACCAAGAAAGACCTGTCGACAATCATCTCATCGAATACCGACCTACTGTTACGTACAATTTGTATCTTAGTGTTCTTCAACATGATGGCACGCACTGGTTCTAAACTGGGTACCGATGTTCTGGCCGCTAACGCGATTCTGATGCAGGTGACCTTTATAGTCAGTTACATGTTTGATGGCATTGCTAACGCATCGAGTGTGTTTGCGGGTAAAGCAGTTGGTCAGAAAAGTGCGTCGATGTTGGATCGTGTGTTAAGGCTTAACTTCCAGTGGACGGCCGGTTTTATTGCTGCGCTGACGCTTTTAACCTTGATATTCAAAGACATGATTGTTTTCTTGTTTACCGATATTCCAGCGCTTGTCGTCTTGTATCAAGAGATGGCACCGTGGTTAATTGTATTCCCGCTGGTGGCTGGCTTTGGTTTAACGGTTTACGGTATCTTTACTGGAACAGGAACCACACGTCCAGTTCGAGATTCGAGTCTTGCTACTTTGTTGGTGTTCTTGGCTGTTCAAGCGTTTGCGGTTGGAGCTTGGGGCAATCATGGTTTGTGGCTAGCGTTTACTCTGTTCTATCTTGGGCGTATCGCATTCCTGTATCCGTTCATCTCCCAGGTTAAACAGAAGTGTTTTCCAACAGAAGATACCTCAGCGGCGTGTCATTAATGTAGAACGACCATCGCCACTTCTAAGACTTTATGAAAGCGCTTTACTATTTATGTTCAATAAATTTAGTGAGCGCTTTTTTTCTATCTAATGACTGATTAGAGCCGGTCAATCAAACAGCAAAAAAATGCGATCTAGTTCAATGTTCGCTTTTCATCACCTCAGCTAAATGATAGAGTTGTTATGTTATAACATCTATTTATGAGTATCTGCGTGAAAGCCCCACTTTTGTCTGTTGACCGATTAACGATCAAAACCTCTTCGAAAACACTTTTCCAAGATATTAATTTCGATATGTATCGAGGAGAACTGTTGGCGATCATGGGGCCTTCAGGCATTGGTAAGTCGATGCTTTCACGTGCGATCGCGGGCTTTATGCCAGAAATGGTTGAGGCTGAAGGTCATATCTCTCTATCTGGTGAAGCGGTGTGTGGTTTGCCGATGTTGCAAAGAACGGCAGCACAAAGGCCGGCGGTTATCTTCCAAGATGCGCTTCAAGCGTTAAACCCTCTGGTTTCCATTGAAGGCCAACTTTGCCTTGCCTTGACGGGTACTCGCACCAAGCTTAAATCACAAGACAAAACTAAGCTCACCGAACTGTTGGTGCAGTTAGGATTCCCAAATCCAGAAACCATCTTGCCGTTGTATCCGAGCCAAATCTCTGGAGGACAACGTCAACGAGTGTGCATTGCGATTGGCTTGTTGAGTAACGCCGATATCATCATTGCAGATGAACCAACCAGTGCGTTAGATCCGGTAACAGAACAAGAGATACTCAAGCTGATTCGAGACAATGTAAAGCAACGCCAAATTGGTGGCTTGTTGATTACCCATGACCTGCACAGCGCCTTAGCGTGTGACAAGTTATTAGTCATCGATGATGGCGGTGTGGTGGCTTATGGTGCACCGAAACACGCGCTGGAATCGAGCTCTCATGCTTTCTGCTGTTCATTGAGAGACCTAATCGAATGAGCTCGACTTTATCACTAAATTCAGAAGTCTCACCGCCAATGCCTGTGATTGATTCAGAAACACCGATTGAGATTAAGTTCGAGAATGTCGGGGTTCAGTATTACTCAGTGCCGAGTTGGTTGGGTGGTAAGGCGTTCAAAGCGCTACAGAATATCGACCTCAATGTTGAAGACAAAAGCCTGGCCATTGTTGGACGTTCTGGTGCCGGTAAATCTACGCTGATTGAACTGCTGTTTGGTTTGAAAGCGCCTACTCTCGGTAGCATCAGCTTGTTTGGTCATTCGCTGCCTATTCGTAATAGCAAAGCGCAAGCTACGGTGTGTCGCTTGATTCAATTGGTGCCACAAGAACCACACACTAGTCTTAACCCTTACTACACCGTTCGACAGATCTTAGCTGAGCCGCTAAGTAACTTAAATGTTTATGGCAATCATGAAAGCATCATTGAAGAGACGCTGTTGGACGTTGGCTTACCTGCCACTTTGCTATCGCTAAAGCCCAATCAGCTTTCTACAGGCCAAGCTCAACGTGTAGCCATTGCTCGGGCACTTGTCGTTAGACCCGCGGTATTAGTTGCCGATGAGCCAACCAGTAGCCTAGATCCTGTCAATCGACAGAGGCTACTCGACTTATTGAATTCATTGAAAAAGAAGCGCGATATGCGCCTTATTTTGGTGACACACGACCTAGGTGCAGCACAAGCGCTTTGCGAAGAAATTCTGGTTCTTGACCATGGCGAGATGGTGGAGCATGGACCGACACCTCAAGTGATGAGCGAACCTGCTCATCCAGCGACTCAGATGCTGATCGAATCTCAGCCTCTTTCGAAATCTACTTGTTAAACACAACCTTATTTATTACGAAATACCGTTTATTAACAAAATACAGTTTATTAACGAAGCACAGCTTACAGAGAAAAATAACTATGCGTTTTAATTCAATCAAACTGGCTTGCGCTCTAGCGCTGGCTCTGCCTTTGACGGGCTGCTTTGACTCTCAACCAGAGTCGAGCGATGCGGCGGTCAAATCCGAAATTCGTGTTGCGATGATGCAGCCACCAAGAACAGGTCTATCGCCACTTTCTGATGACGCGTTCAAACTATCACGTTGGAGCACGGCTGAAACGCTAGTCAACCTAAGCCCAACTTCAGAAGCTGAGCCAATGCTGGCAACGGATTGGAAACACGTTGATCCACTGACTTGGCAATTCACGGTTCGCCAAGGTGTTAAATTCCACGATGGTTCGACATTAACCGCAGAGTCTGTTGTGAACTCTCTACAGAAAGCGCTGGAAGCGGCGCCTAAACCACGCATCCTAGATGGTGTAGATTTAGAAGTGAAAGCGATGGACAACTACCGCGTAGAGATCAAGACCAGCTTTGATGACCCTCTTCTACCAAGCCGTTTATCAAGCCCTCAATTAGCGATCCTAGCAGCAAGCGCGTACCAAGAAGATGGTCGTGTTAGCCCAATTGGGGCAGGTACTGGTCCGTTTGAATTGACAGAAATTAACGGTACAACCAGCGCGAAACTAAAACGTTTCGACGGTTACTGGGGTGAAAAAGCACAAGTTGAATCTGTAATTGCAGAATACGTTCCTAACGGCTTTGCTCGTGCTGCAGCTCTAAGAACCGGTACGGCAGACATTGTTGAAGCTGTGCCAGTTTCACAAATCGCGACCATTGATTCGAACCTGCTTTACGAAGTAGCCATGCCTCGTACCAACACGCTTTACCTGAACAATAAGTCAGGCGTATTTAGCGATATTGAACTACGTAAAGTCGCGGCGGCTGCTGTAGACCGTGAGCAAATTGTGAATACTGTTTATGAAAACCACGCGGATATCGCGCAAGGTCTATTAGGTCCAGCTCTTGCTTGGGCTGAGCCGATTCGACCTGAAGGTCAAGCTGTAGATAAAACGCTACAAGCAAACGGTGAAAGAATTGTTATCGGTACCTTTACCGACCGTGCTGAGCTTCCAGAAGTGGCAGCGCTACTTAAACAACAACTTGAAGCGGCTGGCTTCAAAGTTGAGCTGGATATCCGTGAATACGCTCAGATTGAAAACGATGCGCTATCAGGAAAGTTCGATGCGTTCATCCTTTCTCGTGCAACCGTTCTAGATTCGGGTGACCCAGTGGCTTATATGATGAGTGACTTTGGCTGTAAGGGTTCATTCAACCTTGGTCAATTCTGTTCTCAAGAAGTTGACCAAGCGCTAACTCACGCTGACCTACAACCATTAGGTGCACTGCGTCAGCAAGCGATCATCGCAGTTGAGCAAAAAATTCTCAACGACTTCGCTGCTATTCCATTGCTTCACGAACGTGTGATTCAAGGTGAAAGCGAGCGTGTAAGCAATGTGGTTCGTGACCCAAGTGAACGTCGCTTGGTTGACCAAACTACACAGGTTAAGAAAGCGACACAGGTTAACTAACTAAATGCTATCTGCTGAGACTCTGCGTCGAACCTTATTTATCTTGACGCCTTGGCTATCAAGAATTGCCTCACTGATTGTGGTGGTGATTCTTGTTGGCTTGATGCCTGACATTGCAGGCATCGACCCAAGCCAATCCATTCTGCGTGCGAGGGCGGGGCAACAACACCTGCTTACGCCTGAAGCTTTAGCGGCAGTACGTGCTGATCTTCAGCTTGATCGTTCGGCGAGCGAGCGCCTGATCGACTGGATAGGAAGTGCCTTTTCTGGTGACTTAGGTAAGTCATGGATTGATGGTTCTTCGGTTGCATTAGGCATTCAAAAGACAGCGTCTACGTCCCTGTTTTTGATGTCTAGCGCGCTTGTGATGACTTTCGTACTGTGTGGCGCAGGCTTACTGGCTACCTTGCGCAGTTGGAAGAAGGGCAAATTAGGGCAGAGTTACAGCAGTTTAAGCACCGTATTAATATCCTTGCCAGAGTACGTGGTGGCCTCGGTATTAATACTGGTGTTCTCAATCTGGTTAGTTTGGTTACCACCGTATGGTTGGCAAGGCTGGCAAGATATCTGGCTACCGAGTTTAGCACTTGCGCTGCCTGCTAGCGGCCTGTTTAGTCGCCTACTCAGAGACAGTTTACAACGCGTTTTAAATGAACCTTGGGTGATCACGTGGCTCAGTGCCAACGTTCACTCCAACCAAATTATTCGCTTTGCGCTGAAAAGAGCGCTGAGCAGCCTGATCCCACAGATCGCGATGATCGTGATCGGCTTGACGGGTGGCGCGGTCGCGGTCGAGCTTATCTTCTCGATTCCCGGTATCGGGCGTATGATTCTTGGTGCTGCGAAGGCGCAAGATCTGCCGATGTTGCAAGGTGGCTTACTGGTATTGCTTCTGTTTTCGATTGCAGTGAGCAGCATGAGCTTGTTTGTTCAGCAGTTGATTCTTGGCCACAGCCTGAAAAGCGGCAAGCTGATTAGTAGCCACTCTTCGTTTCGTTTTACGCAGAGTCGCGCTAAACGTATTACTGCTTTTACGATTTTCTCATTCCTAATTGCCATCGTGGTTTGGGCTGCATTTCGTGACCCATACACTAGCCAATTTGCACGTTTGGCATCACCGAGCTGGCAAGCGCCTTTGGGTGCGGATGGCATTGGCCGAGACCTGTTAGCGAGAATCGGCTCTGGTATGGTCGCGACCTTCCAAGCCGGTATCTTGGCGACGTTTTTGAGTTTGGTGACAGGCATTATCATGGGTTTCAATACCCGCTTTAGCCAAGGCCTTATCGAGATAACTAAGGGTATCCCTTACATCATTGCCGGGTTGCTAGTTGCGGGTTTAACGGGGATGAACCCGAACAGTGCATTAATCGCGATTGTATTGGTCTCTTGGGCGCCATTAGCGGCGCATTGCTCAAGCTTGATAGTGGAAGCGAAGGCTCAGCCTTATACTCACCTCGCGCCGTTGTGGGGAACCAGCAAACTTAGAATCTTCCGTTTTTATCTGTTGCCTTACGTATTGCCACCGTTGCTAAGACACGCAATGCTGAGGCTGCCAGTGATTACATTGAGCCTGACCTCGCTGAGCTTCATCGGTTTAGGAGCCAAACCGCCTGCACCGGAATGGGGCTTGATGATTGCAGAGAATTTGCCATACATTGAACGCGCGCCAATCGCTGTCATGGGACCAATTGTTGGTCTGATTCTGTTAGGTTCTGCAATTAACATGATGTTTGATGATTAACGAAAAGAGCAGGTTACTTAAGTCCTTGATTGGCTATTCGATTTAGCATTTATGTTGTAACCTTGAGCTTGTTTTTTTGGAATTGGCTTTCGGAACGGTTGTCGACCGGTTTTTAGCCTAGTTAAGTGTTCAGCGTTAAGGATTCAACATGTATCTCGTTTTGTATTGCCACAATATTGGTATGACTGATTTTTCCTTTTTTGAAACGGAAGATTTCGACAAAGAAGAGGGCTATATCGTGCGAGGTAAATGGTCGAATGATAAAGCGTTTCGTGATTACTTGACCAAGGAGTTTGGTGATATGAGTGAGTTCCGAGTGATCGACTTAATTGCCAAAGGCGCAGAAGCAGAACACTACTCTCCAGAAGAGTTGATGCGCTTATCTCTCTAACTGTCAGCTCGTAACAACTAGCTAAATAACATGTTTCAAATCGAATAAACAAATGGCAGCCTGATTGGGCTGCCATTTTTTCGTTTTAAGCTAGAGCACGTCGCTCGCAGTATGAATGGGGTTACTGCGCCACTTCATCCACCAAGTACAAGATTGATTGATACGGAATACCACTGTGATGCGACAAGCCGATCTCACAGGTTCGGCTGTTACTAAAGCCACGAGTGCAGTTGCTCGGCACTTGTTCCTTGAGTGGATGCACAGCTGCTTTATTCAACTCTGGCGTGGTAAAACCTTTATCACCCGCCCAACCACAGCATTGAATATGCTCAGGAACAATCACCTCTTCGGTACAAGCTTTAGCAAGGTTTAACATCGCACCTTCTAAGCCCATTCGGCGAGAGCTACAAGTCACATGCAGCATCACGGTCTCTTTAAGTGGTGCAAGCGTCAGGTGTTCTAACAAGTATTGATTCACAAACCCTGTCGGTTCTAGCACTTCTAATGGCTTAGTGAACTGCTCAATACTGCGTTTGGCACATGGGCTAGTGTCCATCAAGATTGGGTATTCACCCTGACGACTGGCTTGCCACAACACTTCTTCTAGCTGTTGCGCT
The DNA here is from genome assembly GCF_024347655.1 of Vibrio toranzoniae. Classification (NCBI taxonomy): domain Bacteria; kingdom Pseudomonadati; phylum Pseudomonadota; class Gammaproteobacteria; order Vibrionales; family Vibrionaceae; genus Vibrio; species Vibrio toranzoniae. The sequence goes on along the minus strand of NZ_AP025515.1, from coordinate 753,723 downwards.
TTGGATTGGGCTAGGTCGGTCATGCCTTTGCTGTCGTAAGGCATACCACAACATTGGTCATCTAGTTTCTTCGGCAGAATCACCTCGAATCCCGCCTTCCTAAGCAGAGACATGGTCACTTCAGTAAGAGGGCGTTGATCGCCTGCATCGCTCTGTTGCCCCATGGTTCGACTGGCACACGAAGGGAGGTAAACCACCTTCTTAGTGTTGTTCGATGTTTCGGCTGTCATTGGTGATGAGACTAGCGAGTGACTGTTGGATTGCGGCATCTCTGGAATCCAAACCGGTGTCGCGCCTTTAGTCATCGAGCGCAAGCCATTGGTTAGCTTACCGACGGTATTTGCGCCTAACACTTTGCTCGCCATTTGGTTGGTTTTGAGGCCAGCCTTAGTCAGCTTGGTGGTGGTCGAGAAGTGATCCGCTGTCCACTTCGCGATTGGCGTAAATTTCTCGTACTTGGCAATACGAAGCTTTTTAATCAAATCACCGGTGTTGATTCCCACTGGGCAACGCTCAGCACACAGGCCAGTTGCAGCGCAGGTATCAATGCCTTGGTATTCGAAGGTTTTCTCTAGCTCGCTTGCTTCTATTTCTTCACCCGCAGCACGGCGACGTTGCAGTTCTCGGTACAGAACAATGCGTTGGCGTGGTGATAGAGTCAGCGTGCGAGACGGACAAACAGGCTCACAGAAGCCACATTCAATACAGCGGTCAACAAGGTCATCGGCAGCAGGCATTGGCTTCAAATTCGTGATGTGTGAATTTGGATTGTCGTTAATAATCACGCCAGGGTTGAGCAGTCTTTCTGGATCGAACAACGCTTTGATCTGTTGCATCAAGGCGTAGCCATCTTTGCCCCATTCCAATTCCACATAAGGCGCCATGTTGCGGCCAGTGCCGTGTTCCGCTTTCAAAGAACCTTGGTATTTCACGGCGACGAGCTCGGCTACGTCATCCATGAAACCACCGTAACGGTCGATCTCTTCTTGGCTATCAAAGCCTTGGGTAAACACAAAGTGCAGGTTGCCTTCTAGAGCGTGGCCGAAAATGATCGCTTCGCTGTAGTCGTATTTATCAAACAGATCTTGCAGCTCTCGAATACCGTTCGCAAGGTTTTCGACAGGGAAAGCCACATCTTCAATGATGACCGTCGTACCCACTTCACGCACGGCGCCAACCGCTGGGAACATGCCTTTACGAATGCCCCAAAGAGTCGCGACTGTCTTCGGTTCGGAAGTGAAAGGAACCGATTCAACAATCGTGTATTCAGTCAATGCGTCCAAAATTGATTTACATTGTAAATCTAAGTCCGGCTGGGAGCTGGCGTGTGACTCCACCAAAATAGCCGCCGCTTCTAAGTTTAGGCTCGACATAAAGGCAGGCATACCCGGCTTATCAGCCACTGAACGGAGTGCTCTGCCGTCCATTAATTCCACGGCTGCAACCGGAGTTTTGGACAACGTAGTCACGGCTTTACTTGCCTGTTCGATGTCGGCAAATACCAACAGCGCAGAGGCTTTATTCGGGTGTTCAATAACCGTGTTGTAGGTGATCTCGGCGATGAAGCCTAGCGTGCCTTCAGAGCCGATCATCAGGTGTTTGATGATTTCGATTGGGTCGTGGTAATCGACCAAGGCATTCAGGGCGTAGCCAGTGGTATTTTTGAGGCGGTACTTATGGCGGATTCTGTCTGCGAGTTCTTGATTCGAGCTGGTTTGGCGGTGAAGTTCAACAATGCCATCAAACAGCGTTTTGTGTGATTGCTTGAACGCTTCAACGCTAGCATTATCTGCGGTATCGAGCAGGGTGCCATCGCTCAACACGACTTTCATGCTTTCGACGGTGCGATAGGAGTTTTGCGCAGTACCACAACACATGCCACTGGCGTTGTTCGCGGCAATACCGCCGATTTTACAAGTATTGATTGAAGCTGGATCTGGGCCGATTTTACGTTGGAAAGGGGCAAGGTATTTGTTGGCATCTGCGCCAATCACACCGGGCTGAAGAATGATCTGATTGCCGTTATCGACAATCTCATGGCCGCGCCAGTCGTCGGTTAGAGTGATGAGTACCGAGTCTGAAACGGCTTGTCCTGAAAGGCTAGTGCCAGCGGCGCGAAAGGTAAAATGAATACCGAGTTCGCGGCAGCTTTGAATGGTGAATATGACTTCGTCTAAGTTTTTGAGCCTTAGAACCATTTTCGGCACCAAGCGATAGAAACTCGCATCGGTGCCGTAAGCCAAGCGCTTTGCCTCTTGAGTGACAATGCGTTCTGTTTCTATTTTTTGAGCCAGTATTGCTTCAAGCTGCTGATAAGCTTGTGCGTCTACTACTCGCTCATGGGATGTAGTTGTCTCCATCTTTGCTTCCTTGTGCTTCTTATTTGGCACTGATCAGGGCGTGTTGACCTTTCGTGGTTAAATTTTGTTCAAGATAAAAGCGTTTTAATCGCGGCGAGGGGGAAATAGCCTAGTCACTCTAAGCCAATCCCCCTCAACAAAGAGTAAAACGCTTTTAGCTGAACCCTTCAGGCAGCGTTTGCTGGCCATTTCTACTACGTTATCGGCTTCTCATGTAGGCTAGCTACACATCGGCGCCTCTGCCTTGTATAAATACCCAGCAACTCGCTGCAAAAATCAGCTCGAAAGATCAACACGCCCTAGCTTTTTATTTTCCAGTGCTTAAACGGTGTCACAACGGCAGTGGAATTGCTGTGACACCGATTGAACTTCAGTCTAAGTCGACCAAAGCATGAGTCTGAACCTGAATCTGAACCCGAATCTAAATCAGAATCGTGGCGGTTTAATCTAGCCCCACCAAAGATTCACGCGTTAAGTCTTTGATTGTCTTAGCGCCAGTTAGAGTCATCGCAACGCGCATCTCTTTGTCGTACAGGTCGAGTAGGTTTTCCACACCTGCTTGTCCTTGCGCTGCTAATGCGTAAACGAAAGAGCGGCCAAGCAAGGTGCAATCTGCGCCCATCGCCATCATGCGAACCACATCCAAGCCAGTACGAATACCAGAGTCGACCAGAATCTTAGTGTCGCCTTTTACTGCATCTGCAATTGCAGGCAAGGCTTTGGCACTCGATAGAACACCATCAAGTTGACGGCCGCCGTGGTTTGAAACCACAATGCCGTCTGCGCCAAATCTCACGGCATCTTTTGCATCTTCTTCATCAAGAATGCCTTTGATGACCATTGGGCCGTCCCAGAAGTCACGGATCCACTCTAAGTCTTTCCATGAGATCGATGGGTCGAAGTTATCGCCCAACCAACCGATGTAGTCTTCCAGCTTGGTAGGAGAACCGCGGTAAGTAGAGATGTTGCCAAGGTCGTGCGGTTTACCCAATAGGCCAACATCCACCGCCCAACTAGGATGACGCATCGATTGGAATACACGACGCATCGCTGCATTTGGGCCACTCATTCCGGAGTGCATGTCACGGTAGCGAGCGCCCGGTACGGGCATATCAACGGTGAAGACTAGTGTTGTTACGCCAGCCGCTTTTGCGCGTTCAAGAACGTTCTTCATGAAGCCACGGTCTTTTAGCACGTAAAGTTGAAACCACATTGGGCGTTCAATCTTAGGTGCCACTTCTTCAATCGGACACACCGACACAGTCGACATGGTAAAAGGGATGCCTTTGTTGTCTGCAGCTTTTGCTGCTTGCACTTCACCACGTCGTGCGTACATGCCCGTTAGGCCAACCGGAGCTAAGGCAATCGGCATCGCGAGCTTTTCGCCGAACAACTCGGTTTCCAAATTTAGGTCCGACATGTCATTGAGGACACGCTGCTTGAGCGCAATCTCAGCAAGGTCAGCCGTGTTGCGGCGTAGGGTATGCTCTCCGTAAGAGCCGCCATCAATGTAGTGGAAAAGAAACGGAGGCAGTTTCGCTTTTGCTGCGGCGCGGTAATCAGTCGATGCGGATATGATCATAATTTCAGTCCTAAATTCTTGGGATGTTGCCCTTCTATGAGAGCTTAGCTTGAGCTGCTTGTTTTCTTTATAAAATGGCGTTAATACCCGAAGGGTTGATGTGTTCTAGTGTCCATTCCGAAACTCATCAACTGTCTTATGAGACGGTGTTGCAGTCGGGGAATTGGGTACTAACGCCAAGTGCTTTGGTTACGACTTATGGTCTACATAAGTACGTCTGTCATTTTGAACCCGTAGATAACTACGAGGCCGATGATTCCACTCATTACTAAGTAGTAGAACGTTGGGATAATTGTTTTACGCAGTGTTGCGCCTTCGCGTCCCAATAGACCAACCGTTGCCGATGCGGCGACCACATTGTGAATCGCAATCATGTTACCGGCGGCGGCACCCACGGCTTGTAGGGAGACAACTACAACGCTAGAGATATTCAGAGTTTGCGCGACTTCGAACTGAAATTGGCTGAACATCATGTTCGATACTGTGTTCGAACCTGCAATGAAAGCACCTAAAGCACCGACCGTTGCACTCAGTGCGGGGAATGCTCCGCCCACTAAGTCAGCCGCGAAATTCGCAGTGGTTACTGGCATACTTGCCAAATCAGCACCGTTCACGCCAGAGTTAATGAAGATACGTACCATCGGTATAGTGAACACCAGCACAAAGCCTGCACCAATCAGGGTTTTACTTGATTCACCAAAGGCTTTTACTAAAGGTGCTGCGCTGCGTGACTGTATTAGAACTGCAACTAATGCTACGAATACTAAGATACCGCCCGGTAGGTATAGAGGCTGAATCGCTGTGCTTACGCCGGTTTCGCCAAGGATGTTGCTGAATGAAAGGCTAACGCTCTTCAGTAGGCCTTTGAATTCAGGGCTCACACGGCTAGCAACCAGAGTCACTGCGAGCAGCACATAAGGTGCCCACGCCATCGCCATGCTCATTTTTTTATGATCTTTCTTATTGTTTGAATGAGTGTCGTCTACATCGACCTTCAAAGAACCTAGCCATTCAGCAGGCCATTTGTCTTCGCTTTCGAAATCCCACTTTGACTTTGGAACAAGGAAGCCACGTTTCGCTGCCGTTACTACAACAGCAAGGCCAACCAAACCACCAATCAGTGATGGGAACTCAGCACCTAGGAAGACACCAGTGAGTGCGTAAGGAATGGTGAAAGCAGCACCTGCGAACAGTGCGAACGGCAGAATATCTAAACCTTCAGTCCAACTTTTGTTCTTACCGAAGAAGCGAGTCAGCATCATTGCCATAAGCACAGGCATCATCACACCAACGCAGGCGTGGATGATCGCAACACTTGATGTGATCTGTTGTAGGTAAGCATCCCATGTTGAACCATTGGCAATCAGGCTTTCACCGATGTTGTGCGTATCCAAACCTTTGTTTACGCCAACGATGATAGGTGTACCAACCGCGCCGAATGATACCGGCGTAGACTGAATCATCATCCCCATTAGCACGGCAGCTAATGCTGGGAAGCCGATTGCAACCAAGAGTGGGGCAGCGATTGCAGCAGGTGTTCCAAAGCCGGATGCACCTTCAATGAATGAACCAAAACACCAAGCGATGATGATCGCTTGTACACGACGGTCCGCTGAAATATCAGTGAAGCCATTGCGAATGGTGGTGATAGCTCCGGTGTGTTTCAAAGTGTTTAATAAGAAGATAGCGCCAAACACAATCCAGAGAACCGACACCGTAATGCCGAAGCCTTGGAACACAGAAGCCAGCACGCGAGTGCCAGACATATCCCAACTTAATAAGGCGATAGCAACGGTCAATGCAAATGCCACTGGCATCGCTTTTTTCGCAGGCCAATTCAGGCCAACCAGCAGAATCGCTGCAACAACTATTGGTGAAAAGGCCAATAGAGCCAGTAGAGTTTCACTCATGGGTACTTCCTCGTACTTGTTTTTCAAACGTTCATGTTTGAAGTGAATAACACGTCATTAGTTTTGTAGGTGTAATTTGAACCCTGTAGATTCAATTGTTGTAATTAGAGTTGCTTTATTTTTAATCGATCTGATTGCAAAAGCTGTTTTTGTAATTGTTTTGTTAATTTGGCGTGAATCTACCCCTTTATTTTTTATTGATATAGGGAAATAATGAAAATAATTAATTCCAAAATTGGCATAATCAGATGCGAGCAGATGATTTGATCCTGTTTTCACAGGTAGTAGAGCTGGGTAGCTTTAGTAAGGTGGCAGAGCAAAATAACCTTACAAATTCGGTAGTTAGTAAGAGAATTGCGCGTTTGGAAGAAGAGATTGGCGTGCAATTGTTATATCGAACAACACGTAAATTAACGCTTACCGAGGCGGGTAAGGCGATGTTACATAGCGCCAAAAATGTGAAGCAGGCGGCTCAAGAGGCTATGGATGCTGTTTCAGGCTTTGGTGAAAATGTCAGTGGCCACATCAAAATGTCAGTGCCTACTATCTCCGGAGATTTGATTCTCGCAGACGCTGTTGCTGAATTTTGTAATATGCACCCAGGTTTAACGGTCGACATGTCTCTTAACAATCGATTTGTTGATTTGGTCGAGGATGGCCTCGACTTGGTGATTCGAACCGGTTATTTGGAAGATTCCAGCCTCATTGCACGTCATATATTGGATTCACAATGGGTGGTGTGTGCTTCCCCATCTTATATAGCAAAAAACGGTAAGCCTATGCTGCCCAAAGAGTTAGTTGATCACAATTGCTTGCAGTACGCTTACCAAACAACGGGTGCCAGTGAATGGCAATTTTTGCATAGTAAAGACGGTTTCACCGATAACGATAAATACATCGTGCGTGTCTCGGGCTCTTTCTCGACAGACAACGCGACCGCTTTACGCAAAGCGGCCTTGGGTGGTCACGGTATCGCGTATGTACCGCGTTGTTTGGTGTATCACGATATTAGAAACGGCCAGTTGGTAGACATATTTCCAGATTTAGTCGGAAAAAAACTGGGTATCTATGCGGTGTACCCCTTTACTCGCCAACCGCCAAACAAGATTAAGTTATTGATTGAACACATCAGAACTCGCTACCTGACGATTTCACACTATTTTTAAGCTATGAGTTTAAAGCTTAGGTTTCCAAAGTTACGGCTTCCAAGCAACGTTATCGCGTTACCATCACTTTAAATAAGGATCACGATGAGCTATTTAAAAGAGTATCAATATCCAATTACCAACAAACAGATCGTCAGCGATGACTATTTCGGTCAGATCATTGAAGATCCTTATCGCTGGTTAGAAGACGACAGAAGTGACGAAACTGCGCAGTGGGTGGCGAGCCAGAATGAAGTCACGTTCGATTACCTTGCTCAAATTCCGTATCGCGCTGAACTGCGAGAAAGGCTGGCGAAAGCGCAAGACTACAAAAAGAGCTCGCAACCGTTTGTGCGAGGAGATTACACCTATTTCTATAAGAATGATGGCTTGCAAAATCACAGTATTCTTTATCGTCAGAAAGAAGGACAACAAGAAGAGGTGTTCTTAGATCCGAACACCTTCTCGGAAGATGGCACCACATCACTGGGTTCGGTGTCGTTTTCGAAAGATTACAGCTTGGTGGCGTACAGCATTTCTGAGGGCGGCAGTGACTGGCGCAAGATCTTCGTTATTTATACTGAGACCAAACAACGGCTTGAAACGGAAATTACCGACGCTAAATTTACCGGTATTTCTTGGTTAGGTAACCGCGGCTTTTATTACTCTAGTTACGATAAGCCTGACGGCAGTCAGCTTTCAGCTCGTACGGAACAACACAAGCTGTACTTCCATGAATTGGGTACAGAACAAACCGATGACAAGGTGATTTTTGGTGCGGACAGTGCTGAGCAGCATCGCTATGTGTCGGGCTATACCACTGAAGACGACCGATACTTGATCATCCTAGGGCGAAAGTCCACATCAGGTAACAGGCTGTTCTATATCGACTTAAGCTCAGATGAACAAACCCTAAACACACTGATTGATCATGTGGATAGCGATACTTACCTTATCGACAATCAAGATGAGACCTTTGTGCTATATACCAATCTCGATGCGCCTAACGGCAAGGTGGTGAGCTTTGATACGCGCAGTCAAGAATGGAGCGATATTATTTCAGAAAAGTCACAGCCTTTAGAGATCAGCACCGGCGGTGGTTACTTGTTTGCGCACTATATGGTGGATGTTGTATCGAAAATTGAGCAGCTCGATTACCAAGGCAACTTAGTTCGCGAAATCCATTTACCCGGGCTAGGAACGGCCAGTGGTTTAGGTGGTAAAAAAGAGCAAACTCAGCTTTATTACACCTTTACCAACTATGTAACGCCGCCAACGATTTTTTCTTTTGATGTTGAATCAGGCAGCTCAGAAATCTACCAACGCTCAGAGTCTCCGTTTGAATCGGATCAATTTGAGTCTAAACAGGTCTTCTATACCTCAAAGGATGGAACACAGGTTCCGATGCTTATCTCTTATAAGAAGGGCTTAAAACTAGACGGTAACAACCCAACTATGTTGTACGCCTATGGCGGCTTCAACGTTAGCCTAACACCTTCTTTCTCGGGCACTGTTGGCAGTTGGCTAGAAATGGGTGGCGTATATGCAGTCCCTAACCTGCGTGGCGGCGGTGAATACGGTAAGGCGTGGCACAAAGCGGGTACACAACAACAAAAGCAGAACGTATTTGATGACTTCATTGCCGCAGCGGAGTTCTTAATCGCAGAAAATTACACCAGCAGCGACAAGCTGGCGATTCGCGGCGGTTCTAACGGTGGTTTGCTGGTGGGTGCTTGTATGACACAGAGGCCTGAGCTTTTCCAAGTGGCTCTGCCTGCTGTTGGGGTGCTAGATATGCTGCGTTACCACACATTCACGTCAGGTGAAGGCTGGGCGTACGACTACGGTACATCAGCGCAAAACAAAGAGATGTTTGAATACCTGCTTGGTTATTCTCCGGTGCACAATGTGGTACGAGGCGTCGATTACCCAGCAACACTGGTGACCACCGCAGATCACGACGACCGCGTGGTACCTGCCCACTCTTATAAGTTCATCGCAGAGCTACAAGACAAGCATGAAGGTGGCTCACCTGTGATGATTCGTATCGATGTTAATGCGGGTCATGGTGCGGGAATGCCATTGAGCAAAGCGATCGATCTCACGGCTGATATCTATGCGTTTACCCTGTTCAATATGGGCGTTGAATTGTGAGAGGGCAATTTGTCTACTTCCAATAAGATGTGAGTATTTACAATAAAGATTAATTGGTTTTTTACCATATCAAGTAATACGGGGCAGGTAAGCTAAAACACTTCTGCCCCCTTTCTACTTTAGCGTGATACTCAGCAACGGGGTACGCTGCTGAGTTTGCAATACGTGATGTTATGGCAGATATCAGAACATCACTGCACGGACACTTCCAAAAAGTTGTCACTTCTTAACATTTCTAGGCAAGAGTCTCGCCTGTATAATCATGCACCTTGCTTGTGGCGATAATTCGCTATTGGATATAATGTTTGCCAGCGCCTTTGCCAAATTGGCAAAAGATAAATTAACTCAAGTAGACGCTATTTTACTTCTTATACCGAGCGTTTCCTGATGACCTTCAATTCAGGAAAACAGCTGTGTTGCGCAGTAGAGCAATGTCAAAGCTAATGTCATGTTGATAGTTTTGCCATGTTTTTGGAATTGCGATTGAAGTAGTTTACCTGCTACAGCCCATGCTAAGTTGCTAACTAACGCGATAAAAGCAAGTAGCAGACTCGTCGCTGAAACACAGCTTGCCTATAAAATGGCCAATGTATTAAAAGAATTCAGGATAAGAGCACCCAAGGTAAAGCTCTCTCTACAATCCCAAAATTGTTGTCAGATCCGAGATGATTTGATTGCTGACAAAGCCGATTTGGGTGTGTTCTACCAAGTGGGAAGTGGTAATGCGCTGAAGGTTCATGAATTCAAAGAAGAGCCTTTAGTACTGATAGCCTCGCCAATGTTAAAAGGGATGGAACTACAGGAGAGGGATACACACTTTGACTTAGGTTTCATCAGTAACGGCCCCAAGTGTTTATTTAGACAGATCTTTGAAAGTACGATTCAAGAGCGCAACATCACCATCGATAATATGATTGAGCTAAGCAGCATCAACACCATCAAAAATTGTGTCGAAAGCAATATTGGCATCTCTTATCTACCTCGCTTTACTGTCAAAAAAGAATTGCAAGATGGCAGCTTATAAGAACTTAAGTTCACCGATAAGCCACAGATGGTCAAACCACAGTGCGGTTACCATGCAGGAAAGTGTGTAACCCCTGCTATGGAGGTATTTATTGACTGTATGCGGAATGAGTATTAATGGTGTCGTTTCGTAAAGTAATACAGTAACTATGTCTAAATACAGGAACGTTATCGGTAATGTTGTGAGATAAATAAGTTGTAATACAAGGGAGGGCATAAACGTTTCAGGGGAAGGATAATATCTTGCTCAGATTTACTCGTTAAGTCGATAAACTTATTCTCCAATTATAAGAGTCCTTGAAGTTTGGCTTTTTGGGGGAGTTTCTGCGCAAGCAATGCTGTTCATCCATGTTGTTAACTAATAATCTAGTTAACTGGAGTGGTAAATACTCGAAAGGTTCACAAAAGAAAGCTAATGCGAGTAATCGAACCTTCAATGAACACCAGTAAACTATCTACCATTCATACTTAGGTACCAAGCGACTATTAATACTAACGTTATAAGGCCTAATGTTGCAAATTGATATTTTTTTATCAGTTCTTCTGCTTTGTTCCCAGCAATATATACTACCAACGCGATACCAAAGTACCTAATGGCACGAGATAAGCCTGTAGCGAGTAGAAATAAAGGGAGTGAAAAATGAGTAGCTCCTGCTGCCAACATAGCAATTTGGAAAGGAATGGGTGCGATGCCCAAGGTCATGACAAACCAGAAACCCTCGGTTCTTATCCGTAGCATGGCAGTATCTAATTTTTGCTCTGTTACCCAATGAGTGACTACCCAGTCACGTAGTAGTTCGAAAATATAGTAACCAAACGCATACCCCAACAGTGCGCCGACAACACAGCCTAGAGTCGCGATAAGTGCAACTTGCCAAAGCTTATCGCGTCGTTTTTGCAACAACGGAATAAGCAATACTTCCAATGGAATAGGTACAATCGTAGATTCAAGAAGAGAGGCAGTGAAAACACCACTCAACATATTTTGAGACTCAATCAAGTCTTTGGCTTTTCGTTTTAGTATTTTAAGCATGAAATTTTCATCCTTCAAAGTGATACGGATTGAGCCTTAAAAGCTAACTGCGCCTCTCTTTGTCAATAGATCATAATAACTTTCCTCTTCATGCATCATTCGGGATTATTTGATTAGCTTAGAAATAGCCCACCCTGCTATAAAACACATCCAGATCCTAACACCACTTTATTAAACTCAGTCTTATGAACCGCATTAGAATCGATATTCCACACCTAACGATACTTGGTTAAAATCTGTTTCTGTGCTTGCACCATTCGTAACATTCTCTGCATTGAGTTCTACGTCGTACCACATATATTCAGCATTGATTAAGAATTGATCTGTCACTTTGAAACCCACACCGGCGCCAGCGAATACACCTTCGTCGTCTTTACTGCCCCTGAAGTCCGCAATATTGTAGTCTGTCGTGTACCACATTTGACCACCTTTTGCGTAAAGATCAACACGCTTAGCAATAGGAGCTATAACTTTTAGAGCAGCGGTATAGCCGTCTGTTTCGGTATTAGCTAAATTATTACCATAGCTACCAAAATCAATATACCCCCCCTCTAACGCTAAGTAAGGGTTAAAACGATAACCGACTAAACCTTGAGTAGCATCGCTGTCATCATCAAAGTCATCTTGCCCATCAACTTTCAAATAACCATAGTTGGCACCCACATAAACACCATGCTCGTTGGAGTCCGCAGCGTGTGAAAGAGTATTAAAGGTTGTTAAAGTAAAAAGGCTAATCAAAGTAACAACATTGCTTTTCATTTCGTTCTCCTAATATAAGTTCCATTCAAATATCGATTTATATAGAGCAAAAGAAATGCCAACTTTAAAAACCACTAAAAGCATACTAAAACTAACATAACATTAACAAAACCCGGTTGAATATCGATAAAGGAAGAAAAATTAATCTATTTATTACCTTATAAAAACATTTTAATATTAAGGTAAATACACACCGTGAAAAATATTCTTGTTGTTATGTAACTTTTTCAAAAAAATAATAAACATAGATTTTTCTAAACTCGATTCGAAACCACCTATTATTTAGTGAAATTTTAAAATAGATGTGATGACTCTAATTACCAGTTAAGGTGAGAGCATGAAAACGAAGCTATTAGTCGTTTGGGATAGGCTATGTTGCCCAAAGGGTTTATCATGGATACTCATTGCAAAGTACCCTCAGATAATGCGTTCACAACACAGGTATTTGCATGGTTTCATGCCTATCTTACTTCTTCGAATGGATTGAGTACTGCCGAAAACCAGAAAAGCCATCGCTTAACATCACAAGCACTGAAAATCAGGGTGATGGCAATGGCTTGGCTCAAACTGAGGTTAACAATGACAAGCAAACACCGCCAACATCATAAGAGGCCGTGTGACGTGTGCTCATGAACAATTACATCTTAGCGAAATTATTCGTCACTATGCTTGATAGGCTTTCTCCTCCTTTCGCCTCAAAGTCCAGTGTTCGAATAGGAAACGGAATCGTGATACCAGCATCCGACAGTGATTCCTTAATCGCTACAATGCTGTCATTTTGTGCTTCCATGTAACCAAAGTCGCCAGGGTAATCAATCCAAAACCATACCAACAAATTGATGCTACTATCGGCGAAACTGGCAGCATGAACCGCTGTGTCTTCGGGGTTGCTTACATAAGGTTTTTGATTAATAGCTTCTATTATTACTTTGTTCGCTAAATTAGGACAGTCCGCGTATGAGATACCGACAGGAATTTCTATTTTTCTGAGACCTTTTCGGCTGTAGTTCGTCAATATGTTACGAAAAACCATTTTATTTGGAATCATGACGTGCTGACCTGAAAACGTCTCTACAAGAGTATTGCGCAAATTAATTTGAATAACTTGCCCCATAACGCTGTTGGATTCGACAATATCGCCTATTTTAAATGGCTTGCGGATACTCATCGTGATCCCTGAAATCAGGTTTTCGGTCATATCTTGAAAAGCAAAACCAATAGCAAGCCCCAAAATACCCGCCCCTGCTAGGAGTGATGTAACCGTACCTTGCAATCCAACAAAGTCTAAAGCGACAAAAAAACCAACGGTTATAATGATCACTTTAACAATCGATGCTAATAAGTTGGTTGCTTCCTTTGAATCTACGACTCGGTTGCTCAAGTTCCTAAATAATCGACCGCCTAGGTTGGCGATAAAGATAAAAGTAAACAACGTAAAGAGCGCAACAATAAGATTAGGAATCAACTTGATGGTTTCAACAAGCCAATGCTCCAGCTTTTGCTCAATTAAATGGTTAAACTTCTCAATGTCGAAAGAGAGATTCATCTCCATGGTGATGTCCTTCATTCATGATTGGTCTTGTGATCAGTGACTATGGAATGCAAACGGATAAAGCTTGGCTTTTGATGCTTATCTCAAGTGATTCAGCGGAGAACTTTTCTCCATCAATGACATAGTGGATCGGTCGATTTGAGTCTATTTTGACTTGCTTTGCAGGCTCATAGTCAAAAAATGAGACTTGTTCTTTGAGGCCTAAGCTTGAAAGCAACACATCAGACAGCGCTAACGCTCTTTCTCCAAGCGAAGCGGTATTTTCTAAATAGGTAATATGCAATTGACCATCATCAGGTCTTGGCTCTTTCCCCCCTTGGGCAAGGAGCGTGCTAAAAGGCGACGTGTTGGCAACCACTAAGCTTTGTAATTCAGCTTCTCGTGTTGGCTCCCCATCCTTAGTGACTTCAAACCACTGGCTTTCTCCTGCTACAACCGCAGAAAATAAACCCGACAAGTAAGCAAGTTGGCCATTTTTATTTTTCTGTTCACGATGAGCGTAATCAATCATCTTCTCTTCAAACCCAATACCAAGAATAAGCAGTATTGGCTGGTCGTTACAGTACGCCAAATCCATTTTTTTAGACTTGCCAGATAGAATAGCCTCGCAGGCCTTTTCAACCGGTGATACTTTTGTCGCAAAACCATAGAGCACATGGCATAAAGCATTTGCCGTACCCAATGGGATAATTCCGAGTGCCGTGTCTGTCCCCGCGATTTGTCTTGCCACCTCGCTGACGGTGTCGTCTCCGCCAGAGACGATGATATGAGAAGTATTTCGAGCTTTTGCTTGTTCGGCTAGAGATTCCGCTGATACGTCTTTACTGGTGGTCACTATGTCTAAATTGAACTTTTGGGTAAGCTCTCGAATAACCTGCTGCTCACTCGTTTGCCATTTGCCTCCACCTGCAACAGGGTTAGCAATTAGGCAGCATTTGTCTTCAAGATTGAGCAGCCCCTTATCACTGATAGCATTCAGCACCTTTAGTTGCTTTTTGTTCAACTGTGCCGTGCTTCGTACATCATTGATATTTTTGAGCACTTGTTCCACGCTCAGAGATGGATTTTTCGCTAACAGGTATGCTGCAACCACAAACACAAACACAGAGCGACCACGGCCAAGTGCACAATGAACAACTACGGACCTTGATTGGCTTATCTGAGTATCTATCCAATTAAGAGCATGTTTAAGCTTGCGTAACTTAGGGGCTTGATGGTCAAGCACCGGGGTATTGAGGTAATGAAACTCTTCGCTGGTCATCGCACTCTCTAACCCCGAAAATTCTGCGGTGACATCAACAATACACGTTATGTTTTGAGATTGTAGAAATGACAAATCGGAGAGGAGTAGACGTCGAGAAACATATAAACCTTCTCCCACCTGCTGTATGGGATCGACTTTATCTCTTTTTATAGCCCAAGTATTGTATAAACGAATACCTAGAAAAAAAGGAATAAACACTCACCTGATCCACCAGGCTATTTTGCCATCACTATTTTTTCTAAATATGGATGGCATCTCGAAGATATAGGCTGCACTAACGATAGACATCGATAACCCTGACCAAACCAATAGTAAGCTGAATAATACATTGGGAACAAATGCTGCTATAGAAAAACAAGCGATAGCAATGAGTATATAGTACTTAACGATAAACATAGTGAGGCCTTAATTTCTCTGTGTATAAAAAAGCGGGCCCATAAATGGGCCCAAGTTGTTAAACTAAAACCTACGCTTCACTATCCAACATAGGTGACACTTCGAATCAAGCCATCTCTTGCTCATATTTTAGAGCCAAAGTTTCTTTCTGATCTGAGTCTAAAACTTTGCCAGCCGTTTGAAAGAAATGCTGCTCTTCTTCTTCTAAATGATGCTCTACTTTGTGTTTAAGTGTCTTCATCAGTGTGAGCCAAGTTGGTGAGGACATTTCGGTGTCATCGAGCTGAGCAAGCACCTTATCAATACCGTGGTGTTCAGCAATACCGTGCCTAGTCATATCAACGGATTGATCACTCTCTATTAAAGGTGCGTAGAAGTGGCGCTCTTCCGCGACCGCATGCTTAGTTAATTCTTCTTTAAGATTGGAATAGAACTCTTGCCTAGCCTGAGTATCACCTGATGTTTGGAGTATCGCATCCATCAAAAGCCGTTGCTTCTCATGGCTGTCTTTAAGCACATCAAATATGTTTTTCATATCTAGCTCCTGCTTCAATTCTTTTTATGAGGATCGGATGATTTAATTCGTGAGTTAATGCCTTTTAGCAGTCCTGATCTTCCGTACCAAGTTGCTCTTTCACGTTCTCACAGCCGTCCTCTATCTGATTTTGAGCTTCCTCTACCGCTTCATCAGCGCTTTCACCAGCTTTCTCTAAGGGGCCGTCGTCACTACATGCGGAAAGCGTAAAAGCAAAACCTGTTGCCAATAGGAAACGGAAAATAACTGTGCTTATATTCATAAAAAATCCTAACTCTTATCTTTGTTAACTAAACTCATTATCACCGATACAAGCAGCGAAATAGCAAATATATAAAACATAACTTTAGCTACTGTTGCCGCAGCGCCTGCTATACCACCAAATCCAAATAAAGCTGCTATGATGGCAAGAATAAAAAATATTAAAGTCCAGCGAAGCATAATGATCTCTCTTATATCTGTTGGTGAATTTATTATTGAATTACTTCAATTTTATCAATGACCTTATCAACATCGGATGTATTACGAGCAATAGATAGCGCAAGGTCATGTTCCGTATCTGACGTCACTGAACCCTTTAATACCACAGTGTTTTCTTTAGTTTCCACTTCAATATCAGTACCACTGACTCCCGTATTCATTAATAGTCGAGTCTTAACAATGGTCGTTATTTTGGTATCCGTTAAGACCTGTGTTGATTCTTTATTTTTATCTTTTTCATTATCGATGACCGTAAGTTCATTCTTCACCGACTTAACATCATCAAAACTTAGTACTAATTCTTCGGCAAGGGCTTTTTCTGTCTGGTTTTCAACTGAGCCCGTTAAAGTTACAACCTGGTCTTTAACATAAGTGTTAATATCAAAAGAGTTCAAATTAGAATTAAGTAATAGTGTCGTTTCTGCTTTACCATCAATCCAAGCATCTAGCGTATCTTCTTTCCACATGCTATCTGCAACCGCTGCAGAAGAAGAAGTAGCAATAACCGTTGTTAGTAGAATTTTACTTGCAAAATTTTTCATCATTTATCTCCTTTTTTGTACTTGTATTATCACTAAAGCAAACTATATGCCAAAAATTCAAGCGATTGAATTTAAAGGGTTTATATGAAAAACAAAAATAGTATTAATATTTTCAATGATGGAGGATGAATAATTTACAAGGAGTATTTGTAAAAAATATAAATATTTACCTCGTCCGAATTAGTGATACACCATAATAATATTGCTCGATTTTTATCTATCATTTTAAATACTCACTCAGTATTATTCACAAAAAATGTGGAAGAAAAGCAGGAAGAGGAGAAAAATATCCACAAGTGACTTAGACCAGTTTGGTATTTTAGTCGGCTCATCAAAGACCAATGCATAACTTGTATCGCACCCTCAGAGCGGACGATACGATTAGAGATGAACACTCTTGAAGAAAATGAAGGCAACAAAAAAGAAACATCAGAATATTTAGGAATAAGCGTAAAAACGCTCTACAACAAGCTGGAGAAGTATCAGAGTTAGATAAATTATTCACTGTTCTGAAGTAAAGGAAGATCAACTCTGTTAAAGGTGACGAGGCATATTACTTACTGCCAGATTCCATTTCCTGAATATAATTGTTGAACAAACCAAGTGCTTCTTCTCTATGCAAGCAAATTGTAGGATCTGTTCTAATAGAGTACCTGCCTGAGTCGTTTCTGCCGGGCGCTGTGATCAAAATACCACTGCTTATGGGGTATCGAGTCTTTCTGTATGTCAAATGTGGTTGCTTGCCATACCAGTAGTTATTTACAACATTTCTTATGTTTAATTTTTCAAAACTCATTTTTGTCCAAAAACGTTTTCAAAGTTTCTCAATATTTAATCCGACTTTACGTATTGGATGTCAGCTAATCCTGTTAAGAGCCGACAATATGAGCAAGCCTTCATAATCACTGAGTTGATTTTTCATATACGCCAGAAACGAAAAATGTCGCATCCATGCGACATTTCTCTTTTTGGCGGCCAAACCAGTTTTGCTATATCCATTCTAGAGTGCAATTTATTATATTCTTGATACTTGAAGTTGTAGCGTTGTTAACTGCAACTCCAACTATTTTGAGTATAGACACTTATTCAGAATATATTTATAAGACGTTGTTAATGTTGATTAGTTCCTTTTACGCTGCATTTTTTTTCGATTTGTTTTCTAAGTCGAACGATGCTGCGATAAGTTTCTTGGTGTAGTCGTTTTGTGGTGCATTGAAAATATCTTCCGTAGAGCCTTCCTCCATCACTTCGCCCTTTTGCATCACCAATACACGATCCGATAGTGCTTTCACCACCGAGAGGTCGTGGCTGATGAAAAGGAAGCCGATGTTGTGCTTGGCTTGAATGTCTTTCAGTAAGTCAATCACGGTCAGTTGTACCGATCGATCAAGTGCTGAGGTTGGTTCATCCAACAAAATGAAAGAGGGTTCTAGAATCAGCGCGCGCGCAATCGCGATACGTTGTCTTTGCCCACCAGAGAATTCATGTGGGTAGCGGTTAATTGAGTTTGGTTCTAAGCGAACCTCAATCAATGCTTTGCGTGCTCTTTCTAAACGTTCTTGTTTTGACAAGTGAGGTTGATGCACCGTTAAGCCTTCGGCGATGATCTCCCCAACTGTCATGCGTGGTGATAAAGAACCATAAGGGTCTTGGAAAACCATCTGTACATCTTTCTTGAGTTTATGGCGTTCTTTATCGGTTAATAAGCTCACGTCTTGGCCTTTGTAGACAATACGTCCGCTACTTGGCAGCAAGCCGATTAACGCTCGTCCAAGTGTTGACTTACCAGAGCCAGATTCACCCACAATGCCTAACGTTTCACCTTGTTTGAGGGTTAATGAGATGCCTTTTACGGCTTCGAAGTATTGGTTCTTGCTTTGGATGAAGTGAGATTTGATCAAGAACTTTACGCGAATATCTTCGGCACAAAGCAGCTCAGGTGCTGATGCCTCAACAGGCACTTTAGCGCCTTTCGGAATCGAGTTAATCAGCATGCGTGTGTAATCGTGTTTAGGGTGGTCAAATAATGCTTGGGTCAAACCTTCTTCAACCAATTCTCCCTTACACATTACGAGTACGCGGTCAGCAAAGTGTTTCACCACACCTAAATCGTGGGTGATGAACAAAATCGCCATGCCCATTTTTCCCTGAATTTCTTTGATCAAAGAAAGCACTTCAGCCTGAACGGTCACATCTAACGCTGTCGTAGGTTCGTCTGCAATCAGAATGTTGGGCTCATTGATCAGCGCCATTGCGATCATGATTCGCTGTAGTTGACCACCAGAAAACTCATGCGGGTATTTGTTGTACGCCTGCTCTGGCATTGGCAGATGAACGA
This sequence comes from Vibrio toranzoniae, assembly GCF_024347655.1. Classification (NCBI taxonomy): domain Bacteria; kingdom Pseudomonadati; phylum Pseudomonadota; class Gammaproteobacteria; order Vibrionales; family Vibrionaceae; genus Vibrio; species Vibrio toranzoniae. Next base: position 734,650 of record NZ_AP025515.1, on the reverse strand, counting down.
GGTTGAACAGCGCTAACACACGTTGTTTTGCTTTCGATTTGGATACCTTACGATGGCACATTAGGGCTTCAGTCACTTGAATACCTACTCGCAGGTATGGATTGAGAGAAGTCATCGGCTCCTGAAAGATCATGCCGATTCTGTCACCACGAATCGACTGCATTTCTGGTTCAGTCTTGCCAAGAATCGATTGTCCCTCAAATTCGATGTCTGATTGCTCATCAATAATGGCGTTATCGGGAAGCAAGCGCATAAGTGCGTTAGAAGAGACGGATTTACCTGAACCTGATTCACCAACAATGGCTAAGGTTTCGCTTGAGTTAAGGGTAAAGTTAACCTTTTTCACCGCATCAATGATTCCATCATTGGTTCTGAAGCTAACGGAGAGGTTATTTACTTTAAGAATGGCCCGGTCCGACATGATATATCCTTATCAATTTAAGACATTAGGTGAAGATTGAACTTCTGACGTTGTTTTTAGTTGCCCAAAGTGATGATGAGCACGTTGAATTTGTTCTAGTTCGAGCATCCAATGCGCGCTGCGCTGAGCACTGCAAAAAGCGATAAGGTGATTGAGTAGATCTTCACTTTGTTGTTCCAATAGCCCATAGGTGCGTTGAATCAGCTCGGTGCTCTCAAGCGAGATAAACTGCATCAGTGCGTAAGACTGATTCAAGGTATCGAAGGCCTGTTGATGCTGCCCTAAACGGTTGAGAATCTCAGATTGAGCAACGCTCGCGTCTCTTAAACCTGCAAGTAGGCAAGCAAACTGGCAGGGTTTGATATCGCTTTGATATGCCGCATCTTGGATGTGATGAGGAAGAGAACTGAGAACATCACCATAAAGACGCTGTGCTTCAGGCCAGTGACCTTGTTCCATTAACTGTTCAGCTTTTAGGTAGTGCATCCAGCATCGTTCAATTTCCATGTCCACATCCTCATTTTAGAATATTTTAAAATGTTAATGATATTTATTATCAATTGCAAATTAAAATCATTCACATGTTAAGTCGGTGAATTAAAACCCTCATTATTCTTAAAAATGCGTTAAATTGTACATTATTTACCCGGTTGGACGGTCGTGTAGCGTAAGTCACTAAATTTATAGGAAATTACATCTACACTGATTTTATTTACCCCAAGTAATAAAGGACTAAGGAGGCGGCGATGGCGATGCAAAGACTCAATGCAGAACAGCTGTATCAGGTAGCAGAATTAGAGAAGCTACCATGTAAATCGACCAAAGAACTGGCTCCAATTGATGAGATTGTCGGACAGGAACGAGCACAAAAGGCCGTTGAATTCGCGATGTCAATCAAGGAAAAGGGTTACAACATTTATGCGATAGGGCGAAATGGCCTTGGTAAACGCACCATGATTTTGCGCTATCTCAACCGACATCCTCAGAAAGCGGAAGAGCTTTTTGATTGGTGCTATATCGCGAATTTTGAAGATATCCGTACACCGAAAGTTCTCAAATTACCAACAGGTGTAGGCAGTAACTTAAAGCAAGATATTGAAAAGTTAATGCGTAAATTGCTTAAGGCAATGCCACTTGCCTTTGATAATGAGATGTACTTTAGCCGAGCGGATAGGCTTAAAAACCAGCTAGCGTCAAAGCAGCAGGCTGCGTTGGAAGCGATTAGTCAAGAAGCGAAAGACAAGGGCATCAACCTGACTATCACAACGCAGGGTGATTACCAATTCGTTGCAATGAATGGCGATGAGCTTCATACCGAAGAGAGCTTTGATTTGCTGTCGCCTGAGGAGCAGGAGCAATTCGATAAAACCATCGATGCATTGGAAGTAGGGTTAAGAACCATTTCTCGTGAACTGACGGAGCTTGAAGAAACCTATACAGAGAAAATTCAAAAGCTCAATGATGATACTGCGAGAGACGTCATTACGCACTTTATCAAACAGCTGAAGAAGGATTACAGTCAATATCCAGAGATCAAAAAGTACCTTACGTCACTTCGAAAAGATATTGTCGATAACGCGGATATTTTCTTAGAAGAAAGTACAGAACAAGCTGAAATAGCGACAGCATCTTTAGATAAGAAAATACCTCGCCGTTACAACGTTAACGTGATTGTTAGCCAGAAAAAGCAAACGCTACCGGTTGTGGTAGAAGAAAGCCCGAACTACCACTCTTTGTTTGGCTATGTAGAAACAGCGACTTTTAAAGGTACGGTATTTACTGACTTTTCTCTGATTCGAGCGGGTAGTTTACACCGAGCCAACGGCGGCGTATTACTGATTGATGCAGTGAAAGTATTGGAACAGCCTTATGTATGGGAAGGCTTGAAACGAGCTTTACGTTCGCGTCAACTGAGCTTCACTTCGTTGGAAAAAGAGGTGACGTTGACAGGAGCGGTATCGCTTGATCCAGAACCGATTCCATTAGATGTTAAGATCATTCTTTTTGGTGATTATCGTACTTACCAACTGTTGCAGCACTACGATGCGGAGTTTGCAGAACTGTTTCGTGTAACGGCTGATTTTGAAGATGAGATGAAGCGTACCGCGGACTCGGAAATGCATTACGCGCGTTTCATTTCGAGCATTGTTCATGACAACAACATGCTGCATTGTGATCGTAAAGCGATAGCGCGAATCATCGAACATAGCTCTCGTCAGGCTGGTGACCAAGGTAAATTGTCCTTGCACTCAGCACATATTGCGAATTTGCTTCGAGAATCAAACTACGTGGCGAGAGGAGCGAAGTCGAATTTGATTCGCTCGACACATGTTGAGCAAGCGTTATCGAATCAGCAAATGCGTGTCGGCCGGTTGCAAGACAGCGTGATGGAAACGTTCATCAATGGTACGACCTTACTTCGTGTTGATGGCCTATCGGTGGGACAGGTCAATGCTCTGTCTGTATTGAGTACGACAGATCATATGTTTGGTGCCCCGAACCGAATCACCGCAACCACGGCTTACGGTGACGGTGAAGTGGTTGATATAGAAAGAAATGTAGACCTAGGTGGCAGCATTCACTCGAAAGGGGTAATGATACTATCTGCGTATCTTTCTTCAGTCTTCGGTAAAACGGCGAAAGTTCCACTCACCACTAATATTACTTTCGAGCAATCGTACGGTGGCGTAGATGGTGACAGTGCGAGTATGGCGGAGTTTTGTGCGGTGGTGTCGGCATTTTCGAAGCAGCCAAACCGTCAAGACATTGCGATTACCGGATCTATGAACCAGTTTGGTGAATCTCAGCCAATTGGGGGGGTGAATGAGAAAATTGAGGGGTTCTTTGATGTATGCGAGATCAAAGGGCGTTCAGGTGAGCAAGGGGTGATCATCCCGCGTTCGAATGTTCATAATTTAATGCTGCGTAGCGATATCGTTAAGGCGGTTGAAAAGGGTGAGTTTAATATTTGGGCTATCGATCATGTGACGGAAGCGATTGAGCTGTTCACTGGCAAAGCGGCGGGTGAGCTTAGCGATGAGGGGAGTTATCCAATCAATACTATCTTTGGTATCGCTCAAGCTAAACTTAACGCGCTTCGTAAATAGCTTATCGCCTTACGTAAATTCGCTAAACTCCAGTTAACTGTAAACGAAACAGCCATCGACATTATCGATGGCTGTTTTTTTATTCTTACAATCTCGAGTGCTCAAGCATTCCGTAAACGGAGCTTAATACCGTCGAACTTCAATTTTCCGAGTAAGTTTTTGGCGTTGGCTCTACCAATATCATCAAATTCGATGCCATATCGCGCGTAATGTGTCGACTTTTGTAGATTGCAGACAATCCCTCTAAGCGGAGGGATCAATGGTCCGTTGTAGTTTTCTGGCGTGATCTCTATGGATACTCTATCGGTGATCTGAATGGGTCGAGCAGTGGGTGATGTCACAAAGCGACAACCACTTTTGGATAAATCCCTAATTTCGCAATTCATGCGTTGGTCATTTAAGATAATTCTCGAACTGAGGTTTACCTCATAACGTGTTTCTTTACGAAGCTGAGTTACTTGCATCGTACTTGGCGTGGAAAGAACCAGCAGGGGGAAGGGGTCACCAACATGATGGTGAATCTGACACCTAAAGTGGATCAGCGCGCCTTCACCTCTTAGAGAATATGCACGAGCTGTCATCCAAAAACCTTCTTGGAAGAAAAAATTAAGGTCGTTGTTTGAGACTTCTGGAACCTCAATAAGGATACAGTTCTCACTGTGAGTACCGATAAACTTTGTCGTGGCGAGAAACTTTGTGCCAACGGGTGTCGAGACATTCAGCGTAAGCTCACTCCCGTGTTCGATCATGGCGAGTGCATCAGTGCTGTTAATCGTGGAAACGGTACGATTACGAGGGTCTTGAAGGGCCTGATTATGCTCCAAAGGCTTCTTCAGTGGTGCGTTCATTCTCTACTCTCCATGTGCCAACATGCGTTTGTTCGTTATATGAATAACTTTCTAACAATGGGTTATTACGTGCTAGATTTTATAGGTGTACGTTACGATGGTTTAGAGAGTGTTATCATTGGTTGATAATTTTATATTAAGCCGCGAACTCTAAAAACATTTGCTTTGATTGTAAGTACTTAGTTCTATTTCTATGCGCTTGCGTTAGTCTATTACAAGGAACTAATACTTCAAACTTTAATTGTTTGGTGTATCAATTATTTGTTGGAGTTGAGAATGAAGACCATAAAATGGGATCAAAAAGAGAATCAGATCACAGTTGAGCTAGAGCCTAACCAATTTGCTGTTGTTAAGTACCAGAAACAGGGAGATGTGCTGCATATTACCTCGACTCGCATACCTGATGACCTGCAAGGTAAGGGCTTTGGTAAGGTGATGATGGAGTCTGTGTTACCCGAAATTGAGCAAGCGGGCTTCAAAATTGTCCCTGTTTGTAGCTATGTGGTGCATTACATGAATAGGCAGCAACAATGGTCACACCTTTTAGCGTCTGAGGCATAAAACAGCAGTTATGTCTCGATCAATGGTGTCTCAATCAATATCGTCAAAAAATCCTGTTCAACCCGAAGTCAGTTTGAGTATCGATCAACCTGAACTCTATCAAAAAATTGCCACCTCACTTGGGTGTCATCGAGGGTTTGATACCCAAGTGATTCAACGTTTGTGGGGCGGATATGGTGAGTTGGTCCGTTTGGTTTTTTCTAAAAAAAGCAGTGCTCCATTCAATAGCCTCATCGTTAAACATGTCGCGTTGCCGGATAAAGCGAATCATCCAAAGGGTTGGAACACCAGATTATCTCACCAACGTAAAGTGCATTCTTACCAAGTGGAGACGGCTTGGTATCAATCCTTCACTCAACAGTGGGATGAACGTTGTCCTATGCCTGTAGGATTGCATTGTGAACTAGAAGAGAACGAGTGGCTTATCGTGATGCAAGATCTAGCGGATGTCGGCTTTCCGCTGACCTCTCAGTTTGATGTGCTCTCCGTTTTTGATGAATTGGCTGCCAAAGATACTCAACCTGAGTTAGCACTCCGTTATACATCTTTGGAGGTTAAACAGCGCAACGCTTGTCTAAAGTGGCTCGCTAATTTTCACGCGAAGCACATCCATATCGATCAAGAGCAGTCTGCGTCATTATGGAAAGTTGGCACATACTGGCATTTAGACACGCGTCCTGATGAGTTAAACGCGCTGACAGACTTACCATTAAAGAACCAAGCACAACACATCGACCGTCTACTTAGAGAGTGTCCGTATTCAACTTTAGTGCATGGTGACGCTAAACTTGCCAACTTCTGTTTTGATTTAGCTGGAGAAAACGCGGCTGCCGTCGATTTTCAATATGTTGGAAACGGGTGTGCGATGAAAGACGTGGCTTTGTTCATGAGCAGCGCGATTAGGCCGCAAGATTGCGTTGAGCTTGAATCACAGCTCTTAGACATTTACTTCCAACACTTGAAAGAGGCACTGGCACACTATCAACCACAACTCTCGTTCTATGATGTCGAAGCTGCATGGCGACCTATGTTTTATGTGGCATGGGCTGATTTCCAACGTTTCGTAAAAGGTTGGAGCCCAGAGCACTGGAAGATTAACCCGTATACTGAGCAGTTGACCTTACGAGTGCTCACTCAATTAGACGAACAGGAGTCCGTCAATGTTCGATAGAACCGCGAGCTGGAAAACGCCGCAAAATTTTTTATTACTGATTTCGATTATTGTACCTATCGCATTTTCAAGCTGGATGGTTCTGCTGAATAACTTTGTGATTGAAAAGGCGAACTTTGATGGTTCTGATATTGGGTTGCTACAAAGTGTTCGTGAGATTCCGGGCTTCTTGGCGTTTACTGTCGTGTTTGTGTTAGCGTTCATTCGCGAGCAACGTTTCATGTTGGTATCGCTGGCAATGCTAACTGTGGGGACAGCAATTACCGGTCTCTTTCCGTCATTAACCGGTTTGTTGATGACCACTATTTTGATGTCGACCGGTTTCCATTATTTTGAGACGCTTAAGCAGTCTTTGTCGTTACAGTGGCTAAGCAAAGAAGAAGCACCAGAGATGTTGGGCAAAATGATCTCGGTTGGGGCGCTGGCGTCACTGATAACTTATGGCTCAATTTGGGTGATGTTGGAGCTGCTTAACTTCAGATTTTCTTGGGTGTATGGCATCACCGGAGGAATCGGTTTTATTCTTGTACTGGTAATGACCTTTGGTTTTCCTGAGTTTCAAACTAAGACCCCACAAAATAAGAAACTGGTACTCAGAAAGCGTTACTGGCTTTACTATGCGCTAACGTTTATGAGCGGAGCAAGAAGACAAATTTTTACCGTATTTGCGGGGTTTCTGATGGTCGAGAAGTTCGGCTACTCAGCTGCTGACGTAACGCTACTGTTCTTAGTTAACTACCTATTTAACTTCTTGTTCGCAAAACGTATAGGTAAATTTATTGGGGTGGTGGGTGAGCGTAAGGCATTGATTTTCGAATACGTAGGCCTAATTGGTGTGTTTGTTGGTTATGGTTTGGTACAAAGTGCTGAGTGGGCGGCTGCGCTCTATGTGGTTGATCACTTGTTCTTTGCACTCGCTTTGGCAATTAAAACCTACTTTCAGAAAATTGCTGACCCAGCGGATATGGCATCAACTGCCGGTGTCTCTTTCACTATTAACCATATTGCAGCGGTTGTGATTCCAGTCGTGTTTGGTGTGATTTGGTTATCATCTCCTGCAACGGTTTTCTATATTGGTGCCGTTATGGCGGCAATGTCTCTTGCACTTTCATTGAATATTCCCAAGAAGCCGGAAGAAGGAAACGAAGTTCGTGTCTTTAGCTGGCGCTAACTCGGTATCGTTCTGATGAGATACGCAAAAGCTCCAATAGCGATACTGGAGCTTTTTGTAAGTACTAGAGCGGGGTTATCAGTAAGATTTACTGTGTAACGGGCTTGACCGCTTTGGGTTGTCGGATTGCAAGAATCAACTGAGGCAGCAGTGACATCACGATCATACCTGTCATCAATGAGTATTGAACCGCAGTGAACGATTCGCCCATCAACACCATTCCTGTCACGATACCAGCCACTGGGTTGGCGATACCACCGAAGGTGAAATCAACCACAGACATACGTTGTAGCAACCATACATACATGCCGTAACCAAGTGCTGTGTTCAGTCCAATTACCCACAGTAGACCCATTGCATTACGCGTATCGAAATGAGTGACAGCGTTAACATAAGACTGCGGGTCGATGAACGCATGGACGCCAGATGCGACAGACAAAATCGTACCGCCTAGAATGAGCTGCCAAGTTAAGACTTTCCACCAGTGCATACGGTTGCCTAATGATTTGGTAATGCTGCTGCCGATGACGATACACATGATTGCCGCGAACATCGCACCTAAACCGATTGGGTTCAAAGCGATTTGACTTGGGTTGAATAGAATCCACGCTAAGGTGATCAAGCCAATACCAGAAAGGGCTTGAATCAAGTGCGGACGCTGCTTCTTCACTACCCAATGGAAGATCATTGCAAATACAGGCACAGAGATCATACCCACGCCTGAAATCGCCGAAGGCAGTGTTAGTGCCATCACGAAGATCAAACCAAAGAAGGTCGCGATGTTGATCAGGCCTAAAGTGAAAATGATCTGCCACTCGCCTTTTTTAGGCAGTGTTGGTTTTACGGCTAACAATAACAACCCCGCAGGCAATGCGCGTAAAGCCCCCAATAACAATGGTGGCCATTCTTGCAGCGTAAATTGTGTTACTGCATAGGTTGTTCCCCAAAAAAACGCGGGGATCATTGCTAATAATATATTCATTAAAAATATCTTTACATTAAGATAACTATAGCGTGAACTGTATACCGAGAACTAGTGGTTGTAAAGTATCTTTATGTTAAACTAGTTTGAAGTAATTAAGACTAATAACGGAGCGAGATTGCAAATGGATGCTATCGACCGCGTAGTAGAGCAATGGGCAAAGGAAAAGCCTGAACTAGAAACTGAGCCAATGGCAATGATGGGCCGGATTATGCGTATTGCCAAGTATATGGAGACTCAAGTTGCCGAGCTTCATAAAAAATACGACATGAAACTTGGCGAGTTTGATGTGTTAGCCACCTTGCGACGTTCTGGAAAGCCTTATCGATTGACTCCCTCGGAGCTGATTGGTTCTATGATGCTAACATCGGGCGCGATGACCAACCGTCTTGATAAGCTAGAAGCCAAAGGGCTAATAAGCCGTGAGCACAGCAAAGAAGATAGGCGCAGTGTGAGTGTTAAACTGACCAAAGATGGCCTTGTGTTGATCGACGAGATGATGACTGAGCATGTCGAGATACAGAAGAAACTGGTTAAGTCTCTGTCTGCTAGTCAGAAGAAGAATACCAACCAACTACTAAAAACGTGGTTGAGTGCTTACGAGTAGTCGATGGTGGTTGATTCGACTTGTTGAACGGATTGAGTTAAATCTTATTTGAAAACCGAAGTGATGAGCTTCGGTTTTTTGTTTTTGTCTTGTAACTTAAAGTACAGCGAATTGGCTAGTTAAGCTTGGAGCATTTCGTCACTGAACAACTTTGCGCAGCCAATGCCGTTGATGGCGCAGCTTTCATCGATGTCAGAGATATCACCGCTGACGCCAATGGCTCCGAGTACCGTTTTGTCCTTGTCTCGGATCAGTAGCCCCCCTGGAACTGGCACCATGTTTCCGTGTGCCAGCACGTTTACGGCGGAGATAAATGCTGGCCTGTTGTCAGCATCTTGGGCGAGTTTTCTAGAGGAGCAACCCAGTGCGAGTGCGCCCCAGGCTTTAGCAATGGCGATGTCAGGTCGCATCATGCTAGAGCCATCTTGACGTTGCAGAGAAATCAGTTTGCCACCGCTGTCTAAGACGGCGACCGTCAAAGGTTCTGTGTGGATCTTGTTACCTGCTTTTAAGGTGCCATCGATGATGGTTAACGCTTGTTGTAGAGTCAAACTTCCCATGTTATCTCCTAGTTTTTCAAGGGGCCGTGTACCAAGCTAAGTCAGTCACTCATTACTCTTGTTGGTGAGTATCATTGACTGATTCAGCTCGGTACAAGAGTCCTAACTGGACTCTTGTAATAGCCCATAGCTGGGTAAAGTTAGGAAGGCAGCGAACTCTTCGGCTGTAGAAAGTTGATAGAAAAGATCGGCTGTCTCTTCAAATCGACCTGCTGCGTAGCGCGAGTCACCGACTTCATGTTTTATTGTGTCTAACTCTTGGTAAAGCCAAGAGTGGAACAGTTGTTTGGTAAAGATTTGGCCGTCATCTAGCGTGACGCCATGATGGATCCATTGCCAAATGTTGGCTCTTGAGATCTCCGCGGTGGCGGCATCTTCCATCAGTCCGTAGATAGGTACACAGCCGTAGCCTTGAATCCAAGCCTCAATGTAATACAGCGCAATACGGATATTCTTACGCACACCGGCTTCGTCGCGGCTGCCTTCACATGGTTTAAGTAAGGTGTCGGCATTGATGGTGTGTTCAGGGCTTTGGAAATCCATTTGATTTACTTTGCCACCAAGGTGTTTGTCAAAGATCGACATTGCTAAGTCAACTAGGGCAGGGTGCGCGACCCATGTGCCATCGTGACCGTTATGCGATTCTCTTTGCTTATCTTCGATAACCTTGGCGGTGACACGCGCCATTTCTTGCGGGTCTTTTGCTGGAATAAAGGCCGACATACCACCCATCGCCAATGCCCCACGAGCGTGACAAGTACGAACCAGTAGTTGGCTGTAAGCGTTCAGGAACTCTTGATCCATGCCGATCCCGTGACGGTCAGGCAGGATACGATCTTTATGATTTTTCAGCGTTTTGATGTAACTGAAGATGTAGTCCCAACGGCCGCAGTTCATCGCAACGATATGATCACGCATGGCGTACAAGATCTCTTCCATTTGGAAGACGGCTGGTAGAGTCTCAATCAATACGGTCGCACGGATGGTGCCTTTTGCTACGTTGAAATAGTTCTCGGTGAAACTGAAAATGTCGTCCCACCATTGTGCTTCTTCCATGCTCTCTAGCTTGGGAATGTAGTAGTAAACGCCTAAGCCTTGCTGCGCACGTGATTGATAGTTGTGGAAAAAGTACAGCGCAAAGTCCATCAAACAACCAGCAATAGGTTGATTGTTGAATTGAATGGACTGTTCAGGCAAATGAATCCCGCGAGGGCGAGCGATTAACAACGCAGGGTCGCTGTTTAGCTGGTAGTTCTTTTGCTTCTTCTCATCGAAATAACTAATGGTGCCAAGATTGGCATCTCTTAGATTGATTTGCCCTTCGACCATATTGGCCCAAGTCGGGGAAGAGGCATCCTCAAAGCAACACATGAAGACCTTCGCGCCTGAGTTTAGCGCGTTGATCACCATCTTTCTTTCGATAGGTCCGGTGATCTCTACTCGGCGATCCAGCAATTCTGGCGGCGGTGTCGCCACTTTCCACTCTTTATTCTGACGAATAGAGACAGTGTCCTTTCTGAAGTCGGGTAGCTCACCCTCGTCATATTGAGCTTGTTTTATGTCGCGGTCATTTAGCAGGGTATGACGGCGATCTCCAAACTTGTTAACGATAGCTTCTAAGAACTTCAATGCATCTTTAGACAAGATCTCTTTGTACTCAGGGTTGTCCATATTCCCAAGTACCTGCATACACAGCGTTTCTTCTCTTTCTTTTACGTCATTCATCATTGCTTGTCTCCTTTACACAATACGATGTTGTTTTGTATACAAAATGTTCTTTTTAACGATATTTATATTGTAGAAATTGTAAACAAGCAAATGGTATTTAACATTTATTTATCATTTGATCTTTTTGTAATTTATTTTTACGTAAAGATATTTCATGTAAAGTAATGAATTGTAAGCTTTTCAGGCTTGATTGCTGTTCAATAGGATAGGTTGATGTAACAAAATTGTTTCAATTTGGGCTTGATAAATGCTGAGGATGATTCATAGTACACAAAAGTTAGTTTAATTGTATACAATATGAACTGGAGGTTCGAATGGCAATTATGAAAGCGATTGAAGCAGCGGTTGAAGTGCTTAAACGTGAAGGAGTAGACATCGCATTTGGTGTTCCCGGTGCAGCGATAAACCCAATGTACGCAGCGATGAAAAAGCTCGGAGGAATCGACCACGTCTTAGCTCGACATGTAGAGGGCGCTTCACATATGGCCGAGGGCTACACACGTACCAATCAAGATAATATTGGTGTGTGTATTGGTACTTCAGGCCCGGCAGGAACAGACATGATCACCGGTCTTTATTCAGCATCGGCTGACTCGATCCCTATCCTATGTATCACTGGTCAGGCTCCGCGTGCTCGCCTTCATAAAGAAGACTTTCAAGCGGTCGACATTGAATCTATCGCCAAGCCAGTCACTAAGTGGGCAACCACGGTACTGGAACCGGCTCAAGTGCCACGCGCATTTCAAAAAGCCTTTCATTTGATGCGATCCGGACGTCCCGGCCCAGTGCTGATCGATCTGCCTTTAGATGTGCAGTTGGCTGAGATTGAGTTCGATATTGATACCTATGAGCCACTTGAACCTTACAAGCTACAAGCAACCCGCGCGCAAGTTGAGAAAGCATTAACCATGATGTCTCAATCGGAAAAACCGCTGATTGTATCGGGAGGTGGTGTGATTAACGCTGGTGCATCTGAGTTGTTGCAGCAGTTTGCTGAAATCACAGGCGTACCAGTGATTCCAACCTTGATGGGATGGGGCTCTATTCCTGATGATCATGAGCTAATGGCGGGCATGGTGGGGTTACAAACCTCTCACCGTTACGGTAATGAAACCATGCTGAACTCTGACTTTGTGTTTGGCGTGGGTAACCGCTGGGCTAACCGTCATACCGGCTCTGTCGATGTTTATACCGAAGGTCGTAAGTTTGTTCATGTCGATATTGAACCGACCCAAATTGGTCGCGTGTTTTGCCCTGATTTAGGTATTGTTTCAGATGCAAAATCAGCGCTTGAGCTAATGGTTGAAGTGGCGCAAGAGTGGCGTGATGCTGGCAAACTGCCGAACCGAAATGCTTGGGCAAGTGAGTGTCAGGAACGCAAATCGACCATGCTGCGTAAAACCAATTTCGATGAAGCGCCAATGAAACCGATGCGCGTTTATGAAGAGATGAACAAGGCATTTGGTCGTGATACTTGCTACGTGAGTACCATAGGCTTGTCGCAAATTGCTGCCGCTCAGTTCCTACATGTTTATAAGCCTCGTAACTGGATCAACTGTGGTCAAGCTGGCCCACTAGGTTGGACGACACCAGCCGCATTAGGTGTACGAGCAGCCGATCCAAGTCGCGATATTGTCGCTATCTCTGGTGACTACGATTTCCAGTTCATGATTGAAGAGCTGGCAGTAGGTGCGCAGTTTAACCTGCCATATATCCATGTGCTGGTGAACAACTCTTACTTAGGCTTGATTCGCCAAGCGCAGCGCCAATTTGATATCGATTATTGTGTACAACTGGCGTTTGATAACCAGAATGCGCCAGAGCTTGAAGGCTACGGTGTCGACCATGTAGCAGTAGTTGAAGGCCTAGGTTGTAAGGCGATTCGAGTTCGTGAACCAGACCAAATTGCAGCAGCGTTTGAGCAAGCCAAAGAGCTGATGAACAAACACAAGGTGCCAGTGGTCGTTGAGCTGATTTTGGAGCGCGTGACCAATATCTCTATGGGCGTAGAGATCAACGCCATCAATGAATTTGAACCGCTTGCCGAAAGCCGCGGCGATGCGCCAACCGCGCTAGCGTACAAATAATCATTAAGTCATGTGTATCCGTAGAGCTGAGGTTTAGCTCTACGGAAAGTCTCCAATAGAGCGAGGCTTTACTACAAACAACCAGATTTTCAAAAAATAAAGAATAAGGACAGAGTCATGGCAAAATTTGCAGCAAACTTGTCAATGTTATTCACGGAAGTTGATTTTATGGACCGTTTTGAAGCCGCCGCAGAGACGGGTTTTCAAGGTGTGGAGTACCTTTTCCCTTACGCCTTTGATGCGGATGAGATTAAACAAAAGCTTGAGGCTAATAATCTGGAGCAAGTGCTATTTAACTTGCCGGCAGGGGATTGGGACGCTGGCGACCGTGGTATCGCGGTTGACCCAGCACGCGTTGAAGAGTTTCAGGCGGGCGTACCTAAAGCGATAGCTTATGCCAAGAAACTGGGCTGTAAACAGGTGAACTGTTTGGCTGGCATTGTGCCACAAGGTGTCACTCCGCAAGACGCTCAGGCGACCTTTGTGATTAACCTTCACTATGCCGCAAACGCTCTGGCTGCCGAAGGCATTAGCCTAGTGATTGAAGCGATTAACACGCGTGATATTCCGGGCTTTTTCTTAAACACCACCGAGCAAGCGAAAGCCATTATTAAAGAGGTGGCGAGCGATAATCTTTCTATCCAATACGATATTTATCACATGCAGATTATGGAAGGCGATCTTACACCGACCATGCAGCAGAATATTGGTCAAATCGCTCACGTACAGCTGGCAGATAACCCTGGTCGACACGAGCCGGGTACTGGAGAAATCAATTATCCATTCGTACTTAACTACCTTGATGAGCTTGGCTATCAAGGCTGGGTTGGCTGCGAATATAAACCGAAAACGACAACGACCGAAGGCCTTGGTTGGCTAAACCAGTACCGTTAATTGCGTCTGGTAACCCTCAAACGTTAAGGAGAACAACATGTCTAAAATTGCATTTATCGGAACTGGCATCATGGGTAAACCTATGGCGAGTAACCTTCAAAAAGCGGGTCATGATTTGATTCTGTCGGATCATTTCAACGCTGCTCCAGCTGATTTGGTTGCAGCTGGCGCTACGGTTTGTCATTCCCCAGCTGAAGCCGCAGAGCAAGCGGATGTCATTATTCTTATGGTGCCAAACACACCTCAAGTGGAAGACGTCCTGTTTGGTGATAAAGGTGTCGAGCAAGGCCTAACTGCGGGCGGATCAACGGGCAAGCTGGTTATCGATATGAGTTCAATCTCGCCAATCGCGACCAAAGCCATTGCAGCACGTATCAATGAAGGCGGTGCTTCATACCTTGATGCTCCGGTTTCGGGTGGTGAAGTGGGTGCGATTAACGCCGCCTTGACTATCATGGTTGGCGGTGAACAAGATGCTTTTGATAAAGCACGCCCACTGTTTGAAGTCATGGGTAAGAACATCACGCTGGTGGGTGATAACGGTGCGGGTCAAACTTGTAAGGTGGCTAATCAGATCATTGTGGCACTGAATATTGAAGCGGTCTCTGAAGCGCTCGTGTTTGCTTCGAAAGCAGGCGCTGATCCAGCACGTGTACGTCAGGCGCTCTTAGGTGGCTTTGCTAACTCTAAGATATTGGAAGTGCATGGCGAGCGCATGGTTGAAGGCACTTTTGATCCAGGTTTTAGAATCTCACTTCACCAAAAAGACCTTAACTTAGCGTTAACGGGCGCACAAGAATTAGGTGTCGCACTACCGAATACGGCCAACGCTCAAGAGTTGTTTGGCGAGTGCGCCGAAATGGGCGGTGAAGGGTGGGACCATTCTGCGCTTATCCAAGCGATTGAGAAACGTTCTGACCACTCGATTCGCTAAGCTCTTTTTAAATGATGAATACGGGCTGGCATCGCATGTAATGTCGAATTGTGAATCTACTTTACGCCTCGACAGCACATCGATGAGTTAGCCCACCAGTTTCAAACAGTTTGTTTATAAATCGCGTAGTTTCGTCTCCTTTTATACGCGTTCCTGATACGAGGCAAAGGTTGAAGTTGTTCCTTTCCAACTTGATCTTAGCAGGCACCCTTTTGCCTTGTATTGGGGTTCTTTTTTCTCCGTCAACTAAGGAGTGGCTGATGGACATTGATGCTAAGCAGTTTCTGCAAACCCTTTTCTCAAGTGCTGTTAATCAGGCGCTACCTAAAAATCACATCGAACCTTTTCTACCTCAAGACATATTTTATCGCTCGGCTGATCAAGCTGGGCGAATTGTCGTTATCGGGGCGGGGAAAGCAGCTGCGTCGATGGCAGCTGAGCTTGAAGCGGTTTGGCAGGCAAAGAAACAACAAGACCTAGCACTGCGTGACCTTGAAGGCTTGGTGGTGACTCGTTATGAGCACACCGCCCCTTGCGAACATATTGAAGTGATTGAAGCAGCGCACCCCGTGCCCGATGCGATGGGCTTAGAAGTGAGTCAACGTACGCTGGAATTAGTGAGTAACCTCAACGAAGACGACACCGTGATATGTCTATTATCTGGAGGCGGTTCTGCACTGCTCAGTTTGCCCGGTGGCGACATCAGCTTGGCAGAGAAGCAACAAATCAATAAAGCGCTGCTTAAATCTGGCGCAGCCATTGATGAGATGAACTGCGTTCGTAAGCACTTATCGTTAATCAAAGGTGGGCGACTAGCAAAAGCGGCGTATCCAGCAAGAGTCGTGTCATTGGCGATCTCGGATGTGCCGGGCGATGACATCAGTGTGATTGCATCGGGTCCAACTGTACCCGACACCACCACGCGTTTTGATGCGATGGCAATTTTAGAACGCTACCAAATAGAAACACCACACTCGGCGTTTGAATGGTTGAATAATCCAGAATCAGAAACCGTTAAGCCAGATGACGCCTGTTGGAACAACGCCGAGCATCATATTATCGCGACCCCAATGTCGGCGTTAGAAGCCGCTGCTGCAGAGGCCGAAGGTTTGGGCATTCCTGCTTATGTATTGAGTGATTGTATTGAGGGTGAAGCGCGAGAAGTCGCGAAGGTACACGCTGCATTGGCCAAACAAGTGGCTAATAACAAGCACCCATTCGAGACCCCTTGTGTGCTGCTTTCAGGTGGTGAAACTACGGTAACCGTTAAAGGCAATGGACGCGGTGGGCGCAACTGTGAGTTCCTTTTAAGTTTGTATAACGAACTTAAAGGGCAAGACAACATATTCGCTTTGGCTGCTGATACCGATGGTATTGACGGTGTGGAAGACAATGCTG